>JANQNX010000004.1 GCA_028279365.1 Gammaproteobacteria bacterium | reverse complement strand
TGACCAACGGGGACAACTTCGGCAACTCCGCCAACGCCGCGGGGGATGTGACCGGCGACGGAATTCCAGATCTGGTGATCGGAGCCAGTCAGGAGGGGCAGAGCGACGGTCTCCAAAACCGTAGGTTGGGGGTTCGATTCCCTCCTGGCCTGCCATTTTGTTGCCGGCTTTATCCAGGATAACTGATTTTATGAATTCAAATGTTGAAACGGCAAACACGACGCTTGATACCGTCAAGTTAGGTTTGTCACTGTTAATTGTCATAGCAGCGCTTGTTGGCTTTTATATTTATGCTGAACAGGACTTGTTATACAGAGTACTAGGCTTGCTAGCAGCTGCAGGTATTAGCATTGCTATTGCATTACAGACTGAAAAAGGTCGACAAATATGGGGCTATTTCCATGATGCGCAAATCGAAGTTCGCAAAGTGGTATGGCCTACCAGACAGGAAACCGTGCAGACAACATTGATTGTTATCTTTATGGTGGTTTTAGTGGCCATCATACTTTGGTTGCTGGATATGTTTCTTGGCTGGTCGATAGGCTCAATCATGGGACATAGGAGCTGATTATGTCTCAACGTTGGTATGTGGTTCATGCCTACTCTGGTTTTGAGAATCAGGTGATGCGCTCCTTACAGGAACGCATTGAGCGTAGCGGTCTTGATGACATGTTTGGTGAAATACTGGTCCCGACCGAAGAAGTGGTCGAGATGCGTGATGGCAAGAAACGAAAAAGCGATCGCAAATTTTTCCCCGGCTATGTGTTGGTGAAAATGGAAATGAATGACGACACCTGGCATTTGGTTAAAGACGCACCAAAAGTATTAGGCTTTATTGGTGGCACCAGTGATAAGCCAGCACCTATCACGGATAAAGAAGCGAATGCTATTCTGCAGCGTGTTGAGGAAGGGGTTGATAAACCCAGACCGAAAATACTGTTTGAGCCAGGCGAAGTCGTACGCGTTAAAGACGGTCCGTTTACAGACTTTAATGGCGTCGTTGAAGAAGTGAATTACGAAAAAAGTCGTTTACGCGTATCGGTATTAATTTTTGGACGGTCTACTCCGGTCGAACTGGAGTTTGGTCAGGTCGAAAAAGAATAACTTTGGGCGAAAGCCCTGAATTGAAATAACGGGGAGCCGACAGGCGTTTGTACCCAAGGAGTAAAATGTGGCTAAAAAAATAGACGGTTATATCAAACTGCAAGTGCCTGCCGGGCAGGCAAACCCGAGTCCGCCGGTCGGACCTGCTCTGGGTCAACATGGTGTTAATATCATGGAGTTTTGTAAGGCGTTTAATGCGCAAACGCAAAGCGTCGAACCGGGTTTACCGGTGCCAGTGATTATCACGGTATACAACGACAAAAGTTTCACCTTCGAGAGCAAAACCACGCCCGCGGCAATTTTGTTAAAGAAAGCAGCAGGGATTAAGAGTGGCAGCGGTACACCGAACAGCAAAAAAGTCGGTAAAGTGACCCGCGCCCAGCTTGAAGAAATTGCGAAAACCAAAGAACCTGATTTGACTGCTGCCGATATGGATGCTGCGGTCAGAACGATTGCCGGTACTGCACGCAGTATGGGCATTGATACGGAAGAGGTGTAATCATGGCAAAATTATCCAAGCGCGTGAAAGCCTATCAGGACAAAGTTGAGCCTGGTAAATACTACCCGATCATCGATGCTTTAAATTTGTTGAAGGATATTTCTTCAGTGAAATTTGATGAATCTGTTGAAGTGGCCGTTAATCTGGGTGTTGACGCACGTAAGTCTGATCAACAGGTTCGTGGTTCAACCGTGCTACCAAAAGGTACAGGTAAAAATGTTCGTGTCGCAGTGTTCGCACAAGGCGAACAGGCAGAAGCGGCCAAGGCAGCGGGCGCTGATGCAGTGGGTTTTGATGATTTGGCTGAATCAATGACCAAGGGTGATATTGATTTTGGTGTTGTGATTGCGACGCCAGATGCCATGCCAGTGGTGGGTAAGCTCGGTAAAGTATTGGGTCCGCGCGGTTTAATGCCTAACCCGAAAGTCGGCACTGTCAGTAGTGATGTCAGGCAGGCGGTTGAAAACGCTAAAGGTGGGCAGGTGAGATATCGTACTGACAAAAACGGCATTATCCATTGTGCGATTGGTAAGGTTTCATTTGACGCAGAATCTTTGTTAGAGAATTTGAAATCGCTGATCAGCGACTTGAAAAAAGCAAAACCAAGTTCCGCTAAAGGTATTTACCTGAGAAAAATCAGTATTTCTACGACCATGGGGCCAGGTGTGCTAGTCGATCAGGCGACATTACCTGAGTAGATGTTGTCAGAGTAATTGGATTAGAAAATATTTTTGTATTTAGCGGTTAATTCCGCAAAAGACTTTGTGACTGGCGAGTTTCGTCAGACGTCAAAGACCGTAGGTGACGTTCAATTTGAATGTCTTAATGTAATGAAAAATTTACCTGCGCAGACGGTGTAACTAAATTAGATTGCTATCTATAGGTCACCGTAGACCGGTCTACAGGGCATTATTGTTCTTGGGCTAAATTTAAATTGAGTATGTTAATTCATATTCACTTAATTAGGAGGTATTGGAGTGGCATTAAATCTGGATGCAAAAAAGGCAATTGTTGAAGAAGTTGCCAATGTTGCGGCGGATGCTCCTTCTGCTATCGCGGCTGAGTATATTGGCTTGACGGTGACTGAGATGACTAAACTGAGAAACGCAGCGCGTGATGCGGGTGTGTATTTGCGAGTGGTTCGCAACACGCTGGCTAAGCGAGCACTTGAAAATTCACAGTTCGAGTGTATGCGTGATGGCTTGGTCGGACCTTTGGTGTTGGCATTTTCCAGCGATGAGCCCGGAAGTGCGGCACGCGTCGTTCGCGATTTTGCTAAAAGCAATGACAAACTGATAGTTAAACTTGTTGCTCTCGATGGAAAGTTGTTAGAACCATCGGAGTTGGGTCGTTTAGCCAGTATGCCATCGCAGGATGAAGCCCGCGCAATGTTATTAGGATTACTCTCTGCACCGCTTGGCAGATTTGTCCGTACTGTTGCTGAACCGCCAGCCAAACTGGCTCGCGTGCTCGGTGCACAGCGCGACAAACACCAAGCCGCATAGTTATTCATTAATTTATCAGTTTAGTTTTATTTTGGAGGATTTTTACAATGGCTGTTTCTAAAGAAGAAATCAAAGAAGCATTAGGTCAAATGCCTGTGCTTGAACTTGTCGATCTGATTAAAGAGTTGGAAGACGAGTGGGGTGTATCAGCTGCTGCGCCTGTAGCAGTTGCTGCGGGTCCTGCTGCTGGCGGTGACGCCGGCGCTGCTGAAGAAAAAACCGAGTTCGACGTCGTGATGTCCAGTTTCGGTGATAACAAGGTTGCTGTTATTAAAGCCGTACGTGGCGTAACAGGCCTTGGTCTGAAAGAAGCGAAAGAACTTGTTGAAGGCGCACCGTCCAACATTAAAGAGGGTGCAACTAAAGAAGAAGCGGAAGACATTAAAAAGCAATTGGAAGAAGCCGGAGCTTCTGTCGAAGTTAAATAACTCAGAGTTGTTTAATTTTTTACAATTGTTAACGAAGCCAGCGGGCGGCAATCAGCAGCCCGTTGGTTTTGTTCGCACTTTTTTTGACAGTATGCAAAAACTGTTATTTGTCTGGTTTGCTTTGCCAGCTATTTTAAATGATTACACATATTGAGGAATTGTCATGGTCTATTCCTATACTGAAAAAAGACGAATTCGCAAAGACTTTAGTAAGCGTTCAAGTATTCTTGAAGTGCCTTACCTCGTTGCCACCCAGATCGAGTCGTTTGGTAAATTTCTACAGGTAGAGGCAACGCCTGAGGAACGAACTGACACTGGTCTGCAGGCTGCATTCAAATCAGTCTTTCCTATTGAAAGTTTTTCCGGCAACGCTGCATTGGAATATGTTAGTTATAACCTTGGTACACCGGTATTCGATGTTAAGGAATGTCAGTTGCGTGGTTTGACCTATGCGGCTTCATTGCGAGTCAAGGTACGTTTAATCATTTACGATAAAGAAGCGGGTCTCAACAACAAGGTTGTTAAAGATATCAAGGAACAAGAAGTCTACATGGGTGAAATGCCCTTGATGACGCATACCGGTACCTTTGTGATTAACGGTACCGAGCGCGTAATCGTTTCACAAATGCATCGTTCCCCCGGAGTGTTCTTTGAGCACGACAAAGGTAAAACTCACTCTTCGGGCAAACTACTCTATTCTGCCAGAGTGATTCCTTATCGTGGTTCATGGCTGGATTTTGAATTCGATCCTAAAGATCTGGTTTATTGCCGTATCGACAGAAGACGAAAAATACATGCAACCATATTACTTCGT
This sequence comes from Gammaproteobacteria bacterium, assembly GCA_028279365.1. Taxonomy (GTDB): domain Bacteria; phylum Pseudomonadota; class Gammaproteobacteria; order Eutrophobiales; family Eutrophobiaceae; genus JANQNX01. The sequence goes on along the minus strand of JANQNX010000004.1, from coordinate 11,154 downwards.
GCACTGGGTTATAGCACCGAAGAAATGCTGGACTTGTTCTTCGATAATGACAAATTCACCTTCACCTCAAAAGGCATCAAGTTGGATCTGGTACCAGATAGATTACGTGGTGAGACTGCTTCATTTGATATCGCAGACAAGAAAGGCAAGGTTATCGTCGAAAAAGAGCGACGTATTACTGCCAGACATATTCGTGAAATAGAAAAAGCAGGGTTAACATCTTTAACTGTACCTGCTGAATTCCTAATCGGCAAAGTTATCGCGAAAGATATCCCCGGTGAAGAAGTGGATGAAAAGACCGGAGAAATTGTTCCTTTAGCTAAAGCGAATACAGAAATTACTGAAGAGTTACTCGAACAATTATCACAGGTATCTAACCTTGAGTTAGAGACAATTTACACCAACGATCTCGATAATGGCCCTTACATTGCTGATACTTTGAGAGATGATCCGAGTGAAACCCAGTTAGATGCGCAGGTAGAAATTTACCGCATGATGCGTCCGGGTGAGCCACCAACAAAAGATGCGGCAGAGAATTTGTTCAAGAATCTTTTCTTCAGCCCAGATCGTTATGATTTGTCTGCTGTAGGGCGGATGAAATTTAATCGCCGAGTGGGACGCAAAGAAGCTACCGGCGAAGGCGTCTTATCAAATGACGATATCATCGCCGTGTTAAAAGTATTGTTGGATATCCGTAATGGTAAAGGTGTGATTGACGACATCGACCATCTGGGTAATCGCCGTATCAGAAGTGTAGGCGAAATGGCCGAGAATCAATTCCGTGTTGGTTTGGTCAGAGTCGAACGTGCTGTCAAGGAGCGTTTGAGCCTGGCTGAATCTGAAGGCTTAATGCCGCAAGAGATTATTAATGCAAAACCGGTATCCGCTGTTATCAAGGAATTCTTTGGTTCCAGTCAGCTGTCGCAGTTTATGGATCAAAATAATCCGTTGTCAGAGATTACGCATAAACGTCGTATTTCAGCATTAGGTCCAGGTGGTTTAACCAGAGAGCGTGCTGGTTTTGAAGTACGTGATGTGCATCCGACGCACTATGGACGAGTTTGTCCAATTGAGACACCTGAAGGTCCAAATATTGGCTTAATTAACTCTCTGGCCGTGTTTGCTCGAACCAATTCTTATGGTTTTCTGGAAACGCCTTATCGTAAGGTTGAGAATGGCAAAGCGACCGATGAGATCGAGTACTTGTCTGCTATTGAAGAAGGCGATTATATGATTGCCCAGGCGAGTGCAACATTGGATAAAAACGGTAAGTTAATCGATGAACTGGTTTCTTGTCGTCATAGAAATGAATTTACGATGTCCACACCGGACAGAATTAATTATATGGACGTTTCGCCGCGTCAGATCGTTTCGGTAGCAGCATCGCTGATCCCGTTTCTCGAGCATGATGATGCAAACCGTGCATTGATGGGTTCAAACATGCAACGTCAGGCAGTGCCTACATTGCGTACCGATAAACCGTTAGTGGGAACAGGCATGGAACGTCGTGTAGCCATTGACTCCGGTGTCACCGTAGTATCAGAAAGAGGCGGAAAAGTAGATTCAGTAGACGCTAGCCGCATTGTGGTAAGAGTCAACGATGATGAAGTCATTGCTGGTGAGCCTGGCGTGGATATTTATAATCTGACCAAATATACCCGTTCAAATCAGAACACCTGTATCAACCAGAAACCCTTGGTGAAACCGGGTGACATGGTTGCTAAAGGTGATGTATTAGCCGACGGGCCATCAACTGACATGGGTGAACTTGCTTTAGGTCAGAACATGTTGGTCGCGTTTATGCCCTGGAATGGTTATAACTTTGAGGATTCCATCCTTCTTTCAGAGAAACTGGTTAAGGAAGATCGCTACACAACGATTCATATAGAGGAGCTGACCTGTGTTGCGCGTGATACCAAGTTGGGATCGGAAGAAATTTCTTCAGATATTCCTAACGTCAGTGAAAGCGCGCTTAACAAGTTGGATGAATCAGGCATTGTTTATATCGGCGCTGAGGTAAACGTTGGTGACATTCTGGTCGGTAAAGTCACGCCTAAAGGTGAAACTCAGCTGACACCAGAAGAGAAACTGCTGCGTGCCATTTTTGGCGAGAAGGCTTCTGACGTTAAAGATACTTCGTTACGTGTTCCGTCTGGAATGAACGGTACCGTTATTGATGTACAGGTGTTCACTCGTGATGGTGTTGAAAAAGATGCGCGTGCATTGGAAATTGAAGAATCTGAACTCAACAGCGTAAGAAAAGATCTTAACGATCAGTTGCGTATCATGGAAGAGGGTGTATATCAGCGTATTGAGAAGTTATTAATTGGTAAGCAAGCAGAAGGTGGTCCTTCCGGGCTAAGTGTGGGTGACAAAATCACGAAAGACTATCTGGACAATACCTCCAGAGACAAATGGTTCGAGATACGCCTGAAAAATGACGATGCTAACCACCAGCTTGAGAAAGCCGCTGAGCAAATCAACTCACTGAAAGAAGATTTTGATAATCGCTTTGAAGAGAAGCGTGCGAAACTGACTTCAGGTGATGATTTGGCGCCGGGCGTATTGAAAATGGTCAAGGTTTACCTTGCCGTCAAACGTCGAATTCAACCCGGCGATAAAATGGCAGGCCGTCATGGTAACAAGGGTGTGATCTCAACGATTGTCCCGATTGAAGATATGCCACACATGGAAGATGGCACACCAGTGGACGTGGTGTTGAATCCTCTTGGTGTTCCCTCGCGAATGAATGTCGGTCAGGTCCTTGAGACTCACCTCGGCTGGGCCGCTAAAGGCGTTGGACTGAAGATTGGAAAGATGTTGGAACAACAAGCCCAGACGGCTGAAGTGCGTGAGTTTCTTGAGAAAGTCTATAACGTCAGCGGTAAAAAAGAAGATCTGGCATCGTTTTCTGATAAAGAGATTGATGAATTGGCTTCAAACCTTAAAGGTGGTGTGCCAATGGCAACGCCTGTGTTTGATGGTGCCAGTGAGAAAGAGATTAAGGCCATGTTGAAACTGGCCGGTTTACCGGAAGACGGACAAACCACACTATATGACGGGCGTACCGGCGATGCCTTTGATAGAAAGGTCACTGTTGGTTACATGTATATGCTCAAACTCAATCACCTTATTGATGACAAGATGCATGCACGTTCTACCGGGCCATATAGTCTTGTTACCCAACAACCACTGGGTGGTAAAGCTCAATTTGGTGGCCAACGTTTTGGTGAGATGGAAGTATGGGCATTGGAAGCCTATGGCGCCGCCTACACCTTGCAAGAGATGCTCACCGTCAAATCTGACGATGTGAACGGTCGTACCAAGATGTATAAAAACATCGTTGATGGTGACCATCAAATGGAAGCCGGTATGCCGGAATCATTTAACGTATTGGTTAAAGAGATTCGCTCACTAGGTATTGATATTGAGCTGGACCAGTAGTCCGTAAAAGTGATGAAGAATTTACGTTTTGAATTAAGGGCCAAGCCCGAACAAATCTCCGAAGGAGGTAAACCTTGAAAGACTTATTAAAGTTACTGAAACAACAGGGACAGGTAGAAGAATTTGATGCTATTGCCATAGGGCTTGCTTCACCTGAAAAAATCCGATCATGGTCTTTTGGAGAAGTGAAAAAACCGGAAACGATAAACTATCGTACCTTTAAGCCTGAGCGTGACGGTTTATTCTGTGCAAAGATATTTGGTCCGGTGAAAGATTATGAATGTCTGTGTGGTAAATACAAAAGGCTGAAGCACCGCGGTGTGGTTTGTGAAAAATGTGGTGTAGAGGTGACGCTATCTAAAGTGCGTCGTGAGCGCATGGGCCACATCGATCTTGCCAGCCCGGTTGCGCATATCTGGTACTTGAAGTCGTTGCCCTCTCGTATGGGCTTGATGTTGGACATGACCCTGCGTGAAATTGAACGGGTTCTCTACTTTGAAGCCTATGCCGTAATTGAGCCGGGCATGACCGAGCTTGAGCGTGGACAAATGTTGACCGAGGAAAATTACCTCGAAGCGTTGGAACAGTATGGTGATGAGTTTGATGCGAAGATGGGTGCCGAGGCTATTCGCGCTTTACTTAAATCTATCGATATCGATGCAGAGGTCAATGAATTAAGAGAAGAGATTCCGAATACAAATTCTGAAACCAAATTAAGAAAACTGACCAAACGTTTAAAATTGTTAGAGGCCTTCCAAAACTCAGGCAACAAGCCTGAATGGATGGTGATGGAAGTCTTACCGGTATTACCGCCGGAATTAAGACCTCTAGTACCGCTGGATGGCGGGCGTTTTGCGACGTCTGATCTGAACGATTTATATCGTCGTGTGATTAACCGAAATAATCGATTGAAGCGACTACTCGATCTGAATGCGCCAGACATTATCGTGCGTAATGAAAAACGTATGCTGCAAGAGTCTGTGGATGCGCTGTTGGATAATGGTCGTCGTGGTCGCGCTATTACCGGTACCAATAAGCTGCCGTTGAAATCACTAGCAGACATGATCAAAGGTAAGCAGGGGCGTTTTCGTCAAAACTTGCTTGGTAAGCGTGTTGATTACTCGGGTCGTTCCGTCATCGTGGTTGGACCTACATTGCGGTTACACCAGTGTGGTATTCCTAAAAAAATGGCGTTGGAATTATTCAAGCCTTTCATCTTCAGCAAGCTTGAACGACGTGGTTTAGCGACCACCATCAAGGCTGCAAAAAAACTGGTAGAGCGAGAAGGTTCTGAAGTATGGGATGTATTGGAAGAAGTGATACGTGAACATCCCATCATGTTAAACCGTGCGCCAACCCTGCACAGGTTGGGTATTCAAGCGTTCGAACCGGTATTGATTGAAGGTAAAGCGATACAGTTACATCCATTAGTCTGTACCGCGTTTAACGCTGACTTTGACGGTGACCAGATGGCGGTGCATGTACCGTTATCATTAGAAGCTCAGCTCGAAGCCCGTACCTTGATGATGTCGACCAATAATATTCTATCTCCTGCCAATGGTGATCCGATTATCGTCCCGACGCAGGATGTGGTACTGGGACTCTACTATCTCACTCGTGAGACGGTTACGGCCAAAGGTACTGGTATGAGTTTTGTCGACGTAGATGAAGTCCATCGTGCTTATGAAAGCGGAGTCGTTGACCTGCAGGCGAAAATACAGGTTCGAATCAAGGAAGTCAGTTATAACGAAGAGGGTGAAAAAGTTGCTACCCATGAACGTTATGAAACGACTGCGGGTCGTGCACTGCTATCAAAAATATTACCGGATGGCATGCCGTTTTCGCTAATTAACAAAGTCTTGACGAAAAAGACCATATCGCAATTGGTGAACACTTGTTATCGATCGCTTGAATTAAAAGAAACGGTGATTTTCTCTGATCGATTGATGTATACCGGTTTTAAATATTCCACTCGTGCCGGCGTATCTATCGGCGTTGAAGATATGGTGGTACCTGAAACGAAAAGCGACATCATTGGCCGAGCTGAAGATCAAGTGCGCAATTTTGAAGATCAATATGCTTCCGGTTTAATTACCGATGGTGAACGTTACAACAAGGTGGTCGACATCTGGTCAAACACGAATGATCAGGTTGCCAAGGCCATGATGGATAAGCTGGGTGTCGATATCAGTATCGATAAAGAAGGTAATGAAGTTAAAGAACCATCATTTAACTCTATCTATATGATGGCTGATTCCGGTGCTCGTGGTTCTGCAGCGCAGATCAGACAGTTGGCCGGCATGCGTGGTTTGATGGCAAAACCGGACGGTTCCATCATTGAAACACCAATTACCGCTAACTTCCGCGAAGGTCTTGATGTCTTGCAGTACTTCATCTCGACCCACGGTGCGCGTAAGGGTCTGGCCGATACTGCATTGAAAACTGCTAACTCCGGTTATTTGACGCGAAGACTGGTAGACGTAGCACAGGATTTAGTCGTCACAGAAGAAGACTGTGGTACAGAAGATGGATTGGAGATGACCCCCATCATCGACGGTGGCGATGTGATAGAACCACTCCGAGACAGGATTCTTGGTAGAACCCTGGCCAGAGATGCCGTAAAAATGAATGGTGATGTGGTGGCTCAGGCTGGCACGCTAATCGATGAAAAATGGGTCGACATTTTTGATGATGTCGGTATTGATCAGGTGTTTGTCCGTTCTGCGATTACTTGTGAAACGCGTTATGGTATTTGCCGTAAATGTTACGGCCGTGATTTAGGCAGAGGCCATCTGGTTAATATCGGTGAGGCAGTCGGTGTAATTGCTGCGCAATCGATCGGTGAGCCTGGTACCCAGTTAACCATGCGTACTTTCCATATTGGTGGTGCAGCATCCCGAGCTGCAGCGATTAGCAATATCGAAGTCAAAAATGGCGGTACTGTCAGGTTACAAAACGTCAAAACCCTAGAACAGGAAAGTGGTAACCGAGTGGTCGTATCACGCTCTGGTGAACTGGCGATTCTGGATGAGGTCGGTCGTGAACGCGAGCGTTATAAAGTGCCTTACGGTGCAGTTCTGACCGCCGATGATGGTGAAGCCGTTGAATCCGGTCTGCAGATTGCCAGCTGGGATCCACACACCCACCCGGTTATTTCGGAAGTATCAGGTAAGGTTCAGTTTTCTGACATCGTTGAAGGCGTCACGGTAACGCGTCATGTCGATGAGATTACCGGTTTGACCAATATCGTCATCATGGAACCCAAACAGCGCGCGTCGAACAGTAAAGACATGCGCCCGGTGGTGAAGCTGGTTGATGATAATGGCGAGGAGTTGAAAATCCCTGGCACCGACCAGGCGGCACATTATCTACTGCCGCCGAAAGCGGTCATTAATGTCAGTGATGGCAAGACGGTAAATGTGGGTGACGTCATCGCGCGTCTTCCACAGGAATCGGCGAAAACCCGTGATATTACCGGTGGTTTACCCCGAGTTGCTGATTTGTTTGAAGCACGTAAGCCAAAGGAACCTGCAGTATTGGCAGAGATCTCCGGTACCATCAGCTTTGGTAAGGAAACCAAGGGCAAACAGCGTATCGTGATTACTCAGGATGATAACGTCCATGAGGAGTTAATCCCCAAATGGCGACATGTCAGCGTATTTGAAGGTGAACATGTTGAAAAAGGCGAGAGTATCGCTGACGGGCCACCTGCACCACATGATATTTTACGTCTGAAAGGCGTCGTGGCATTGACCAACTACATTTCCAGCGAGATTCAGGATGTCTATCGACTTCAGGGTGTAAAGATCAATGATAAGCATATTGAAGTGATTGTTCGTCAGATGTTGCGTAAAGCCGAAATCATGGAAGCCGGTAATACCGAATTTCTCAAAGGCGAACAACTCGAACGCTCAAGGGTACTGGAAGAAAACGAACGTGTCATCGCTGAAGGCAAACAACCGGCTGAGTGGGTACCGATTTTACTCGGTATTACCAAGGCCTCGTTGTCGACAGAATCATTCATTTCTGCGGCATCGTTCCAGGAAACCACCCGAGTTCTCACCGAGGCCAGTGTTAATGGTAAACGTGATGATCTGCGTGGTTTGAAAGAAAATGTCATTGTTGGGCGACTGATTCCGGCTGGAACCGGACTTTCATACCACGCTGAACGGAAAGTTCAGCAGGATGAAGTTGTCGACTCCGAAATCGCGACTGAACTGGAAGAAATTGAGACGGTCGAGCTGGTTGAGAAAGGCCCGGATTCTGAGCCTGTGGAAGGTTCTACCGGTACTTGAAAATTAGCCGGATTGTTGCTTGACATTGTCCTGTTCGAGGACATAAAATCCCGCCTCTTTGTCAGGCTGAGCCTTTTTCTCAGCCTGACATTTTGTTTGTAAGTACAGGAAATATCGATGAATTCATGATGAGTTCGCGATAAATCCAAAACACCTCCAGGATATCCGAAGATTATTCGACGCATGTCCGAACCGGTTTCGCTCTTGATTTCACATGAAATTTGAGTGGTTCGGACAGGTGAGGGGTTTCTGTGCACTTTAATAAAGTTAAATAAAGACAATAAATTATGGCAACAATTAACCAATTAGTGAGAAAACCGCGTAAGCGCCAGCCAGTAAAAAGCAATGTACCGGCCTTGGAAGCATGCCCGCAAAAACGTGGCGTGTGTACCCGCGTTTATACAACCACACCGAAGAAACCAAACTCAGCATTGAGAAAGGTTGCGCGTGTGCGACTAACAAACGGGCAGGAAGTGACGACTTACATTGGTGGTGAAGGCCATAATTTACAAGAACACTCGGTCATCCTGATACGTGGTGGTCGTGTAAAAGATTTACCGGGTGTGCGATATCACACTGTACGTGGAACACTGGATACCTCCGGCGTTGCAGACAGACGACAAGGCCGATCCAAATACGGCGCGAAACGTCCTAAATCATAACTATTAACAGGAATTGAACTAGCCATGTCCAGAAGACGCGTAGCCGAAAAGAGAGAAATACTGCCTGATCCCAAGTTCCAGGATAAGGTTCTGGCTAAATTCATTAATATTATTATGCGTAGCGGTAAGAAATCGGTCGCTGAAAAAATTGTTTACGGTGCATTGGACGAAATCAGTGGCAAAGGTAATCCGGAGCCACTAGAAGTCTTTAATAAGGCCATGGAAAATGTCAGACCGCTAGTAGAGGTGAAGTCCCGTCGTGTTGGCGGTGCCACCTACCAAATTCCGGTTGAAATCCGTTCAGACAGAAGTATTACATTAGCTATGCGCTGGGTCGTTGATGCAGCAAAAAATCGTGGTGAAAAAAATATGGGGCTGCGTCTGGCAGGTGAGTTAATGGACGCTTCAGAAAACCGTGGTTCGGCAATTAAAAAGCGTGAAGATACGCACCGTATGGCTGAAGCTAACAAAGCGTTCTCGCATTATCGCTGGTAAAAGGACATTGATAGATAACGCTCATGACTCGTGCAACCACAATCGAACGCTATCGCAATATTGGCATCATGGCCCATATTGATGCGGGTAAGACGACGACGACAGAGCGTATTCTTTTTTACACTGGCGTTTCTCATAAGATTGGCGAAGTCCATGATGGCGCTGCCACCATGGATTGGATGGAACAGGAACAAGAGCGCGGCATTACCATTACCTCTGCTGCGACCACCTGTTTTTGGCAGGGCACGGCTTCGCAGTACCCGCAGCACCGTATCAATATTATCGATACGCCTGGGCACGTCGACTTCACTATTGAAGTAGAACGATCGCTCCGGGTATTAGACGGCGCTTGCGCCGTATTTTGTGCCGTAGGCGGAGTAGAACCGCAGTCAGAAACGGTCTGGCGACAAGCCAATAAATATAATGTGCCGCGTATGGCCTTCATAAATAAAATGGATCGTTCCGGCGCAAATTTTTTGCGTGTTGTTGAACAAATTAGTGAACGCCTTGGCAGTAGACCTGTGCCAGTGCAGTTACCGATTGGCGCGGAAGAAAATTTTGAAGGCGTGATTGATCTGGTAAAGATGAGGGCAATTTACTGGGAACAGGAAAACATGGGAATTAAGTTTGAAGAAAAGGACATTCCTGAAGCCTATCAGCAACAAGCGGACGACTATCACGAGCAAATGGTCGAGAGCGCGGCTGAAGCGAATGAAGAGTTAATGGAGAGCTATGTTGAAAATGGTTCTCTAACGATAGAACAAATAAAAGAAGGGTTACGTTCACAAACACTGGCTAACGAAATCGTGCCAGTGCTGTGTGGTTCTGCTTTTAAGAATAAAGGTGTTCAAACGCTGCTTGATGCAGTCGTTGACTACATGCCGTCGCCAATTGATGTGCCAGCGATTACCGGCATTCTGGACGACAAAAATGAAAACGAAGCCGAACGACATGCCGATGATAATGAACCGTTTTCGGCGTTGGCATTTAAGATTGCCACCGACCCATTTGTCGGTACTTTAACTTTCTTTAGGGCTTATTCAGGTGTGTTGAATTCTGGTGATACGGTATTCAACCCGGTTAAGGATAAAAAAGAACGTATTGGTCGACTATTGCAGATGCATGCCAACAGTCGTGAAGAGATTAAAGAAGTCCGCGCTGGCGATATAGCAGCGGCAGTAGGGCTGAAAGATGTCACCACTGGCGATACGCTGTGTGATGTCAGCAATGTGATTACGCTGGAAAGAATGGAATTCCCCGATCCGGTTATTGCTGTTGCGGTAGAACCTAAAACCAAGGTGGATCAGGAAAAAATGGGCCTGGCCTTAAGCAAACTAGCCCAGGAAGATCCCTCGTTTCGGGTGCACACTGACGAAGAGTCCGGGCAGACGATTATTTCCGGTATGGGTGAGCTCCATCTTGAGATCATTGTCGATAGACTCAAGCGTGAATTTAAAGTTGAGGCCAATGTGGGTAAACCACAGGTCGCCTACCGCGAAACGATCCGCTCATCGCTTGAAAAGGCCGAAGGAAAGTTTGTCCGTCAATCCGGTGGTCGTGGTCAGTATGGCCACGTGGTCTTCAAGATTGAGCCGAAGCCAGCGGGTGAAGGTTTTGAATTCGTCAATGAAATTGTTGGCGGCGTGGTACCGAAAGAATATATCCCGGCAGTTGAGAAAGGTGTTATCGAACAGATGGAAAACGGCATCGTTGCCGGCTATCCGGTGGTCGACGTCAAAGTGACTTTATACGATGGTTCGTATCATGATGTTGACTCCAGCGAAATGGCGTTTAAAATCGCCGGCTCGATGGGATTCAGGGAAGGTGCTACCAAGGCAAAACCGGTCATCTTAGAACCGATAATGCGGGTTGAAGTCGTTACTCCAGAAGAATATATGGGTACGGTGAACGGGGATTTGAATCGTCGTCGCGGTATCTTGCAAGGCACCGAAGAGTCGCCTGCAGGTAAAGTCATACGCGCGGAGGTTCCTTTGAGCGAAATGTTTGGTTATGCAACTGACCTTCGCTCTGCGACTCAGGGTCGTGCCGTATACACAATGGAATTTGAAAAATATAACGAAGTACCAGCAAATATTGCTGAATCAATTACCAGTAGAAACCATTAATTAATTTTTGATTTAAGAAGAGGTGATTAGCCGTGTCGAAGGAAAAATTTGAACGTACGAAACCGCATGTGAATGTGGGCACGATAGGTCATGTGGACCATGGTAAGACGACGTTAACGGCGGCAATTACGA
>JANQNX010000003.1 GCA_028279365.1 Gammaproteobacteria bacterium | reverse complement strand
CTATTAAGAACTAACTCGTCATAATTACCTCCAATGAAGTACTTAACTTAATTTACGATAACTTTTTAGGAGCATGATGATGAAAATACAAAATACTATTATTGCAATTGCCGCAGCTAGCATGATGGCCGGTTCCGCTTTCGCTGCCAACATCCAGTCTGCCATCGATAATCAGGTTTCAAGCCCAGTCGCTAGCGTCAGTAGCAACGGTATCTCAGTCAGTGAAGCGCGTAGCAGTTCGATTCAGTCTGCGGTCGCCGGTTCAGTTGATACTAACGCAGTGAAAGCTGCAGCCAACGTCGGTACCCGTTCTAGCATTCAAGCTAAAGTCGATGCACAGGTAAATGTGGATGCGGTAAAAGGCAATGATGACATTGCTAACCGCACCCAGGATGTCCAGGCATTCGTTCGTTACAGCTTGTAATCACTTACCTATATAGGTGAGCAGAGGTAGAAGGGACTGACTTAGGTCAGTCCCTTTTTTTATTGCTTAGTCTTTAGTACGAAACTGTTATATTCATACAGAATAATGCAAAGCTTGGAAGTGTCGGAAAAGCGAAACGCCCAAATGTTATTACTATATTGCCGGTAAATGCTCCGCGAGCGGAAACCTGAACTCCACCACTCCGCCGTCAATGGATCGACTCTGTTCCAAACCTGAATGAGAAAATACACTCAACATCTTCTCATTCTCTGGTAATACGCTGGCACGTAGCTCGACTATACCAGCCGAATTCGCGATCTTGGTCAGGTGTCGCAGTAAGATAGTTGCAATCCCCAATCCGTGATGGGCATCGTCGACAGTAAATGTGATCTCTGCCGCCTTGAAAGGTTGATGTTGGCAAATAATATAACGACCCACACCGACAATTAAACCCGCATTGTCATTATTAACAGTCGCTACGAGTGCGACATGATCGCAGAAATCGATCTCGGTTAAATTGACCAGTTCCTGTGCTGACAGCGTATTTTTAGGTTGAAAGAAACGGAAATACAAAGACTTTGGATGTTGTCGATTCAGACCGTCCACGATTCCTTTTTTGTCATCGGGACGTATCGATCTAATCAACAGTGCACGACCATCCCGTAGACGTTCGTTGGCAATATAGGATTTAAGAGCGGCTGGATTTGCGTTCATATCTCGTCATTCTGACCAAGGGTCAAGCTGGAAGTTCTGCAACAAGTCTGTGAGTAATGATGAAATTTTTTATAACTAGTAAATTTAACACGACATTGTTAAAAAAATATTAATTATATAAGTTGTCGTTATAAGCATACAGGGAAAAACTCATCACCACCGTTTAAGACATGTACTAGATAGCAATAGGTGAAAAGCTATGATAATGATCTGAAAATATTGTCTTTATAGAATTAGCTGAATTAAAAGCTGGCGTGAAGTAAACTCAACGCTGTTTTGAATTTAAGAAATTGTAGTGTTTCAATGAGGCGTAATAATCGAATTAAATTCCCCATGCCAGCCGTTGTTGTATTACTGGCTACTACTTTAATTTATCATAGTGTTTTAGCAAATCACCCCGAAAATACTCACCGAGTATTAATGCTGTTTTCTTACCATCCGGAGTTTGTGACCAGCCAGACGATATTAAATGGTGTCAAAGATGGTTTATCCGATCTGAACGTTCAAATTGATGTTGAATACATGGATGCGAAACGACATGGTTCCGAGGAATCAATTCGATTATTCGATACCTGGTTTATGCATAAAATGGTCAAGCGAGAACCTTATGATCTTGTCATCGCCTCTGATGATAATGCGCTGAGATATATTCAGGAGAAACAGGCAGCACTATTTTCCTCTATACCTGTTGTGTTTACCTGCATCAACAATACAGATCTGGTTGCCAGTGCAGGAAAAAACAATCTCATTACCGGCGTAGTGGAACAGACTTCCATCGATGAAACGATTAATCTGGCTAAATCATTACAGCCTGATCTGTCCACTATCATTACCATTGCTGACAATAGCATGAGTGGGCTTTCTGATTTGAAAAAGTTTAATCAAGTCGTGTCACAGAAACATAATGATTTGGATAAAATCGTTATTTCATTGGGCGATTACAGTTGGGATGAGCTACAGCATTATATTGCCAACCTGCCTGCTGAGGGGTATGCGATTTTACACCTCACTGCATTTGAAGATAAAAATAAAAAGGTGTTGAACTCAAGAGATGCAATTCATCTGCTCTCTATGAATGCCTTGGTTCCTGTCTACACACTGAGAGAAAATTTTGTTCGTGCCGGCGCGTTAGGCGGTCATGTGATTGATTTCCATACGCAAGGCGCCACAGCGGGTCATATGGCAGCAAACATCCTGAAAGGGACACCGGTTCAGGATATTAATGTGATAAAAGAAAGCCCTAACCGAGTCATGATCAACTACTCATTACTTGATCGTTTTAATATAAATACAAAATTGTTACCGAAGAACACTATTTTAGTGAATAAACCAAACGGCTTCATCGTTAAATATCGTACCGGGATCATTATTCTCTCTATATTTATGATGTTATTGATTTTTATCCTGTTGGTGCTTGCCTGGAAAAACTATATTCGTAGTCACATATCCAAAAAGATTAACACGATGCTGGAATCATTGGATTCAGGTGTTGTATTGATCGATGCTGATGCTCGATTGGCTGGTTTTAATAAACGTTTTTATGATTTATTAAAAATTGATGAAACTACACTGTCAACCGGTAGGGAGCTTTCTGACTTGATAAGTGTGTTAAAAGATATCACGCTGGATAGCGATACGCATAAATTATCGGAATTTGAGTCTATCTGCTCTGCCAATCAATGTGCAAAGCCCTTTCGTACAACGATAAAAACAGAGTTGAAAACTGCATTGGAATTACGTTGTAATGCAGTCAAGGGTGGCGGTTTGGTTACATCGTTTACAGATATTACCGAAACGCATCTTTTGTCAGAACAATTAAGTTATCAGGCCAGACATGACGCACTTACCGGGTTGATTAACCGAAGAGAATTTGAACATATTCTGCATGAATTAATCATTACTTCAACTTACAGCGAACAAACGCATGTAATGTGCTATTTGGATCTTGACCAGTTTAAATTAATTAACGATACCTGTGGTCATCAGGCCGGTGATGAACTGCTACGTCAGTTAAGCAAGCAATTGCTAGCCACGATCCGTCAATCCGATACGCTGGCAAGACTTGGCGGTGATGAGTTTGGTTTATTGTTAGCCTTTTGCTCATTGGAGCAAGCAGTCAATATTGCTGAAAAGATACGTGAAGCAGTTGAAGCATTCCGTTTTCTATGGGAGGGCAATGTTTTTACTGTCGGTGTCAGTATCGGAGTCGTGTTGATTGAAAAAACTGATGTCAAGACGGTGTTAAGTGCAGCTGATGCGGCCTGTTATAGCGCGAAGGATAGAGGTAGAAATCAGGTTTATGTTTATAGTGATGATGATCTAAGTATTCTACAGCGACACGATCATATGCAATGGGCGGCAAGACTGCGACAAACACTGGATGATGATCAGTTTGTTTTGTACCAGCATTCGATTGAACCGATAAAACCGATGCAGGTTGACAGGCAACGCTATGAGATATTACTGCGTATACAGGACGAACAGGGCAATGTCTCACCGCCATCACAATTTTTAAGTGCAGCAGAACGATTTGATTTAGCTATGCTGGTAGACCAGTTCGTTCTTAGAAAAACACTGGAGTGGTTAGCTGCCGATCCATTGCATACGAAGAAACTGGCGATGTGTACGATCAATCTTTCGGGCCAGACTGTCGCGAATGAAAAATCATCAGAAAACATCATCACCCTGTTTAGTGAAACAAGGGTGGATCCAGGGTTAATCTGTTTTGAGATCACAGAGACAGCAGCCATTTCAAACTTGCCTAATGCAATCTCGCTGATTAATGAATTGAAAGGTTTAGGTTGTCATTTCGCGTTGGATGATTTTGGTAGCGGACTGTCTTCCTTCGGCTATTTGAAAACACTACCGGTTGATTATTTAAAGATTGACGGTTCGTTTGTCAGGGATATTTCCAATGACGAGGTCGACTATGCCATGGTTAAGAATATTAATGAAATAGGCAAGATAATGGGGCTTAATACTATTGCTGAGTACGTTGAGAATGAGCGTGTGCTGTCTCAACTAAGAGGTATCGGTGTCGATTTTGTTCAGGGTTATTTTTTGAGTAAGCCTGAAATGTTAATCAATTAAACTGCAAAATCGAATGAATAAGCATTTGAAGCTATTCGCAGCTTTAACATGCTGTAGTTATGATTGAAATTTATACATAGAGGTGAGTTATGATTTTCACAAAGATCGCACGATTTGCAGCTGTCTTCATATTTTTTATTGGGTTGGGAATCCTGTTATGGTCCTACAGCTTTTACTCATCAATCGATCCAACGATGCTAAGCCAGGCAAGCCAGGGAGTACGATTTTTGAGTAATATTGCTGATAAGGGAATCAATATGATTATCTTCTCTATCTGTCTTGGCGTATTAACCGATATAAGCTATTCAGTAGAAAAGTAATTTGGTTAATACTCGAATATGGAAAATTCAGAAAACATCAACAAATAAAAAACCCGGCCGAAGCCGGGTCTTTATCAGTAAAAGCAGACTATGACTACGGAGCTAACACCGTATCTACTCTAAGCGCCAGATTCTGAATACGCCCATCCAGCTCAGCTGGAGTTTCCGCTTCATTATAAGGCGCGACTCTTGGGAAGTTGGTAGCCAGATATTCGGCCAGTGCATCCTGTTCGCTACCGTCTTCAGCAAAGCTCGCGACGCCAGGCGTGACCAGGCCAGAACCATCAAGATCACATCGGTCAGCCGGCCCGTCTGCATCGCCGCAATCTCCGGTACCGGCAGGGAAGGGATAACCATCACCACCGCCCGCTAAGAAGCCAAGCGTAACCATACGAATGGTACGATTTGGATCGCCTTGAAGTACACCACCGGCGACGATGGTATCAACTACGATACCGTTTTCGTCAACAATCGCCAGCGAGGGCACTCGAGAACCATTTGGCAAGGCTGGATCAAAGCTGAAAGCCATGCCAGCTACCTGTGGGAAACGGCCACCGGTAACAGTACCTACATCATCAAAACCAACACCATGTTCGATTAATGCCTGTAGTTCAGCGGCGGTCACTGTTAACAGCGTCAAGCCATTGTTAAAGCGTAGTGTGCCGGAGATATCGAATTGTGATACATCACCTGACTCTTTACCGGCTGCCGGATTAGGTGCAGTAGGGAAGAATTCAAGGTCTTCCGGATTGGTTGAACCCGGAGGAAAAGCAAAGAAACCAATGTCGTCACGGATACCACCGCCATTCTTCAGCGACACTTGTACCGTTGGGTCAACTGATTGTGCCATTGCCAAGTTGGCATCGGCAGTCAGGTTACCCATGTTGGTTTCCTGGGTTCGTACCTGATTACGACGACCGTCGAGATAAACACTGCTTGCACCGAAAAGGTTGCCATCGAGGGCTGCCAGCACATCGGTTAATGCATCAGCGACTTCAACGACACGTGCATTGGGTGCCGGGTTTCCAACTAATGCTAAACCTTCGGCATCAGTCTTGTAAGCACCGTTAACCGATGCATCAAGTAAACTTTCAATCACATTACCATGTAGATCGAATACAGAGATCAGACGCCCAAGGTACTTATAATCACCATCTGTATTGACTATCAGAACCGGTTCGCCAGATGCTGACACAGAACTTAATGGATATTCTCCCTGGACTGAGTCGCCATCGCGAAGCAAGTCCGTTGTATCCGCCAATAGTGTATTAGAGCCACCGGCGACAATGATATCCACATCAGTCAATCGTTCTGCCAGGCCTTGCTCAACAGCGATGCGTTGCATGTGAGCCAGCAGGATGATTTTATCAATGCCAAGCGAAGTCAGTTGATCGACTTCTGGTTGAATCTCGGCCGCTAATGCATCGAGGTCTTCCACTTCACCTGGTAATAACATTGGGCTAACCGTAATACCTTCGACTGAAGTAATGAAAGGCAATGTTGGTGTTGATGCACCAACGATACCGATCATTTCCCCATCGACTTCAATGATGGTATTGCCAGCGAGTTTGTTTGCCAGCGTATTTGCCGGTTGAGCATTTGGTGCCGTTAATGCCGCCAGGTTAGCATCAGTACTGAAATCTAGGTTGGCACTAAGATACGGGAACGCGGTACCGGGATAGTTACCACCTGCCGTACCAAAGTCGGTTGAAATGATTGATGCCAATCCACCGTTATCGCCAGTGCCCAGATCCAGATCATGGTTGCCAACCACTGAGGCTTGTACGCCCATGGCGTTCAGGAATTCAATATCGCATCGACCTTGACCTGCAGCACCAATAACACTATTCAATGCATCTTCACCGCAAGCAGCAAATCGAGGACCTGGAATATAGTTATCACCAGAGGTAAGCGTGAGCGTGTTATCAGGTAGTTCACTTCTCAGGGATTCCAGGATAGCGGAAAAATTGCCAACGTTTTGTAATGCGCCGCTGGTGCCATCCATGTCAGCAAAATGAAGTAGTTGCATCTGGAAAGGTTCGTACTCAACAGAAAAATTAAGACGCCGTTTAAACCAGGCAAAATTTCTGCGCTTTAGTTTTCCCAGCTCTACTTTGACTCTTTGTGAGCGGCTTCGATCAGGTAAACTGCAAGCTGATTCGCAAACCCAGATAAATGGCAGGCCATTTTTTGTCACGCCATCTGCGTTTAATACCTTGCGGCTTGAGTCAATGACCAGACGATAAGGCCGATCAAGTTCAGAGCCGGTTCTATTTCTTACTACGACATTGACATCAAGTCCTTTTAAAAAGAATGCAAAACGACCAAACTTTGGTTTGATACGTTTTACTTTTGCTTTGAGATCGCTATCTTTAACGTAAGGTGCTTCCGAAGCCGCGACGACAGGCCCGGAGAACAGTAATAATGTAGTTAATGAAGCGAGAATAATGCTTGTTAGTGATTTCATACTCACTGTAGATCTCCTCCGTATAAACGTCATGCATAACCAAGCCGTCACCTCAATGTATTAAGTGACAGGACTATGGAATGATGATTGATTAAGGAAGCAAATTAACGAAATGGATTTTTCGTCATTTGCATCCTTCCCCCTTGGCGTACTCTGGTTTAAGAGTAACCGATGAAATTTATAACCTTGCATTGTTACATCGGGGTTAATACAAAGTGTCTACTCAATGAAATTTTTATTATAGTTATGTATGCATATACATACACAATAATTACATATTAATTCATATGTATTTGTCGGTGAAACACTACATTAATTAATTCATTACAGCTTGGTTATTACTGTTAATTAGTTTTTCGCATTTACCTTTTTGCTTTAATACCTTTCCTGCTTCGCCATAAACGATGCTACAAACTAAAACCCCGGCCTCGTATATTTCCTTCATTGTCTTTTCGCCACTGGGTGACCACTTGGACTGTATTCCATGCAGCAGGTTTTCCTTATAGTTAAGTCTTAGTTTCTTCTTGCCACTTTCATAATATTCCTTGTACACACCTATTCTTAGTCCACGTTTATATTTACCTGTCGCTTTTAATGTTTCGTTTTGATGCCACCATGTATGTATTCCCTCTTCTTTACCGTTTTCATACAGACCTTCGAAATACTTAACATCGGTTGAAAATGTATACCATTCTTTCCATAAGCCTGATTTCACTCCTCTCTTCATAAACCCTTCGGCCTTTACAACCAAATTGGTTTTGTGACCATAAAAATTTGAGTTGCTATATAGCCCGTCAATTTCTCCGGTATAAGGTTGGCTACTGTTTTTTTCAAAGTAGCTACCGTTACGCAGTTCAAGATCATCAAGGGCGACGCCGTTTCCACATGAAGCCAGAATGAAATAGAAAGGGAATAAAAACAGGTGGAGGGGTTTCACTTAAATAAACGCTATATCTTTAAATGCAGAGACTAGAAAGATAGACGTTAATTAATGAAAAACCTAGTAACTGGTATAACTATTAGGTTTAAAACCAAACATTAATTCTAGTTTTATTGGAATAATTTCAGAATAAAGTCACTGTTGTTCTACAGAACTGCACTTTTTTATTTTTTCTTCCTTTGTTCTTGACAAGAATAATTAAAAGCGTATTCTCCCGCTCACTTTTTATTCACTCAAACAAATGAGCAACTGATCCAATGGATTTTGTAACTGACACATTGACGTTCAACGGTGGCGTATCCCATCGCCCGGTTGTGATCGTGCTCATTTCTCTGATGGATCCGGTAAGAATCCGAACTGCGTAATTCGGTGTTATCGATCCTGGCTACATAAGCCGATCGCTTCAGGCGTTTCACGCCACCATCATAGTTTTAGAAACGGTATCCACCGTTAGAAGATAATCAGGGTGTTTGAAATGAAATCACGTTCAGAAATTAATAACGAATCTCTACAAAAGCTTAAACGACTGCTGCAGTTGTTTCAGGATGCGTTGTCCGGCAAGGAACATGACTATACCAGCTGTTCAATAAGACGCGCGGTATTGTTACTGGCGATTCCCATGATGCTTGAAATGGCGATGGAATCGATTTTTGCGATTACCGACATTTATTTTGTGTCCGGTTTGGGCGCGGATGCGGTGGCAGCGGTTGGTTTAACTGAGGCTGTCATTACGCTGCTTTATGCAGTGGCCGTTGGATTTAGTATGTCAGTGACGGCCATGGTTGCCCGTCGCATCGGTGAAAAAGATCCCGAAGCCGCAGCTATCGTTGCCGGACAGACCATCTGGATTGGTTTATTCGTCTCGTTGGTCGTGGGCTTGATCGGTATTGCTTACGGTGCAGACATCTTGCGTTTAATGGGTGCCAGTGACGCGGTAATTCAACAGGGCAGTGGCTATACCTCAATCATGTTGGGGGGTGCTGCAACTATCGTATTTCTGTTTTTGTTTAATGCGATATTTCGCGGCGCGGGTGATGCCACCATTGCGATGAAATCCTTATGGTTAGCCAATGGTATCAACATTATCCTTGATCCTTGTTTGATCTATGGAGTTGGTCCTTTCCCTGAAATGGGTGTGACCGGTGCTGCGGTTGCAACGAATACCGGTCGTACGATTGGTATTCTGTATCAGCTTTACCATTTGTTTGATGGTAGTACTCGTATCAAACTTTGCCTGGTGCATTTGCGCATCGTTTATCGGGTCATGTTTCGATTGTTGTACATTTCCATTGGCGGTCTGGCTCAGTTTCTGATTGCAACAGCCAGCTGGGTTATCTTGATGAAGATTGTGTCTCCTTATGGTAGCGCTGCAATAGCGGGTTACACAATTGCCATCAGGGTAATTGATCTGACCTTTCTACCCGCCTGGGGTATGAGTAATGCGGCCGGTACATTGGTTGGTCAGAACCTGGGTGCGGGTGAACCGGAGAGGGCTGAACAATCGGTATGGAAAACGACGCAATACAATGCTGCGTTTCTGGTGACGGTAGCTATTGTATTTATCGTATTTTCAAAACAGATCGTCGGGCTCTTTTCCAGCGATTTGGCAGTGATTCAGTACGGTAGTGATTGTTTGCGTTTTATCAGTTATGGCTACGGTTTCTTTGCGGTAGGCATGGTTTTGATACAGGCGTTTAATGGAGCAGGTGATACGTTTACACCAACAGCAATCAACTTCTTTTGTTTCTGGATGATCCAGATTCCGCTTGCCTATTGTCTCGCTGAAGTAGTTGGGGTTGGGCCGCAGGGAGTATTTGTTTCGATTACATTTGCTGAATCATTGATCGCTATTGTGGCTTATTTCCTGTTTCGTAAAGGTAAGTGGAAGCTAAATAAAGTTTAGCTTCGTTAATGAAACGTGAATATAGTTCACTAAAAACGCTGGAAATCAAATTAGATATAACTGGCGGTATGGCATGACTGGTATCAGAACATATATTGGTCTGATACCAGTTAGTCCTATTTTGTTTATTTTTACTTTTGGCTAGTGTTTGCCCAATTTACTCTGATGTTGCGATGTTTGGCACCCGTTTCAAAATCATGAATCACATCGCGTATATCGGGATCGATGTGACGATTACCGTTTGCATCAATGATAACGTGAGAACCACTTGATACTTTACTAAGGGCATCGACGATAGCGGCGCGACTAAAAAAACTGATTTCTTCTGCAAGTTTGATGGTCACTTTATGGGTGTGGTCAGAAGACTCATGATCTTCGATATTCAGTTCAAACGCATTCAGAAAATTTCGTCGTAGTATCATGAACAGGGCACATGACATACCAATCATAATGCCTAATAAAAGATCAGTAAGAAGAATGCCGGCAATGGTAGCGACGAAAGGTATAAATTGATCCATACCTGCCTTGTATAAATCTTTGAAGATTGCCGGTTTGGCAAGTTTATAACCGACAACAAATAAGATACTTGCCAGCACAGCTAATGGAATCAGATTTAATAATGTTGGTAGTAACAAGACTGAAACCAGCAGTAGTATGCCATGTAAAATAGCGGAGAGTTTGGTTTTCCCGCCCGACTGAATATTAGCCGAACTTCTGACAATGACCTGGGTAATGGGTAAGCCTCCAATCAGACCTGAAACACAATTGCCGCAGCCTTGAGCAAATAACTCCCGATTTGTCGGTGTAATACGTTTTAACGGGTCCAATTTATCTGTCGCCTCAACACACAACAGGGTTTCCAGACTCGCTACCAATGCCAAGGTTACGGCAGTAATAAGCACAGGCCCATCAAAGATGCGATTCCATTCAGGAAAAGTCATTAGCTGAGTAAAACCTGTGGTGCCCTCGAAAATCGGCATGCTAACCAGATGAGTCGCATCCAGAGCTAGTGCGGGGAAATATTTGACTGCGAGCATTTGAAAACTGATACCAAATGCGACTGCAACTAATGGTCCCTGAATGATTTGAAATAGACGATATTTTTTTGCTAATACAATTTCCCAAAATAAAATGATAGCCAAGCCTGAAAGAGCAATAATAAGTGCACCAAACTCAAAATCATTGGCCATAATCGATAAGCTGGAAAATGTGGTTTCTCCATCAGGTTGAATAAAATCCATTTGTCCTTCCGGGTCGGAATCGTGCCCAAGCGCGTGGGGTATTTGCTTAAGTATGATTATTAGCCCGATTCCTGCGAGCATGCCTTTGATAACAGCTGTAGGAAAGAAAAATGCGATGAAGCCCGCTCGTAAAAAAGCAAATAACAGCTGTAAAACACCAGCAAGAACAACAGAAACAAGGAATGCCTCAAAGCCAAGTTCTTCGATTGCTACCAGGACGATAACGGTAAGACCTGCGGCCGGACCGGATACACCCAACTGCGAACCGCTTAAGCTGCCTACCAAAATACCGCCGACTACACCGGCAATTAATCCCGAAAGAAGTGGTGCACCGCTAGCCAATGCTATCCCTAGACATAAAGGAACAGCGACGAAAAATACAACGATGCTGGCAGG
This sequence comes from Gammaproteobacteria bacterium, assembly GCA_028279365.1. Taxonomy (GTDB): domain Bacteria; phylum Pseudomonadota; class Gammaproteobacteria; order Eutrophobiales; family Eutrophobiaceae; genus JANQNX01. The sequence continues at coordinate 219,758 of JANQNX010000003.1, read as the reverse complement.
AATATCCTGACGTAGATTACTAAATATTGTCATGCCCAGATCTCCTTATAATTATTATTGAGTTAGGTTAATCAAAGATGATTTATTAACCGATCATTAGCATACTAATCTTGCCCTGCAGGTTGCTCAGGCCTGCATTATTTAATAATACTATTTTGTGAGGGCTCTGATCTCAATTAAGTTCCCGATTTAATATATCGATATAGTGATAAACTATAGCGTATTATTTTATTGTTACTAGGTTTACATTAATTATGTAAATTCACACGGCATGTGTGAAATTTGCAATTTCCCAGATCATTAAGAATAACTAAAAATATCCGATTAAATATCTATATTTGGCTTATTATGCGTAAGAAAGTTGAAAAGAAAGGGTCTGATGTAAAGTCGGGTACTGAGAAAAAATATCTAGGCAAAGATCATTTTCATCGGGATAAATCGAAATACGATCGTAAACAAGACAAACGAAAATGTAAGCAAGATCTGCAGGATGACTAGCATTATTAAAATAGTTATCAATCCAGGCGTGCTTTCAATAATAAATCTGTAACAAATTTCATAGAGAATCATTCTTTTTGCCCGGGAACCAGAAATGAATGTAACTGTTAGCGATGCGATCGAGGCTTCGTTTGAGACGAGTGATCGTCATGCGGATGGATTAAGTTCTAAGGAAGCTGCAAGCCGGCTGGAAAAATACGGCTTAAACCGTCTGCCGGAAGCTAAGCTCCCGGGGCCAGCAGTTATTTTTCTGCGCCAGTTTTTAAGTCCGTTTATCTATATATTGGTGATCGCAGCTATTGCATCGCTAATGTTGTCGCAATTGCCAAATGCAATTTTTATCCTGGCCGTTTTGTTATTGAATGCCATTATCGGCACCTTACAGGAATATTCCGCGCAAAAATCTGCCGCAGCACTTAAGCAATTAGTGCGAGGTGAAGCTCGTGTCATACGTGATGGCGAGTCCCGGCGAATCGATGCGAATAATATCGTGCCGGGCGATATTGTTTTACTTGCCTCAGGTGACAAGGTACCGGCGGACATAAAGTTAATTAACAGTTTTGATTTGGCTATCGACGAGTCATTGTTAACCGGCGAATCGCTTGCCGTTGCCAAAAATGCCGATCTGCTTGTTGAGGATGATGCACCGTTGTCTGATCGAGTCAATCAATGTTTTGCCGGTTCTATTGTGACGCATGGGACAGCCCGAGGTGAGGTAATAGCGACGGCACTGAATACCCAACTGGGTAAAATTGCCCATCGTCTGTCAGCGGAACGCGTCTCGGAACCACCGCTGATGATCCGCATTCGTAAGTTCACCTATCAAGTAGCCGGCGCAATTATCATCGCTATCTTATGCCTGATAGGCATCATGTTGCTGCAAGGTGGTTATGGCGGAAGCAGTATGGCGATGATGGCAATTGGGCTAGCCGTATCGACTATCCCTGAAGGTCTGCCGGCTGCATTAACGGTGGCATTAGCGATCGGTATGCGTCGTATGGCAAAGCATGATGTCATTATTCGTAAACTGGTCGCCGTCGAGGCATTAGGTTCCTGTACATTTATTTGTTCCGATAAAACCGGTACGTTAACAGTCAACGAATTAACCATCAGGAATGTTGTTTTACCTTGTGGTGCAGAATTTAATGTGACTGGTGAAGGCGTCGCAGCGGGTGGCGAGATACAAGGTCAGCAGCCGGAGTTGTTAAACACGCTTTGTGTCACCGGTATGTTAGCCAACGAAAGCCATTTGAATTATGCCGGTGGGGAATGGGTGTCCGATGGTGATATCGTCGACGTAGCCTTTTTAGTGTTGGCTAAAAAGTTGGGTTTGTCGATCAATGACTATCATCAACGGCACAAGCAAATGGATTTGATCCCTTACGAATCTGAAAATGCCTTCGGTGCCAGTCTTAATGTGGATGAAAAACAAGAACTGGTATTACACGTAAAAGGCAGTCCGGAAAAAATTCTGGAAATGTGTGACTGGATGCAGGTTAAAGATACCAAACACGCCATTGATAAGACCTTAATTACCTCTCAGTTTGAAAGTCTGGCAGCAAAGGGTTACCGAGTGCTGGCGTTGGCGCAACGTCAGGTAACTTCAAACAACGCAGATGAACAGCTTAGTGAAATGACGTTTCTGGGTATGGTTGGCATGATTGATCCGATCCGACCAGAAGCAAAGGCCGCGATTCAACGCTGTCGGGATGGCGGTATTAACGTTGCTATGGTTACCGGCGACCACCCGGCGACGGCAAAGGCTATTTCTCTGGATCTTGGATTGGCAGAAGAGGGTGAGAGTATTGTTACCGGTCAAATGATCCGCGAAGCAAATAAGCAGGATCAACAAACGGCTGATGATATGATCCGTGCTGCGCGAATATTTGCACGCATAGAACCAAAACAAAAAGAACAGATTGTTGACAGTTTTATGCGACAGGGACACTTTGTTGCGGTGACCGGTGATGGTGTGAATGATGCGCCAGCCATGCGCCGTTCCAATACTGGTGTAGCGATGGGTAAGCGCGGTACCGACGTAGCCAAAGAGGCGGCGGACATCATCATTACTGATGATAATTTTGCATCTATTGTTGATGGTATCGAGCAAGGTCGAATCGTCTACAATAATATTCGCAAGGTTATTGCACTATTAATAGCAACCGGATTTTCTGCATTGTTGTTATTTTTCTTTACCGCGTTGTTCGGGTTGCCGATGCCGTTAACGGCGGTACAGTTACTCTGGTTAAATCTGGTAGCCAATGGTCTGCAAGACGTCGCATTGGCATTTGAACCGAAAGAGGGTGGCGAACTCACTCGGGCACCGCGCAAGCCGAGCGAGCCTATTTTTGAACGGCATATTATCCAGCATGTATTAGTCACCGGTTCGGTCATGGGTGGTCTGGCATTTATTGTCTATTACTATTTATTACAGAGTTCGTTTGCGCACGAAGACGCTCGCAACCTGACGCTAATGCTAATGGTGCTGTTTGGTAATATTCACGCACTAAGTAGTCGTTCCGAGTTTCGTTCTCTGTTCGCGATTCGTTTTTTCGCTAATCCATTTCTGGTGATAGCCGTGCCTGTTGCACAGTGTGTCCATATCGCGGCGATGTATCTGCCTGGTATCAGCTCGATTCTGGAGCTACATCCCGTTTCCTTCAAGGAATGGTCGTTATTGTTGGGTGTTGCATTGATATTACTAGTCGTTGAGGAAGCACATAAATTCTGGCTGAGACGCGCCAGAAAAGCCGGTTTTTCATAGAAGTCAGCCTGTTTTCAGCGCAAATTGCTGAATATACCCGTCGATAGATGCAAGCTGTCGCCGTGTATGATAAAAAAGACCTTGCCCGCTGTTTGAGAAAAATAATGAGTCTTCATCAATGACAGCGTACTACTATTATCATAAGGCATACGGGAAGATAACAAATTGGCGAATTCCACATCGACAGAGATTATCGCCTGTCATGAATGCGATCATCTCCATTATCATGAACCGATCCCGATAGGGGCAAAAGCGAATTGTCGTTACTGCGGCAATTTACTTTATCGCCATGTGTCTAATTCTTTGGAGCGTTCACTCGCACTTTATATTACCGCGCTAATGTTATTTATCCTTGCGAACTGTTTTCCATTTTTATCGCTGGAGTTAGGCGGGCGGGCGGTTGATACATTATTGTTCTCCAGTGGTTGGGCGATGTATCAGTTGGGCATGGGTGAATTAGGCTTACTGATTTTTATTACCAGCATACTGTTTCCGCTGATTGTGATCGTTGGCAGGTTATATCTATTAATCTTTGTCAGGTTTGGAACCTTTCCTCCCTATGCAGGCATTATCTCTCGGACTATCGAGGCATTATTACCCTGGAGTTTAGTCGGCGTGTTTATGCTGGGTGTCTTGATTTCTATCGTCAAGCTGCAGGATCTGGCTAATGTGATTTATGGCCCGGCTTTGTTAGCCCTTGCTTTGTTGTTACCTGTCTATACGGCGGCACGAACCAGTTTTAGTCATGCTGAGTTTTGGTCTCAGAGCCCGGTGTCGATGCATGAATTGAAACAGGATGAAACCGAGCCGGAAAATCGTTACACCTGTCATTCATGTGGTTTTATCCAGGCGAAATCTGATAGTGTTCAACGGTGTCCACGTTGCGAGGCCAGTCTGCATCACCGCAAACAAAATAGTATAGAGAAAACCTGGGCGCTGGTGATCGCTGCCAGTGTGTTGTTAATCCCGGCTAACGTATTGCCAGTGATGACGGTGATCCGTTTTGGTCAGGGGGAACCCAGTACGATATTAAGTGGTGTCATGAAATTGATTGCCGCCGGTATGTGGGGACTGGCGTTGATTGTATTCATAGCCAGTATTGTTGTGCCGCTGATGAAATTAATCATTCTGATATTTTTATTGATTACCTTACATAGTAAGAGCGTGTGGCGACCAAGAGACCGGACATTATTATATCGTGTGACTGAGGTAGTGGGGGCCTGGTCGATGGTGGATATCTATCTGGTCGGTGTGTTGTCGGCGCTGGTCAGCCTGGATCGACTGTCTACCATTCGTCCGGAAATGGGAGCGGTATTCTTTGCAGCCGTTGTCGTGATCACCATGTTTGCAGCGCAAAGCTTTGATCCCAGACTCATATGGGATAATGTAAGAAACAAAAAACAAACCTGATCCTATGGAAGTTTCCAGCCCCCAAGTCAGCAAACGTTCCGGTCCTTCAGTCGTCTGGATTATTCCTGTGGTGACATTGATAGTGGGTGTCTGGCTGGTCGCTAAAACCATCAGTGAACAAGGCCCGCAAGCGACCATCAGTTTCAAAACTGCTGAAGGTATTGAAGTCGGCAAGACCAAGGTCAAATATAAAAACGTCGATATTGGTGTGGTAGAGAAAATTGAATTCAACGAGGATTTCTCTAATGTATTGTTACATGTTGAATTCAATCAGGGATCAGAACAATTTCTTAAAAGAGACACGCATTTTTGGGTAGTCAAACCTCAACTTTCCTTGAGAGGTGCCTCTGGTTTAGGCACCTTGATCTCCGGTGCCTACATAGAGATTGAACCGGGACCCGGTGCAGAACAACGTCACTTTGTTGGTTATGAAAAACCGCCGGTCGTGCGTGCGGATGAATTAGGCAAGAAAATAGTATTGGTGACGCGTCGCCTGGGATCGATCGATACCGGTTCGCCGATTTATTTTCAGGGCTTACAGGCTGGTGAAGTGCTCGGACATGAGTTGGGTAACGACCGGAGCAGTATTTTTATCTATGCTTTTATCAAGGATCCGTTCGACCAGCTGATTCGTGGCAACACTCGCTTCTGGAACGCCAGCGGTATAGATGTTTCTGTCAATGCTGATGGTGTCAAAGTACGTACCGAATCTATGCGGTCAATTATTTACGGTGGTATTGCATTTGAAACACCAGAGACGCTGGAGCAGGTAACCACTGATATCGATAATCTTATTTTTACCTTACATAATGATTACGAAAGCATCGAAGAAAATGCCTACAGTAAGCGCATAAAATTTATTATTTATTTTAATAGTTCTGTGCGTGGTTTAAGTCGCGGAGCGCCGGTTGAGTTTAAGGGAATTAAAGTCGGTTCGGTGGTAGATATCAGGTTGGAGTTTGATGAACAGCAAACCTCATTTCGGGTACCGGTACTAATCGAGATTGAACCACAACGAATTATCAAACGTGGTAATTCAGAGTTTGGTACCTCTTATGAAACCTTAAACAAACTTGTGCAACAAGGGTTAAGAGCAAGGCTGCAGACTGGCAGCTTGATTACGAATCAATTGTTCATTGATCTGGATATGCATCCTGACTCGCCAGCTATTGTTAGCGGTGAAGAGACGCCGTATCCTGAATTACCTACTATCGCCAGTGCTGATTTTGGTGCGATTACCGCATCGGCAGAAAGCCTGTTATCAAAACTTAATCAAATCGATATTCAATCCATCGTCGGCACGGTCATGGAAACCATTAAATCCGCAGACGAGACATTGAAAACGGCTAATGAATTGATTTCTACACCGGGTTTATCGACGGCTATTCAGGATATGCAAGGCTCGATGAGTTCACTCAAGAATATTCTGCAAAACGTGGATGAAGCGAATATTGATGAAGTAATCAGCTCGACGCAAACAACGTTGGATCAACTAAATCATACGCTTAAAAAGACCAGTAGCATGCTTGAGCCCAACTCGCCTATGCAATATAACGTGATTAAATTAACCGGGGAACTGGAAGAAATGGCGCGTTCAGTGAGATCGCTAATCGAGATGCTGGAGCGAAACCCGCAGGCGTTTATTTTCGGTAAAGATAATGAGCAGGAGTAATACATGATGAAATACTGTTACCCGATTATCGTGACTGCCATGTGTAGCCTGTTGTTGTCAGCTTGTCTCGGTGGTGGCAACAAGCCAAGTACAAAATATTATCTGATAGAGCCTGTCACTAATGACAGCCTGGAAAAAACTGACGCGCCATTAAAACTGGAAATTATTGATTTGCAGCTGCCGCAGTATCTGGAACGTTTTCATATTGCAAAGCGAACGGATAGTAACCAAATTACTTTTTCGAGCAATCATCAATGGGGTGAGAATCTTCGTAAAAATTTATTACGTACCTTATCCAGGAACCTGTCTGTTCTGCTTGATACCGCAGATGTCGGCACACCACTAAGTCGATCCGCCTCACAAGCGGATTACCGTATTCAGGTGTTTATTGAAAAGTTTGAGCTGGATGCCGATGGCATCGTTCGTTTAATCGCACGTTGGCAGTTAAGCAGTGAAGACAAGACATTTGCTATGCAATTTCTTTCTACTGCCAGTCAAGCTGCGATTGAGGATACGGACTACTCGTCTATGGTCACAGCGATGAGCGAATTATTCGCCCAGTTGTCAGGCGCTGTTGCAGACTCAATTAACGGGCATCAACGTTAACAGGTTTGATGATGAACAAATTTCACCAACAAGCTTATCTCTACTGCAGTTGTATGCTGTTGGCATTAAGTTGCCATGCGACTTCCGGGTTTTCATTCAACCCGGACACTGAAGGGCTGGAGATCATGCGTGTTGTTCATCAACGGCATCAGCAATTTCCCTATATTTATGAAGAACAGTCCATGGTGATGGAGGACAGAAATGGTGTACGTGATACCCGTCGTCTTAAGCGATATTCCCGCATGGATGAAGACGGCACCGTTCAGTTACTGTTGTTGTTTGATTATCCGGAAGAAGTCCGGGGCGTTGCAATACTCGCCAACCGGAACGCACAGGGTGAAATAAAAAAATTTCTTTACTTGCCCGGATTTCAGGAAAAGTTAATTGAGAGTAAAGGCGAGGGCAGTAACGACCATTTCCTCGGCACGGATTTTACTGTTGAAGACCTTACCGGTGAAAGGTTGGAGGATTACTACTATGCTCGCACTGATGATATAGAAATCGAAGGCGTTCAATATGCAGTAGTGGATGTGCATCGTAAACTAGACGATGATGAAAAAGGGATAAAACTTAAGACACATTTTATCTGTCGGGATAATCTGTTTATCACGATGACGCAGCATTATGATAGCCAGGGTCGTGTTGAAAGATTACAAACCCAGCATGATTTGCGCGCGGTGGATGGTGATATGTGGCGATCAAATATGATTCTGATAGAAGATAAACGCGAGCGGCACCAATCCTTGATTAAAATTCACCGTCGCATTTTCTCAAGAGACTATGTCCCGGCCGAGGTCTTTACTGCCGAATGGCTGTTTGCCAATTTTCCCTATATTGAACCTGCGACTGAAGAAACCGATACGTTTTTTTTCTCGGCAGTGCAAGAGATAGATATGCTAGGCGGTCAGCCAAATGATTGAGCGTTTATACATGCTCGGTTATCAATCGCGCTTGCCCGTGAGCCTGTTTTTATTGCTGGTTACGATGATGTCATTATCGGGTATCCAGCAGTTAAAGATTGATACCAGCATGGATAGCCTGATACCGGCAGATGATCCGGCGAAACTGGTTTATCAGCGGGTCATGGGTGAGTTTGGCACAGACAATAAAACAATCGTTTACATAAAAGATGCTGCGTTATGGACACCAGAAAAACTGACAAGTTTGCAGCAGCTACACGAAAGTATTGAAATGATTGACGGTGTCACCCGGGTTGATAGTTTGTTCAGTCTACACTCGGTTCGAGGTGAGGCAGGTAAGATAGTCAGCAGGCCGGTATTACGTGAGGCACCGCAAACCGAGGCAGAAGCAATAAGCGCAAAAAAGAGTGCTTTGGCTAATCCGCTTTATCTGGGTAATTACTTTTCTGATGATGGTGCCGTGACGGCGATGATTGTTTCGGTCAAGGAAGTGGATGAGAATCGTAGTGATTTTAGCTTGGCGTTTCATCATGCACTTGAAGAGGAATTAGCCAAGCATCGCGAGCAGTTTGAACATTTAACGCAAGTTGGTCCCCCTCGAATTAATGCCGAGTTAAAACAGAGTTTATATGATGACTTTATTTTACTCGGACCATTGTCTGCCGCCGTACTGGTCATCTCGATCCTGATATTCATGCGTAGCTGGCTGTCTGCAATGGTGCCACTACTGACGTCAGTCATGACTATCATCTGGACATTTGGTTTATTAGGTTGGTTAGGTATCCCTATCAATATACTGAGTGCAATGATCCCATCGCTGATCATTGTCATTGGTTCGACTGAAGATACACACATGATGGCGGCGTATTTACGCGGCCTGGATCAACAAACCGAGAATAGAAACCGTGAACAGGCGGTAAGGTATATGGCGAAACATATTGGCCTGCCGCTAATACTGACTGTACTTACTACTACGCTTGGCTTTGCCAGCAATTTATTCAGTGAGATTGGCTTGATCAAGGATTTCTCAATCGCCGCCAGCAGTGCCATGTTACTAAATGGTTTTATTACTATTCTGCTGATGCCATTGATGTTGTCACTGTTTGGTACAAACTCTAACAACACACCGGTTAAATGTGTCGAGACCAATAGTGTCCCGGATCGTATTATGCGTTTGTTTCGTTACTCGCAATCTCATTTTCCGATTTCTACCTTGGTATTTACTGTGATGATGTGCGCGTTCTTTATCTATCAAGCAACCAGGCTTTATGTTACCAACGACCCGCTGTCTTATTTCCCAAGTGATCGCCCATTGATTCAGGATACCAAACGTATTCATGAAGATCTGGCAGGCATCAAGTTATTCTTTATTTCTCTTGAATCGAATCAGGATCACGCGTTTATTCGACCGGAAAACCTGGAAAAGTTGAGTGATATTCAGGCGTTTCTTAAACGCCAGGGTGTCTATGATCAAAGCCTGTCGATTGCTGACCACCTGAAGTTTATGAATAACCAGTTCCGTGCTGATGTCACATTTGGACAGGGTTTACCGGAAACACCACAATTGGCCGCGCAGTTTTTGATGTTAATGCACCGAGGCGATACCGATAGCTACATCAGTCAGGACTATCGTCGGGCTAATATCATTGTCCGGCATAATGTCACTGACTCGCATACCTTAAATAAATACATTCAGGAATTGGAACAGGTGATGGGCCCTATCGTCGGCTCAGACATTAGCTACAACATCATTGGTGAGAATCTAATGGTGAATAATGCGGCGGAGAGTTTAATGACCGCACAGGTCAAGGCATTGCTGTTATTATTACTGCTGATATTTTTGATCATGTCGATCATGTTTACTTCAGTTAAGGGAGGGTTGATCGCACTCGTCCCGGCAGTGATTCCGATTGCAATGATGTTCGGTATTATGGGTTTGTTGGATATACCGCTAAACCCCGGTACTGCGATGGTGGCAGTCATCGCGATCGGTATTGCTATTGATGGCACGATTCATTTATTAGCCAGATACAATGAGTTATGCCGGCATACGTCAGATTTTCTCTCTGCGGTAAATACTTCTGTGCGTGAAGAAGCCGCACCATTGATTATTTCGAGTATCGCCCTGTCGTTAGGTTTCGGGATTTTGATCTTTTCCAATTTCACCATTATTGCCCAGTTCGGTGCGCTGGCTGCAGCAACGATGCTGTTCTCTATCTTTGCCAACCTGTTAATTACACCGATATTGATGGCGCGTATCAGACTGGTAGGCCTATATCAAATCTGTGCCATGCCGGTAAATTGCAGTGTGTTAATCGATAGCCCCTTGTTCCAGAATATGAATGAGTATCAACGCAGGAAAGCGGTATTGATATCAGAGTTCCGTGAATTTAAGCAAGGAGACGTATTGGTCAAACAGGATACGATTGGTCGCGATATGTATTTAATTCTGTCAGGCTCAGCTGAAGTCGTTCGCGAAGATGAGGGAGAAAAGCATTCAATTGCAAACTTACAGCCAGGACAAACTTTTGGCGAGATAGGTTATATCCGTGAAGCTGAACGCGTGGCTAATGTGATCGCAACGGAAGACGTCACCGCGTTACGTTTTAATTATGAAAGAATGAAACAGGACTTGAAGTTCTTCCCTAACATTGTCGCCAAACTCAATTTCAATATCAGTTATATACTTGGTGAGCGTTTGGCGGATATGGTAGGCAAGTCTCGTTAGCTAAAATACTTAAAACCAGATTTGATACTTCTACCACTGAAATTCTTTTTAGTAATATGAGTTTACGATGTGCAGGGTGAACAGTCTTTTCAATTTTTTGTCATTGTTTATTATGGCCTACTTATAAAAAAATATAAAAGTTCATATACAGGGCTAGTAATACTTCAGTAATAATTATAAGTGTATAATTTAATTAGAGAATCAAAAAAATTAGGAATGTGGTATTTATGTCGCTATTACTCAAAGTATTTATTATTTTCTTTTCATTTGCTCACTCATCTTACGCAGCTCTTATTTACTATAATGGTGGACCCAGCAACAATGCGATTCAAGCATCGTTTCGATTAATGGCAGATGATTTTAGTTTTGATCAATCCATGGATGTTTTGGCAGCCTTAATCCATGTGAATGGCTTAGGTGATTTTGGCGCGTGGGATGGCACACTAGAATACTTTATATTTGAAGATTTGGAAGGTATGCCAGGTGAAGTTTTATCTACTGGTTTTGCAAACAACCCTTTGCTTAGAAATGGGCCACTAAATTGGGGCCATCCATATCAACAATCAAGAATTCTTGAATTTAATTTTAATACTGAATTTACAGCACTTTCGAATAATAAATATTGGATAGGTATACATCTTCAAAAAGATTATGATGATTCAACAATTTTTAATCAGAACGGAGCTAATTGGTTATATTCATCTAGAAATGGAAATTCATGGTTAAGTGATTATGGTACTATGGATAATTGGACTCAAAATTTAAGTGGCGAAATGGCGTTCTCATTATTTGGTGAGCCTTCTCCAGTTCCGATTCCTCCATCTATATGGTTATTAATTTCAGCGATAACTGCTTTTTATAGTTTTAAACATAAATTAAAATTATAGAGTTTCCTGATGTTAACTATTTTATTATTTTTCAATGATCAATTACTTCAGCCGACCGCTGAACGCGGCAGCTGAGTTAAATTGTTGACATTTTTTTATAGTAAAACAATGCGATTTATATTTTACTTGCTTTATGCTTTTCAATAACTATTTGCTAGATAAGATTTCCAATCAAACTCCGAGTCGGCAATCACTAAAAATTGTGGGTTTAATAATGATTCTTTGGTGTTATAGCATAGTCGTTTGAATTCGAGATCTACTACCTTGCCGCCTGCTTCTTCTACTACGCATTGTGCGGCAGCGCTATCCCATTCCGAGGTGGGGCCGAAGCGCGGGTAAATATCGGCTTTGCCTTCGGCGACTAAACAGAACTTAAGTGAACTACCGACAGATAATACTTCCGGATTGTTCAAGCTTTCTATAAAAGTACGCAAACGCTGATTACCATGAGAGCGACTGCCAGCAATGGTGATCGCATTCTCTTTTGTTTTGTTTACCTGTATAGCTTGACGCGTTTTAGTCTGCTCAATTTTAAATGCGCCGACATTTTTTGCCGCGACATAACCGTAATCACCCACCGGGATATATACCACGCCAAGGATCGAACCATCGCCTTCGATAAGCGCGATGTTGACGGAGAATTCGCCATTACGTTTGATGAATTCGCGTGTGCCGTCCAATGGGTCGACTAGCCAATATTGATGCCAATGTTGTCTTTCTTCAAAACTGATTGAGGCGGATTCTTCAGAGAGTATTGGAGTAGCAGGTGTCAAATCAGACAGTTCCTGACAAATCAGTTTATGCGCCGCCATGTCAGCCGCCGTCAGTGGTGAGTTATCTTCTTTATTCTCTACCGAGAAATCCGTGTTATAGATTTCCAGTATTTTTGCACCTGCTTGTTTCGCTATAGAATAGATAGCGTCTGATAAATCCGGCAATTCCTTATGAGTGATTGGTGACATTCAACTGGCTAATTTTTTTGGCTGCAATAAAATAACTGTTCCTATTTTACCTGTCTTACTAAAACATGAAACCCGAGCTTGATTGGAGCGCCATTGATACCGTCCTGCTAGATATGGATGGTACGCTGCTTGATTTACATTTTGATAATTTTTTCTGGCAAGAATATCTGCCGGATCATTGGGGTAAAACGCATAATATGTCCTCAGAGCAGGCCCGACAACAGTTAAGAGACTGGTACGCAAATGAGTCGGGTACCCTTTCCTGGTACTGTCTGGATTTCTGGACTGATCGATTAAAGCTTGATGTATTGGCGTTAAAGGCCGATGTGGAGCACTTGATCAATATTCGACCGCATGCGGAATCATTTCTACAATACCTAAGCGACTCAGACATTCATGTTGTCATGGTCACCAATGCCCATGAAAAATTGATCGATATGAAAATGGAGAAGACCAATATTGATCGTTACTTTGACAAAATAGTCAGCGCTCATCGAATTGGCCATGCGAAGGAAGAGCAGTTTTTCTGGCAAAAGCTACATGCAGAAATACCGTTTAATCTCGAAACGACAATATTTATCGATGACAATTTAACTGTGCTAAAGGCAGCACGTCAGTTTGGTATTCAACATCTGTTATGCATAGCAAAACCGGACAGCCAGTCGCCAATTCAGGATACGGAGGATTTCGTCGCGATTGAGTCGTTTCAAGATCTGGCTTACACACTCAATCCAAGACAGTAATCGTAAATAGTATGTTGCAGATTTAATCCACGGTCTTCGTAACGTGTTTTGATGCGCCAATCAGGTCTGGGTGCATAAACTGCAGGACCGGCCAAATGGTAAAAGTCTTTACTGTCTAAAAATAACTCATTGATATGTTCAGCATAGCCGGCTGAGTCGGTCGCAATATGTAAGCGCGCTTGTGCTGTCATCTTTTCTTTTAGCAACGTTATTAATGTGGAATTGATTAAGCGCCGTTTATGATGACGTTTTTTTGGCCAGGGATCGGGAAAAAAAATAAAGCATTGTGAGATAGAATGATTAGCAAGGTATTCTCTTAAAACGGTAATGACATCATCGTTAATGATTCGGATATTTGAAAGCGCATACTTTTCGATTTCGTTTAGCAAATGACCGATGCCCGGTTTATGTACTTCTATCGCAAGATAATTATTTTCCGGATGGTGAATGGCATGATGTATGGTACTGGCTCCGGTACCAACACCGATATCCAGCACCAGCGGCGCATGGCGTTGGAATAGATGATCAATGTTTAATGGTAGTTCGTCTTTATCCAGACCGTAGGTTGGCCAGAATAATTCAAGCGCTCTTGCTTGTGCCTGGGTTAGCCGGCCAGCACGACGAACAAAACTTTTTATGCCGTTATGCGAAGAGGTTTCCTGATTCAAATTGATCAGAAAAATTTACCGTCCAGCGGAGATGATGCGCTGGCATAAGCACGCCTTGGCATTCTGCCTGCGAGATAGGCATCGCGTCCTGCTTCTATGCCTTTTTTCATGGCGGTAGCCATTAATATTGGATCATCGGCTTCAGCAATTGCCGTATTCATTAATACGCCATCGCAACCAAGCTCCATAGCAATTGCGGCATCTGATGCCGTACCTACGCCTGCATCAACAATAATCGGTACATTGGCATTTTCAACGATGGTCCGAATAGTGTGTGGATTTCGGATACCCAAGCCTGACCCAATTGGCGCTGCCAGCGGCATAACCGCAATACAGCCCATTTCTTCGAAACGCATCGCCATGATCGGGTCGTCTGTCGTATAAACCATGACTTTAAAACCATCCTTGATCAGGCTTTTTGCCGCTTCTAGTGTCTGTGGTACATCCGGGTACAGTGTTTTTTCATCGCCAAGTACTTCCAGTTTCACCAGATCGTGACCGTCTAATAACTCTCTAGCCAGTTGGCAGGTTCTTATTGCTGAATCAGCGTCATAACAGCCCGCTGTATTGGGCAAGATGGTATAACGATCCGGAGAAATGACGTCGAGTAAGTTTGCCTCGTCCTGATGTTGACCAATATTGGTTCGACGGATTGCGACAGTGACAATCTCGGCGCCACTGGCCTCAATCGCATGTTTGGTTTCATCCAGGTTTTTATATTTTCCGGTACCAACTAACAACCTGGAGGAATAGTCTTTATCAGCAATTTTCAACATATCAGTCATGTAATGTATTTTTAGCCACCACCGATGGCCTGGACAATTTCAATCGTATCGTTTTCACGAATGGCAACAGTAGTGTATTCACTTTTCGGAATAATAGCTTGATTTATCTCAATGGCATACTTGCCTTGAAGCTGTAACAGAGAAATCAGATCGGTGATCGAGCAGGGGGCTGATACTGTATATTTTTCCCCGTTGAGCAAGACTTCCATCGTTAGGTATTACAACTGAGTATCGTTAAGCGCAATGTCTAGTCGAGTTCGACTTCCATCCCTTCGCGCGCGACATGACATTTTAGCGATGCATTTCTTGATTGAATGATCTTGATACTTTCTTCGTAAATTTTTTCTATCGCATTGTCATCGTTATACGGATCGTGGTGATAAAGATAGAGTTCTTTGACTCCGGCATCGATAGCGCTATTGACTACATCGACATAGCAGGAATGTCCCCAGCCACGTTTGGTCTCGTAATCTTCAGGGGTGTATTGTGCATCATGGATTAGAATGTCGGCATCTTTGATAGCGTGCAGTTCGTATTCATATTCTTCACGATTCATCGCTTCGAACATTTCCTGTTCTTCCTGGCTGAATTCAGTCATTTTTTGCTTGATTGATTTATCCAGAAATTGGCACTCGTTATCGGAAACATAAATCACTTTTTTCTTACCGGTATCAATGGTGTAGCCATAGGTGATCCCCGGGTGGTGTACGCTATGATGCTTGATTTGCATACTGCCAACATTGATAACTCTCTGAGACGGTTCGATGTACTCAATTTGTGCCATCCAGGTCTCGGTTCCGACCGGAAAGTAAGGCGCCTGCATTTGTGAATCCAGGTTCTGTTTCATTTCCAGGATTGACTCACCGGGTCCATAAAACTGAATTTTCCAGTCTGGAATAAAAGCAGGTACGAAAAAAGGCAATCCACAAATGTGATCCCAGTGGTAATGCGTTAGCACGATGACCAGTTCCTTGGTTTTTTGTTGGGCGGCTAGCTTGTTACCTAATGGAATAATGCCGGTGCCGGCATCGCAAACCAGGATTTTGTCATCGACGCTGATCTCTACGCATGACGTGTTCCCACCTGTCTTTAGGTGAGTCGGAAAGGGGGCGGCATAGGATCCCCGAACACCCCAAAAACGGAGATAAGAATTTGCCATGCGCTATAGTAAATGACTAGTAATGATTATCTTTATTAATATATTTGAGGATTATATCTGTAATTGCTCGCATTGGCATAGGTTTGGTAATAAATTCGAGCGCGCCCAGCTCGTTGGCGACGGTTCTATCCTGGGCATAATCCTTTGAGGTAATCATGATGACCGGTGTGTCCCGGTGTAAAGGTTGGCGTCTTAGTTCCTGTAAATAGGTGAGTCCGTCTTTTTCCGGCATGATAATGTCGAGGAAGAGGAGTTTGGGTTTCTGATCGGCTAGAAATTCATCTGCATCATCGGCTGAACCAAAAGTGTGCAACTCAATAGCCAGATTCTCGGTAGAACGCTGAAACAAGGCGCGAACAGTGGCATTATCATCCACTACCACAACTGTTGGTATTTCAGTATTCATAACAGAATTCCGCCCTTTCCCTTGATTAATGCTAGCAAACCCTAAAAGTAAGCTATTGATTATTATTAAGTAATTTTATGCAAGGTCAATCAATTAATTTTCAACGATTTCATCAATTTAGACGCTGAAAGTCGTTTAAATATTACACTAAAATCCTTTAATCCACATTAAATTAGCCTCTAATTTGGATAATAATCAACTAATCCTTTATTCATTAATGTTCAGTATTGGCAATCGACAGAATACGAGTCGTATCCGCCAATCTTGAGATTAATGTTTTCACGAAGACTTTAAGGAATCTGAGCTGGGTGCCTTCATTGGCACGATCCAGTGTTGATGCGTTGACTTTAATCAATGAGACATCGGATTGCGCAATTACCGATGCAGAGCGTTTTGCCTTGGTCAGGTAGCCCATTTCACCGAAACAATCACCTTCCTGTAATGACTCAATTTTCTGGCCGTTTTTTTCGACGGTAACGACACCGGAAAGGATAATATAAAACGAGTGATCCTCTTCTCCTTCCCTGACAATGTAGGTTTCACATGAATAATGATGCCAGTCACAGGCGCGAACCAGTTCCCAAATGTCGGCATCGGAAAATTCTTCAAAAAAGCCCAGGTTTTGTATCTTTTTAAATTTTTCTCGCAGTGAGTCTTCGTTATCAACCGCATCCAGATCTTCATAAATCAACGCCAGGTCGGCGGCCAAATCCAGCCCCATGCTGTAACGCTTCTCCGGTTTTTTCTTGAGCATGCGATTTAGCGCATATTCCAGACCTTCCGGGATATCGCTACGAAATTCACCAATCGGGATCGGTTTATCATTGGTGATTTTATTACTGATGCTGCTGAGATTATCGGCTTTGAATGGATGATTACCGGTCAGCATTTCATACATGACGATACCCAATGAGAAAATGTCAGTATTGGTAGATATTTGCCATTCATTGATTTGTTCCGGTGACATATACAGCGGTGAGCCGAGGAAACCATGAAATTGTGTATCAAGAAAATCATCGCGGATAATCATGGCGATACTGAAATCCGCAATCTTAATGTCTTCGCTTTCTGTCTGCAGGATGTTATTCGGCTTAATATCCCGATGTATGATCCCTTGTCGATGTGCATAATCCAACGCTTTAGCCGCCTTATAAATAATACCGACCACGTCCCGGACTGAAAGCAGGTTTTCCGGTTTACAATAACAGTCCAGTGTCTTTGCATTCTGGATGTATTCCATTACCAGATAGCAGGCATCGCCATCAATATCGGCATCGTAAATTTTGAGAATACTTGGATGGTTTAAAACGCCTGCAGCCTGGGCTTCATTGAAGAAAAGTTTTTTGAAGCGCTCACCGATTTCTCTTTCATTAATATACTGGGCGTGAGCAAGCTTGATTGCGACAGTTTTGTCCGCAAACGGATCATGTGCAGAGAAAACGGTACCCATATTGCCGCGGCCAATCTCTTCGATGATGCGGTATTTGCCAATTTTTTCTGGTAATGCTGACATTTTTTGCTTTATTAAATCAGAAGCATGCCAAGATAGAAAGAAACTTTGTCCTAGATGTCTTCCATCTTAAGCTTGAGCAGCATGAAATCGAGATCGTTAGCGAGTAGTCGGTTTTTGGTTTGTTGGAGTTGGTTTGAATCTTTGTAAGGGCCGATCCTGACACGGTGACGCACATCCTGGCCATTGATGACGACGCGTTGTATATCTGCAGTGACGCCCATCATTGCCAATTTGGCCTTGATCTCATCTGCCGCTTCAAACTGTTTGAAGGACCCTACCTGCAATACAAACATAATCGGTTGATTCACTTCTTCATCACTTCCTGTTTCTTCTTCGGCTGATTCCCATTCAGAGATACTGACTTCCTTGTTAGGCAGGATTTTATAGAAATCAAATTTCGGTTCAGGACGCTGAGCGATATCTTCGCTCGTCTCTTTCTCCTTATTTTCAACGACTTCGACTGTCGGCGGATCTTGCAGTAAGACGTTGTTATTAACAATTGATGTGTCTTGTTGAAAATAGACAATCACTGCGACAAATAAACCTAATGACAGTCCTGTCAAAAAAGACATGCCATTACTAAATCGATTGACTAATGGTTCTGGTTTCTTTTTTTTAATATTTTTATAGTCTCGTGACATTACATCTTCTCCGGTGCCGATACACCGAGTATTGATAATCCGTTTTGTATCACTATCCTGCAAACATCGATCAGAGACAGCCTTGCATTACGTAAGCTGTCATCATCGACAATAAACTGGCTTGAATTGTAGTAGCCATGAAAATCATTTGCCAAATCTTTTAGATAATAGGCAAGTTGATGCGGTTCATATTCCAGCGCTGCTGATTGTATGACTTCAGGATAGCGTGCCAGATTAGCCAGCAGCTGATACTCCTGTTTTTCGTTTAACATGCTTAATGCCTCACTATCCAGTATGGGATCGTAGCTAAGTTGTTTCTCCGACAGCTGGCGGAAAACACTGCAGATACGAGCATGAGCATATTGAATGTAGTAAACCGGGTTATCATTAGACTGGGATTTTGCCAGTTCAAGGTCAAAGTCCAGGTGCTGTTCACTTTTTCGCAAAATATAAAAGAATCGGGCTGCGTCTTTACCGACTTCCTGCTGTAGTTCGTTCAGGGTAATGAATTCACCTGAACGGGTCGACATCTGCAGTTTCTCTTTGCCCCGGTAAAGCGAAGCAAACTGAACTAGTAGTACTTCTAACATCGTCTCATCTAGGTTTAATGCCTTTAACGAGGCTTTCACTCTGGCGATGTAGCCATGATGGTCAGCCCCCCAGATGTTGATGATCTTTTTATAGCCACGTTCATATTTGCATAGGTGATAGGCAACATCTGAGGCAAAGTAAGTGGTTTGTCCGTTATCCCGCACCAACACGCGGTCTTTTTCATCGCCAAGTTTTGAAGAAGCAAACCAGGTTGCGCCGTCTTTCTGATATGTCCAGTCAGTCTGTGCCAGTTTATCCAGGCTTGCCTTAACCTGATCGGTTGTGACTAAAGAACGTTCGGAAAACCAGTTTTGATATTCGACGCCAAAGTTAGCCAGGTCATCTTCTATGGCTTTAAGAATGGCATGCAGGCCTTTATTAAATAGTTTTTCATAATCAGAATCACCGAGATTCTGTTTACAAACTTCAATCAAGGCATCGATACGTTTTTCCGGATCGGTGATAGCATTGGCAGTATCAATGGCATTGATATTCGGAATCGTCACATTAGTGATTTCGCCTTTAGTATCTTCTGCAATCGTTTTTACATAATCACCTTGATAGGCATTTTCCGGAAATGATAGTTCTGTTCCGGAAAGCTGGAGATAGCGCAGCCATACACTGACAGCCAGGATATCCATCTGCCTGCCTGCATCATTAACATAGTATTCACAGTCAACTTGATAACCGACTTTGCGCAGCAGGTTTGCAACAACGGCACCGTAGGCTGCGCCGCGACCATGGCCGATATGTAACGGTCCGGTCGGGTTTGCTGAGACAAATTCAAGTAAGACCGGCATATCTTCACCGACATCGCTGCTGCCATAGTCCTCAGCTTGCTCAAATATAGTGGCAACAATTGAGTAGTAAGCATTTTTTTTCAGGAAGAAATTAATAAAGCCGGGACCTGCTATTTCCGTTTTTTCCAGGATATCGGATGGGCCAATGAGTTCGACAATATTATTAGCAAGCTCGCGCGGATTCGTTTTTAACTGTTTCGCGAGCACCATGGCAATATTACACGCAAAGTCGCCATGCGCGCTATCACGCGTGTGTTCGACCTGGATTTGATAGCCTGGTGACTCATCGACGTTGCGTTGTTTCAGCACGGATACAACGGCGTCTGACACCAGTGATTGAATAAGCTGCTTCAAGGCTGTCCCTCAAAAAGTCGCATATTCTAGTGTGTTTAAAGAGTGAGTAGAAGTGATGGGCTTATTTCACAACGGTCAGACCTAAGGCTTCCCAGTTTTGCATACCACCGCGATACCATTTTATTTTTTCAGCAGGGTAGCCAAATCTCAGCAGGGTTTTGATATTGGTCGGGGATTGCCCGCACCACATACCATTACAGAACAAGACTAATGTTTTGGCATTGCTGAAATCCCACAGTCCTTCAAGATTCACAGCGTTAAATCGCTTTTCCAGGATATCCGCAATTGAAAATGGATCGGCACCGGCACCCGGCTTGAGTTCAGTCCAGGGAATATTAACGCTACCGGGAATAGTGCCTTTTCTTACCCAATCCGGTGTTCGGGAATCAATGACTAATATTGAATTGTCACCTTGATCGACTTTTTTCAGATAGTCAATTAATTCCAGTTCGGCAATGGTTTCAACACCTTCATGCAGGCTAGCCGGTTGGATACAAAAAGGCGGACAATTTCTGGAAGTGCGGGCGTAGGCAGGGTTAATAGTATTGTCTTTGTTCTGACTTCTTTCAATTCGGACAGTTTTACCTTTATGAACGATATCAACATAGCCTAACTCATTTGTAATGTTGACCGATCGTGAATCTGTCCTATCAGCTAACAGTTTGTTGCAAAACATCAGAATGATAATTGCCGAAATACATTTTATTGTACGCATAGTTTTTCTCACGCCATGTCTTGTGGATCGATATCGATAGACCACCTTACTTTTTTAGACAGTTTCGCAGTTTCAAGTTGCAATAACCAGCTATCAATATGTTTATGTAATGCGTTTCTGTTATTGGCTTGCAGGATAAGCTGTTGGCGAAAGCGACCGCTGCGTTTTTCGATTAGTGCAGGCACAGGTCCGAATACCGATAACTGTTTTTCTTTTCGTTCGTTAATTAATACTGCTGCATGCCTGAGAAAGCCTACCGCATCAGACTGATTATGTGCCTCTGCGTTTAATAATGCCATATAGCTGTATGGAGGGAGTTCGGCCGTTTCTCTTTCTTGCATCAAGGTTTTTGCGTAATGCTGATAACCATGTTGGATGATTTGTTGGAATAAATCATGATCAGGTTGATGTGTCTGGACTACCACTGTGCCTTTTTTTTCTCCTCGCCCGGCGCGCCCGCTCACCTGCACAAAAAGTTGGGCGAGTCGTTCACTTGCCCTGAAGTCAGTAGAGAACAGGCCATGGTCAGCATCAACAATGGCGGTAAGCGTGACGTTGGGGAAATGATGTCCTTTGGCCAGCATTTGTGTCCCAATCAAAATATCGATGGAACCGTCATTTATTTTTTCCAATATTGATGACATCGCGTTTTTTTTACGTGTCGAGTCTCGATCAATCCGCGCCATTGTTTTATCAGGGAATAATGCATGCAGCTGTTCTTCTATTCTCTCTGTACCATGGCCTAACATGAATAAGGGTTGTTCACATTCGGCACATGTTTCTATTGGATTTTTATAATTGTCACAGTGATGGCAGATCATCTTCTTATACGTTTTATGATAAGTATATGGGCGTTCACATCGTTCACAGCAGGCCTTCCAGCCACAAGCATGACAAATCAGGTGAGTCGCATAGCCGCGTCGATTAAGAAACAGTAACACCTGGTTGTTCTTATTGAGATGCTGTCTTATCTCATTGACCAATAGATCCGATAATGCCCCATACATTTTCTTGCCGCGAACATCGAACAGTTTGAATTCGGGTAATGTTGCACCACCTGCTCGAACGCGAAGTTGCAAAGGTTGATACGATTTTTTTTGAATATTGTATTGAGATTCTAACGATGGAGTTGCCGAACCGAGTAACACGGGAAGTTGTTCCAGTTGCGAGCGCATGATTAACGTATCCTTGGCAGAATAGCGAAAACCCTCCTGTTGTTTATAGGATAAGTCATGCTCTTCATCAATAATGAACACACCCGGGTTTGCCAATGGTGTCCAGATTGCAGAACGCGTACCCAATACAATACCGGCGCTACCGTCTTTTGCACTCAACCAGTGTTGCATGCGTTCCCGATTGCTTAAACCGGAATGTTGTATGGCGATTTTGCAATGGAAACGTTGTTTAAACCGTTGAATGATCTGTGGTGTTAAGCCGATCTCCGGCAATAAAATTAAACTTTGTTTGCCTGCTTGCAAGACTGCCTTAACGATTTCCATGTACACTTCAGTTTTACCACTACCAGTCAAGCCATCCAACAGGAAAACTTGCGATGACCCAATTGCTGCTGTGACATTCTTTACTGCTTGTTTTTGTTCCTGGTTGAGATCGAATTTGTTGTTATCGGAAACCGAATATTGCATGTTTGGCGTCAAAGCGGTTTTTTCGATGAATTGTTTTTGTTCCAGTGATTGAATAACGCGTTTATGGATATCAGCCTGTTCCAACAAGTCATGTTCCAGATGCGGTTGAGAGTGTTTTTGCAGGTACTCAAGTAATTGATATTGTTTTGGCGATCTTTTTAATGTGTCTAATGCCGTATTTTTACCTTTTTTAGTCATTTGCCAGGCAATAGGTACGAGTTGTTCGAGCTGGTTCGCTTTTCTTAACCATACTGGTAGGGCGTTATTGATGACTTCTCCGACGGGATGATGATAGTAACGGCTTGCCCACAGTAATAACTCCATTTGTGTCTTTTCAAATACCGGCTGCTCATCGATCACATGTTCAATCCGTTTTAATTTATTCTGCGGGTACTCACTATGTTTACTGGATGAAACGACGACGCCAATAATATGCTTACGTTTGCCAAACGGAATTAATACGCGACAGCCTGGTTTTGAGACGGACTTATTGGCATTATTTTCCGGCAAATAATCAAACAGTTTTCTAAACGGTGTCGGTACCGCAATCTGCAGTACAACAGGATCAGCTGACATGATTAAATTGTCTGGTTTGAATCAAATAACAGAGACTGTAATTGACTAATTTTGGCACGCTTGACGGGCTTTTTTTCTGCATTATCAACCGGTGGTTTTTTAATCATGTTTTCCGGCATCACAATCACCACGATGGGATATTCGCCTGCAATAAATTTGTATGCAGTGAAGTAGGCGGTATTGTCAGATGTATGGATTCGACGTTCGCAAATCGTCGTTGGAATGTTTCTGTTTTCAAGCAGTAAACCGATTAGTTCAGGTGCGTCGCTGTAGGCATGAATCAAAATCTCGGAGTGTTTGCCGGCGTTACCGGAAAGCACGGAACCGGATAAATAGGGATGATATTTTTTCAGTAACTGCATCGCCTTGAGAGCCGATTCCCGCATGCTGCGTAAATTACATTCATGCTCATGCCCGTGATACAAAGATTGGTACTGTGATAATGCTGTCTCAATTTCAGCATTTCCCGGCAACAGATGGTTATCATGAATGCCAAGCCTGGCAGCGGCTTTTTTCTTCGCTTCGAGAAAGTCATTGTAGCCTTCATCGTAGAGAAGCTTCGCGGCTGCCTGAGCAATCTCTAACCGTATTCGTTTGTTTTGACTGACACGCATTAAACTCAGCAGACTTAAAATAATTGCTCGGGAATTCGTTCTGAATTTGAGTCGGGTAAGAAGGTATCGGGTTGGCGGACGTCTTCCACCTCGTTTGGCGCATACTCCAGTCGGAAAACTTCAAACATTGCATTTTCACTATTCGCTCGAGCCAGCTTTCCGGTCTCAGGATCAATTTTCACATTCACCAGACCTTCGGGTCTTTCCATAATCGATTCAGGTACACCATCAAGTGCGACTCGCATGTATTCGATCCACATAGGTAGCGCTGCCCTGGCGCCGGTTTCTCGACTTCCCAATGGTTTGAATTGATCAAAACCTACCCAGGCAATGGCAACGACTTCACTATTAAAACCAGAAAACCAGGCATCGTATTGATCATTGGTTGTGCCAGTTTTACCCGACAAATCGTTTCTTCCAAGTTGCAGGGCGCGACGCCCGGTGCCATTTTTTATCACGTTACGTGTTATGGAATTCATAATCCAGATATTGCGTGCATCGACAACTCTGGGTGCGAAACTATTGTCAGCATCAGCATCAGCATCAGCATCAGCATCAGCATCAGCATCAGCATCAGCATCAGCATCAGCATCAGCATCAGCATCAGCATCAGCATCAGTTTCTAGTTCATCGCTGGTCGGACAAACTGTACAGACTGCAAGGGGTTGATGTTGAAAGATGATTACATCGTTATAGCTTCGCATCGCATCAATATAGTAGGGTTCGATCTTATAACCGCCATTTGCAAATATGCTATATGCCTTTGCCATTTCCCAGAGCGTGACTTCTGCACTTCCCAATGCCAGAGAAAGATTATTGGATAGCTGTTCATTGGTGAAGCCAAATTTTCTCAGGTGTGTCAGGGCAAAAGGAACGCCTATTTCATGCAGTAACCGAATTGATACGAGGTTTCTGGAGTGGGTGAGGGCTTCTTTAAGACGGGTAGGACCGTAGCTTTTTCGACTGTAGTTTTCTGGGCGCCACTCATCTTCGATACCGGCATCATCAAACACAATTGGCGCATCATTAATAATAGATGCCGCTGTTTTACCCGCGGCTAACGCTGAGGAGTAGATGAAAGGTTTAAAACCCGAACCGGGTTGACGTTTAGCCTGCGTGACGCGATTAAATTTATTACGATAAAAATCAAAACCACCGACCAACGCCAATAGCGAACCATCCTGTGGATTCAACGATACTATCCCGCCTTCCACCTCAGGAATCTGTGTCAATGTCCATTCACCAGCATCATCTTCTGTGAGTCGGATGACATCTCCAGGTTTTAGTATATCTCCGGCCTGTTTCGGTTCGCCTCCACGTCGGTTTTCGGTAATATATTTTCTTGCCCAGCTGAGCCCCGGCCAGCTTACCTCGACTTCGCCTATTCCCGTTAAGTATGCGGTGATGGATTTTTCATAGACGTTGGTGACCAGTGCCGGGTAGAGGTTGGCTAATACAGGAAAACTACCGAGCAATTCATCATATTGTTCAGTCGACGATAAGCCCGACAGCACAACGTAATGTTCTGATCCACGATACCCATGTCGTTTATCATAATCCAGTAAGGCTTTGCGAAGTGAGTTGTTGGCGGCGCGCTGATTTTTATCTTTGATGGTTGTAGTGATTTTTAAACCGCTGATGTAGGCATCATCCCCACGTCGTTCGATTAAATCTTTCCTGACCATTTCTGCAACATACGGGGCTTCCAGCTCAATATAGGCAGAATGCAGTGATGCTGTGACTGGTGCGTTCTTTGCCAAGGTAAATTCTTCTTCAGTAATGAAGGATTGTGAGAGCATGCGCTGTAATACATAGTTCCTTCTTATCAGTGCCCGTTCAGGATTGCTGATGGGGTTAGTGGTCGACGGTGCTTTAGGTAATCCGGCGATCATTGCCACTTGCGGCAGACTTAGTGAGTTGATATCAGTACCGTAGTAGACATAAGCTGCGGCAGAAACGCCATATGCACGTTGCCCCAGGTAAATTTTGTTTAAATAGAGTTCTAATATCTTGTCTTTGCTTAATTCCCGTTCAATTTTTAATGCCAGGAAGATTTCATTCAGTTTTCGCAAATAGGTTTTTTCCCGGCTGAGAAAAAAGTTGCGGGCAACTTGCATAGTGATTGTGCTGCCACCCTGTTTTTTTGCTCCGGTCTTCATCAGTGAGTAGACCGCTCTGGCGATGCCTTGCCAGTCGACCCCGGGGTGAACGTAAAAGCGGTCGTCTTCAGCGGCTAAAAATGCGTTTATCAACTGGGGATTGACCTCATTTATGTCGACTGGTGAGCGTCGTTTTTCTCCAAATTCCGCGATCAGGGATAAATCATTGCTATAAATGCGAAGTGGTACCTGGAGCCTCACATCTTTTAATGTTTCGATATTTGGAAGGCCTGGAACGACATAAACCGACACTGCGACGATTGTCATGATCCCCAGCACCAGAATAAATAACAGAAAGTTAAACAGAAAGCGCAACATATTGTGTAGATAATATCTTAATTGCTCAATATGTTCCGTTTTTTTGAGTTAATTGTAAATTTGAAGCCATTACATTAAAAAAGTTCAAAAACCTGTTGTTTTTTAAATTTCTCTTGTCTATAGTAGCCAGAGTAAGTTAATGTTGTATTATACATATGGCATATAACTAATGAGACCAAAAGGAAAAAATAGTGTTTTCGCTTAAGAAAAAATCACCGCCAATTTTGGGTATCGATATTAGCGCAACTGCAATAAAGTTGCTTGAATTAAGTCGCAGCGGCAATAAATTCCGTGTTGAAAGTTACGCTGTCGAAGCACTTCCTCCTAATTCTGTCTCTGAAAAAACGATCAACGATATTGAACAAGTCGGCGAAGCGGTTTCCCGAGCTGTGAAAAAAGCCGGAACCAAAACCAAACATGCCGCTATTGCCGTTGCCGGCTCCTCAGTCATTACCAAAGTCATTACCATGCCCGCTGGTTTATCTGATGATGATTTGGAAAATCAAATTCAGGTCGAGGCGGATCAATACATTCCCTTTCCGTTAGAGGAAGTGGCAATGGACTTTGAAGTGATTGGTGAATCTGAGGAAAACCCTGAACGTGTCGACGTGTTGTTGGCTGCATCAAGAAGTGAGAATGTTGATAATGTTGTCGCAGCAATCGAAATTGGTGGTTTAACAGCCAAGGTTGTCGATATTGAATCTTTTGCTATCGAGAATACGGTCGGTTTAATTGCTGATGACATGCCGGAAGGAAGTTCTACTGAAGTTATTGCGGTTGCAGATGTTGGTTCAAATATTACTACCTTCAGTGTCATGCAGAAGCTCAAAACCATTTATTCACGAGAAGAATCTTTTGGCGGTGCGCAACTGACTGAAGAAATACAGCGTCGTTATGGATTGTCTTTCGAAGAGGCGGGACTAGCCAAGCGTCAGGGTGGACTGCCCGATAATTACGAGCCTGAAGTATTAGAACCTTTCAAAGAGAATATGGCGTCGCAAATTGGTCGAGCCTTACAGTTTTTTTACGCTTCAAGCCAGGTCGGTGATGTCGACCAACTTATACTTGCTGGTGGTTGTTCCTCAATTCCCGGGATTGCCGAATTAGTTGAATCGAAACTTGATGTCAGTACCAGTATTGCTAATCCTTTTGCCAGCATGGCAGTCGCTTCAAAAATTCCTGCCAAATCACTGACTAATGATGCACCTGCAATGATGATTGCGTGTGGCTTGGCTTTGCGAGGAGATGGCTAATGTCAAAGATTAACCTGTTACCATGGCGTGAAGCGCGCAGAAAAGAATTACAGAATCAATTTGTTATCTCAGTCGCTTTTGTAGCACTTGTCGCTGCAGGAATATGGGGACTGGTACATTTTTATTATTTACAGCTGATAGAAGTTCAGGATAGACGAATTGCCTATGTTGATGAGCAGATTGAGGTAGTGGATAAGAAGATAGAAGAAATTAAAGAACTTGAACGTGAGAAAGATAGACTGCTTGCAAGAATGCGTGCGATTGAGCAATTGCAGGGTAATCGACCACTGATAGTTCGTTTATTTGACGAAATGGTAACAAGCTTACCTGAGGGAGTTACAGTAAAAGATATCCAACAGAAAGGAACAACGATAACTATCAATGGCCTTGCCCAATCAAATGCACGTGTATCCTCATTCATGCGACAGCTGGAGAGTTCTGAGTGGTTAACAAACCCTAATTTAAAAGTAATTAAAGAAGCGAATGTAGCAGGAAATAAACCTGTTAACAGCTTCACCATGACATTTTCCCAAGTCATACCACAAGCAAAGGATGAAGATGCATGAGTATTATCGATGATATAAATAATCTTGATCCTAACAATCCGGGAGTGTGGCCACTACCAGTAAAACTTGCGGTTTTTGCGATAGTGTTTGTTTTAATACTATTTGGCGCATGGAAATTTGATGTTACCAAGCAAAGAGAAAAGCTCGCTTCCTTAAAAGATACGGAAAGAGAACAGGTCGAAGTTCTCGACAGAAAACAAAGAAAAGCGGCAAATCTGGATGCTTTAAAAGAGCAGATGAAAGAGATGGAGCAGTCGTTTGGTGATATGGTTCGCCAACTTCCCAATCAAACTGAAGTTGCGGGTTTGTTGATCGACATTTCACAAACCGGCCTCTCTTCCGGGCTTGAGTTTAAACTTTTTCAGCCAAGAGGAGAGAGTCCAAGAGAATTTTATGCAGAATTACCAATTAGCATATCTGTTGTTGGCGATTATCACCAATTTGGTGAATTTGTAAGTGGCATAGCAGCTTTACCGCGTATTGTTACTACTCATGATATCAATATCAAAGCTATTCCTGGGAATGAAGGAGACGATAATTTGCTCCAAATGACTGCGATAGCTAAAACATACAGAGCACTTGAAGAGAACTGATTAAATGATTTTTACAAATATCATTATTAAAAGCCTTATCAAAGTATGTCTTGTATTGTTTTTTCTTACAACTATTCAAGGTTGTGTGTCACAGGATATAAGTGATATCGAACAAGAAGTTTCTGAGATTATGGCCAGATCCGGTGGCAGGATTGAACCATTACCTGAGATTAAACCTTATGAAGCTTATGCCTATGAGTCTGGTCAGTTAGGTAGAAAAAATCCATTCAAGCCTTTTTATATTATTGATAAGCCATCAATCTCTGATAATGCTGCTGTCGATGATGGTTTAACAGAAGAAATGGAAAGAGAAATACGCAATCGTAACCGGGAAGAACTGGAGCAGTTCGAGCTTGATAGTTTAAGAATGGTTGGGACTATAGATAATGAAAATAACAACTGGGCCATAGTTCTGGATCCAGATGGTGTAGTACATAGAGTGAAAGTTGGTAATTATGTTGGAGCCAATATAGGCAAGATTACAAATATATATGAAGACAGAATTGAATTGCGAGAAATTGTGCAAGACAGTAATGGAAGATGGGAAGAAAGAGAGGCCGCACTGGCCCTTATCGAATAGTGATCGGAATCAGTGGGGTAAAAAAGATGATTTCAAGTAACACAAAAAAATCAAATACCAAAGGTTACATGACCATGAATACTATGTTTACCAAGCCATTTAATTTAATTCTATTATTTTTAGGATTCATAATTAATACAAGCATGGTCCATGCAGCTAGTTTGGATGATGTTAGCTTTGCTTCTTTGCCTGGAGATCGGGCTCAGATTAAATTATTACTTTCAGAGCCGCTAGATACTGAACCCTTAAATTTTACTATTGATAACCCTGCGAGAATCGCGTTGGATTTTCCAGGCGTATCTTTAAATCTATCAAAAAAATCACATACGATTGGTATTGGTATCGCTAATAGTCTTAATGCCGTTGAAGCAGCTGGTAGAACACGTGTAGTTATCAATTTGACGAAATCTGTTTCTTATACACTCGATGTTTCAGGTAATGAAGTCGTTTTAAATCTTGACGGAGGCGTAGTGGCCACTGAGTCAGAGACTCCCTCTCGTGGAACAACTTCATATGTGTCCTCTGACTCCGGAATAAAGAATATTGATTTTCGACGGGGTGTAGATGGAGAAGGGAGAGTAATTGTTGAGTTATCCGATCCTTCAATTCCCGTAGATATGGGTGTAGAAGCGGGTAAGGTTGTTGTCGACTTTATTGATACTCAGTTGCCTTCAAATCTTGATAGAAAACTGGATGTAGTTGATTTTGCTACACCAGTGAAAGAAATAGATACAACGTCTAGCGGAAATAACGTCCGCATGACCATTACCGCTGTGAATGAAGATTATGACCACTTGGCGTATCAGTCAGATAATTTATATACCATAGAATTTAAAGCACTTAGCAAGGAAGAGATTGAAGAACAAAAGAAAGACGAGTTTGGTTTTACCGGAGAGCGTCTATCGCTGAATTTCCAGAATATTGAAGTACGAGCAGTATTACAGTTAATTGCCGATTTTACTGGTTTGAATATGGTGACCAGTGATGCAGTTAGCGGGAATGTTACTTTACGATTAAAAAATGTGCCTTGGGATCAAGCTTTGGACATTATTCTTAAATCTCGTGGATTAGGCATGCGTCAATCGGGTAATGTCATTATGGTTGCCCCACAGGAAGAAATAGCTGCCAGAGAAAGGTTAGAGTTGGAATCTAATCGTCAGATAGAAGAGTTGGCGCCATTGCGTACCGAATTCATTCAGGTAAATTATGCAGATGCTCAGGATCTGGTCGGTTTAATTCAAGCAGAGCAAAACAATCTTTTATCCGAACGTGGAACAGTATCTATTGATCAAAGAACGAACACGCTTATTGTGCAGGATGTTTCTGCAAGTCTGGAGTCGATTAGAGCTCTCGTCTTAGAACTCGATATACCGATTAGGCAAGTTTTGATTGAATCGCGTATTGTTAATGCCGATGAATCTTTCGCAAAAGACGTTGGTGTGAGATTTGGCTACAGTAAGTCATCAAAACAACAAGGTATAGGTACAATTGATACTACCAGGGACAATTCTGGGGGTACGATACAAGGTGACGATAGTCCTGTTGTGTTGCTAGGTGGTGGTCAAATTGGCAACAATAACTTTGGTGTCCCAACTTCATTTAATAATGGTACAAACGAAAACTTAATTGTTGATTTACCTGCTGTACCTACTGACGCTAGTTCTTTAGCACTTGCGATTGGTAAAGTTGGATCTTATCTACTTCAACTAGAGCTATCGGCACTCATCGCCGAAGGTCGTGGTGAGGACATTGCGAGTCCAAGAGTGATTACTGCAAATCAAACTGAAGCACTTATTGAGTCCGGTGTGCAAATTCCCTTTCAGGAAGCATCATCAAGTGGTGCGACTGCTGTAGCATTCCAGGATGCTGTGTTGAGCCTAAGGGTAACGCCTCAAATTACACCGGATGATACTATAATTATGGATATTCAGGTTAATCAAGATACCGTAAGTTCTACCCAGGTACTTGGTGTACCCGCAATTAATACTAATAGCGTTGCGACTCAGGTCTTGGTTGATAACGGTGAGACAGTCGTACTTGGCGGGGTTTATACTTCTTCAGACAGACAAGCCATTGACAGGACACCTTTCTTTGGTGATTTGCCATACGTAGGATTCCTGTTTAAGCGGGAATCTACTGAAACATCAAAAAACGAATTGTTGATTTTTATTACACCCAAAATTCTTAAAGATAGCCTTACCATTTAATAACAATAATACAGGTAGTAAAATTATAGGGATGCTACCCGTTAGGGTATCATCCCTTTTTTATTTGCTATGTTAAAAACTCATACTTATGGAAAGTCATAAAAATATTATTTTCATAGGACCAATGGGAGCAGGTAAAACAACCATTGGCAGACAGCTGGCAAAGAAGATTAACCGGGACTTTTATGACTCTGACTGTGAGATTGAAAAGAAAACAGGTGCCGATATCCCATGGATATTTGAGATTGAAGGCGAGCAAGGTTTCCGCAAAAGGGAAACAGATATGTTGGCTGAACTGTTAAATTTGACTGATATAGTACTATCGACAGGTGGCGGCGTAGTATTAAATGTAACAAATCGCAATTTATTTAATAACAGTAATAGCTTTGTTATTTATTTGAAATCCAGTCCGGAAAAACTGTTTCGCCGGACACAGGCGGATAAACGTCGACCACTATTACAAACAGAAGATAGGCTCCAGACGATTAAGGATATCCTGGCAGACAGAGAACCACTATATCTGGAAACAGCCGATACGATCATCAACACTGATAAACTCAGTGTGAATCAAATCGTTAAGGAAGCGTTACAACGGATTAAAATTGATGAAAACAATTAATGTCGCATTAGCCGAGCGTAGTTATCCTATCTATATAGGTGGCAAGACGCTTGATAATTCAGAGTTGATTAATAAGCATATCAACAGTCAGCAAGTGCTCATTGTAACTAATGATGTAGTAGCAAAACATTATCTGGAAAAAGTTGAAAGATTTGTTGAGCATCTGGATTACGATACCTACATTTTACCAGACGGCGAAAAAACCAAGTCACTGGCTAATCTTGAACTTATTATTAGTCGACTGCTAGAAAACAAATACAGTCGAACATGCACATTAATTGCCTTGGGTGGCGGAGTCATTGGTGATTTGACCGGTTTTGTTGCAGCCTGTTATCAACGAGGTGTCAACTTTGTTCAGATTCCCACAACCTTACTGGCGCAGGTGGATTCTTCTGTCGGAGGGAAAACCGCGGTCAACCATGCATTGGGAAAAAATATGATAGGCGCTTTTTATCAGCCACAGGCCGTAATAGCTGACACCGATGTACTGCATACTTTACCCGACCGTGAACTCTCTGCTGGTCTGGCAGAAGTCATAAAATACGGGCTAATCAGGGATGAACTATTCTTTATCTGGTTGGAAGAAAATATTGAGAAACTGGTTCAACGCGATGAAGCCGCATTGACTTATGCTATCGAGCGTTCTTGTATTAATAAGGCAGAAGTCGTTGCAGAGGATGAAAGGGAATCAGGTTTACGTGCTATTTTAAACTTTGGTCATACTTTTGGGCATGCGATAGAAACCGGTTTATCCTATCAGCACTGGTTACACGGCGAGGCGGTAGGCTGTGGTATGTTGATGGCGACCGACTTGTCTGTGCGACTCGGACTGATTGAAGAAGATAATCTGTATCGTGTAGAGTCAATCATTGAAAAAGCGGGGTTACCTACCAAGGTGCATCAAAGCGTTACGCTTGAACAAATGCTTGAAAACATGAAAGTGGATAAAAAAGCCAAGGACGGAGTGGTGTATTTAATCTTGTTAAACAGCGTTGGTAATGCCTTAATTACAGCGGATTATTCGTCAGAAGCATTAACCGAAACAATAGAAAAATATTTGCAGTAAGGAATTTACCTTGTCTTTGCCACTTGCCACTTATGCTGCCCATTCTGAATCATCCAAAGGCAGGTTATACAAGGATCAACAGGCGCAATACAGAAATGAATATCAACGCGATCGCGATCGTGTAATCCACTCCTCTGCCTTTCGCAGGTTGGAATACAAAACTCAGGTCTTTGTTAATCATGAAGGCGATATGTTTCGCACCAGACTGACACACTCAATTGAAGTCGCCCAGATTGGCAGAACCATTGCCCGCGCGTTAAAACTCAATGAAGACCTAACTGAGGCCATTTGCCTGGCACATGACCTTGGTCATACGCCATTTGGTCACGCGGGGCAGGACGCGCTAAATAAATGCATGCGTGATTATGGTGGCTTTGAACATAATTTACAGTCGCTAAGGATCGTTGATTTGCTTGAAAGTCGCTATGCGGATTTTCCAGGCTTAAACCTGACCTTTGAAACCAGGGAGGGCATCATGAAACACTGCTCGAAAAATAATGCCAGGGAATTAGGCGAGTTGGGTCAACGTTTCCTCAATAACAAACAGCCAGGGCTTGAGGCGCAGATTGCGAATATCGCTGATGCCATTGCCTATAATAATCATGATATCGATGATGGACTTCGTGCTGGACTGCTAACGATCGATCAATTAAGAGAGTGTGAATTGCTGGAAATGCAATATTGTTTGGTAACTGAAAAATGGGAAACACTGGATGAACGCAGACTCAGGAATGAAATTATTCGCCGCATGATCAATTTTGTGGTTAGTGATTTGATCGAAGTGAGCCATGCCAATATCAGTGAAGCTAATCCGCAATCTATCGAACAAGTCAGAGAACTGAGCAAACCCTTGATTGGTATGAGTCAGGATATCTATCAACTACATATACAACTAAAACAGTTCCTCAGAAAAAATTTGTATCAGCATGAGCGAGTACAAAAGATGGCGGATGATGCCAAACAGACGGTCAAAATATTGTTTGATGCTTATATGGAAAAGCCGGCTTTGTTAAGTCAGGATTTACAGGCTTCGATTGAACAAGCAGAAAAAGAAAACGATACCTTGGGTAAATCAAGATTGATCGCTGATTATGTTGCCGGCATGACTGATCGATTTGCCTTGGCCGAGTTAAAAAGAATTAAGCAGGTGGTTTGATTCAATCGTTACCATAACATATGAATATTCAGCCACAGCATACATACTTTAAAACACCAGAACTGACTCATCGGATAGAGCTGATTTTACATTTGCTCGAGTACAGTAATCACCTGATTATCATCAAAGGTGATAAGGACATAGGCAAAACCTCGCTGTGTAATGAGCTGGAAACGCAAGAGCAATCCAGTCTTATTCTAAAAAAGTTAATCGGCAACGCAACGGCAACGCAACAGCATGTACTGGAAGTCATCCTTGATATCTCCAGTAACAATGAGACTGAACCAGCGCCTACACTCAGTGATTTGGAGCAGTGGCTGGCGCGTTGTGAGAGCAAGCAGCAAATACCTGCATTATTGATCGATGATACCGATCTATTGAGCGATGAAGTTTTTTCATTTTTATTTGAAAAAATAAACTCACAGAACCAGCAACCGATACTTCATTTATGTTTATTTTGTGAACCCTCTTTTCTGGATAGGTTAGCCGAACTGGGTATTGAAGAAAGCGATAATAGAAGTCTGCATATCATTGAAATGCCAAGCTTCTCGGAAAAGCAAACGATACAATATATTCACCATCGTTATACTGACGATCTGATTGGCGAAAACAAGCTCTATGATGATAAAACCATTAAACAAATCCACCGTATCTCGCATGGCTTGCCCGGAAGAATCAATCTGTTGGCCGAGCAATATCGACAAGACCCGGTAGAAAAACAAGACAAGGAACCTCAACGATCATTTAAGTTAAACCTTGGCTTTTTAAGCAAATACAAGATGATTGGAATGGTAACGTTGGCATTAGTTTTATTATCCATTGGCATGACCAGTTTGCTATATCGAACTGAGACGGAAACTGCTAAACAAACAATCAAACTTGATTTACCAAAACAGGAACACAATGCACAGCTAAACGAATTAAAAAATATTGATGAACCTGAACCCGCTGATATTGAACCGGAACCTGTCAGCATAGAACAACTATCAACGCCGGTAATTCCGGAATTAGCTGAGGATGCCAAATCTGATATAGCAATGGATATTCAAGCAGAGGATGTGACGGAGCCGATCTTATCGAATATCGAAATGGCGATGACCTCGCCTCCGCAGGAAAGCAAAAACGAAATCGTATTAATAGATGAAACCAAAACGACTAGCGTTGTTGAAGAGGTCGACACTGAAGAACAGATCACCTTGGAGGCTGGGCAGGAAGAAAAGCTAACATCACCCGATCCTGTTGTTGAAGAGTTAAATGATGAGCTTCCTGTAAATGACAACGACTGGTTATCAAAACAGGACGACAGTCATTATGTGATTCAACTCATCGGTGCTAACGAAAAACAGACGATTGATTTCTATCTGCGCTCATTTTCAGGAAACACTGACGACATCATAGAACTCATGACCACCAATAAAGGTAAGCCCTGGCATGTGTTGATCTACGGTATTTATGATGACCGGGATAAAGCTGCTGAGGCCATTACTGCCCTGCCAGAAAGGGCGAGAAAAATGGCGCCATGGCCGCGATCAATAAAAAGTCTGAAGGAACTGCTTGCGAAGCCATCACTTTGACACACATAAAATCTGTAAAATAGTAGTTAAATTAGGCTAAATTACGCTAAATGTAGCTAATTGTCCTGAAATTTCCGTTTTTTATGAATATGGACAGCAGCACTGAAATATTATGTTGCACCGTGACATAAATAGTAGCCTTGATTTATAATTTTCGTCCTTTTGTCAGCTGGCAGAAGACGAGAATAATAACGATAACATTAGCTTTATCAGGACGATCTCAGGATGTAATTCCCAAAGCATTATGTGTGTCGAAGCCACCATAATGGCAGTATTTCAACCATTAAATTTGAGAAAATAATTATGACGCAACCGTCAGAGCAAACTGGTCTCTACGACCCTTCAACTGAACACGACTCCTGTGGCGTAGGATTTGTCGTTAATATCAAAGGCGTTAAATCGCATACGATTGTCGATAATGCCCTCGTGATATTAAAAAACCTGTTGCACAGAGGTGCATGCGGTTGCGAAGAAAACACCGGCGACGGTGTCGGCATTCTGTTGCAAAAACCGGATAAATTTTTCCAGCGTGTTTGCAAAGAGTCGGGCATTGAATTACCTGAAAATGACAGCTATGGCGCGGGCATGGTCTTCCTTCCAGTTGATGAAGAGCAGTCCAAACATTGTCAGAACTTATTTGAA
Source organism: Gammaproteobacteria bacterium (assembly GCA_028279365.1). Taxonomy (GTDB): domain Bacteria; phylum Pseudomonadota; class Gammaproteobacteria; order Eutrophobiales; family Eutrophobiaceae; genus JANQNX01. Next base: position 183,370 of record JANQNX010000003.1, on the reverse strand, counting down.
AAAATTATTGAAGAAGAAGGACAACAATTCCTGGGTTGGCGTCACGTACCAACCGATGATTCATTATTAGGTCCATCAGCAAAACAGGATGAACCGAGTTTTAAACAGATCTTTATTGGTAAACAAGAGGGCATTGATTCCAGTGCCTTTGATCGAAAACTCTATGTCATCCGTAAACGTATTGAACATGCTGTCTGGAACTCAGACCTGACGGAAAAGCACCTGTTTTATATTCCATCGTTATCTTACCGAACCTTTGTTTATAAAGGCATGTTAACGGGCAGTCAGATTGAACCGATGTTTCCTGAATTAGGCGATCCAGATGTTGAATCTGCAATGGCATTAGTCCATCAGCGCTTTTCGACTAATACATTTCCTGAATGGCGTCTGGCGCATCCGTTCCGCTACGTTGCGCACAATGGCGAGATCAATACCGCGCGTGGTAATGCTAACTGGATGAAAGCGCGTGAGGCATTGTGTGAATCTGAACTGTTTGGTGACGACTTACAAAAACTGTTTCCGATTGTCATCGAAGGCGGCAGTGACTCCGCAACCTTCGATAACGTCATGGAATTTTTGCATATGGCAGGACGTCCCTTACCTCATGCCGTGTTAATGATGATCCCTGAGGCCTGGGCCGGACATGAAACCATGGATGAACAACGTAAAGCATTCTATGAATACCATTCATGTTTAATGGAGCCCTGGGACGGTCCGGCTTCCATTGCCTTCACCGATGGTGAAGTCATGGGTGCAGTACTGGATCGAAATGGCCTGCGTCCATCACGTTATTACGTCACCAAAGATGACATGGTGATTATGGCATCGGAAGTCGGCGTACTGGAAGTGGCACCAGAGAACGTACTCAGCAAAGGTCGTCTCACTCCCGGACGCATCTTTATGGTCGACACCAAACAGGGTCGGATCATTGATGATGAAGAAATCAAACAGGAATTTGTTAACGAAAACCCTTACGGCGATTGGTTAAAAGAAAACATGATGCCAATCGAAAACCTCCCGCATCCGAAACAAACACAAGGCATCGATGCCGATACCTTATTACAACGTCAACAGGCGTTTGGCTACACGCATGAAGATTTAAGAATATTGATGGCGCCGATGGCGCGCGATGGACTCGAACCAACCGGTTCAATGGGTACGGATGCGTCATTAGCTGTGTTATCCAATCGTTCACGTTTGCTTTACGATTACTTTAAGCAGCTGTTTGCGCAGGTCACTAACCCGCCGTTAGACGGTATTCGTGAAGAACTGGTCACGCAGGTCGGTTCAACCATTGGCAAAGAATGCAATCCGCTGGTCGCGAGTCCGGAACACTGTCGTCAGATTAAATTGAAATCGCCAGTGATCACTAATGAAGAACTGGCCAGCATTCGTGATATGGATATGCCGGGTTTTACATCTACAGTGATTCCGATCACTTACAAAGTCGTTGACGGTGGTAAGGGATTGGACGAAGGCTTAAAACAAGTTTGCGCGGCTGCAGATAAAGCGATTGAAGATGGTTACATCTATATGATTCTGTCTGATCGAAATATTGACGCAGAGCATGCCGCCATACCTGCGTTAATGGCGGTAGCTGGTGTACACCATCATTTAATTCGCAAAGGCACGCGTGCAAAGATCAGTATTGTGCTTGAGTCTGGAGAACCACGGGAAGTGCATCATTTTGCGGTGCTGCTAGGTTATGGCGTCGGCTGTGTGAATCCGTATCTTGCCTTTGAATCGCTAGGTGATTTAATTGGTAAGGGACACATTCCGCAAATGGAACATCAGCAGGCGGTACAAAACTTTATCAAGGCCGTTAACAAGGGCCTGATTAAAACCATGGCGAAGATGGGCATTTCTACTGTGCAGTCTTATCGAGGCGCACAAATCTTTGAAGCAATTGGTTTGGAAAAAGAATTTGTTGATAAATACTTTACCTGGACTGCGTCACGTATCGGCGGCATTGGTCTTGATGTGGTTGCTGAGGAAGTTCAGCGTCGTCACCATAATGCCTTCCCGGATCGTGAAGTGAAAAACCCGGATCTCGAATGGGGCGGTGAATACCAGTGGCGTCGTGATGGCGAGTACCATCTTTTTAACCCGAATACCGTATTTAAATTACAGCACGCGACGCGTTCCGGTCAGTATGAAATATTCAAGGAATATACCTCATCGGTAAACAACCAGAGTGAGAACCTTGCCACCTTACGTGGTTTGTTTGAATTTAAAGCAGCCAGTAAACCGATATCCATTGATGAAGTGGAACCGATTGAAAACATCATGAAACGTTTTTCAACGGGTGCAATGTCATACGGTTCCATCAGCAAGCAGGCGCATGAAACGCTGGCAATCGCGATGAATCGTATTGGCGGTAAATCCAATACCGGTGAAGGTGGTGAAGACCCGGACCGATTTACCCCGGATGAAAACGGTGATTCAAGACGTAGCGCGATTAAACAGGTTGCATCCGGTCGCTTTGGCGTGACTAGTGAATATCTGGTCAATGCAGATGATATTCAAATTAAAATGGCGCAGGGTGCCAAGCCCGGAGAGGGCGGTCAATTACCTGGCCCTAAAGTGTATCCGTGGATAGCCAAAGTCCGACATTCAACCGCAGGCGTTGGCTTAATCTCGCCGCCGCCGCATCATGATATTTATTCGATTGAGGATTTGGCCCAGCTCATTCACGATTTAAAAAACGCGAACCCGGAGGCACGTATTCATGTAAAGCTAGTAGCGGAAGTCGGTGTCGGCACGGTAGCCGCAGGTGTTGCGAAAGCACACTCTGACGTCGTACTTATTTCCGGTTATGATGGTGGTACCGGTGCATCGCCCATGAGCTCACTGAAACACGCAGGTTTGCCATGGGAGCTTGGGCTTGCTGAAACACAACAGGTATTAATCCAGAATGGCTTGCGCGATCGCATCGTCGTGCAAACCGATGGTCAGTTAAAAACCGGACGTGATGTTGTGATTGCCGCATTACTTGGTGCAGAAGAGTTTGGTTTCTCGACCGCACCATTGGTGGTAATGGGCTGTATCATGATGCGCGTATGTCATTTGAACACTTGTCCAGTTGGTGTTGCCACGCAAAACCCTGAACTAACCAAGAAGTTTAGTGGCCAGCCAGAGTTTGTTGAGAACTTCTTCAAATATATTGCCGAAGAAGTGCGCGAATACATGGCGGAACTGGGTTTTCGTACTATCGATGAAATGATCGGACAGGTTGATCGTATCGACACACGTAAGGCCGTTGATCACTGGAAGGCGAAAGGGTTGGATTATTCGAAGATACTTTATAAAGCTACGCCTAAACCAGGTGATGAAATCTACTGTGTGAACAAACAGGATCATGGCCTGGAAGAATCACTGGATGTGACAACCATTGTTCCACTGTGTAAAAACGCGCTGGAAAAGAAAGAACCGGTTAATGCCATATTACCTATCGTCAACACCAACCGAACGGTGGGTACGATACTAGGTTATGAAATTACCAAGCGTTATGGTTCGGAAGGCTTGCCTGAAGACACAATAAACATCCACTTTAATGGATCAGCGGGCATGAGCTTTGGCGCGTTTCTGCCTAAAGGTGTCACGTTAACACTGGAAGGGGATGCCAATGATTACATAGGTAAAGGCCTGTCCGGTGGCAAGATTATCAATTATCCGCCACGCCACTCGACGTTTGTACCGGAAGAAAACATCCTAGTAGGTAACGTCGTGTTATATGGCGCGACTCAAGGCGAGGCCTATTTTCGCGGTATCGCTGGTGAACGTTTCTGTGTCAGAAACAGCGGCGTAAATACTGTGGTTGAGGGCGTCGGTGATCACGGTTGTGAATACATGACCGGCGGTCGTGTCGTGATTATTGGTAAGACCGGCCGCAACTTTGCTGCCGGTATGTCAGGCGGTGTTGCCTACGTCTTCGATGAAGACGATGACTTCGCTATCCGCTGTAATCAAGCCATGGTGGATTTGGATGCGATTGATAGCGATGAAGATATTGAAACCGTGAAAACACTATTAACAAATCATCAGCAATATACGCAGAGCACTGTGGCAAAGCGCATATTGGATGATTGGGATAATCAAATGAAAAAATTTGTAAAAGTCATGCCGAAAGACTACAAGCGTGTGCTTGCTGCAATTAAGAAAGCGCGTGAAACCGGTATGCCGGAAGACGAAGCTGTAATGGAGGCCGCTCATGGGTAAGGTTACCGGGTTTATTGAATACGAAAGAGAGAAACAACCGTACCGCCCGGTTGATGAACGCCTGAAAGACTACAAACAGGTCATGCAACCGTGGCCGGTTGCACCGTTAAAAGAACAAGCGGCGCGCTGTATGGATTGCGGTATTCCGTTTTGTCATCAAGGCTGTCCGTTGGGTAATTTAATCCCGGACTGGAATGACCTGGTCTATCGCGATCAATGGCATGATGCGATTACACGCTTACATGCGACCAACAACTTTCCGGAGTTTACCGGTACCTTGTGTCCCGCTCCTTGTGAAGGATCTTGTGTATTAGGTATCAATGATGATCCAGTGACGATTAAAGCGGTAGAGATTTCGATCATTGATAAGGCCTGGGAAAACGGTTGGGTGAAACCCATGCCACCGGAAAAGTTAACCGGTAAAAGCGTTGCGGTTATAGGTTCCGGCCCGGCTGGGCTTGCTGCAGCTCAGCAGCTTGCTCGTGCAGGGCATGATGTAACGGTATTTGAGCGTGATGATCGTATTGGTGGTTTATTACGCTATGGTATTCCCGAATTTAAAATGGAAAAGAAAGTATTAGACCGACGTCTTGAGCAAATGGAAGCAGAAGGTGTGAAATTCAAGACCAATGCTAACGTCGGGATTGATATCGCTATTGATGATCTGAAAAACGATTTCGATGCGGTGTTATTAACCGGAGGTGCTTGTGAGCGTCGTGACTTGCCTATTGAAGGACGCGAACTGAATGGTATCCACCAAGCGATGGAATACCTGCCGATGCAGAATCGACTCTGTGAAGGCGATGAGCAACCGGATACGTTTATATCTGCAGAAGGTAAACATGTCATCATTATAGGTGGTGGTGATACCGGTGCCGATTGTTTGGGTACTTCAAATCGTCAGGGCTGTGCCTCCGTGCATCAGTTAGAGATTATGCCCAAGCCACCACAAACGCGTGCGATTGATAACCCCTGGCCAGAATGGCCACGCATCTTCAGAACAGCGTCTGCGCATGAAGAAGGCGTGGAACGTGTTTACTCGGTCTCGTCGAAAAAATTCATTGATGACGGCAATGGCAATGTTAAAGCCTTGCAATTGGTCGATGTTGAATTAAAGAATGTTGATGGCCGTATGAGTTTTGAAGAAGTTGCGGGTAGCGAAAAAGAAATTCCCTGTGATCTGGCGTTATTAGCTATGGGTTTTCTTGGGCCGGAAAAGCAGGGCTTACTTGAACAACTCGGTTGTGAACTGGATCAACGTGGTAATGTGATTGCCGATCCCAAGACATGGATGACCAGTGTTGATGGTGTGTTTGCTGCTGGTGATATGCGCCGTGGTCAGAGTTTGATTGTTTGGGCAATTGCCGAGGGTCGAAGTGCCGCAGCCGGTATTGATGAATGGTTAATGGGTGAGACGGATTTGCCCGCACCAGTATAGAGTTAACTAAAGCTTTTGAAAATTTACTTTAGCTATTTGCGCTCGTTCATTGACGACTAAAATTTTAGTAATTAATTGTAATTCCATATACATTTATTATTTTAATAACTATTTGTTTTAAATAACAAATATAATCAGTTTTACTGTGAATTTTTCATTATTAAAGTTCACGTACAAACAGCAGTTTTTGTCCTAAAATAATAGCTATCTGAGTCTGTGCTCTAAAATGAAGATTTAGGCTAATTAGTTAAATATTATAGATATAAACGGTTGAAATCATGAGTAGTTCTAGCAAACGAGTAATTTGGACATCAGCTGTGCCAGGCGTACAGTTGGTGCCAAATAGAAAAGGTAGAACTTATCATGGTACTGTTTATTTGCACTCTCAAGGAGAAGACATACGACATCGTAAGGCATTTATAAAATTGCTTAATAATGAGGACATAGTAAAAGAAGCTATTTGCGCAGTATTAGCTAGCGTATTAAACATACCAATTGATCAACCCTGCTATGTATATGTAGCAAGCAGTGAACTGAGTGAAAAATCAAACCATGACAATATTGCGTTTGGTTTAATTAGCAATAACGAACCTGCATTTCAAATTAACAATTATATTCAGGAATTATTATTATGGGATGCCGTAATTCCATGTGCAGTGTTCGATGAATGGATTGCAAATCGTGATAGGTTACCCAAAAACATATTGTTTGAAGGGAATAGTAAGTTTTCAATTTTTGATCACGATGACGCCATGCCCGAATATATTACAGAATCGCAACCAATCAACAATAAATTATTTCAAATACTTATAAAAGATAAATCTGAGTTTGAAAAGTATCAAATTAGAGAAAAGGCAATGCAAGTTGTCGAGACTATAAAAACTATTGATTGGGAGGAAGTTAAAGAACTTGTAAATCCAGATACTGATATCATTAGTAGCGCAGATTTATTGTTTGATAAATTTTCGGATTATCTTATCAAGCGCTCTAATAATTTGAGAGAAATAATATCTGCAAATATAGGTCTTAAACAACAAGAGCTATTTGCCAATAAAAAAAATAAGATAAAAATAAAGTGAATAATAAATTTCCAAAGTTGCCAAACTATCCATTTTCGTGGAGGAGCATTCAGGTTGAGCCAATATTGCTCTCTGGAGAGAGAATAACTATTGGTGCAATAATTCAAGGTGTAGATAAAGCATTAGTTGCTGCAAAATTAATATCAGCTTCAAAATTAAAAAAAGTTTATGGAAATGAGTTCGGCAGTAAAATTTCTGATGCTTTGTCTATTTGCGTCAATTCTGCTGAAGAATTTTATTTAAACAAATCATTAACTACCGAATGGACTCCCCCTCTTGGAGGGTTCTATTTAAACAACGTGAATTCTTCAGTTGCTGAAAACATTGAAGAAGCTTTAATGATAGCTGCTTCATATTGTTCCTCTTTTAGTGTTTCTCTTGATTCAGAAAGAGTAAATAGTATAAAGCCTAATATATCTGCTCCAGAGTCGTGGAGAAAAAGTATTATAGATGCGGTAAGAGTTAAAAATGTTGATTTAGCGCATTGCTTTGACAAAAAAGTAGCAATTACAGGCTCTGGTGTTCCTATTAGTTTTGGTTTTGTTTCACATAATTATGCTGCGCATTTTGATGCAATTTCAGATATAAAATCTATTCAGCACAGTTTAGTTCGTGCCCAGAGCAAATTATGGCAACTAGATAGATTAAGAGATAATTTAGATAATCTTTTTCCTCCTGAAGAATGTGAGTTGCTGATACAAACGCCTTCAAAGTTGGAGGATCGTGAAGCTGATGTTGTAAATGAATTTATTAGCGAGCTTGAATACGAAGCATCAAGAAGAGAACTAGGAATATATGCAAGTTCAAGCGTTGATAGTGCTGCTATACATTTAATTGATAAAGCTGCTTAAATCAGAAGCACGAACTAAATCTTTCAATTTAATAACACTATAACTTTAGTATTACTCATCGAATAGCTTAAAGAGACATAATCTGGGTTATTTGAATTTATTCTTATAGTTCAATTCTAAAAGCAAAAATACAAAATATTTTATTTTTTGTTTTCAAATCGTGAATTATGAGTATCAACCTGCAAGCTTTGCTAGCAATACTACCCATCCTATCTGCTGGTACCATGCTGGTAGGGTTTCGATTTCCAGCTCGGTTAGCGATGCCATTCGTGTTCATCTTAACTGCGCTGATTGGCAGCTTTGCCTGGCAGATGTCTGTTTCCAATATCCTTGCTTCAGCGATACAAGGTCTGTTCATTACCTTTAATATTCTGTTCATCATCTTTGCTGCGATTCTGCTATTGAATACCTTGAAACATTCCGGTGCGGTGCATGTGATTCGGCAAGGCTTCTCGGATATCTCGAGTGATCGACGTATTCAGTTAATTATTATTTGCTGGCTGTTCGGTAGTTTTATTGAGGGGGCGTCCGGCTTTGGAACACCGGCTGCCATTGTTGCACCATTGTTGGTTGCCCTTGGTTTTCCAGCGATGACTGCGGTCATGCTCGGCATGATGGTGCAAAGTACGCCGGTAACCTTTGGCGCGGTTGGTACACCGATATTGATCGGTGTGCAAAATGGACTTGAGAATACAGCCGTTATAGGGGACGTTTCGATGGAAGTATTTATCCAGCAGGTGACAATCTATGCGGCGATGTTGCATGCCATCGTCGGTACATTAATGCCGACCCTGATGGTAATGATGATGACACGTTTCTTCGGCGCAAATCGTTCCTGGACTGAAGGACTGGCTATCTTGCCGTTTGCAGTATTCGGTGGCTTGGCCTTTACCGTGCCGTATTTTTTGACCGGTTATTTTCTTGGGCCGGCGTTTCCATCATTACTGGGCGCATTGATAGGTGTTGGTCTGGTAGTGCTCGCAATCAAGACGGGTTTCCTAATGCCAAACGATCATTGGGATTTTCCGCAGCGTGAATATTGGCCGTCACACTGGTTGGGTAAGTTAGAAACAAATGAAGCCATACCGATACGATCGATGACTGTGTTGCGCGCATGGTTACCTTATCAGTTGGTGGTGATTTTACTGGTACTGACACGTTTGCCGGAACTCGGCATGGGTGATTGGTTAAAGCTGGTAAAGATAAGTTGGAATAATATTCTAGGCACTGCTATCTCAGCATCCACTACGCCGCTGTATTTACCTGCCTTTATATTGTTGTTGGTGTCGCTTTTGACTATCCTACTACATGGTATGTCGGTAAGAAAATATCAACATGCCTTGCATGAATCAACGATCACATTAGTTAGCGCCGGTTTCGTTCTTATTTTCACTGTCCCGATGGTACGTATCTATATTAACTCCGGCATAAATGGTCTTGATATTGCCAGTATGCCGATTACATTGGCACAGTGGGTATCGGTTCATGTGGGTGAGGTGTGGCCATTGTTTGCACCGGTAATCGGTGCATTGGGTGCATTTATTGCTGGCAGTAATACGGTGAGCAACCTGATGTTCACACAGTTTCAGTTTTCTGTAGCAGAAAGTCTGGGTATCACAACGGCATTGATTGTCGCGTTACAGGCAGTCGGTGCGGCTGCTGGAAACATGATCGCGATTCACAATGTCGTGGCGGCCTCGGCGACGGTCGGACTGCTCGGTCAGGAGGGTGCGACATTACGACGCACGCTGTTGCCATTGATCTATTACCTCACTGCACTTGGCATGCTAGGCTTAATCCTGGTTCATCTGTTAAAACTATAAAAAGTAATCAGACATGAAATATAACCCGGGATTACCCTCGATCTTCGATATGGAACAGCGGGCAAAAAAACGCATGCCTGGTTTTGCCTGGGATTATTTATCCGGTGGTATTAGCGAAGAGAAGTCCCTGTCACGTAATCGTTCGGATCTGAGTCAGGTTTTATTGTGTCCACGTTATCTGACTGATGTTGGTCAGGTGGATACGTCGTGCGAATTATTTAATCACCGTTATGATTTAGGTGTCGGTATCTCACCAGTCGGTTTGTCTAATATGATGTGGCCGCATGCTGAGAGCCATCTGGCACGCGCGGCAAAACAGGCGAATATCCCTTATACCTTAAGCACGATGGGTACCACGCCATTGGAAACAATCGCTAAACTCGCACCGGATGTCGCTTGGTATCAACTTTATGTCCCACGTGATCGTAGTGTGATGCAGGATTTAATTGAACGAGTCAAAAATGCCGGCTTTAAGGTATTGGTGATTACAGTCGATATCCCGGTCGGTGCCAAACGTGATAAAGAATTAAAGAATGGATTAATCTTGCCATTTACCTTTACACCAAAAATTATTGCGCAAACTTTGACGCGACCAGCATGGTTAGTAAAAACCTTACAACAAGGCATACCGCGTTTTATTAATCTTGCGCCTTATGGTGATTTAAAAAACGTGAAACACCTTGGCGAATTCCTGACTCAATTCTTCATGCCCGGTGTGACATTGGAACGTATCAAGCAGATACGCGAATTATGGCAGGGTCCATTGGTGATAAAAGGTTTACAGCATAGCGATGATATTCAGCGTTGTTATGATGCGGGTATCGACGGTGTGATCGTTTCTAATCACGGTGGCAGACAATTAGATGCCGCGCCTTCCAGTATTCATGCCTTGCAACAGCTTGATCCGGAAATACAACAAAAGCTAACGATCATGATTGATAGTGGTATACGCACCGGTCTGGATGTGGTTCGTAGTAAAGTAGCAGGTGCACAGATGGCGTTTAGCGGACGATCGTTTCTTTATGCGATGGCGGCGGCTGGAGATGATGGGGGTCGACAGGTGATAGAAATTCTTCGCGATGAAATGACACGCACACTTCAGCAAATTGGGTGCACTGAGTTTGCGCAACTTGATCGCAGATGGTTAACCGAACATTGAGTTGTTAAACACTATTGTTAATGCCTTGATTGGTAATAAGCCACCGCTTAATTTCAGGTAAATTGTTACTAAAACTCGACATAAAAACTCAAGTTCTCGCACCAAAATAATGCGCTAACTCTCTCATATTTATGACATTATTCACAAAATTTTAATTTGCTTTTTACAAAATAAACCGCTCTAATTGCTGCATTGCAATATGAGGATTTACCATTCATATGAATAGCAAAGCAGTAAAACGTATTAATCTTGCGCTTCAGGGAGGGGGATCGCACGGGGCATTTACCTGGGGTGTACTTCACCATTTGCTTGATGAAGAACGTATTGATATTCATGCTATCGCGGGTGTGAGTTCGGGTGCCATGAATGCCTGTGTGCTGGCGGCGGGTTATCTTGATGGCGGAAGACCTGGAGCAAAACAACGCTTGACCGACTTTTGGAATGCGGTATCGAGTAAGTACAGTAGTTTGTTTGAAACCAATCCATCTGTTGTTTGGGATAAAGTTGTGGGAATGGACTACCATCCTTCGTTTGATTCCTTTCTGTCTTTAACGCAGTCTTTTTCGCCGTATCAGTTAAACCCGTTTAATCTGAATCCGTTGGAAAAAATATTAAACGAGTTTGTTGATTTTAAGGCATTACAAAAACACTGCCCGATTGAATTGCATATTGGCGCGACACAAGTGCGCACCGGTAAGATGCGCATTTTTACCAATAAGGAAATAAGCAGCGATGTATTGTTGGCCTCTGCCTGTTTACCCTCACTACATCATGCAATAAAAATTGATGGTGAACATTATTGGGACGGGGGTTACTCGGGTAATCCGCCATTATTCCCATTGATTTTTGACACTAGTGGTAATGATATTGTGGTGGTGTTATTACAACCATTGTTACGTGAACAGTTGCCAACAACGGCAGAAGAAATCCGCAAGCGTTCAAACGAGTTAATGTTTACCAATACTTTTCTGCGTGAAATGCGCGCGATTGCCTTATCCAAAGAACAGATTAAAAAAGATTGGCTTTATTCCGGTGAGTTGGAAAAAAAGATGGGTCGTTTAAATATTCACATTATTGAAGATACCAATTTTGAAAAACTGGATGCCAACAGTCGCTATACTGCGCAGTCTGAATTCATCAATCAACTCTATGATAAAGGTCAGCATGTTGTGCAAGGCTGGTTAAAAAAGAATTATCGTAATATTGCTTATCGTTCGAGTGTTGATCTGGTGGAAATGTTTGTTTAATGATTTAGCCAAGTTCACGATTGCACTATTACGATGCTACGCTGCACCAACTTTCTGATCATTTACCGGTTAACAGTTAGTTTCCTGCTTTTTAACAATCCACTCAAGCTATTGAAAAGTAAATAAAAAATAACTTGTCCTTAGGTTTGCAATAATTGGCATCACTATTGCGTTGTCACTACTAATGAAGTTTGCTCCACAAATGTCGATATAAGTAATAAGACAGAGTAAGCCATAACAATAAGTTACTTGGAGGAGGTCATAGGCTCAGCCGCTGCTGAGTAAATACTTTCTTATTGGAGAAATTGTTATGTTACGAGTGATAGCAAAAGATGGCAGGAAAGAAATACTATCAAGTTTAATCTTGTTGGTTATGCTTGGTGTCTTTATCAGCTTGTCTGTTCACGCCGAAGATGTCTCACAAGATTTTAACCCGCCCGGACAATTAATCGACATTGGCACGCATAAGATGCATCTCTATTGTCAGGGTACAGAAAGCCCGACCATAGTGATTGATTCCGGTTTGGGTGGTTTCTCCCTGGAGTGGGCAAGATTACAACAACAATTATCGCGTTACGGTCGCGTCTGTAGTTATGACCGTTCCGGTTATGGCTGGAGTGAAGAAAGCCCTAACCCTCGAAGCACAAAGCACATTGCGTCTGAGCTATACCAGTTACTAGCGATTGCTGAAGTACCGGGGCCTTATGTCTTGGTAGGACATTCGTTTGGTGGCTATAACATTCGTTACTTTGCCAGTGAACACCCTGAGATTGTGTCAGGTTTGGTATTTGTTGACGCATCACATCCGCAACAACATATTCGTATGCCGCAAACGCCAAATAACCTGAAGATTGAAACGAATCCGGTTAAACGCGAATGGCAGATTAGGATGGCGAAACCTGTGTTGAGTCATAACTATCCTCAACAACAAAAGATGGCAGCGTATTTTCTGCTATCAAAAATGAAATCAAAACGAACGCAGTTGCTTGAACTCGAACAGTTTATTACCAGCGCCAAACAGGTAGAGCATTTTGATCATTTACCTGATGTTCCGGTTACCGTTATCACGCGTGCCAAACGAGTCTGGCCAAATAATGCATTTGGTAATGAATCAGAACGTGTTTGGCAAGAGTTACAAGATGAATTGGCATTGTTAGGCAGAAAGTCGCGGCATATCTTTGCGCAAGACAGTGGCCACTCGGTGCACCTGGATCAACCCGACCTGGTTTACAATGCGATCACCGATATGATTATTTCAACCGGCCTGGAACATATGGAAGTGGTATACGCGAAGAGATAGTGATGGGTTGTTAATGATTTAAAATGACTACGATTGTGTATCGTCGTCTTCAACAACTTCGCCTTCAATAATATCTCTTTTATCTTCCAGCTGTTTTTCCTTTTTAATATTGGCAAGGATGATTGCCATCAAGCCCAGAATGATCTCATCGATAAATGGAATAAAGTCCGGGACAAAAAAATTAATCACAAATAGAACAGAAACAATAATAAATAAATTCCTGAACTTCAGTTTGTTGCAATAACCTAACAATATCTCTATTGGTGATAACGTTGCCATAAGTAGTACGAATGAGGATTATCATTACTATTGATGATGGATCGTACTTGAATTGTGTCAGTATGTCCCAATCTAAATTCGTTCATGGCTGAGTGTCAGAATACCTCGTGCTGCGGTTAGCAAAAACGTAAATGTTGGTTTCAATCCAACCCTAGACTCCAATTCGTTAAACACCGACATCGCAATATATCGTTGATAAGCGAAAGAATTGTTAGTTACAGAATGCCAAAAATTTTCAATAGATTAGACGTAAAAAATTATGAACAAGATTCCTACTATCCCATGCCCGGTATGTGATTCACCGATACATATCAGGCAAGTTGAGCTTCCCAGCGGAACTGTTGCGAGGGTGTTTGCAGAACCGTTATCGATTAGCGATAACTGGGTTGATTTTCATGAACATCAAATTAGCGATGTGAATGTGAATAGTTTTCACTAGTTTGCCTCTCGCTTAATAATTAATGCAGTGAGATCATCCGAACGCTGAACGCCTCGTCCGTATTCCTGGACATTGGCGTAAAGTTGCTGGATCAGTTTTTTGGGATGTAACTCATGATAGTTAACAATGATTTGGCACAGTCTGTCGGTGCCATATTGTTCGCCGTTTTGATTTTCCCACTCGAAAAACCCATCGGTAAACAGCGCCAGGATATCGCCTTTTTCAAACTGATGTTGTTTGGTTGGTTCCGCTGCTAATTCGGTAATACCTACCGGTACATCATGTGCCTGCCATTGTTGAATAGAGCGGGATTTTGCCGAGTAATAGAAAATAGAACCGTGCCCGGCTGAAAAAAAATCCAGCTTACATTGTTCTGGTTCTATCATGCCCATTGCCGTGGTGATAATTCGGCCGTCGGTTAAATCAGGCAAGATCATTTCATTGATATTATTTACGATAGATTTTAACGGTTGTCCTGAGATGGCTAATGCGCGGAAGTAGGAACGACAAATAGCAACGATAATAGCGGGCCCAACGCCGTGACCAGTAACATCGGCAATACTAAATACGAACTTCCCATCAGGTAATACCAGCCAGTCATAATAATCACCGCCGGTTTGATTCGCTGCCAGACTCCAGCCAGCGATATCAAAGTTGTTGATATCCGGATCATCCTTAGGCATTAACTGCTGCTGAATTTTTCTGGCGATATTCAGTTCTTTATCGAGATAGTGTTTCTCATTCAAGGCTTCTTCGGTTTCTATGTCTTCGGTAATGTCGGTTGCCATACCAAATACGGTTGGCCTGCCGGTCTCGATATCAAAATAGGGAATACAGGAAAATTCGATAATCCTCATTTCATCTTGATTATTCAGCACCGGCATATGCTTGATATGCACGGGTTTGCCCGTTTTCATGACCTGCTGATTAATTTCAAGTAAATGTTGGCTTTGTTCTTTATGTTTTGACACATCGACCAGGTAGCTACCCTCAATTTCATCAACCGTACATTGATAAAGTTGGGCGGTTGCTTTATTTGCCAGGATGACTTTTCCGTTCTCATCGTTGGCATAGATATAATTGGGCATTAAATCGATGATTTGCCTAAAGCGCTGTTCGTTATGTTTTGCTTTAGCCAATAGTTTTTTCAGTTCAGTTATTTTTGTGTTAGACGAAGTCATATTTATCAATCATATCGTTATTTTGTTACTATCATCAGTATTAAGACACACTTGTATTAACTATTGAATTTATCTAGCCTGATTTAATTTCTATGTTTGTTGATTTACTTGAATTATTCCACGCCAAGCAAGGTATTGTCAGTTGTGTTGGCGCGGGAGGAAAAAAAACCACCATGTTTCGTCTTGCCGAGGCGCATGCCGGTCGAGTCGGTATCACTGCTACGGCGCATATTGAATTTTTTCCGAAGACGCTTAAGGCGACCAATTATATCGGCGATGAACCTGCATTATTACAAGCGATTGAAAACGATCATAGTTCGACTGCCATTGCGTTTGCGAAACCATCGGAAAGATTTGGCAGACGTGCCGGGATAGATATTGACTCGGTGTTAACATTCAAACAGGCAGGCAAGTTCGATTTGATGGTGATCAAGGCAGATGGCGCGCGTAGTCGTTTTATCAAGGCACCGGCCAGACATGAACCGGCAGTTTCACCAAACTCAGATACCATTATTCCGATTATGTCAGCCAAGGTACTGGGTGAGCCCCTGACCGATCAGATTGCGCATCGCGTTGACGAGATTTCACAATTAACCGGACTATCTCTGCACAATAAATTCGAACCTATTCATCTTGCACGATTGATGGCAAGCGAACATGGTTCATTGAAATTTACTGAAAAAGCGAAGGTGGTGCCGTTGATCAATATGGTCGATGATGAACGACTCGCCGACGCTGCGCGCGAGGTAGCAGAGCTGGCGCTAGGCATGACGCAACGATTTGATCGCGTGGTGTTGGCCTCAATGAAACAAGCGGAGCCGGTGGTTGCTGTAATAGAACGCGCTACTTAACTAGCTGCATGTTGGCAGGTAATTCGTGGATATTAATACCCCAGATTACTGGCATGTAGAAATAGACGAAGAAAATAATCACAACGATGCCTAATAGATCGAGGCCGACGCCGAGTTTAAACATTTGTCCAATCGTGAAATAACGGCTGCTAAAAGCAATCGCATTCGGAGGTGTGGCGACCGGCAACATAAAAGCAAATGATGCGCCCAGGGCAATAGCGGTCATCAGTGTATAAGGGTGCAGTAACATGGCGACAGAAAACGCAGCCATGACCGGGAGAAACAAGGTTGCCGTTGCGGTATTCGAGGCCATTTCGGTGACGCAGACTACGAGAATGATACTAATAAACAATATCAGAATCAGGTTCATGCCTTGCAGTATTGTTAGCTGCGATGCCAAGGCTTCAGTTAGGCCACTATCACTAAAGCCTTGTGCCAATGTCAGACCGCCACCAAACAGTATCAAAATATCCCAAGGAATATGACTTGCGGTTTTCCAGTCGAGTAAGAAGGTTCCCTTGTTAATGTCGGCAGGCAAGATAAATAATAACAATGCGCCTGCAATCGCAATACTGGCATCGTTGATCTTGTTAAAAATAGCAAAATCAAATATGCCGCGACAAATCCAAAGCGATGCGACCAGTAAAAAAACCATTAATATTTGTTTTTCCTGCTTCGACATTTTGCCTAGCTCACTGAGTTCCTGTTTGATGGTTTCTGCACCTCCCGGCAGAACATTAATCTCAAGCTTTAGTGCGAATCGGGTCAGGTATAACCAGGCGATGAACAGCATGGTGATTGAGATAGGTAATGCAAATAACATCCATTGGAAAAAACCGATACGCTGACCGAATTGATGTTCAATGATTCCGAGCAAGATTGCATTGGGCGGCGTGCCGATCGGTGTCGCAATACCGCCGATGGCCGCGCCGTAGGCAATGGCTAGCATTAATGCAATGCCAAATTGGAAATGCGTGGGTCGCGTATCGATATCTAATGTTGGATCTTGATGAATATTGTCGGTAATTTTTTTTAGCACTGCCAGCCCAATCGTTACCATCATCAAACTGGCTGCGGTATTGCTGATCCACATAGACAGGATAGCGACGGCAATCATAAAACCAAGGATGATTCTGTCAGGTGACGTGCCGATCAGTCGGATGGTATGCAAGGCGATGCGCTGATGTAGGTTCCATTTCTCGATAGTTGCAGCAATTAAAAAACCGCCGAGAAACAGAAAAACCAAATGATTGGCATACGGTAGCGTGACCGATCGGGAATCCATTACACCTAGTATCGGAAACAGCACAATCGGTAATAAGGCTGTCGCGGCGATGGGGATCGCTTCCGTCATCCACCAGATTGCCATCAGCGCAGCCACAGCCAGCACAGCCTGCGCCTGCGGTGACAGGCTTTCAAAGGGCAGAAATAGCAGGCCGATAAAAGCAATCACGCCGGTAAATAAACCGGCTGTTTTAGATTTACGCAATGTTGTTAAGAGAATTAAACCTAGCCTAAGGCCTGTTTTATCTCATCGTAATTTGCCGTTAAAGCATGCACGTTGGTATAACCCATATTCTTGAGGGTTAATGCTGCCAACGATGCCCTGCCGCCCGCTGCACAGTGTATCAATAGTGGCTGTTCCGGCTCTAAACTGACGTCGCTAATCTTCATCTCAAGTTGGCCACGAGGAATATTTACCGAATCGCTTAACTGGCTCGCTTCGGCCTCGTGTGGCTCGCGGACATCAATAATGATTGCCGTATTGTTTTCGCTAAGCCAGGATTTGGACGTATCAATATCCATGCAACTAATCTGCTCGCGTGCTGCTGCTATCAATTCACTGACCGGTGTAATCATCTTGTTGACTCCTTTTATATTGAATATGACGATGAACCAAAGGGTTATTTAACGTATCATTTGATTGAACTAATAATAACATCGGTACAGACCTCTAAGATGTCAAATCAGTTAAAAAATGATCGTTTTTTACGCGCTTTGTTGCGACAGCCTGTGGATATGACACCAGTATGGATGATGCGACAAGCAGGACGTTATTTACCCGAATACCGCGCCACCAGGGAAAAGGCTGGCGATTTTATCACACTGTGCCAGACGCCCGAGCTGGCTTGTGAAGTGACGCTGCAGCCTTTGGCTCGCTATCCGCTTGATGCGGCAATTTTATTTTCCGATATTTTAACTATCCCGGATGCCATGGGTCTGGGGCTTGAGTTAATTGAATCAGTCGGCCCCCGCTTCAAAAAACCAGTGGGCTCGAAAGCAGAGATTGAAAATCTGCCAATGCCGGATCCTGAAGATGACCTGGGTTATGTGATGGATGCCGTGCGTTTGATCAGAAAAGAACTCGATAATAGTGTGCCGTTAATCGGTTTTGCTGGCAGCCCCTGGACGCTGGCGACGTATATGATCGAAGGCGGCTCCAGTCGTGACTTTAGTAAAATTAAAACGCTGCTTTACTCGGAACCGGAAACGCTACATTTGCTGCTCGGACACGTTGCCACAGCGGTGGCAAATTATCTCAACGGACAAATACATGCCGGTGCGCAAGCGATCATGATATTTGATACCTGGGGTGGGGCGCTGAGTGGCCCTGCCTATCGTGAATTTTCTCTGGCCTACATGCAGCAGATACAAGACAAACTGGATCGGGAATATGAGGGAGATCGAATCCCGATCATTTTATTCAGTAAAGGTGCCGGCCTATGGATTGAGGACATAGCTGCAACCGGCTGTGATGCCATGGGTATTGACTGGTCTCAGGATCTCGGTGAAGTACGTGCAAAAGTCGGGGCCAATGTTGCTTTGCAGGGGAATATGGATCCGGCAGTGTTACGCGCCTCCAAAGCTGCAATACGATCAGAGGTGGGCAGAATCCTGGCCTCTTATGGCGAAGGCAGTGGTCACGTGTTCAATCTTGGTCATGGTATTACACCAGATATCGATCCTAAGCACGCTGGTGTGTTTATTGATTCGGTGCATGAGTTGAGTAAACCTTATCACACGCATTAGTTCCCGCGATCATGTTTAAACCAAATCTGAAACTCTTTGCTAAAGGGTTTTGTATCGGATCGGCTGATGTCGTCCCTGGCGTTAGCGGTGGCACGATGGCATTTATCCTTGGTATTTATCCGCAACTGATTAACGCGATAAAGTCTTTTAATCTGGATTGGTTAAAGAGCGTGATACGTTTTGATATCAAGGGCGCGATTGCCAAGCCACATCTGTCTTTCTTAATTCCGTTGTTTGTCGGAGCTTTTGTTGCATTACTGTTTTTTACCCGGGTTGTGCCGTTGCCGACACTGATCAAGACCGAACCAGAGATCATCTATGGTTTATTTTTTGGGCTGATTGTCGGTTCTATCCTGTTCATGTTTAAACAAGCCGGTTTAAAAAATCTGGGACAAAATCTGCCTTTTCTGCTAGTTGGTCTCGTCTTTGGTGGCTTTGTGGTGACGCTGGTGCCAGCTTCAACACCAAATGCAGCATGGTTTATTTTTCTGTGTGGTGCACTGGCCATCTCGGCTATGCTGTTACCGGGGATTTCGGGCTCGTTTATCTTATTGATGATGAAAAAGTACGCCTATATTTTTGATGCGATAGGTCAGTTTGATTTCAGTATTATTATTCCTTTCGCCTTTGGTATGTTGGCCGGCGTCATTTTTTTTAGTCGATTGCTGTCTTTTTTATTAAAGAATCTATATCAACAGACAGTGCAGTTTATTATTGGACTATTGCTGGCTTCGTTGTATGTAATTTGGCCATTTCAACTGCGTTCGTACGAGATCATCCGCGGTAAAGAACGCCTGATGTCATCGGTGCCTTACCTGCCGGATTTGTTCGATAAGCAGGTCATTATCTCGCTAACGATGCTGTTGATAGGCTTAATCGTAGTCATATTACTTGAGCGTATCGCTGAAAAATCGACTGTTGATTTTAACTAGGCTTTGTTTATCTGAATGAGTTGATATACATTCAGTAAAGGAGAATACAATGCCATTATCTGAAGTCGTATTGGTTGTCATGGGGCTGCTGACTGTAGCGATGATTGCTGCAGCCATTTGTCGCAATATTCCCGTGCCTTACACAGTCGTTCTAGTGATAGTCGGTACTGTATTAGGTTTCATCGCTCGTCACTATCCCGAGTTCGCATTCCTTATCAAGTTTCAACTCACAAAGGATATTGTTTTATTCTTATTTTTACCGGCATTGATTTTTGAATCCGCCATTAATCTGGATGCACGGTCATTAATGAAGGACATCATGCCAATACTGGTGCTTGCGGTGCCGGCGATGTTGATTTCTGCCGCCATTATTGGGATAGGACTATGGCTTATCCAGGATTTCACACTATTTCATGCGTTGTTGTTTGGTGCATTGATTTCCGCGACCGATCCAGTCGCGGTTATTGCATTATTTAAGGAGTTAGGCGCACCGCAGCGTCTGACAACACTGGTCGAAGGTGAGTCGCTGTTTAATGATGCAACAGCGATTGTGTTTTTTAACATTATTCTTGTACTGCCTGCTGTTCACAGTTTTGGTTTGTATGATGCGGGAATAGCGATATTCGATTTTTTTAAAGTCTTTCTAGGAGGTGTCTGTGTCGGCACCGTAATTGGTATCTTATTCAGCGAATTATTATTTCGAATGCGTGCTGGCGTGAGTTCTTACCTTGTGATGTCGATAGTACTGGCCTATGGAAGTTTTGTTATCGCAGATCATGTATTAGATGTCTCCGGTGTAATGGCAGTGGTGTCAGCGGCGATTGCGCTTGGTATTCTGGGTTTCAGCAGAATACCGCAGACCGAACGTGAAACTGTTGATGAAACCTGGGATGTCATCGTGTTGATATGTAACTCATTGTTGTTCTTGCTGGTCGGGTTATCGGTTGATGTCTCCCAGCTGTACTCACACCTGGACAGCATTGCGATTGCTATTGTATTGGTGTTACTGGCTCGTGCTGCCGGTGTCTATACTATGGTGCCGGCCACAATCAGGTTATTTTCTTTGCCGAATGTGTCGATGGGCGAACGTCACATCATGTGGTGGGGCGGCTTAAAAGGTGGTCTGGCAATTGCCATTGTGTTGTCTATTCCCGTCGATATGCCCGGTCGTGAAACCTTGTTATACATTACCTTGGGTGTGGTGTTATTTTCTTTGTTAATTAATGCATCTACTATCCGGCCGTTGATGAATCGTTTAGGGTTCAATAATTTCACTGGTGATGAAGTGGCTGAATTAAAGCACGGCCTGATCCAGTCCCAACAGTATGCCGATAAGATACTCCATTCTTTTCTTGATGCCGGTTTGATTTCAAGAAGTACACAGCAGTTAATTCAAAATAAAACTAAACAGGTTTTTCGCGTTGATGATGACTCATCCGATGAAAGTATAGAAAGCCGCCATGTGCATATCACCGCATTACGAATAGAAATGCATGAACTGAAATATCTCTATGATATTGGCTTTCTCCAATACTATACGTATCTCAGTATCAAAAACTCACTACAGCATGAACGCGAGAGCATTAATTCTGATCACGCGCAGAAAAATCAGTCCAATGTGTTTCTGAAAATTGAATCAATGTTGATACGATGGTTTCGCGAGGTTAACTGGGCGACAGGTTTATTGGCACGCTATCAATATCTCAGGTTCTCGCAAAGTCTGCAGCGTGATATTGCTGGTATATTAATTTGTGAAAAAGTGATCGAGCAGTTAAATCAGATCGATGACTTTAATGCCGCTTTTAAACAACAGGTCATTGATGAATACACGGCGCGCTCTGTGCGAAGAAAGGAAAGACTGGAACGTGTGGCAGAAGATTTTCCTGATTTTTATTTGCGTTTTGAGACGCGCCTGTTTGCAAAAGTCGCGCTGGTAGCGGCGGAATTTTTTAATAATGAAGCCCATCATAATGGTGAGATTGGTTCCAAAGTGCATACCAATATTGAACGTCGAATCTATCAGGCACTGAATCAGCTACAGCCGATCTCTGATCCGGCTCCCAAGCTGCGTCCCAGTGATTTAATCGGCATGGTACCGTTATTAAACGGTTTATCTTCAGTAGTGCTTGAGCGTTTATCCAAACTTGCCAAGGCATTAACGTTTTTGCCTGGCGATCTTGTGATTGGCGAAGGTGAAAAGGGTGACTCGCTTTATATCATTACTCATGGCCTGGTTTCGGTTTATAAGGAAGGACATGAGAGCACACCTATAGCCAGCCTGCGTGACGGCGATTTTTTCGGAGAAATGGCATTATTGGATACACAGGTTCGCACGGCCAATGTTCGCGCAGTCAAGTCGACTACGTTGTTGAGGCTGAGCCGTAAAGATGTATTGTCTATTGCCAGTAAAGAACCCGAATTAAAGCAACGTCTCGAAGAAATAAGCTCGTCAAGAAAATCAGACCTGCAGTCGGACTGATCGTTGATACAGTGCAGCCAGCATGATGAAAATAAAGATATAGATGAGAATCATGCTATTGCCATAGCGGCTGTAGGGTGTTGAGCCTTTCTGCAATGTGACTTCAGCAGTTAATGCATGCGGCTGAAACTGCGGTGACGATGCGATAATTTTACCGCGATCATCAATAATTGCAGAAATACCGGTATTCGTTGCACGTAATAAATAACGTCCATTTTCCAGTGCGCGCATCCTGGCAATTTGCAGGTGTTGATGCGGTGCCAGGGAGTCTCCAAACCAGGCGTCATTGCTGATGTTAATCAGAATATTCGCCCCAGGCATGGTGGCACGCATTTGTGAGGTATAGGCATCTTCATAACAAATACTCATGCCCAGTACACCGATGTTGGTCGGCATGATCTTGGTATCGATATCGCCTGAGGAAAAATCCGACATCGGTATTTGCAGGAAGCTAAGCAGTTTTCCCAGTATCGATTTAAACGGGAGGTATTCGCCGAACGGTACCAGTTGATTTTTATGATAGAACCGATGTTCATCATCGATCAGTAGAGTGCTGTTGTAATAGTTGCCGCTGTTATTATCTTTATAGGCAATACCACTCAGAAACACTGTATTTGAATCAGCGCGGTCGCGGGTAATACGTTCAATAAAGTCATCCGCTTGATGATACAGCGAAGGTATTGCTGTCTCCGGCCAAATAATCAGATCCGCTGACCAAAACGGATTGCTTAACTGGCTGTAGGTTTCCAGAGTGGGTTGCCGCTGATCCGGCTTCCATTTTATTGCTTGTGGCACGGCGCCCTGAATTAACGCAACGCGCACATCTTTCCCAAGAGCTTGAGTCCAATTAAGAGAATGAGAAAAATGACTCAGTATTAATATTGTTAGCAAGAGGATAATAGAAACCAAACGCTGTCGATTTGATCCGGTGAAAACCACTACTGCCAGACTGGCAATAGAAACAACCACGGTTGAAATTCCATAAACGCCAATGACAGGTGCCAATGATGAAAACATACTATCGGTATGACTTACACCGATGTTTAGCCAGGGGAAGCCAGTAAATACCCAGCCTCGTAACCATTCACTCAAACCCCATGCTGCCGGGAATACATAAAACTGGGTCTGATGAAAATAACGATGACATAAATAAACGCATAATGCCGGATAAAGCGACAGAAACGCGACCAGCAAATAGGTAAAACAATAGGCCATTACTAAATTGACGCCACCAAATAAATTGATACTGATATGTAACCAGTTCACACCTACGCCAAAAAACGCAAAGCCGAATAGATAGCCTAATAGAAACGTTTCCTTGGAAGTGCTGTGGGAACAGACGAACAGTAATAGTGCGAGGCTGATAATGGGTATCAGGTAATATCCGAAAGGAGCAAATCCCAGCACCGTGGTAGCCCCAGCCGCGATAACAATAAGACGAAGAAGCTTCTTGTTATTGAGTAAGTTCTCCATGTCGGCAAATGGTGATGATGAAGAGATAGTAGCTAATGGTTTATTCCGGATTGCTACTGTCTTCGGCGAGATGCTCCGCCACTTTTTGCTGCTTTAATTGGGTAAATAATAATAAATGAACTCGACGCTTATCTGCCCTGAGTACCTTGATATTAAAACCTTCAAAGTCGACCATCTCACCGCGTTTGGGTAGATGTCCAAAGGCAGTGATGATAAGACCACCAATCGTATCTTTATCTTCATCGACAATCGCAACATTAAAATACTGATTAAATTCATCAATCGATGTTAATGCCTTTACCGTGTAGCGATCCTTGCCATGCGGTTTAATGTTCTCTTCATCCTCGTCATAGTCATGTTCATCTTCAATCTCACCGACGATTTCTTCAATGACGTCCTCAATGGTAATTAGTCCGGCAACGCCGGAGTATTCATCGATGACGATTGCCATGTGGTTGCGACTGGTTCGGAACTCGCGCAGCAAGACATTCAGGCGTTTGCTTTCCGGGATATAAACGGTAGTGCGCATTAAGTCCTTAATATCAAACTCGCCATCAGGGTTGGCAAAATAATTCAGTAAATCCTTGGCCAGTAAGATACCGATGATTTCATCAGTGGTATCGCCAATTACAGGAAAGCGTGAGTGGCCTGATTCAATGACGGTGGATAGTATATCTTCCGGTTCGGCATCTTCCTTGATCACTATCATCTGTACCCGGGGAACCATGACATCGCGCACTCGCAGTTCCGATACATGGATTGCGCCTTCGATCATGATCAGTGCATCGTGATCCAGTAACTGGCGCTGCTCACTTTCACGTAAAAGCTCTATCAGCTCATCACGACTATCAGGTCCTTGGGAAAAGAAGTTGATCGCACGGTTGAATTGCTTCCTGAGTTTTTGTTTAAACTTGTCCATATGATCAATCTTCGCCTTGGTAAGGGTTAGCATAACCCATCTTATTAAGCAGTCTTATTTCGTTTTCTTCCATGATCCGTGCCTCTTCTTCCAACTGATGATCAAAGCCCTGTAAATGTAAAATGCCGTGTATCAACAAATGCGCCCAGTGAGCGTCCAGTGTTTTTTCTTGAGCAATGGCTTCCTGTTCTACAATTGGCGCACAGATAACAATGTCACCCAATAATTCCGGCGCATGTTCTAGTTTTTCTCCGACTGGAAATGACAGTACGTTGGTTGCCTTGTCCTGATTGCGCCATTGTTTGTTTAGCTGTTTGCCTTCTGCTTCATCAACAATCCTCAGTGCCAGTTCAGCATTGTTATTCTCAAGTGCAACTTGGGCCCATTGTTGTAATTGCGTCAGGCTGGGGACAGGTGATGACGCCGAGGCGTTTTGGATATCGATATTCACTGCCATGTCGTATTCAATTATTCTTTTTCATGTTTTTCATACGCGTTCAATATGCGTGCAACCAGCGGGTGGCGAACGACATCGCGTGATTTGAAAAACGTAAAACTAATGTCATTTTCATCCTGCAGGATATCAATGACATGGCGTAAACCGGATTGTTTGCCATTGGGTAAATCAATTTGCGTGATATCACCGGTGATTACTGCAGTCGAGTTAAAACCGATACGCGTCAAAAACATTTTCATTTGTTCAATGGTCGTGTTTTGTGCTTCATCGAGGATGATGAACGACTCATTCAATGTGCGGCCGCGCATAAATGCCAACGGTGCAACCTCAATGACATTACGTTCGATTAGTTTGGTGACTTTTTCAAAACCAAGCATTTCAAATAATGCGTCATACAGCGGTCGTAAATACGGGTCAACTTTCTGCACCAGATCTCCCGGCAAAAAGCCAAGTTTTTCCCCTGCTTCTACTGCCGGTCGAACCAGTACCAGACGCCGTGCCTGATCCTGCTCCATCGCCGCCACCGCGCAGGCAACTGCCAGATAGGTTTTTCCGGTGCCGGCCGGGCCAATGCCAAAACTGATATCGTGTGATTGAATATTTAGCAGATAGCGTTGTTGATTAGGGGTGCGTCCGCGAATTAATCCGCGTCGGGTTTTTATCGCAATGTCTTTGTCCAGTTCCTCTTCAATCTCTTCTTCAATGTTGACTGACTGTAGATAGAGATGTACTCGTTCGGTAGAGAGTGTTTCGTTTGCCGTTGACGCGTACATATCACGCAGGATTTGTTCTGTTAACTCAATCGATTTCTGGTTACCGCTAATATGAAAGTTGTTGCCGCGATTATTGATCTCCACACCCATGAAACGTTCCACTTGTCGCAAGTGTTGATCTAATGGCCCACACAGGTTCGATAATCGTGGATTATCAACAGGTTCGAGGCGTAAATCGTTTGAGGTGATAGCGTTAATGGCGGTTTGTGGTTTACAGGTTAGCAACCTGATCTAGCTGTGAAGAAGTGACGAGTCGGCCACGCAGCGAATTCGGCAGCGCTTCGGTGATAATGACATCGGCAAAGTGGCCGATTAAACGCGCATCGCCGTCAAAATTAACGACGCGATTGTTTTCAGTGCGACCACTTAATTGTGCCGGGTCTTTTTTCGAATAGCCGTCGACTAGTATCTTTTGTGTCGTGCCAATCATTGCTTGACTAATTTCAGCCGCTTTTTGGCTAATGCGATTTTGTAAAATGGATAAACGTTGCTTTTTGGTTTCCATACTGGTCTCATCAGGCAGTGCTGCAGCTGGAGTACCAGGTCGAGCGCTATAGATAAAACTGAATGAATGGTCAAAGCCGATGTCATTAATCAATTCCATGGTGTCTTCAAAATCGTTATCTGTCTCGCCAGGAAAGCCAATAATAAAATCAGACGACATACTCAAGTCAGGTCGGATTGCCCGCAGGCGTTTAATTTTGCTTTTGTATTCGAGTCTTGTATGACCGCGTTTCATTAGCGCCAACACACGATCCGAGCCACTCTGTATAGGTAAGTGTAAGTGACTGACCAGTTCCGGTACTTTTCCATAGACGTCGATTAAGCTGTCAGAAAATTCGACCGGGTGTGAAGTAGTAAAGCGAATCCGATCAATGCCCTCAATAGCAGCCACATATTCAATCAACACAGCTAAATCGGCTATCTGTCCATCATGCATGATGCCGCGATACGCATTCACATTTTGGCCCAATAAATTCACTTCGCGCACGCCTTGCTCGGCAAGTTCGACGACTTCCATGATGACATCATCAAACGGACGGCTGACCTCCTCGCCACGGGTATAGGGGACGACACAAAAACTGCAGTATTTGCTGCAGCCTTCCATGATCGAAACAAAGGCCGTGGGCCCGTCTGCCTTGGGGCTGGGCAGGTGATCAAATTTTTCAATTTCCGGGAAGGAAATATCAACCACGGGCTGTCTGTTTTGCAACACATCTGCCACCATCTCCGGCAGGCGATGTAAGGTTTGTGGACCAAAGACAATATCAACATAGGGCGCGCGCTTGATAATCGCATCCCCCTCCTGGCTAGCAACACAGCCTCCGACGCCAATAATCATTTCCGGTTTGGATTGTTTCAGTTTTCGCCAGCGGCCAAGGTCTGAAAACACTTTTTCCTGGGCTTTTTCCCGAATCGAGCAGGTATTCAATAAGATTAGGTCCGCTTCTGACGGATCCTCGGTTGATATCAAATTGTGCGCTTGTTTCAGCGTATCGACCATCCGGTCAGAATCATACTCATTCATCTGACAGCCCATGGTCTTGATAAACAATTTACGTTGCATTTATTTACGTCGTTCGAGCCAAAAAAGGGCTGGCTAAATTACACGTTATAAGGCTGTTTTTCCAGCCTCGATCACAAAAATATGCAGTAAAAAAACGCCTGTCAAAGCTTTATTTCAGGGGTTTTCCTGATATTTTTCCAATTCTGACTGCAGCGCTTTCAGTTGTGACTTGAGATCATCGCGTTCCCGACCAATTTCGGCCGTTTCTGCCAGTGCTTCAAATGCGGAAGCTTCCGCATGTTCTGCACGTTCTATCAGCTGTTGACGCTGTGTGCTTAACTCCAGTTCCCGACGGCTTGGGCCGCGGATTTTTCTGATAAAACTACCCAGTCCGGAACCCAGTGTTTCAGAATGATTTGAGGTGTAGCGTGCATCCTGATCGTCGCCTTTCATGTCTTCAAACTCAGGTTTGGATAGAAAATCGTTTAGCTGTGTGTCAATCGATGTCGCGAACGATTTGAGCGAAGCATCGATGTCATCGTGATTGAGGATAGTATCGATCAATAATTTGAATTTACGTGCTTCCTGATAGTCGTTACTATTTGTTTCAAATTCTATTTTCATTAGCGTGTGTGAATTTCCAGACTCATTTGAAGCATAAATATTAATCAATGTAAGTCAAGCCAGAGCCAATGGCTTGCAATAACTTCGCATGCAACTAGCTTCTAAATCCCTACTCTTTTACCTGCTGATACTGTGTTGTGATCAGTCACTTGCTGAGGCGAGAAGCTTGCGACTGGCCATCACCCATACGACTGAAAACTCAGGTCTAATGGATGTGCTTAACCCCGTGTTTCAAGCACAGCATGATGTTGAAATGAGCATTATTACCGTTGCCAGTGGTAAGGCACTGCGTTTGGCTGAGTCTGGCGAAATTGATGTTTTGCTTACCCATGCCCCTGATGATGAAAAGCAATTCATCGAGCGGGGATACGGCTTACTGCGTAAACCCGTAATGCACAATGACTTTATCCTGGTCGGGCCCGTCGCTGACCCGGCTTATATTGCCGATGCCGTATCCATTGCCGCAGCCTATCAACAGTTATCGAACTCAGATTTGCTTTATATTTCTCGCGGTGATGAGTCTGGCACACATAAAAAAGAGCAGGCGATCCTGGCAGCGAATCAGATCGAGGCGGATGCAAACTGGTTAATAAGCGCGGCAAGTGGAATGGGCGCCGTGTTATTAATGGCCGATCAGCGCGGGGCCTATACGCTCACCGACCGCGGTACATTCCTGGCCCTAAAAGACAAGCTAGGGCTGAAAATTGTTTACCAGGATGATGCGCGACTTCGCAACCCCTATCACGTCATGGCGGTGAATCCGGAGCGGCATGACAATATTAATTATGCAATGGCAGAACGGTATATTGATTTTCTCACCGGCGATCAGGCGCAAGGTTTAATTGCCAATTTTCAGATCGATGGTGTGCCGTTGTTTTATCCGGTCAATGCAGATGTGACAGCATTGGATTCGGCTAGCAACGAAACTCAGCGTGGCAGTTTTTTTATTGATGCCATCTTATCGTCAGTGAAGTTGATTGCTGATTTTGATCGGGATCTGTTTTTTGTTGTCTGGACCTCGTTGAAAGTCTCACTGTTGTCAGTGTTAATTGCCGCTGTTATCAGTGTTCCTTTAGGCATCATGGTGGCATTGAATTCATTTGCAGGTAAAACATTTCTACAAGCTTGTTTGAATACATTGATGGCATTGCCTACAGTCGTTGTTGGTTTGTTGTTATATGGAATACTGAATCGGCAAGGTTTGCTTGGCCACATGAGCCTGTTGTATACACCGACAGCGATGGTGATCGGTCAATGCGTATTAATTACTCCGGTAATCTGGAACCTGTCTATCGCTGCCGTCAACGGTGCTGACCCGAGACTGGCCAGGACCTGCTCATCATTGGGTGCGAACTATTATCAACGCTGCCTTATTTACATGAGCGAGGTTCGGTTTGCATTGATTGCCGCTATTGTTGCCGGTTTTGGTCGGGCAATTGGCGAAGTGGGGATCGCAATGATGCTGGGCGGCAATATTGATGGTTATACGCGAACCATGACCACTGCCATCGCATTAGAGACCAGTAAAGGTGATTTTGAATTTGCGCTGGCGTTAGGTTTTATGCTGTTACTGGTTGCCTTTGTTGTGAACGCCTTGTTGCAACAGTTTCAGGTTCGCAGCCGATGAACCACGCTTACCAGTTTACCGATGTTCAGTTTTGTTATGGCAAGGCTTTTCAGCTGACTGATATCAACCTATTGATTAAAGATAATACGATTACTGCTGTTGTCGGGCCAAATGGATCGGGAAAAACCAGCTTATTAAATTTACTTGCCTTTCTGGAGCAGCCAGGTAGCGGACAGATGACGTTCTTTGGCGAAACTGTAACAAAACAGACCAGGCCGCAGTGTAAAAAGAGAGTCGGCTATGTGCAGCAAAACCCGTATTTACTACGTGGGAATGTGATTAACAATGTAGAACTGGGACTTAAATTACAGCGGGTTGATAAAGCCGAGCGCGACCAGCGCGTGACTTCAATTATGCAACAGCTCAACATTGCGCATATGTCGAAGCGCTCGGTCAACCAACTATCCGGTGGCGAAGCACAAAAAGTCGCGATTGCACAAGCACTGGTTCTGCAGCCTGATGTGTTGATACTGGATGAACCGTTCACATTTCTCGACGAACGTTCAATTCAGGATTTGGAACAGATGATTACCATGTTGAAACAGGAAATGAAGAAAACGATTGTGCTGACCACGCATAACCAGATCCAGGCACAACTCCTGGCTGATAGTCTGTTTGGCATTGTTAATGGCAGGTTGCTTGGTGCGGCGACGTTTAATATTTTTACCGGTAGCTCCGAGGGTAACGACGATATGTTTAACACTGGTAACATTGCTATTCGATTACCCGATGCGGTTCAAACTCCGAAACAGATTGCCATTGATCCCAATCAGATTGTTATCTCAAGAACGGCACTTGATTCCAGTATGCAAAACAGTTTTAGCGGCAGGGTGATCAGTTTGAGTGAAGAATTGCATCGGATTCGAGTGATGATTCATGCGGGTGAAGATTTTCAGGTGATGATCACGCCGCAGGCGCTACAGGAATTATCATTGTCGATAGGCGACGAAGTCTGGATCAGCTTTAAAAGTTCATCAATATTGCTATGCTAACAGCTGCAACTATATAGGCAGAAAACTGTGGACGAGGAAATTAAATCCATCCAGAAAGTGATAGAAATTTCTCAGGAAATCGCGATCAATTACGGTTTCCAGTTTTTTGCTGCGTTGGTCATTCTTATCATTGGTTGGCAACTTTCCAAAGTCGTCGCGTCACTGGTATTGAAACTATGCGAACGCTTCAAACTTGATATCACCCTGTCAAAGTTTTTCGCGGGACTGGCAAAAACTGTTCTATTGGTTTTTGTCGTCATTATTGCGTTGGGCAAGTTCGGTATTACGATTGCACCGTTTGTCGCTGCGTTGGGTGCTGTTGTATTCGGTAGTACCCTGGCGTTGCAGGGGCCGATTTCAAATTATGGTGCGGGATTGACAATCATCCTGACCAGACCTTTTGTCGTCGGTGACACGATCCGAATCAATGAGGTGATTGGGATAGCAGAGGAAATCAAACTGGCCTATACCTTATTAAGTAATGAAGATGGCGAACGCATTATGATTCCCAACAACCGCATTATTGGGGAAATAATATTTAATTCATTTAAAAACCTGATTGTGGAACAAACCATTACCATCGATTATCAGTCTGATGTTGAACAGGCGCTCGATGTCATTAAACAGGAACTTGCCAACCATTCCGGCGTGGCGTCCGATCCCGGGGCACAGGTGGGTATCGATCAGTTTGCTGAAAATGGTATTGAGATTGGTGTTCGCTATTGGATACCGACGCGTCATTATTTTGAATTAAAATATGAAATCAATATGGCGATATACAAACGTTTAACCCGTGCCGAGGTAAGCCTGTCTTATCCAAAACGAGTTGTTACAATGACAGATAAGGCACAACAACTAAATGCGAGTGGAGAAAAAGTATGACTATTCCTGTGAATCAAGTTATCGGTATCGGTCCTAAAACGACAGATTATTTAAAAACAAAACGTGTTACGACGGCTGAAGGCCTGATTAAGTTTGGTGTTGAAAAGCTGGCCCTTGCCCCGGGGTTTAATCCCGGTCGCGCAGAGACGGTGATGAAAGCAGCAGACTCTTTGTTGGGAAACAATACAAGCACTAAAAAAGGCGTAGCGAAGAAAACACAGCCGAAAAAAGCAGCTGAAAAAAACAAAAAGAAGGAAGCGGCAAAGAAAGATAGTAAAAAAGACAAAAAGAAAGATAAGAAAAATAAAAAGAATAAAAAAGATAAGAAGAAAAACAAGAAAGATAAAAAAGGCAAAAACAAATAGACTGTTTTCATTAAGAGGTAGTGATTAATGCATATACTGATCTTGCGATTTCGGACTGATGATTATGAGCGAATGGTCGCTGACCTGGATGAGTTAGCTGATTGGATGAACAATGTACCTGGGCTGCTAACCAAGACCTGGTTACAAGATGCAGCCAGTCAGCAGATCGGTGGCATTTATCATTTTGATTCTGAGGAAAATCTACTGGCATATAAACATTCGGCCGAGTTATCGGAGTTCAAGAGCGGCTATCACATTACCGATTGGCAAGAATCCTGTTTTAACACAAACGAGGTAGATAAGGCCTCAAAGAAAAATCGCAGCCCTTTCTTCTCCTGAAGAAGAAATCGTGATTATCTTTATCAATACAACAGTGGCATTCTTTAATTATGAAAATTGAAACGATTGCTGTGCATGGTGGTTACACACCCGAACCGACAACCAAGGCGGTTGCCGTGCCGATATATCAAACGACATCTTATGCCTTTGATAATACTCAGCATGGTGCCGATTTATTTGATCTAAAGGTTGAAGGTAATATCTACACGCGGATTATGAATCCGACTACTGCAGTACTGGAGCAGCGGGTTGCTGAGATGGAAGGCGGTATTGGTGGATTAGCGTTGGCCTCTGGCATGGCGGCGATTAGCTATGCAATACAGACGATTGCTGAAGCCGGTGACAATATTATTTCCACCGGCAGTTTATATGGTGGCACCTATAACCTGTTTGCGCATACCTTGCCGCAGATGGGTATTGAAACACGTTTCATTGATGTCGGTGATTATGATCGGATCGCCGATTTAATTGATGAACGTACCAAGTGTGTGTTTTGTGAATCGATAGGCAATCCGGCAGGGAATGTGGCTGATCTGGAGGCGATGGCGGAGATAGCGCATCAACATGGTGTGCCGGTGATTGTCGATAATACTGTCGCGACACCTTATCTTTGTCGGCCGTTTGAATTTGGTTGTGACATTGTGATTCACTCTTTAACAAAATACATGGGTGGTCACGGTACCTCCATCGGTGGGATTATTGTCGACTCCGGTAAGTTTCCATGGGTAGAACATCAGCAGCGTTTTCAACGTTTGAATGAACCTGATCCGTCTTATCACGGTGTGGTCTATACCGAAGCATTAGGTGAAGCTGCCTATATTGGTCGTGCACGGGTGGTACCGTTACGTAATATGGGTGCCGCGATATCACCAATGAACAGTTTTATGATCTTACAAGGTATCGAAACCTTACCGTTAAGAATGGATCGGCATTGCGAAAATGCCAGTCGAGTCGCGGAATATTTATCTCAGCATGACAAAGTGGAATGGGTGCGCTACGCGGGCCTGAGCTCACATCCTGATCATGGTTTGCTGGAGAAATACACCGATGGTAAAGCTGCCGGTATCCTGAGTTTTGGTATTAAGGGTGGAATACAGGCCGGGACAAAATTTATTGATGCGCTGGAATTGATTACACGGCTGGTCAATATTGGCGATGCCAAATCATTAGCCTGCCATCCCGCTACGACCACACACCGACAGCTGTCTGCAGAAGAACTTGCTAAAGCCGGTGTGTCTGAAGACCTGATCAGGTTATCAATCGGCATTGAGCATATCGATGATTTGTTAGAGGATATCGAAAAGGCATTGAATAAGGCTTAGCAAATTAATACGCGTTTTTTATTGTTTCATTCTATTTATCTTCTGCTGATTTTGTCATTAGCAGCATGTACCGATGCCAACGATCCTAAAACCTTGTTCGACAATGGCGATTACCAGGAGGCTTATGCCATGTGGCTGCCAATGGCAGAGCAAGGCAACCTACTCGCACAAAATTACGTTGGTATTCACCATTATCTTGGCCTGGGGGTAGATAGGGATTTTCGAAAAGCCGTCACCTGGTTTGCGAAGGCTGCCGTAAAGGGCTATCCCGATGCCCAATATAATCTTGGTGCGATGTATGCAAATGGCGAGCATGTTGCAAAAGACTACTATAAAGCCTATCTGTGGTTTTTTGCTGCAGACCATAATGGTAATCAGCATGCAGCAAAGCGATTAACAGGCATTGCCTCTGAGCATAAGCTGCTCGGTAATCAGGTAAGGTATGCCGAGCAGGAAGCGAAGCAATATATTAATAAAGAAGTCATCAGTGACTAAGTTTAGTCACTGATGAATCAGTTAAAGCGCTGTCTTAACCGTCTGAATAAACCCTTCTGAATCAGGGCGGGCACGACTGCCAAAGTGTTTGATCACTTTTCCATCTTTGCCCACCAGGTATTTATTAAAATTCCAGCCGGGCTGTTCTGATTGTCTGGCAAGCTCCTGAAAAATCGGGTGGGTGTTTTCGCCGCGAACGGAGACGGTTGAAAGCATAGTGAAAGTCACACCGTAGTTCATGTAACACACCTCTGCTGTTTTTTCTTCAGACGCCGCTTCTTGTTTGAAGCTATTACTTGGAAAGCCCAGCACCACCAACCCTTCATCTTTAAGTTCCTGATGTAAGGCCTCCAGGCCTTCGAACTGTGGGGCGAAACCGCAATGGCTGGCCGTATTAACAATTAATAATGGTTGATTGGCATAGGCTTCGCAAATGTTAACGGTTTTGCTGGAGTGCAATAATTTCAAGTCGGTGTCTAAATAATCCGGACAACTTGCTGCTGCGACGCAAACGTTTGCTGCAAAAAAAGCTGCCATGAAAACCAGTAATCTATACATATTCGTTACCTCAAATATATCGTTAAATTGTTCCGTTATTTTCTCACTAATTTGGCCTGTTAGCATGGTTGACGTCTATAGCTGTAGTAGACAATGCAGATTATCTCCAGCTATGGGTGATTTGTTAGCACCATTACCAACTATCAGTCTGACCTTTTGTGATTCAGTATCTACGATAGAATTAAAATTGTTTAATAAACAGCGTGTTAATCGCGCTATCAATGAGCCCTCTAGTATCGACTGGTAAATTCAGGAAAAAATCCTATACAGATGATAGCCGTATATTTATTAGCTGGCATATTCTATGCTATCTACGGAAAATCCTATAATTATAAAAAAATACAATGCCATCATTTCTTGTTCAATTTTTGAAATGGTCTATGGCTAAACTATTTCTGAGTGCAGGGATGTTAATCGCAGCATTAGTTTGGTTATGTCTACCGCTGTTCGATGCCGAATTTTTTACATTAGTCTCAGTTTCCGGTTTTATTCAGAGCCAGCTGGCTTATGAACTCGAAGCCCGCACTGTGATTGCCCTTGTCATTTTGTCCTATGCATTCATAGGCTATTGGTGTGTAGCAAAACTTGAAAAGCTGACTAAGGATTTATTTTACTTCAGAGACATCGTGACCAGTCATGGTGATCTATTGGCGCTGATCGATAAAGACCTTACCTACGTAGCTTGTAACCAAGCCTATCTGGATGCGTTTAATTTAACCTATGAAGATGTCATTAATAAGCATCTAAAAGAAGTGCTCGGTCAGGAGCATTTTCAGAAAATCGCACTGCCACACGCCAATCTGGCCTTAGCAGGCGAGACCGTTTCATTTGAAGGTTGGTATGAAACCGTTTCGGGGCAACGCTATTATGCTGTTAAGTATTACCCTAAATATAATGAGTTGAACACGATTAGTGGCTACGTCGCTCATATCTCCGATATTACCGCTGAGAAAGATGCGCAAGACAAATTAAAACTGTATGAGTCCCTTGCCAAACATACAACGGACTGTATGTATTGGGTCAAGCCTGATGGTGCGTTCTTTTTTGTCAATGACTCCATGTGCCAATCGCTAGGTTACAGTTCTGAAGAGCTGCTATCGATGACGATATTTGGTATCAAACCGCATTTGAACGCGCAGCAGTGGCAGGAACGCTTCGCAAAGCTTAGGCAAGAAAAAGTGGTCACTTCCAATGTCGTGCATGTGGGAAAAAATGGACAGGAACGAGAGATTCAGTCTATCGCCAGTTATGTAAAACTACACGATCTTGAGCTTAGCTGTTCGATTGGCAGGGATGTATCTGAGAGCAGAGAGTTGGAAAAGGCCTTGCGAATTCGTGACAAGGCGTTTGATACATTGGATCTGGGCACTATTATTACTGATGCCCGCGCCAAAGATAACCCGATTATATTCACCAATCCCGCCATTCAGAATATTACCGGCTATTCAGCTGAGGAATTACTGGGTGTTAATTGTCGTATATTTCAAGGAACTGACACGGAACAAAAAGAAATAGAACAGATAAGCCAGGCGCTAAAAGAACAGCGTGAGTGTCATGTTGTGTTGAGAAATTACAGAAAGAATGGTGATATGTTCTGGAACGACCTGCGCATCGTGCCGGTCAAAGACGAATCCGGTATCACCACGCATTTTTTCAGTACGCAGCATGATATTACCCAGGAAAGGCTTGCAGAAAACGCATTAACTGACAGCCAGCGGCGATTACAGTTGGCGATTCGTTCTGGCCGAATGGGTCTATGGGAATATGATATCCATAGACAACAGCTGTTTTGGGATAATGCCGTTTACGATATTTTTGAAATCAAGAAGGGCATGTTTAAAAATGAAAATGAAGCATTCAAGCGTTGTCTACCTCCCGGCGATGCGAAACAAATGTCAAAAGAGTTTTTTGATGCGATACAGCGTTCAGAAGAGTTTTCCTCAGAATTCAGAATCATTACCCCTGAAGGGAAATTAAAAACCCTACTGGCATTCTCGACCAAAATTTTCGATCAGCAGCGAAAACTCGACAAGATCATAGGCATAATTCAGGACGTCAGTCTGTCAAGAAACCTTGAGCATGATCTATACCGTACGCGCGATTTGTTAAGAAAGACCCAGAGTATCTCCAGAGTGGGTGGCTGGGAATTAAATCTCTTAACTAATGAATTAAGCTGGACAGATGTGACCTATATGATTCATGAGTTACCCAAGGATTTCATGCCCAGCGTTGAGACTGCACTTGATTTCTATGATGAGGAGTCGAGGCCGATCATGGAACGGGCGGTGCATTATCTCCGTGAGAACGGCAAACCATTCGACCTTGAGTTGAAGGTTATCACTGCTAAAAATAATCTGATATGGGTACGCTCAGTCGGTGAAGCAGTGAGACTCAATAATAAAATCATCAGTATTGCCGGCACGTTCGAGAATATTACCGAAAGAAAACTCAAAGACATTGAGTTGCAGAAATTATCCCGGGCAGTTGAGTCAAGCAGCGCGTCGATCATTATTACTGATGACGATGGTAACATTGAATATGTTAACCCGGCATTTGAGGAACACTATGGCTATTCAGCACAAGACGTTAGAGGGCAGAATATTGATCTATTGAAAAGTGATGATACACCGGATCAGATCTATTCACAGCTTCGAGGATCAATAAAACGGAATAAAGAATGGAAGGGAAAACTAAAACACAAGAACAAGGATGGTTCCTCGCAATGGGATCGCGTCACCATATCGTTAATTCGTGACAAACAGGGAAAGATTATCAATTATGTCAGTATTCAGGAGGATATTACCAAAGAGCATCAGCTCAATAAGAAGCTGAGCTATCAGGCATCACATGATGCGTTGACTGGACTGATTAACCGTACGGAATTTGAAAAACGTGCCCAGGCGTTATTGGCCTCTGAAAATATTGTGACAGAGGAGCACGTGCTCTGTTTCCTTGATCTTGACCAGTTCAAAGTCATTAATGACACTTCTGGTCACGCTGCTGGCGATGAAATGTTAAAACAGATTGCGGAGGTGTTAAAACAGGAAGTGAGGATGCGCGATACATTGGCACGTTTGGGTGGCGATGAATTTGCCGTGTTAATGGAGCATTGCACACTGGATAACGCGCAGCGTGTTGCGCACTCAATTAAACAGGTGATACAGGATTTTCAGTTTAGCTGGGAGGGGCATGTCTTTCGTGTCGGTGTCAGTATTGGTGTTGTCCCAATTAATAATGTGACCTGTAGTGTGGGTGATTTAATGAAACAAGCCGATGCGGCTTGTTATATGGCGAAAGACCTGGGCCGTAACCGGATACATATCTACAGTGTCCAGGATAAAAAACTGGTAGAGAAACATGGTGAGGTGCAGTGGGTAGAAAGGATCCATCGTGCATTGGATGAGAATCGTTTTTGTATCTATGCACATTCTATTGTGAGTTTAGACGAACAAAACAAGACCAGTTATGAGTTATTGATTCGGTTAAAAAATGAAGATGGCAGTATTACGCCTCCCGGTGGCTTCCTGCCAGCA
The DNA here is from genome assembly GCA_028279365.1 of Gammaproteobacteria bacterium. Classification (GTDB taxonomy): domain Bacteria; phylum Pseudomonadota; class Gammaproteobacteria; order Eutrophobiales; family Eutrophobiaceae; genus JANQNX01. Next base: position 145,198 of record JANQNX010000003.1, on the reverse strand, counting down.
GCGGAGCGCTATTACCAGGCCGGGCAAATTGATCGATGGGTGATTGAACATGCCTTCAAAATACTGGGACAGCATCAGCATTTTTTTAATCATACCGATCATTTTTCAATTAATTTGTCAGGCCAGTCTATCGCCGATGAAACATTATTGGCTTTTATTATTCGTCAGTTGGAAATGAATCACTTAAATGGTCAGCATATTTGTTTTGAAATTACCGAGACGGCAGCGATTGCCAATTTAAATCAGGCGAAGAAATTTATTACGCTGTTACAAGAACGCAATGTGCAATTTGCACTCGATGATTTTGGCAGCGGCTTATCATCGTTTGGTTATTTGAAGAGCCTGCCGGTCAATTACTTAAAAATAGACGGCATGTTTGTCAAGGACATTGTCGATGATTCGATTGATTATGCCATGGTCAAATCAATTAACGATGTTGCCCAAGTCATGGGTATGAAAACCATTGCCGAGTTTGTCGAAAATGATGTGATACGTGACATGCTGGTGGAACTGGGCGTCAATTACGCGCAGGGTTACGGGATAGGCAAACCCTTACCTCTGGAAGCATTACTGGCCGGCGATACCTGAGAGAGTTAGTAGTCACTTGTCTTCTTATATCGGCCCCATTTAGGTCGAAATTTATGTAGTTTTTTTCCGACAAATGCTGTAATTTTTAAAGTTTACTAATTTGCAGTCGATGATATATACAGTAACGCTGCAAACCGATCTCGTCATTCACATTGTATCCAACCCAAGGGTTTTTCATGGTTGTAGCAAATGAAAAATAACAAGACGTCAACTTATCTGCTGATATTGTCCTCATTATTGCTGCTATCCGTAGTCAGCACGGCGTATCTGACTAACCACATTCACCAGAGTCTCAGAGATGATGCCTTCATCATCAACCACTCAGGCATAGTACGTGGATCAATCCAACGCTACACAAAACTTGTACTGGATGGCTGCGGTATTCGCTGTGAACAAATCGAGATAAGAGTCGACAGAGAGCTCGCGACTTTGCGTCAGACTTATATGAAAAATCGAGAACACATTTCGGATGATTTATATGCTCAGATTAACTTACTCGATGAAAAGTGGGGGTTATTAAAATTACTGGTACATAAATTTAGTGAGTCTGATGATGCCGAGCTTAAGAAAAATATTACTGAATTAAGTGAACTGATATGGGAAATAGCCGACGCTGCGGTGTTAATTGCCGAGGTATCGTCAACCTATAAACTGTCCAATATCAACATATACTACTTTATTATTGGTGTTACCGTTTTTGGTAATGTGTTTATTATGGGCTTAATATATTTCTCTGTCAGAAATAAACTCGAGAGAGAAGTCTCATCCGATTATTTGACTGGATTAAAAAACCTGAAAGCCTTTAATCGCGATCTGGATAATGAAATAAGACGCAGTAATCGTTATGAACGTACTTTCAGTCTCGCCTTATTTGATATCGATGATTTTAAACAGATTAATGATCGTGATGGACATAATGTGGGTGACAAGGCGTTGGTAGAAATTGCGAATATTGTCAGTGCCTCAGTCAGGTCAACCGATTCAGTTTATCGTATTGGTGGTGATGAGTTCGCAGTCATCTTTCCCGAGATTGGCGTTGATGAGGCATACGATATTTCAGAAAAATTAAGGGCGAAAGTGAAAGAAGTGAATTTGTTTTCACGCAGAGACCTGTCGATCAGTATTGGTGTTAGTGAATATAAAAAGAACCATTCGCGCGAGTTGCTAGTTGAGCAGGCTGATAAATCCCTTTATCACGCCAAGCAAAATGGCAAGAATCAGACCGGAAAAGCGACATCGTGTTCCTGATTCTGTAAGATAAAAACATTATCTTTATTATGGAAGCCTTATGGACGATGTTGTAAAAGAGTTATTTGAATATTCCCAGGTTCACCATGAAGAATCAGAGGCAGTGATTAAAATTGCCTTGTTGATCATGCATTGCGATGAAAATATCGAAAGCTCAGAAATTGAATTATTGGACAGAATTCTTTTTATTACCCGTTTTGCTAAAAATCAGAAAGTGGCCGAGCTGGTCACAAAAACCCGCTTGTCTCTCCTTGAAAACATTCACGATATTGAAAAAATAAAATTTTTTATTGATGAATGTGTGTCGTCGATTAATACGAAAGTTATCACTAATAGTTTGGTCAAGATGGCGGAGCTGATCGCGAATGCCGATCATGATTATTCAAAAGAAGAAAAAGCTATTATTGATTATTTATCCGTTGCGATTAAACAAAACCATGCCTGAGGGTTATTTTTTAGGTAATGGATCATCGATATCGACGATTCTTCTATCATAAAAGAAATGCGCATTTGACTGGTAACCCTCAGGCAAGTTATTGTCATTGCATTTCATAAACATCAGCTGAGAAACCAGTTTCCATCCTGCAGCATTGGTATTGTACAAAATATCACCACACAACTGACAAAATATTCGCGTCATTCGCTTGTGTGGATGTTGAAACTCAACAACCTTGCCTTTGCCCTTAGTGATATTCACTTGCTCAGAGTCCCATGCAAGTACAGAATGATAGGGGACTTGCAATAACTCTCTGCAATCGGCGCAGTGACAAAACGCATGCACTTTAGGTTGTCCTTCCATGGTGGCAGTTACTGCATTGCAATCACAATGGACTTTATGTGTTTTCGTCATAGTAGTGGTTGTTTATGTTAAATTACTGTTTAATGGGTAGTTTATATAAAAAGTTTTTTCAGATGTGCTTCAAAATGAATAAAATCGTTTTCAATATCTGCATTTTTCATGACGTCATAACAGGCAAATGTTTGTAGCGCTTCCATTCCAAAGAAACGGAAATTCATATGCATCGGAAACAGCAAATCATCGACACTTTTTCCTGCAAATAAATATTCATCTGGTTCGTCGAATGCTTCTGCTGGCGCATTAAAGGTTAAGGACAACATATATTTTTTACCTGTCAGACTGCCACCAGCACCGTAATTCTTTTTGGGTTCCTCTGCTGTTCTTCCATCACCTTTACATAACGCACCTCCCATTCCTGCGGTATAAACTTCATCCATGTACTTTTTGAACGTCCATGGCACACTCATCCAGTTAACCGGTGTTTGCAAGATAATGGCATCAGCCCAAATATGGTTTTCTAATTCTTGTTCGATATTCCAGCTAGCATCTGTCTTGATTGTCCTGACGGTATACTCATTCTGTTCAAGTATTGCTTTTGCTCTCTCTACCAAAGAGGCATTCAATTGCCCCCTGGAAAATGGGTATTCGTGATGAGCATTAATAATTAGTACGTTGTTCATAGCGCTAACCTGCGGTGATAATTATGTTTGAAAATATGCTAGGATAATTTGGTAACATAAATCAACCAGTATACTTTTTGTAACCAATATAGTTATGCCAACACACACAAACATTAAAACTGAGACAATTACCAGCTGTTTGGAACCGTGCCCTATCGAGAGGGGGATGCGGATCTTGGGTGGTAAATGGAAAGGCTCTATCTTGTGGCACCTTAAGGACCAACCGGTAAGGTTTAACGCGCTCTCGCGTCAGCTTGGCGGCGCCAGTAAAAAAATGATCAATGAGAGGTTGAAGGAATTGGAAGCAATGGGACTCATTAAGAGAAACGTAATTAGCGAGCGGCCGATTGCCGTTGAGTATTCCATTACTGAGTTTGGCCGTTCAGCACTCAAGGTGTTGAAACAGCTCAAAAAATGGTCCGAAGAAAATAGTATATAACCGGCTGAGCATGAAGCGTCGAATAGATATAAGTGGTGGCGTATATCCCGGGTTAATTATCACAGACCTCGAATAAAAACAGTCATTCACTATATATACCCTACATCAAAGCTCACCTCAGTTTAACTTGAATGAAGGTTTCTCCAGTTTTAATTTGATTCACTTAATTAGTGTTTGATTTTGGTGATTTTATTCCAGAAATAAATGATAGCTTTACTTTTGTCAAAGCAACAAATTTTTTGTTTGATGGATTTGATATCGAGGATTTAATGCTATCTTTTTTGCTAGATGAATATACAAGCATTACTGCATCACTGCAGTTAAATCAAATTCTCAACGGCGAGTCCATAACACTAAATATAACAGATATTAATGCTGTACCAATTCCATATGCGTGGATATTATTTCTTTCCGGATTCATTAGTTTTTTTACCATTATCATAAAGGAAGGTCTCAGTAGGTATTGGTAATAAATGGTGGCTATGGGTGGACTTGAACCACCGACATCAGCATTATGAATGCTGCGCTCTAACCAACTGAGCTACATAGCCATAGTCTGAATTAAATGTAATTATTACTTCAAAAGGCGTTGCTTAAGCGACATTGCCAGATATTTGAAGGACGGGGATTGTCTTTTTTCAGGCCAAAATTGTCAAGAAATGATCACTAGCGGGTGCCAAAGATCACCATGGTTTTGCCGGAAACGGAGATGAGGTGGTCTTCTTCCAGGCTTTTCAAGACACGGCCGACCATTTCCCGGGAACAGCCTACGATTCTGCCCAGTTCCTGACGGGTAATTTTGATCTGCATCCCATCCGGGTGCGTCATCGCGTCGGGTTCTTTACATAAATCCAGCAGGGTTCTCGCCACGCGTCCTTTTACATCCGTAAACGCCAAATCGCTGACTTTGCGACTGGTTCGGCGTAAACGTATTGCCATTTGCGACGCAATCGAAAACAGCAAATTAGGGAAGAGATTATGTAGGCCTTTTAGTTTCTCGTAACTAATTCTGGCAATATCTGATTTAGATTTTGCTCGTACAAAGGCTGTTCGATTATGTTCTTTATCAAATAAACCTAATTCACCGAAAAACTCACCTGCATTTAAGTAAGCGAGCACGATTTCATGACCTTTGCTATCTTCAATCATGACAGTAACTGAACCACTTACGATATAGTATAAGTCATTTGACGGATCGCCTTCTTTAATGATGAGCTGCTTGGCATTGTATGACTTACGATGGCAATGTTCGAGAAACCCGGAAATAACCGGATCCTGCTCTTGCGAGACTGGGCCCATAGCTCTCCCCTATTAATTAACTATGCGAACTAAATATGAACTATGTTACTCTTTTTCCAGAAAATCAACTGCTTGGAGTATTTAATTGGAAATTAAGGTGAGCTGGGCTGGCGCAGCCTCGTTTATTGGAGAATCGGGATCCGGTCATAAGGTCTTAATGGACGGGCCGCCTGAGGGTGGAGGTCGTGATTTAGGACCGCGACCAATGGAAATGTTATTAATCGGTACCGGCGCGTGTAGTAGCTATGATGTTGTTTCTATTCTAAAAAAAGCGCGACAGGCGGTTACAGACTGTCAGGTTATTGTATCAGCAGAGCGAGCGGAGTCTGAACCGAAGGTCTTTACTCGCATTAAGCTTCACTTCATTTTGCAGGGTGACGGTTTGAAGGAAAAGCAAGTGGCCAGAGCCGTGAGTCTGTCAGCAGAAAAATACTGTTCTGCTTCAATTATGCTAGGTGCAACGGCTGAGATAACGCACAGCTACGAAATTCTCGAGGTAGACGAGACAGAATAATTGGTTTCTGGAAGCTGTTCGTTAAGTCGTTTAATCAGACTGTTTTCATCTTCGCCTTTTTTCCAGGATGTGACTGCAATCGCCGTTGGGATCTTTTTCTGATCGGGCAATTTAAATCGGCTCAACTGAAACTTAATCTTTCTTGCCAGTTTTTTGGCCGACTCTTCATTTGTCTCTGGAAGAATCAAGAGAAAATCAGACATATTCCAGTGACCGACATCATCGACCCAACGCAATTTGTCGCGAAGAATTTTTGCAATGGCATGGTTAATATTTTCATTATCCATATCGCTGGTTGGTGTCACGCGCAGCATGATCATTGAAAGCGGATTAAAGTAACGACGACTACGCGTTACATGCAGTGATAGCTTCTTCAAAATACCATGGCGCGTGTACAGACCGGTCTGTTCCTCTACCTGCTCAAAGCCAAAATGAATTTGGTTATCAGTGAAGCTGGAAAACTTAACCAGGCAACCTATTTCTGTGACGTTCTCAAACTGACCATTTAATTTTTTTGCCAGATAGTTAAAGTTAAACAAGGTCTCATTTTGAGCGTCTTTGATGTGATGTCGGGCAATACGCTCAGAAATTGGGTACACATTCGTGCCAGGTAATTCTGAACGCATGTGGCCGATAATTTGTCTAGCTTCAATACCAACTTGTTCACATAGGGTTTTGTTAACCCAGACAATGCGATCTTCAGCATTCACCAAAAATATGCCAACTGGCATAAGATGCAACAAAGACAGTAAGTTATCAGTATCGAGTGAGGGAAGTCGTATCACGCTAGTACACCTGTTGATTTAGTTAATTTCTGACTAAGTTAACGACTCGTGGTCGGGAAACTTTAGCCATATATTGACTTTAGGTGAGAAAAAACAGGCTAATTAACCGATTGTTTTTATTGCTGCTTTATTGGTTTAGCTAAATCGCAATGCGTGCAAATAGACGGCAACGACTAGAGAGAAAATAGCATTATCAATTGTTGCTATTTTTCTTCCACATCTTTCATGATCATACCTACCGGCCCGGTCACGATCTTATGGAATAGGGCGGATTGTCGGTTGGTATCGGTTTTGCGATAGATGTGCTTAAGGTGCGTGCGTATGGTTGAAACGCTGACATGTAAATCTTTGGCAACGTCCTCGACGTCGGGTTTATCCAGTAATCTCGATACCACGCGGGATTCCGCTGGGGTGAGTTCGTAGACCTGATAAAGCACGTCTTCCAGCTTTGGCTTTTTTTTATCTGGTTTTTTCTTACTTTTGTCCAGTGCAAAACGGACGGTTGTTTTCAAATCGGTATCGCGCAGTGGCTTATTAATAAAACCAAACGGATTGCTCATCTGGGCGCGTTCCAGCGTCTCTTCATCGTTATGCGCCGTGACATAGACTACCGGTATGCCCAGCTTTTGCATGATCACTTCGGCACAATCGATGCCATCGAGCCCTTTACCAAGATGAATGTCCATTAAGACCAGATCGGGTTTGAGTTTCTTTGACTTGTCGATGGCATCTCTGCCATTGCAAGCTATATCGGATACGACAAAACCAAAATTTTCGAGATAAAGTTGCATGACACTGGCCGTTGTGTAGTCATCATCAACCACCAGAATATGCTCCCCAGACATCGCGCCTCCAAAAATAAATTTAGGCATTTGAAATACTTACAGCCTCTACTATGTCATTATATAACGACAGCATGCGAATAACTTTAGTCAATTCAGGGTATATTTTATAAATAACTCTCTACTCTTTTTTAGGTAGAAAGACCTTGCTTTAAGAATAGAACCAGTAGGAATAAAGTGCGAGTGTAGTTTAGATTTTTTTCGGATTTTCAGCGCGGCGTATGAAAAACGTGAAGACCTCTTCTCGTTGAGAAGAGGTCAACAGTTCGTGATTGGTACGAGCACAATAGGCCTCGAAATCCACCTGGGAGTGTGGATCGGTGGCGTCAACTTTTAACACCTGCTGAGCAGGCATCTTGTTAAGTAACACCTTGGTTTTCAGGATGGGTAAGGGGCAATTCAGCCCCTTTGCATCCAGGTATTCGTCAACTTTTATGTCGGTATCTTCGAAAACTTCTTCCACAGTAAATCGATGGCCATTGAAAATACCGCATTTTATTAAAATCCAGCCTGGAACCCAACAATAAATGATTGTCCCATGATGGGTGCACGATCCTTAATAAAGGAAGTATGTAAAGCACCGTCTTCATCAAGCAGGTTATTAGCACGCATAAATAAATCCAGCGAGCGTTCGCCCTCGAACAATGCGTAATTGGCATTCATGTTTAACAGCGTGAAGCCACCAGTATCGGTTTCCAGTACGGCATTATCATTTTGTGCCAGTACAGTGGTCAGGTCGACACCAGCGCTGAAACGGTTAAAGCTGTAATCCAATCCAGTACCGAGTCGGGCCGGCGATATACGCGGCAGGTTCTCACCATTCGTTCTCTCTGCTCGGACATAATCGCCAAACACGTTCCAGTCCAGGCTGCCATTATTATTATTGAATACATTGAACTTGCTAGCGAATTCAAAACCATAAAATATGGCATCGTCTTGTTGGAACGCTACCGACAACAGTTCGCCACCTAAATTACCATCGTCATCGACCTCATCCACAACGCCATCGTTGTTACTATCTACTCCCTGAAGGAAGATGAAGTTTTCAATGTAATTCACAAACAAACTGGTATTAAATTGTAAGCGGCCAGTTTCCTTTGCCAGTGACAAATCAATACTGTTTGCGGTTTCTACATCAAGCCCGGCATCTCCAACCTCAAAGGTGCTGGTTGCTTCGTGCGGGCCGTTTGCAAACAATTCTTCGGCAGCAGGGGCACGCTGACTACGACCAATGCTTAAACCTAATGACATGGCATCGGTAAAATGCCAATGGATACCGGATGAGACACTGTATAGATCATTGCTGACCTCACCTGCATTGTCAGGATCACTGGTTTGGTGTTCATAACGACCACCGATTTCGAAGTGTACATCTTCAACGATATCGGTGTCTTCGAGTATAAACAGTGCGAAGGTATCGGTGTTGGTTTTGGGGATAAAGGCCTCTTCACCCACGGCACTGACATCGCGATAGCCGAACTGCGTACCAATTACACCATTAAAGATACCAATCTTCTGATGTTGCAATTCCATACGGCCCTGCAGTTGTTCGTTGCTGAATACCGTACCAGCTTCGGTCGGGCTTTCGAACTCGGTATGAAGATAATCGTTGTAACCCATTTGAAATCGTATTGCCTTGATAAAGCTGTTATCCAGGTTAAGTTGTGCGTTAACGTCAAAGCGATCTTGCTCTGAATCAAGAAACTTTAGTTCGTCTGGTTCTTCCGGATTGACCGGCACACCATGTGTGGAATCAAAACGGCCATAGGAGACGCCGACATAACCCCAGTCATCAACGTAAGAGGTGCCAAAATTAAAATTGGTCACATCATAAAAACTGTTGGCGACCGTGCCATCAGCTGATTCGTAATTTTTTGCATCACGATCAGACCCATCCAGGTGAAAGGCGATATTTTCATAGCCACCGTCGGCCTGAAATGAAACCAGTTTTTCCAGCGAATTGGTGTTGTAGCTGGAATAGATCTTGGCTTCAAGTGAATCGGGTACATAATCCGGTATACGATTGGTGACTACGTTAACCAGACCGCCCGCAGCGTCACTACCATACAGTAAAGTTGATGGGCCACGAAAGACTTCAATCTGTTCAGCGTTAATCGGATCGATCGATACAGCGTGATCGACACTAATGGTAGACACATCCAGTGAACCAATTCCGTTTTCAAGTACCTGAACACGAGGTCCGGCTAAACCACGAATCACTGGACGACTCGCAAGCGGACTGAAGCGATCTGTGGTTACGCCAGGAATGTTCTCCAGCGTTTCGCCAATGGTTGAGGATTGTTTCTCTCTAAGTTCCTCGTTGTTAATTACCGTGATTGGTTGGGCAACGTGCTCAAGGCTTTGTAAGCCAATGGGTCTGGCGTAAATATCTACGTCAGATAAGTTTTCAATTTCCTCTGCAAAGGCTGCATCTGCTGCTGAAAATACCAGTAATGCAGGTAATACTAATTGTTTCATTATACTTCTCCATAAATTGCTAATTGGTGTTGAGCGCCAGGCTCAAAAATACGTGTTTATGGAGAATGGGGCGGCGCGCGGCTATGTGCTCCCTTAGCTTGATAAGAAAAATAATGATTGACAAAATTGCTTTCTGTTACAGCAATATAACTAATCTGAAATACCGGGATTGCGACTTCGCAGCCACTTGATAATGGATCATAAGCATTAACACTGAACTGACACGTTTCCTTGTGATCATGGTCAGACACATGCTCAGCGGCATGGACGGTCGCCATTATTTGTACTGACAATAAGATCGCCAGTAGTAGTCGTGTTAAGTACAGCATGCAGTTTTTTAATTAATCGATTTAATGTTACATTATAACATTAATACATACCCGTCAATTTGCGATAGTGATCGAGAAAGTGAACAAAAGTAGAGTTATCAGCCCATTCAAGCCGGATAACCATGCGCATGGAGAGTGTCTCAAGTCAGCGCTGGATGCTGCCAAGCTGCAATGTACTAACAAAGGCATGCGACTGACGCCGCTGCGACAGCGTGTGCTGGAACTCGTCTGGCAAAATCATGAACCGGTTAAGGCTTACGATATTCTTGATGCGCTGAAACAGGAAAAGGCTTCTTCCGCACCACCAACTGTATACAGGGCGCTCGATTTTCTTCAACAGCAAGGACTCGTACATAAAATTGAGTCATTAAACGCCTACATAGGTTGCGGTCATCCTTTTGAGTCGCATAGTAGCCAGTTTTTTATCTGTCAGCGTTGTGGATCTGTTGCTGAACTGGATGACACTAACGTCAATCGCTTGATTGATAGCATTGCTAACGAATTAAAATTTACTATTGAGCATGAACATATTGAAATTAAAGGGCATTGTCAGAATTGCGTCACCAAAAAGCATAATTCTCATGCGTAATCTCCCGTTCATCATCCTGTGTGGGGTAATCTTTTATTGCCAAAGCTTACAAGCGAATGAAAAACTATCGGTTGTCGTCAGCATTATGCCGCAGAAATATTTTGTGGAGCAGGTCGGTGGCGACAAGGTCGATGTAAAACTGATGGTGGGCCCGGGGCATAGCCCTGCTACCTATGAACCGACCCTCAAGCAAATTGCCGAGATCGAAGACAGCCAGCTCTATTTCTCCATTGGTGTGCCATTTGAACGAGCCTGGCTATCAACTATTCAAAGAAACAACCCGGGACTTAGAGTGATTAACATGGGGAGTCACTCTGTTAATGAGACACAGCAGCATCATCTTGAACATGATCCGCATGTTTGGCTAAATCCTAACAACGCCATGCACATGACAAAACTCATCGCAGATGAATTAATTGCGCTTGATGGCAATCATGCAGAACATTTTCAACAAGCTGCCGAGGTATTTATCAGTAAGCTGGTCAAACTGGATACTGATATCGAGAGCCAACTTAGCCATTTGAGTAAACGTGATTTGATCGTCGCGCATCCGGCATGGTCAGTTTATGCCGAGCAATATAATTTAACCCAACATTCTATCGAACAGCATGGCAAGGAAATTCAGGCTGCGTCGATGACGGACTTGATTGAACTCGCCAGAGAAAAGCAGATTAAGGCGGTATTTAGCCAACCACAATTTAACAATAAGGCCGCAAAGATCATTGCCGCAGAAATCGGTGCTGTCGTGATTTCACTTGACCCTTTGGCCTATCATTATCTTGACAATATGCGTGAAGTCACAGCTGCAATCGTATCAGGTTTATCGCAATGAAAAATGTTGTAGTTGATATTGATAACGTTAGTTTTCATTACGGCAGTGTTTTGGTGCTACAGGACGTATCGTTACAGATTGTTGAAGATGAGTTTATTGGTATTATCGGCCCGAACGCCAGCGGCAAAAGTACACTACTGAAACTAATTCTTGGTTTATTACAGCCTGATAAGGGTACGATTCGTTGTTTGCAAAGTCCTGTCGGGCAGCACGCTAGCAAGATTGGCTATGTGCCACAGCACATCACGTTTTCCAGAGACTTTCCCATTACTGTTATTGAAGCGATATTGATGGGACATGTCAGTCGCAATGCGTACTGTTTTTCCTACAGTAAAGCGGAAATGGAGGCGGCGTATTCTGCTATGCAGACATTAGGCATTGAAGAATTAGCACAACGACAGGTTGGCGCATTATCAGGCGGTCAATTACAAAGGGTCTTACTAGCGCGCGCATTAGTTAGCAAACCGGAAATCTTATTGCTTGACGAACCGACCGCGAATGTCGATATCAAGGCAGAGGAAGATATATTTGCTTTATTAAAGAACTACAGTGAGCACATGACGATCATTGTTGTCTCGCATGATATCGCGTTTATCTCTGGTTATGTGGATCGTGTTGCCTGTCTCAATCGCACCCTGGTTTGTCATAATACTGAATCGATAAGTGGTAAGATGATCGAGGAACTGTACGAAGCACCGGTCAGGATGATACATCATCACCACTAATATGGATTTCCTGCACGCACTGACTCATTTTACCTTCATGCAGCATGCGGTATTGGCCTGTGTGTTGGCGAGTATTGGTTGCGGTGTGATTGGCACTTACGTTGTAGTAAAGCGAATCAGTTTCTTGACCGGTGGTATTGCGCACTCGGTGTTGGCCGGTATGGGTATCGCCTATTTTTTTAATGCCTCGCCTTTGATCGGCGCCGTTGTTACCGCAATTATTGCTGCATTATTGATAGGTTGGATGAATCAACGCTTTCAGGAAAACGCGGATGTGTTGATTGCCGCATTCTGGTCCTGCGGTATGGCAATTGGTATTTTATTTCTATCCAAAACGCCGGGTTATAACGTCGATTTGATGAGTTACCTGTTTGGTAACATCCTGCTAATAACACGACAGGATTTGTTACTGATGCTCATACTCGATATTGTGGTGGTGACGGTATGCTATGTATTTTACAAGCAGTTATTAACCAGCGTGTTTGATGAAGAGTTTGCTCGTTTACGCGGTATCAATACGCAGTTTACTTATATGCTATTGTTGTGTCTGATTTCGATGACCATTGTGTTATTGATACAGCTGGTCGGTGTCATCATGGTGATCGCATTATTGACCCTGCCTGCTGCAATCGCGAATCAGTATGTGTATTCACTGCATAAAATGTTTATTCTTGCGGCTTTGCTTTGTTTGATCATCAGCATCAGCGGTCTGGCCATATCTTACAAACCAGACTTGCCCAGTGGTTCAGTAATCGTGTTGTTAACTTGCCTGACTTATTTTGCGTCAATGATTGCCAGAAGACGACATTTGCAATAGTTGTTAAAGAAGGCAGCTTAGTTTTTTCTTCTTTGTTTTACTGCGTTCGCTAATCGTTCTATCACCATTTCCGTGTCTTCCCAGCCAAGGCAGGCGTCGGTGATACTCTGGCCATAAACCAGTTCTTTACCTTCGACCACGTCCTGGCGGCCGGCTATCAGATGGCTTTCTATCATCACACCAATAATGCGTTTATCACCCGCAGCAATTTGTGATGCCACGGCATCGCTGACATCCATTTGCATTTGGTGTTGTTTGCGGCTGTTGGCATGACTCATGTCGATCATGATATTCGGTGACAAGTTTGCCGCCTCCAGTTCTTTGGCTACGCGTTCAACACTATCGGCATCATAGTTGGTGTCTTTGCCACCACGAAGAATGATATGGCAGTCTGGGTTCCCAGTGGTCGAAAAAATCGCAGCATTGCCTTCTTTTCGTAATGACAAAAAGTGATGTGGTCGTGTGGCAGCGCCGATGGCATCAACAGCAATTTTAGTCGTGCCCAAAGTACCGTTTTTAAAGCCTACCGGGCAAGACAAACCGGAAGCGAGTTCGCGATGAACCTGGCTCTCTGTGGTTCTGGCGCCAATAGCTCCCCAGGCGATCAGATCAGTCACGTATTGAGGCGTAATTAGGTCAAGATATTCCGTACCTGCGGCAACACCCATATCATTCAAGTCCAGTAACAACTGTCTCGCCAGGCGTATGCCTTTATTGATTTGGAAGCTGTTGTCCAAATCCGGATCATTAATCAAGCCTTTCCAACCAACTGTGGTCCGAGGTTTTTCAAAGTAGACCCGCATAATGATATGCAGATCATCCGCATATTTTTCTATTAACGGTTTTAATCGAGTCGCGTAGTCCTTGGCCGCATTTGTATCATGAATTGAGCACGGGCCGGTGATTAGAATCAAGCGATCATCATCGCCCGCCAGGATTTCATGGATACCTTTTCTTGCGTTGTAGGTGTTGAGTGCTGCGGCTTCGCTGATAGGTATTTCTTCTGCCACCTCTACCGGTGGCGTGACTGATTTTATCGCTTCGATCCGAAGATCATCTGTAATGTATTCCATCTTTATTTTTATTGTGTTGTCGGTTTAACCCGGGGGCCATTGAAAATTGCGGCCCGCCAGAATATGAATGTGCATGTGAAAAACAGTCTGACCGACTGCCTCGCCATTGTTGATAATTAACCGAAATGCGTCTCCGCAGCCTTGTTGTCTGGCAACATCGCCCGCTTTCAATAGCAGGTGTCCCATTAATTGCTGGTCATCAGCTTGGGCATCCGCGACTTTTTCAATGGGTTTTTTCGGGATAATTAAAATATGTATTGGTGCTTGCGGATTGACATCACGAAACGCAAGACACAGCTCGTCTTCGTAGACAATATCCGCAGGAATTTCCCGGTTAATGATTTTAGAAAAAATTGTTTCGGCCACGCTTCATCCCGTTATTTAGTCACAATGATTTTGAGGCTCGGATTATAGCGCCTCCGTAACGGGAATAAAGAGTCTGGGTAAGATTAAATCGGGTTTCGGCAGATTAATATAGCATACGGATCCGATTACGACTGTAGGCGGTATGCAGGTACTCCCGAGATACCTGTTGTGGCATGCTATTTATCCGAGGGAACTGGCTTTCAATAATATTGGAATACATACCATGTTCGGACAAATACGAAGGCTCGCTCACGATACCGATATGCTCAAGGCGGATATGGTATTTTTCCATCAACATTTTCGCTTGCTGGTAGCTGTTGGCCTGCGCAAGGGCAAATAGAATATTTTTAGTGACATAGTTGGGTTCGTCGAGATGGACGATATGGCCGCTATTTTTGGCAACAAATTGATAAGAGTCATCGCTAACATTGGCAAGATCGCTCTGTAACCAACTCCACTGTTGCTCTCGCCGGTCACCCATTTCGGTATGCGGCCATACGCGTTTCCCTCGCGTAATGACGACAACCGGGAAATGATGAGTGATGGATTGTTCTTTTTCGACTAGCTGATTAGCACTATATTCCATATTGTTCAGCTCATTCAGCAGGGTCATCCTTGCCTTCATGCTAGTCATCAAACGGTAAGCAGTACCAAGGTTCTCTACTGGATATTTATTTGAAATGACGGGCTGCATTGAGCGCAGCCCTCTGCCGCTGCGAAATTGTTCGGTGTAGGTAATCGGAGCGCGCTGTTTATTTTTAAATTCTTCAGTCTTGAATTGTTCCGGATGCGACGCATCAATAAATACCAGGCCTGCAACCTGTTCAGGATAATCGGTTGCAAAATAACGTATGTTGTAACCGCCGAAGGAATGACCTACCAATAAATAGGGGCCGGGAATCTTGGCCGCTGATAATAGTTCATGTAGTTCATTGGTGATGCGTTTCGTGGTTCGCGGACGCGGACCCATATCGCTCCAGCCATAACCGGCACGATCATAGCTACAGACACGGGCATTCTTCGCCAGCTTGTGCTGAATTTTGATCCACTCCAAAGAAAAACCACCGACACCTGAGTCGATGACTATCGTTGGTAATTTTTCGCCGACGCAGTGAATGTGTAACCGGTGTGTACCAATGTCGACCAGTTCGCCCGGGTAGAATTTTGTTTTGGCAAAGGTGTTGGTTTGGAATAAACAGAGAATTAACAGGAGAAAACCAGACAGAAGAGGTTGAACCGGTAAACGATAAATCAGGTTGGTACTCGCATTTATCATTTGTTTCTCCTTGTTATCCAATTTGGGAGGCCATCTGGCCTCCCATGTGAAGAGGAGTGTCCTGAGTTATTGCTGCATTCGTTTCGCATTCACCTATAAACTGTGACGCTTCATAGGTTCAGAGTCATGCTGATTGCAATTGCTCTTGAACATAGTTGATGCAGCAATACTCATGCCATTCACTTTTTCATAATCATTATTCGATGAAATATCAGTCAGTTAACAGTCTTTATATAGTCAATAAAATTCAATTTAACAAATTAATCGTGAAAATCGGTATGTTTATGGATCATTTTGGTGCATTTCAGACGTTTGAATTGGTATAGCGGTTTTGTACAACATTGAAGAACATATTTAAGTAATAGCATCTTTTTTGGACGATTGACAGGTAGACAAGGCCTCGGTTCGATGTGCATAGCCCGGACAGAGGCGATACACTTCAGCTTATGGAAGTTAACTTCATTCGCGATATGGCGCTTCGCATGCTGTTTATTTTGATTTCTTTGGGGTTAATCAATGCCTGTGAATCGGCCGCCGCACCGAAACAAGTCGCCGATAAATTCTGGCAAGCCGCACTAGCCAAGGATGTTGATGCAATGAAGCGCCTGGTGATACCTGAACAGCAGGAACACATCGAACTGGATTTATTGGACAGTGTGGAACGCTATTCGCTTGGTGAAATGATTGTTAAGGAAAACACTGCCAGTGTTGAAACCAACCTGATCTTAAAAGATAGCGGCAAACAACTATCGTTGAATACCCGTCTTGTCAGAGTCGATAAAGACTGGAAGGTTGATTACAAAAAAACCGCCTCACCGTTTGTGCTTAGTCGAGAGATGAGTGAGCTACTGGGTGGCATTGAACAATTAACGGAACAGTTTGCGGATGAACTGGCCGAGTCAGTTGAGGAATTTAAAAATAAAGCAGTGCCGGAAATTCAATCAAAACTTGAACAAGCTGAAAAGGAATTAAAGAAAAACCTGCCGGAGATTAAAAAGCAAATTGATGAGTTTTTACGCGATCTGGAAGAATCGCTAAAACAACCGCCGTCAGTGCAGGAACCGAAAACGACGGAAACCTGAATGCTTGCTTATTTACAGTTCGGATTTATTTAATTAGTCTGAAAACTATTACATGTTAGATATCGGGGGAGCGACATGCAGAAATTCATTATATTTTTCTTATCATTGTTAGTGACATCGCAGGTCGCGGCGTTTGAACCGGTTATGGATCAGCAAGGCATGTTTTATTTCAACCTGTCATTTGACGCAGCACAGGTAAACAAGGCAAAGCATCAGTTTGGATTCCGCTTAGACAGGGCGATGGTTAAACCCACTGAAACAATGACGATGTCGCAATTACATTCACAGCCTGCGGTATTTGATGTGGCTTATAACAGCGACGGTTTACAATCGTTTAAACTTCATGGAATCGATTATGCTTATGACGAGTATGTTTATCGTGGTGCCGAAGTAGGCGAGACGGCGGTAGAAACGGAAACCACGCCAGTACCGGAACAACAAACACCGCGCAAAAAGGTTAAAATTCCACTCGGCGTTGTGATTGGTGGACTGATAGCGATGGTCGCGATCACCAGCGGCTTTTAAAGTCTTTGCCCTATCCCTCGAGTCATTAACATTAATCAAATTGCTTATTTTAAGATCGAAGAATAAATAGATTGGTGGGCCCGGTAGGACTCGAACCTACGACCAATGGATTATGAGTCCACTGCTCTAACCAACTGAGCTACAGGCCCAAAAAAGATAGCGAATCTTAAAGGAACGTTATTAAACTTGCCAGCAAATGAAAAGAGACGTTTCCGGATATTAATCCAGAAACGTCTTTAATTGATCAGAACGAGTTGGGTGACGAAGCTTACGCAACGCCTTGGCTTCAATCTGACGAATACGTTCCCTGGTGACGTCAAATTGCTTACCTACTTCTTCAAGCGTATGGTCGGTATTCATATCAATACCAAAACGCATTCTCAGAACTTTCGCTTCTCTCGGCGTTAAGCCCTCCAATGCTTCGCGTGTGGTTCGGCGCAGACCTTCAAAACTGGCCGAATCGCTTGGCGCCTGAATATTTGCGTCTTCAATAAAGTCACCCAGGTGCGAATCTTCATCGTCACCAATCGGGGTTTCCATGGAAATAGGTTCTTTCGCAATCTTCAAGACTTTACGTACTTTCTCTTCCGGCATTTCCATACGTTCCGCCAATTCTTCCGGTGTCGGTTCGCGTCCCATCTCTTGCAGAATCTGACGGGAGATACGATTCAGTTTGTTGATGGTTTCAATCATATGAACCGGGATACGAATGGTTCGGGCCTGATCGGCAATCGAACGTGTGATCGCCTGGCGTATCCACCAGGTGGCGTAGGTCGAAAACTTATAGCCTCGACGATATTCAAATTTGTCTACCGCTTTCATTAAGCCAATGTTGCCTTCCTGTATCAAGTCAAGGAATAACAAACCGCGATTGGTATATTTTTTGGCAATCGAAATAACCAGACGCAGGTTAGCCTCGACCATTTCTTTTTTGGCGCGTCGGGCCTTGGCTTCACCAATCGAAATCTTGCGATTGATTTCTTTTATCTCGGAAATGTCCAACAGTGCATCGTCAAAAATGGCCGCCAGCTTTTCCTGGATTTTAGTGATCTCATCTTCGTATTCCTTCAACTTTTCAGTATAAGGTGCTTTGTTTTTCAGCACGCCTTTAATCCATTTAAAGTTGGTTTCGTTACCCGGGAAAGAACTGATGAATTCCTTACGCGGCATTTTTGCCTCTTTCACGCAGACTTCCATAATGTGACGTTCGGTGTAACGGATACGATCAATCAGGTCGCGCAGATTGTCAGTCAATAAATCAATAAATTTCGGCGACAGTTTCAGTTCCAGAAACCACTGGGCCAATTCATGTTCGTGCACTTTGGTTTTTGCATTATCTTTGCCATAGCGCTTCACTGACTTGATAAACTTGGTATGCAGCTTTTCCAGTTTGGTGATGTGCTCCTGAACGTCCTCTGCGGTTAGTGCCGCTTCTTCCTCTTCTTCCGTGTCATCATCGTCATCCTCATTGTCGTCGTCGCTATTTTCTGTCGGATTGTTAACCGGGATACCGGCATCCGGGTACTCTTCCATGTCATTGAAGCCGACAATGATCTCACTGAGCTTCATTTCTTCTTTCAGCACCAGATCGAAGGCCTCAAGTAAGATGGCAACGGTGCCGGGGTAACTGGATAAGGCACCCAACACCTGCTGAATACCTTCCTCAATACGTTTCGCAATTTTAATTTCGCCTTCGCGCGTCAACAGGTCCACGGTACCCATTTCACGCATATACATTCTGACCGGATCCGTGGTGCGGCCAAATTCATTTTCCAGGCTTGCCAGTGCAGCAGCAGCTTCGGCGGCGGCATCTTCGTCAGGGGTGTCGGTGTTATCGGTGATTTGATCGATATCATCTGGCGGTGATTCATGCACCTTGATACCCATATCATTAATCATGTTAATGATATCTTCGATCTGTTCAGGCTCGACAATATCGTCTGGCAGGTGGTCGTTGACTTCGTGATAGGTCAGGAAGCCCTGCTCCTTACCTTTGGCAATCAGCTTTTTGAGTTGCGAGGTATCGTCTTCTTTAAAGATTTGTTCAACTGGTTCCATAGAGTTTCTGGCTCGAAAATTGCTTGTAAATTTTATGAAATTAAACGGTATTTTGTTCTTTGTTAGGTTTCATAACCTATTGATAAATATAAGATATTTTCACAAGGCGAAAACGATCAAATATAGCACACGAATATTAACTTCGCTAGGTAATCTTGAAATAATTTATTGTTTACTATCAGGTTTTTTGCAAATCTCTCAGTGCCTGTTTTTCCGCTTCGGTTAAATCAGAGATGCTGCGTTTTTGCTTCATGACGTCGAATTCATTTTTACTGGATTCAATCAACAAGCGAATCGCGTCCAAAAACACCTCCTGATTGATATCCGCCTCTTCAAATGCGTCTTCGTCTCTGGCTAACTCACGCAGGCGCGATTCATATTTAGTATCACGCCAATTCTCAATAATTGACGCTACCGTTACATTGGGACGACCACGGATAAACTCAAGTAGCTCATGTAAAAATTTGATTCCTGGAGTATCGAATTTTTGAAGTGGCTCGGTGGAATCCAGTCCCAGCGCATATTCGGGTCGATGCAATAGACAGCGTATTAACCAGCGAATCTTTTCTACGCCTTTACCCGGCTGATTAGAGGCAGGTGTTTTTCGTTGTATTTGTCTTGTATGGCCAGCTTGGCTCAATCGAGCATCAATATCGTTAATCCCGGTATGAATATAGTTATCCAGTTCTTCAACCAATAATTTCTTTATTGTTCCCGGCGGGATTTTTGCTAACAGAGGGATCGCCTTCTCCTCCATCAATGCGCGCCCTTCCAGCGTATCGAGTTCAATCTGGCTGCTTAATTCAGTAAACAAAAACGCCGATAAAGCGGTCTGCATAGTGTTATCCAGAAAGGCATTCTCACCCTGATTCCTGACAAACGAATCCGGGTCTTCACCTTCCGGCAAAAAGATGAAGTTAACCTGTCTGCCATCCCGAAGTTGTGGTAAGGCATTTTCCAAGGCTCGCCAGGCCGCTTTCTTGCCGGCTTCATCCCCATCAAAACAGAATATGATCTTGCCGGTTAGTCGAAATAGCTTTTCGATATGTTCTTCTGTTGCTGCCGTACCAAGACTGGCAACCGCATTGTCGATGCCAAATTGGGCCAGCGCAATGACGTCCATATAGCCCTCGACGATGAAAATACAATCGTTTTCCTTTAATGATTTTCGGGCTTGATACAAGCCGTAAAGTTCTCTGCCTTTATGAAAAACCGGGGTTTCCGGTGAGTTCAGATATTTGGGTTTGCTGTCGTCCAATACCCGACCGCCAAAACCAATCACGCGTCCACGTTGATCGCGAATAGGGAACATGAGTCGATCGCGAAAGCGGTCGTAGTGACTGCCTCTATCGTTCTCAATAATGGCGCCGATTTTTAATAAGCGCTTTTGCGCGGCATCAGAGCGCCCGAGTTCTTTAATCAAACTATCCCAGCCGGGAGGTGCGAAACCTAACTCATATTGTTTGGCGATCTCGCCACTAATGCCTCGTCCCTTGAGGTAATCAATCAGCCGCTTTGCCTGAGGATGCTTTCTGAGCTGTTTGAGATAAAATTTATTGGTCATCTCTAGAAGCTCATATAACTCAGAGGTCTGACTGTTGCTTTTTGTTTGCTCTGTGGCCTCACGCGGTATTTCCAATCCAGCACGGGACGCCAGTTCCTCAACCGCCTCGACAAAACCGATGTTGAGATATTCCATTAGAAAACCAATCGCGGAACCGTTCGCCCCACAGCCAAAGCAGTGATAAAACTGTTTTTGCTGGCTCACGGTAAACGACGGTGTTTTTTCATCATGGAACGGACAACAGGCCTGATGGTTCTTCCCGGCTTTCTTTAGCGGCACGTAGGTATCAATGACATCGACGATATCGGTCCTTGCCAATAGGTCATCGATAAAATGTTGTGGAATCAAACCCGCCATAGTTCGGCAAGTATAAACAGCAGTGGAAAAAAGGCGAATGCCTAAGCCTGGTTTGGTTGAGGCTGGTGGCGTTCTAGCCTAAGCGTGATTTAATGAGACTGCTGACTTGTGACATATCCGCCCGGCCTTGTAACCCGCTTTTCAGCATACCCATGACTTTACCCATGTCTTTCATTGATTCAGCGCCAGATTTTGTAATGGCCTCATCAATCATTTTGTTGATTTCTTCTTCGGAGAGTTTGGCCGGCAGATAGGTTTCGATAATGTCCAGTTCGAAACGCTCTTTTTCTACAAGATCGTCACGACCGGCTTCTTCAAACTGATTTATTGAATCACGATGTTGTTTTGCCATTTTATCGAGAATGGCAATGGTTTGTTGATCATCGAGTTCGATGCGCTCATCGACTTCTTTTTGTTTGAACGCGGCCTGAATTAAACGTAATGCCGCCAGTTTTTCCTTGTCCTTGCTGCGCATCGCAGCTTTGACGTCATCTGAAATATTTGACTTAATATCAGCCATGGCTGATTTGAAGGTAACTTAAAAACTAGAATGGACGAGTGCGGCGCAGGATATTTCTGGATGCCTGTTTTTGAGAACGTTTTACCGCAGCAGCAGCCTTACGTTTACGAACCTGAGTCGGCTTTTCATAGAATTCACGACGATGAACGTCGGCTAAAGTACCGGCTTTCTCGCATGCACGTTTAAAACGGCGCATGGCGATATCAAATGGTTCGTTATCTCTTACCTTTACTGATGGCATGGCGTATTGTTCCTGCAAATTGCTGCTTGAAGTTAAAAAGGGCCGCCATTTTAGTGAGAATGGCCCAAATTGCAAACAGAATAATCGAAAAAACCAATAAATATGCGCATATTAGGTATTGAAACTTCCTGCGATGAGACGGGAATCGCGATTTATGACTCCGAAGCAGGATTAATAGGGCATAGCCTATTCAGCCAGATTGACCTGCACACGGCCTATGGCGGTGTTGTGCCGGAATTGGCCTCACGCGATCACGTCAGGCGAATACTGCCGTTGATTCAGGAAACGCTGGATAAATCGGGCTCGACATTATCTGATCTGGATGCGATAGCTTATACCGCCGGACCAGGTTTAATGGGGGCATTACTGGTGGGTACGGCAGTAGGACGAAGTCTGGCTTATTCCCTATCGATACCGGCAGTTGGTGTGCATCATATGGAGGCGCACTTATTGGCGCCGATGCTGGAAGAATCGGTGCCGGACTATCCGTTTTTGGCATTATTGGTTTCAGGCGGGCATACCCTACTAGTGAAGGTTGTCGACTTTGGGGTCTATGAGATGCTGGGCGAATCGGTTGATGATGCCGCTGGTGAGGCGTTTGATAAGACTGCCAAGTTGCTTGGTTTACCCTATCCCGGCGGTCCGCATTTATCGGCACTAGCCGAAAAAGGCGATAGCAAACGTTTTCGCTTTCCGAGACCAATGACGGATAGGCCAGGACTGGACTTTAGTTTCAGTGGCCTCAAGACCTATGCTTTAAATACCGTTACCAGCGAGTCCAATGATGAACAAACACGAGCTGATATTGCGCGTGCCTTCGTCGACGCGGTGGTGGATACGTTTGTTATTAAATGCCGACGAGCGATAGAGCAAACCGGTATAAAACAACTGGTCGTAGCTGGTGGTGTCAGTGCCAATACTCAATTGCGAGAAGGGCTACAGGGTTTAATGCGACAGGTGTCGGGTGAAGTATTTTTTCCAAAGCTGGAATTTTGCACGGATAATGGCGCCATGATCGCCTACGCGGGTTACTTGCGTTTGCAGGCGGGACAAAAAGAGCAAATGCAATTTCAGGCAAAGCCGCGTTGGTCGATTACTGAACTGTAGTTTTTTTCTTGCCGATTTTATCTTCCTTGCCGCTCAGCAGGTTTTTGATATTTGATGTGTGTCGCCAATATAACAATATTGCCATTACGCTATGACAAATTAAAAAAGCCTGATTATTGAGTATCAACCATGAGTAGAGCGGAGTGAGGGCTGCCGCGATCAATGCTGATAAGGATGAATAGCGAAACAAAGCGGCGCTGATGAGCCAGGTGCTGACATAGCTGATACCTAACAACCAATGACTGGCGAACAGTACGCCAATTAATGTAGCAACACCTTTTCCACCTTTGAATTTAAAAAATACAGGAAATAGATGACCGGCGAAGGCTGCCAGGCCACAGATAGCAATGATCCATGGAGCTTGGCCAAGATAGCTTGCCAGCAGTACGGGCAGTACGCCTTTCAGTACATCGCCTGCCAAGGTCAGAATAGCGGGTTTTTTGCCATGCAGCCGCATGACATTGGTTGCACCTGGATTGCCGGAGCCAGCCTGTCTGGGGTCAGATAAACCCAGCAATTTACAAACGACAATGGCGGAGGCGACTGAGCCGAATAAATAGGCGATAAAAATGAGTGAGATTGAAATGATCATGCGCGTATTGGAATCCTTCGGCAGGTTCCGGTCAAGCAATAATCAATTCAATAGATTACCGGACTGTATAAAGCGTGTTGACTGCCGTATCCTTATGTAAAAAGTTTGAAACAGAATAACAATGGATATTATTTATTTAAGAGATCTGCGTATTGATACCGTGATTGGTATTTATGACTGGGAGCGCAGGATCAAACAGACCATTATTCTTGATATTGAAATGGCGACAGACATTAACAAAGCTGCCAACAGTGACAATATCGAAGATACACTTAATTACAAAGATGTAGCGAAACGTTTAATGAGCTTTGTAGGTGAAAGTGAGTTTGAGCTAATTGAGGCATTAGCCGAAAAAATTACTGAAATAATACGAGAAGAGTTTAATGTGCCCTGGGTAAAACTCACATTAAATAAAAAAGGTGCGGTTCGAGGTGTCAGAGATGTCGGCGTCATCATCGAGCGTGGCAATAAAGAAGGGTAGATTATGGTAGAAGTCTTCGTTGGTATCGGCAGCAATGTCGAACGCGAAAAAAACATACGTGGTGGTTTACAAGCGTTGGCCGCCAAGTTTGGTAAATTGTCATTGTCTCCGGTCTATCAGTGTCAGGCCTATGGTTTTGATGGTGATGATTTTTTTAATCTGGTCGCATCATTCACTACCTTTAAAGAAATTGAACAGATATCAACAGAAATTAAACAGATTGAATTTGATTTTGGTCGCAGCAGAGGTGAGGAAAAATTTTCACCGCGAACGCTGGATATCGATTTACTATTGTATGGTGACATTGTCGACCAAGATTATGATGTCCCGCGTCAGGATGTATCCGGCTATGCATTCGTCATTAAACCGATGGTAGATATGGTGCCTGACTTAACGCATCCACAAACCGGTAAAACGATGCAACAGATTTGGGATGAATTTAACGGAGATAAACTTAGCTTGAAACAAATAACGTTTGAACTGGCATGACACACATCATTTGTTTTGGCGATTCGATTACGCAAGGACGAGAATTTCCTATAGAAGGTCGTTGGACCAGCGTGTTGCAACAAAAACTGGATCATGAGCGACCAGGCAAATTTCGCGTCTTTAACCGTGGTATTAGCGGTAATACCACGACTATGGCTTTGGACCGCATGTCAGCGGATGTGTTGCCGTTACTTCCCGGTATTTTGCTGATTGAATTTGGGTTTAACGATGCCAATGTCTATGGCTTTACTCAGGTGCCGAGAAATGGAATCGACGAGTTCAGTAAAAACTTACGCGAATTTCATCGGATTGCGATAGAAAACGCGAGCACACCGGTATTTATTGTGAACCATAGCATTGGGCCGGTTGATGATGAGCAGGGCAATGCTGTCAGCTTCAATGATAATTATCAGCCGTATGAGCAGGCGATCAGAGATCTGGCAGCGGATTTGGACGCTCCGATGATAGACCTGCCGGCAATGATGGATAAGCACAAGATAGATCTGTCGACATTTGTTTCGGAGGATCAAATTCATCTTTCCCTAGAGGCCAATGAAATTTATGCCGATATGATCTATTCCGGGCTGGATCAATTACAATTGTTCCAATGACTAGCTATTATTTCTCAGAAAGATATTTCTCTGGCATATTGATGCAAATAACATAAGAGGATTTCCCGATGATGCAATCCAGGCTCATACTCGTTTTCACAATGTTAGTTTTAGCGTTCTCGCTCGGCGGTTGTAACAAATACAAGACACAAAAGAAGGTAAATAATCTGGATAAGTCGATCACCTCGTATGAGATAGCATTACGCTGGGCACAGCATCAGGATGCGTATAGTTATCATGTCTATCCCGATGGAACACAGCCACCGGTCGACATGAATCGATTAAATGAGATCAGCGTTACCGGTATTGATGTGATTGAAAAATCGATCGATGAAAACCAGGAAAAAGCCTATACCAAGATTGAACTAAACTATTTTAATAAGAACGAAGGCAACTTAAAGAAATTAAAACTGGAACAAAACTGGTGGTTTAGTGAAGAGAATAATCAGTGGTTTATTGACGGCGAATTTCCAAAGTTTTAGGAATACAGCGTCCTACCTCCATCAACATTGATAATCTGGCCGGTGATATAATCGGCGTCACGAATCAGAAATGTAATTGCTTTGGCAATATCATCCACTTCCCCGGTTTTAGCTAACGGGATTTTTCGCATGATAGACTGCTTGTTATCTTCTTCAATGTTTTCCGGCCACGCTATCGCGCCCGGTGAAACGGCGTTAACCCGAATTTTAGGTGCGAGTTCTTTTGCCAAGGATTGGGTCAGTGACAGCAAGCCTGACTTCGATATTGAATAGATAGCGTGTTCGGCTAATGGTCGTAAGCCATGAATGTCGGTGATATTAATGATACAGCCTTGCGCCTTTCTTAAACTGGGTGCGGCTAACTGCGATAAGAATAATGGCGCTTTCAAATTGGTATGAATTAAGGCGTTCCAGTTCTCTTCAGTTACCTCGCTCATGGGCGTCGGATAAAAAGCCGAGGCGTTATTTATCAAAACGTCGAGTCCCCCTTTAAACGCCAATGCGGCATCAATGATAGCAGGATAGTATTCTTTATATTCCAGGTTACCTTGTATGGTAATCGCCGAATCGTTGCGAATAGCGTTTAACTCCCTGACCAGTTCATTGGCTTCTTTCGCCGACTGATTATAGTGCACGATCACATTCATGCCTTGATTGTGAAGATAGCGTGCCGTTGCTGCGCCAATACGTTTTGCAGCACCGGTTATCAATGCCGTTTTTTGAAACATACTTGTTGCTCTATTGAATGATTTTGTAAACAGAATACCATGTGCTGATGCTGACACAATTCGATGATTTGACTGAACTTCCCCAACCTGACCATAGTGCATTGGCTATCAGTCAAATGTTAACCGATGTGCTTCATCAGCGTATTGAAGCAGCGAACGGTGTCTTGCCATTTGATCAATACATGTCGAGCGTATTGTATGAACCTGCGCTCGGCTACTACAGCGCCGGAAGTCGTAAGTTTGGTGAAGCCGGAGATTTTATTACTGCACCGGAAATATCCCCTCTGTTTTCCCGTTGTCTCGCGAATCAATGCGCAGAGGTATTATCTGGTATTGATAACGGCATTATCCTGGAACTGGGTGCCGGTTCTGGCGTCATGGCCAAAGAACTGTTGTTGGAACTACAGCGCTTAGAGCAGTTACCTGATGAATATTGGATTATGGAAGTCAGCGCTGATTTAAAACAGCGTCAACAGACCTGTTTAAAACAAACCTTGCCGAATTATTATGAACGCATTATCTGGCTGGATACACTCGCTGATAAGACCTTCTCTGGCGTGTTGTTAGCGAATGAAGTGTTGGATGCGTTACCGGTGAAGCGTGTTGTGAAAACAGAACAAGAATTCTTTGAATTGGGTGTTAGCAATAAAGCTAATGGCTTCTCTTGGCAGCTTATGCCTTTATCAGCCGAATTGGAATCCAGTTTAACGAAGCTATCACCAGCCGTTTTATCTGCAATCCCTGAAGACTATCGGATAGAGATAAACATTGGTTTACATGCGTGGTTATCTACCTTTGCTCAATGCTTGAAAAAAGGCGTGATGTTGTTCATTGATTATGGCGAGTCAGAGAAGGAATTTTATTACCCACAAAAACAAGATGGGAATTTGCTGTGTCACTATCGTCACCGCGCACACGCCGATCCGTTTCTTTATCCTGGTTTGCAGGATATTACCTGCCCGGTAAATTTTACTGCATTGGCGCGATCCGCCGATTCAATAGGCTTGCAAGTTTCGGCCTATACCACACAGGCTTTCTTTCTTTTGGCTTGTGGATTGGAGAGCTTGAGTCAGAACGAACTGCAACAAGGCATTGAGCAGTCTGCTGTTGTTTCCCAACAGGTTAGAACATTAACCTTGCCTGAAGAGATGGGCGAACGTTTTAAGGTGATGGCCCTGACACAACATTACCCTGATGCGCTTCGCGGTTTTGCTTTTATGGATCAACGCGGACGTTTGTAAATGAACGTCAAAACATATTTATTATTGATGTTGATACTATTGTTGTGTAGCTGCAGACAGGAAACGGTACGTGAGAATAAACCGATCAAAGAAGGCACCGGACTCGCGCAGCTAGGTAAAACGGATATTGATAATGTGTTGGATGTGCATATCGCCCAGTCGCAAAAGTTGCTGCGCCAACTGATGTTTAAATTATACAAACGTAATCCGCGTGAATTAAAAAAGTCGAACTATCAACTGCCACAAGAACAGGCGGTCAGACTATTTGATCTCGAACATGATTGGCATTTTCCTGAACTGTCTGGAAAGATCGATGTTGAGGCAATCAAATTGACGTTTGATGAGCGTTATGAAGGCGACCGCGTCTTTGCCCTGGTTGCCGGGCTATTGTCGATGGTAATGAAGTCTTACGATTACAAATCCGAGTTTTATATGTTTGATAGCATAGAGCCACAGGCACTTTATAATTGTTCGCGAAATATTGAGATCGCTGTCTGGCGTTTAAGTAATAGTTATGACGATGATGGTGAGCTGTTTCTTTATACCAACTCGTTGCCGGGAGAGCAGACCAATCTCAGTTTTGAAAGATTATTTGGCAAGTTGATTGGTACGCAGGATAACATTGCCTATATCATTGCCGGTAAAAAAAATCGAACCATCAAGGGGGTGATTCAGCGCATGGCAACGGCGGTGTTTCTCCCGATATAACAATTGACCATGGATTTATTGCAATTGATCTTTCTGGCTTTAGTGCAGGGAATTACCGAGTTCCTGCCGGTATCGAGTTCTGCGCATTTGATCCTGGTACCGCTGTTGACTGATTGGCAGGACCAGGGTCTGGCTATCGATGTCGCAGCGCATCTTGGCAGTTTACTTGCCGTCGTGTTTTATTTTAGAAAAGACATTGCGCGTATCTTGTTTGCCGGCATTGATTCCATTCAGCATAGGAAACTGACCTCGCATGACAGCCGGTTATTCTGGTATCTGGCACTCGCCAGTATTCCGGTATTGGCGTTAGGCTTTTTATTGCGAGACGTCATCTCAACCAGTCTGCGTGATCCCTTAATCATTGCTGCTGCATCCATCGGGTTTGGCTTGCTGTTATGGTATGCCGATGTTCAGGGAAAACGAATCAGGACAATAAATACCGTTAATATGAAAGATGCAGTGATTATTGGTCTCGCTCAGGCACTTGCGTTAATTCCCGGTACATCCCGATCGGGGATTACCATGACAGCAGGATTATTGTTAGGCCTGGATCGTGATAGCTCGGCGCGTTTTTCTTTCCTGATGGCGGTACCGATTATCCTGGCGGCATCAGCCTATGAGTCATTAAAGTTAATCCAATCCGGGTTAACGGTGGAACTGACCAATTTTATCATTACTGCATTACTCTCGGCAATCAGTGCCTTTATTGCCATTCACTTGTTTTTACGATTCCTCGACAAGATCGGTATGTTGCCGTTTGTGATATATCGTGTGTTGCTTGGCATAGTATTAATTGTTTTATTCGTATAAAGCGTATTGTTTCAACCATGGTAAACAACAAACCGTTATCTGATTTAAAAAACATAGGCAAGACGGTTGAACATCGATTGAATGAAATAGGTATTCATACAAAAACCGATTTAAAACAAGTCGGTGCTGTAAAAGCTTATCAGCTATTGTCAGAAGCGTATCCAGATAAACACCTGCCTGTTTGCTATTATCTTTATTCGCTAGAGGGCGCGATCCAGCATAAAAATTGGGATGAGTTTTCAGAAAAAGAAAAAGCGCAGTTGAGAAGAGACGCTCATTTAAAATAATGGCTTTGGTTAATTGTGTTATGCATTTGGAAACCTAAAAAAATGATTAAGCTAAAAGAACTAAGCAATGATTATGTGTCAGTAATGGTTGAAGCGGCGCTTGAATCAGTCTCAGACATTAACCCCTGGATGCCTTGGTGTACGAATAATTTTAATGATACTCAAGCTTTATCCTGGGTTCAGGAACAAAGAGAGGCCAGGCAGTCTCGTATAGCATACGAATTTGCTGTCTTCGATAAAAATGATTTATATCTAGGCGGTGGAGGAATTAACAATATCAATTCTGACAATAATTTTGCCAATATTGGTTATTGGATTCGCTCCAGTCAGACAAAAAAAGGATACGGTACTGCCGCACTCGTCTCGTTAGCACGATGGGCACATAACAATACAAGTTTGAATCGGCTTGAAGTTGTCGTTGCGAAAGGAAACATTGCAAGTCATCGAGTTGCTGAAAAAGCAGGTTTTACATTTGAAGCATTAGCAAGTTCCAGACTCTATTTGCATGGTAGATATCATGATGCAAATATGTTTGTTCTAACAAGAGCGCAAGCGTAAGTTACGATGTGTTTTATGTAAGAAACTGGATAAAATGTATTTATTGTTGAAGAAACATACTCAATTGATAGTCTGAGAAATTTTGTTTATTCGCTGCTTTTTGATTTCATCACCCAGGGCTTTTCCCTCAAAGCCTTTTTCCTGTAACGATTCGGTACTTACACTATTGGCCGCAGCCAATGCGTTTTTAAAGTACTCCACTTGCGGATAGTCGCGATCTTCAAAGCCGGCACGTCCACGCGCATCTGCCTCGCAGGCAAGCAGGAATTGTTCAAAACGTTCCGGTCGTCTGAATGCATCCATTTGCTCAAGTTTTTTTAATACTGTTTCCGGTTTCATTTCCTGAACCCGATGGCAGTCAAGATGGTGCTTCGACACCATCGTGGCGAGTTCCCGATATTTATTCGGGACGCGATAGCGTTGGCATAGCGATTCGATAATCTTCACGCCCCTAGCCTCGTGACCATGATGACTGGGCAGTTTATCTTTAGGTGTGGTCGCTTTGCCGAGATCATGAACCAGCACGGCAAATCGTACCATGGGATCATCGGTCAGCCGGACTGACTGGTTTAGACTCATAATAGTATGCAGGCCGGTATCGATCTCCGGGTGATACTGTTTGGGTTGCGGAATACCAAACAGGGCCTCGATCTCGGGAAACAGTTTCTGTAACGCATTACAGGATCGTAACACCAGGATAAAGCGTGCCGGATATTTCCCGGTCAGGGTTTTTTCCAGTTCTGTCCAAACCCGTTCCGGTTGTAGTGCTTCCAGTTCATCCGTTTCAGCAATCTGTTTTAATAAGGCCATTGTCTCAGGTGCCACTTTAAAACCGAGCGTTGCCGCGAAGCGTGCGATACGTAATACGCGTAATGGATCCTCGGTAAATGCTGGCGAGACATGGCGCAGCATCTTGGCTTCAATGTCTTGAGCGCCATTGTATGGATCAATGAGATTGCCCTGTTCATCTTCAGCAATGGCGTTAATGGTCAGGTCTCTGCGAATCAGATCTTGTTCCAGTGTGACATCAGGCGACGCATGAAAGGTAAAACCTTTGTAGCCCTTGCCGGATTTTCTTTCGGTTCTGGCCAGGGCGTATTCTTCTTTTGTTTCGGGATGCAAAAATACCGGGAAGTCACTGCCAACGGTTGTGTAACCTTCTGTCTGCATTTGCTCCGGCGTTGCGCCGACGACGACCCAGTCGCGATCCTTGACCGGGATACCGAGTAATTTATCGCGCACCGCGCCGCCGACAAGATAGCTTTTCATAAATAATGTTTACGCATGGTCATGCGTTAGATAGTAGCGTGTTTTATTGAAGGAACAAAAAAGTAAACAGATGTTGTTTAATTTCTTCTGGCTTCACTTCGATAATCGGTATAGTGAGACCGATAGCTTGAGTAGGTTAAGTAAGTCGGTACGATGCTTTCCACGGTTTTGGGATCAATATCGTAAACGGCTAAATCATTTTCATCACAAACACTGTCTGTCTGAGCCGATAGATAGTTATCGGTCGAAAACGGCTTGCCGGGAATAAAGTCAAACATCGCCGCCTGAATTCGGGAGATCATATCGTTTAAAGGGATGATTTTTCTTTTAAGGCCTAGTACCTTGGCTGTGTATTCGACCAGCTCTTTTAGGGTATAGGCCTTGGGTCCGCAAAGCTGAAAACGTTTGCCGTAGCTTTTTGGGTCCATTAATGAGCAGACCATTATCTCTACCACATCCAGCACAAAAACCGGTGCGAATTGACTATTGTGACAAGCGAGCGGAAAGATAGCCGGGGTCAGTTTCAGTAGCTTGGCAAAACGGTTAAAAAAACTGTCCTCCCGACCAAAGATGACCGAAGGGCGAAAACTGGTCACGTGTATACCATCATCGTTGTCATGCAATAAATCTTCTGCTTCGCCTTTACTCTTCAAATAATGACTCTTACCATTTTCGGCGTCGGCATTGAGTGCACTCATTTGCAAGATTCTACGAATACCGTTTTCCTTACATGCGGTTAACAGGTTTTGTGCGACCTCAACATGTGCTTTGTGAAAGCCTTTGCCACTATTGCCTTTTTCATTGAGTATACCAATCAGGTTAATCGCAGCATCGCAGTCAGACAATTGAAAACTGAGTTGTTCTATATCATGGATGTCCGCTTCAATTAAATGCAGCTTGGGTAATAAGATGAGGTCGTTACGATTGTACTCACGGTTGCGGGTTAATACTTTAAGTTCATAACCTTCTTCTGATAAACGGTTACATAAGGAGCGACCGACAAAGCCGCTGCCTCCCAGTATGGCAATGCGTTTAATTAACATGTCTGTTATCCGATATCTGTAATTCTGTGCAGCTTAAATTTGCCAATGCACTTTTATTCTTTGGTGTAATCAATGGCATCCGGTTTTTAATAGGAGTAATACTATCTTTAAGACGCCAGTCATAGATATTAGCAAAATATAGTACGCGGCTGACGTATTTTCGGGTCTCGATGAAAGGAATCTGTTCAATCCAGACATCTGGCTCTACACAACCCGATTTAGGGCGCCATTTTGCAACGCGATGTGGCCCGGCGTTATAGGCTGCTGTGGCCATTACCATATTATTCTCAAACTTCTTCAACATTTGTTGCATATAGGCAGTGCCGATTGGAATATTGGTCTCTGCCTGTTTCAGCTTATGTGGTTTGAAATTCTTTAACCCTATTGAGCGCGCTGTCATTTCTCCGGTTTTCGGCATCACCTGCATCAGTCCCAGTGCACCGGCAGGAGAGCGGACATCTTCAATAAATGCGCTTTCTGCTCTGACCAGACCGAATACCCAGCTTGGATCAATCTGTCTTTTATTTGCGTATTTGGTTAATAATTCATCAAAGGTGACCGGAAAACGTAATTCTAGATCGTCGTAGGCCTTGGCCCGGGTCATAGTAAATATCGCCCGGTTATACCATCCCCACTTTGTTGCCAGCTTGGCCGCCATTTGCATTTGATAAGTCGTCATTTTCTTTAATGCGTGATACCACTCACGCCGTGCCGGGTAACTCATGCCCAGTTGATAGAGTTCATAAGCACGTTTAATGGCTGGCAGTTCCGCCACCCGGTTCAGCTCGTCTTTATTTTCCGGAAGCGGATAGTGGTTCATGTCATAGGCGATACCGACTTTGTCAGCAGAAAGAAAAGCATAATAATCACGCTCTTTTGCAAGCTCGGCATAAATCTCTCTGGCCAACTCGACATCGCCGGTATTTTCCAGTGCGCGTGCATGCCAGTATTTCCAGCGAAGTTCCAGCTCCTGTTCCGGTGCCTCTCCGCTGGTCCAGCGACGCAGTAGCGGCCAGTCCTTTTTCACCAATGCCGTTTTCAAGCGGTAATGAAACACCTCATCATTGACATGATGGTGATCAATGTCATCGAGTAATTGTTCG
Source organism: Gammaproteobacteria bacterium (assembly GCA_028279365.1). Lineage (GTDB taxonomy): Bacteria > Pseudomonadota > Gammaproteobacteria > Eutrophobiales > Eutrophobiaceae > JANQNX01. The sequence continues at coordinate 111,663 of JANQNX010000003.1, read as the reverse complement.
GCAATCTTGCTTTTACGTTTGGCCGCACGAATCGCGATATAGCGGCCAAGCTCGCTGACTTCACCAGGTAAAAAAGAGTAGTTGTCTTTCAGCGTTAGCAAACGTTTCTGTGCTAACTCTGCATTTTGCCGAGCCAGTCTTAACAGGCCGTGCATAATGATTTCGCGTCCTGTCTCGGTATCTTCCAGCGAGACCTTTTTGGTATGTTTGGCAGGGTTATGATGAATATTCAACCAGGCGCGGGCCAGTTTTGTATGTTCTGTATCCAGGTGTTTTATCAGGAAGTTTGCCAGACCAGTCTGATTATTTTGCATTGCCAGGCTAAATCGATCCCAGGCTAGTTCGCTGGTGACTAGACCACTCTTATAAAGCAAATCAAAGGCAGGGTCGCACTGAGATGGGAGTGATTTTCCACTTAGCCAGATAGTACGGATATCTTCTAACAGGAAATCCTGGTTGCCAGTCTTCATCCTGGCCTGTAGTTGATAACATTTCATGGTGTCGCTGGATTGCGGCACGTAATTATCCAGAAATGTCTGCCATTGGCCGCGTTTTACCAACAGTTTTAGCCAGGATGTGCGAAGGCTTTCGGTCATTGGTAGATCATCGTGCCGGTTAAAGAAGTGGATCATGTCCACATCCTTAATCTTCCACAGGTTTTTGCGCAAGTATTCGTAACGGAGATAGGGATAAAGCGGGTATTCCTTCAAACCGTTGGCGATTTTGCCAAAGGTTTTCATTTGTTTTTTATCGAGGGCTTTTTTTGCAGCCAGATACTCCTTGCGTTGCTGTTCAATCGGTTTACTGAATGCCAGTGGTGGTAATAAAAAAGAAATTATGACAAACAGGCCCAGCGCGAGTCTAAATAGCGCGAAATGTTTCTGTTGAGATTGTAGACAGTCAGAATATTGACGAGCAGCGGTTGGCATGGTTTGTTGTCGATACGTTGTTGGTAAGAATTTTCCTTATTTACCCGATATTTGGCAACATTTTTCTTGTGCATACTTTAACATAAGCTTGCCTTGTGACTGCAGACAATGTGCCATGCTGGTTGATATATCGATAAATTATATTTTGTTGTATGCATTGAGTGGACTGATTGCCGGTCTGCTGGGGGGCATGTTGGGTCTTGGCGGTGGTATCATCATTGTGCCAGCCCTGCATTTTCTGTTTCAGCAGCAGGGTTTTACTGAATCCAGCCTGATGCAAGTCGCGGTGACAACCTCGCTATCAACGATTATTGTCACTGCCTTATCGTCCACTTATGTTCACCATCGTAAGCAAGCGGTGATATGGCCGGTTGTATTGCGTCTGGCACCGGGCATTTTAATTGGTGCAGCCATTGGTGCCTTGTTGGCAGACACGGTGAGTAGTGATTTGTTAAGAATCCTGTTTGGACTGTTTGAAATAGCAATCGCCATTCAAATTATATTGAATTACAGACCTGAAGCGAGAACACAGTTGCCCGGTTCCGGCGGGCAATTTATTGCCGGCAGTCTGATTGGATTTATCTCGACATTAATGGGTATTGGCGGCGGCACCTTGACCGTACCTTTCCTATTATATTGTCGCGTAGCAATGCGTCATGCTGTTGCGATTTCATCGGCTTGCGGTTTTCCCATTGCGGTTGCTGGAACGGTATCTCTGGTTATCGCCGGTTATGATAATGCAGATGTACCCGAACATGCCCTGGGTTATTTATATTGGCCAGCAGCACTGGTGATCGTTACTGTTACTGTGGTCTCGGCACCTCTGGGTGCAAAGCTGACGCATTATATCTCCGTCACTTTACTCAAACGTTGTTTCGCCGTTGTATTGATACTCGTCGGCGTAAAAATGTTAACGGGTCATTAGCGATGTTGAATCAAAGCGAAGTTGTTTTTCTCAGAAAAACAGAACCGGATCGAAACAGCAATACCCGTCTCGCCAGTAAAAAACATCGCCTGCCGGGTACGTTACCGCCGGCGATCGTTTGTCAGCAGTGTCATATCCGCATTGCTGATCCTGAACACAGGTGCAGTATACATGGGATGCATCTGCATACGTTTACTAATTCTGCTGGCTATGTGTATCACATCGCTTGTTTTACAGAGGTGGTCAATTGTAAAACAGATAATGCCAAAACCGAGGAGTATAGCTGGTTTGAAGGTTATGCCTGGCAATTACTATTTTGTGATGTTTGCGATAATCATCTTGGTTGGCGCTTTAGCAGTAGCGATGAGTTTTATGCCTTGATCACGCAGCGCACGCTGGATTTGTCTGGTGGAAATCTGCATTAATTATCGGTAATTTTGATCATTCATAAAAAACGGGAAACGACTATGCTAACCAAGCTTGTTTTATTATTGATTATGCTGTTGGCTATTCCGTTTATCATGGTCGCAATTGCATTGGTGAAAAATGATCTGCCCTGGCAAGCATCACCGGGACCGATGGTACGTTTATCAATGTATTTAAGCCATAACGATGTGTCGACCTCTCCTGACAGCACATTCCCAGAACGCATTACTCGACACTACAAGTTGCCTTCTCAGCAGCTTTTAGCCAAGGCCAAGCAAGCGGTTGAACAACTTGGCTGGCAACTGCAATCTCTGGATGATGAATCAGGCAAATTACATGCGGTAGTGACATCAAGCTTATTTAAATATAAAGATGATGTTTATATCAGCGTCTCGGCAATAGCTGAGGATACTGTCGCGTTGGATATTCGCGCAGTATCAAGAAAGGGAAAGGGAGATCTGGGCACCAATACCCGGCATATTATGGTTTTTTATAAGATGATGGATGATCAAATTCAGGACTAGACTTTAATGATCGTACAGGAGGATTTTCTGATATCGACATCGGGTCGCAGCACAACAGAAATAACGCGAGAGATACAAGGCGTTGTTTCTGAAAGCCGGATTGAAAAAGGCTTGTGTCACGTGTTTGTGAAACATACCAGTGCGTCGTTGATCGTTTGCGAGAATGCCGATCCTGATGTCAGGCACGATCTTGAAACATTCATGCAGCAACTGGTACCGGATGGGGATCCGATGTTCTGTCATGACGCCGAGGGGCCGGATGACATGCCGGCACATGTTCGTTCGATACTAACCAACGTTAGCATCACTATTCCGATCAGTGCTGCACGTTGCCAATTAGGCACCTGGCAAGGTGTGTATTTGTGGGAGCATCGTACTGCGCCACATCAACGACAGGTATTAATCACGATAACAGGGGAATAACAATGACGAAGGCAATATGGAACGATGTAGTGTTGGCAGAAAGTGATGAGACAGAACTGGTCGAGGGCAATCATTACTTCCCGCCGGATGCAATCAACCAGCAGTACTTTAAAACGAGTGATACGCATACGAGTTGTTTTTGGAAAGGCAAAGCCAGTTATTATCATCTTGATGTTAATGGTCAAATTAATCAGGACGCGGCATGGTATTACCCGGAGCCAAAAGCCAAGGCAGCGCATATCAAAGACTATGTTGCGTTTTGGAAGGGGGTAGAGATCGTGACTTTGTAACAATTTGCCCGCTAAATTAACCATTGTTTGATTTTGCTACAATGAAATATTCCCGTCTTTTTTCAACAGAAATTCTAGTAATCTGTTGCTAAATTAGATTCTTACAATGAAAACTTCCTGCTGTTGCAGGATTAGCCTACTCTTTGGCGTCATGAATAATTCCTAACCGAAATAAAACTGTCATTGTTTCTACCTATACTTATCACGAAATGGTCGATTTTTTGTGCCATTCAGGAGTCAGTGATGGTAAGGAATAGTGACAATTTATACACGATTTTATACGTCAGCCGTTCGATCATGTGGTTAGATCGTTTTCAGCTTAATGTTCTCCTCGAGAGTTCCAGGAAGAATAATCTGAAAAAGAATATCACAGGTATGTTGCTTTATCTGGATCAGCATTTTATGCAATTGCTGGAAGGCAATAAGCAAGATTTGCTGGATTTGCTTAACGTCATTGGCAATGACACCCGTCACTATAATCTCAGAGTGTTATTTCAGAAAAGTATTAAACATCGTTGCTTTTCTGACTGGAGCATGGCTTACAAGAGTCTGTCTTCGGACGAGATAAAAAACCTAACGGGTCGTTCAAGTTTTCTAAAACCAGATGAAAACGTTCTGCTGGACAATATAAAAAGCGCACAAATCTATAAAACAATGCGACAGTTTCGACAGAACCCCGGCTGGTTTTTTGGCCAACCACTGTAGTTAATACAGCGTTCCTTGGCATGAACGATGCCCAATACCCAATACATTTTTAATTATTTAGTATCAGTAGCTGAATTTCTTAAAACCTGAAAGCCTGTTTTCTCTGTTGAGCCAACTATGTTCAATCGGGTTGTAGAACTGTATCGAATTCAGACATTTATCTGCCTAATAGGAATAGTCTGCATTTAGCGACTTTTTTCTTCTACTTACGTTTCTGTGTTGTATACTTAATTGAAAAGATAAAAAATGAGGCACGTTGATGGCTAGAGGCGATAACGAGCTGTACACAATATTATACGTTAGTCGGGCGATCATGAATTTTGACCGCTATGAATTAAACGCTTTACTGGACAAAGCCAAAAAAAATAATAACAAGCGCAATATTACCGGCATCCTGCTTTATTCCAGTAAATGCTTTATTCAGGTTTTGGAAGGGAAGAAAGAAGATGTGCAACAGTTATTCAATAAGATAGGCAATGACTCGCGCCATTTTGATTTGAGGGTCTTGATAGAAAAACCCGTTTCGCAGCGCCTGTTCGAGAAATGGAGTATGGCGCATAATAAGTTGCATGCCGAGGAAGTTGAAAATGATATTGGTTTATCTGGCCTCCAGGATTTGGATCAATCTGTAATTATCTCTAATGAACAAGCTTGCGAGATTCATCAGACATTAACGCGATTTAAACAGAATCCGTTATTGTTTTTTAATCAAGCCGTGTAATTTTTTTACTGCTCGTTTTTTTCAAACAGTGCCTTTGCGCGTTGTTCTGTCTGGTCGAGTGCCTGTGTTAGTGTTTCTTTATTCCAACCAGTATCAAATTCTGGCCAGCCTAGTGTGTGTTCGCGGATGATTTCTTTTAGACAATTGATATGTTGTGCACTGTCATTTAATGCCGGGATATAGCTGAACCGCTCGCCACCTGCTTCCATGAAGAAATCGCGGTTTTGCATATTGATTTCTTCCAGGGTTTCCAGACAGTCGGCAGAAAAACCGGGACAGATGACATCCACGCTTTTCATGCCCTCTGTTGCCAGCGATTTCAGTGTCATATCAGTATAGGGCGTTAACCATTCCCGTGGTCCAAACCGTGATTGAAATGTCGCGATCCATTGCTCATCATTCAATTGCAATTTTTCCGCGATTAATCTCGCCGTTTTCAGACATTCGCAATGATACGGATCGCCGGCAAGAAAATAATCTTTTGGCAGGCCATGGAAAGAGAATAAAAGCTTCTCAGGTTGCGGGTTATTTTCCCAGTGCTTTTCGATACTGCTAGCCAGTGCACCAATATACTTATCATGATCATGATAATGATTAATCATTCTAAACTCGGGTAGCCAGCGCCAGGCTTTTAAAGTATCAGCCACGGCATCAAAGGTTGAAGCCGTGGTTGCTGCCGAATACTGTGGATAAAGTGGAAAGACCAATAGTCGTTGCGCATTCGCCTTACGTAATTTCTCCAGTCCGGATGCAATAGACGGGTTGCCATAACGCATTGCCAGCTCAACCTTTACCGGCCCGGCAAATGCCTCTTCCACACTCTGTTGCAGCGCTGCTACCTGTTTTAGGGAGACATCAAGCAAAGGCGAGCCTGCTTCGCCCCATACCTGTTCGTATGCCTCAGCAGATCGACGCGGGCGGATTCTGAGAATGACGCCATGCAGGATCAGCCACCAGATAAATTTGGGTGTTTCAATAACGCGTGGGTCAGATAAAAATTCTGCCAGATAAACACGTAATGCTTGCGCAGTGGCTGCATCGGGTGTTCCCAGGTTGGTAATCAAAATACCAGTGCAGGGTGGCGTATCGTGTTTATAATCAGGCGTGCCGGAATATTTCATAACTATACTTATATAGGAGTCGCGTGTGTTTGTAAAAAATATCAATCAATGCAAAGCGTTTATTGCCAATGATGGTTGCACGATTCGCGAATGGATACATCCTGATAAAGACAAGCTTGATTTGCCTTATTCAATAGCAATGGCAACGGTTAAGGCCGGTCAGCGTAGTTACAAACACAAGCTAAAACAAACAGAAGTGTATTTGATTACGAGCGGATCAGGGCGTATGCATATTAATGATCAACAGCAGTATGTTGCCGCCGGCGACAGTATTGTCATTCCTGCTGATGCGATTCAATGGATAGAAAATTGTGGCGAAGACGATCTGATTTTTATTGCATTGGTGAATCCGCCATGGACGGAACAGGGAGATATTCGTCTGGAGTGATGGCTAATTATTTAACGTCAGATACCTGGCGTTATCCATTTATTGCTGATTTTTCAGCCACGTGAGGACGTTCATCGCATTATTCTCGGGCGGAAAAACCGGGTAGAACACATGCTGAATGTGCGTGTCTTTGAGAATCAACGTGATCCGTTTATATCGTTCAATTCCCTGATGTACGAAAGTTGGTAAACATAACAATTGTTTTAAATGGAAAGTCTCGTCACTCAGTAACTCGAAATGAAGATGTAAGCGCCGCTTCGCCTCGAGTTGATATTCAGTCGATTGTGAACTCAATCCATAAATGCTCGCATATTGTTTTAGTTCATCATGCAAATCCCTGAAGGCACATGACTGCGGTGTGCATCCTCTGGCGCCTGGAATGTGATCCCAGTTATCGGGCAGGTCGGTATCAGGCCGCCCCGTCATAGGGTAAATAAAAATAACCGTGAAGCCGGATAGCTTTCCAAGGCTGATTTTCTCATGTCCGGTAGAGTTCAGGGTAACGTCAGGCATGCACATCGTGATGAGATGATCGACGGCACCGTCATCTTCAGGCACGGGAAGATTGTCGGGCAATGTTTCCAGGTTCATCGTAACAGACCTTCAATTAATACCGATACGATAAACAGGCCGGATATGACCAGCGGTGCAATGCATGCCACAATGATGGCTTGTATAAACAATTGCTGTGTAGTCTTTTTTTCCTTGTTGGCGCGGGTTCGAGCCGCGTTAATAATAGCGGTGATAGGCACGATAGGCATGGCCAGTAAAAAGACCAATAGTCCCATCCAGGAACCGTTACCGGTGTTCATCAAAATGACAATATAGACAGCGCCGACCTGGATTAATAGCGGAATAACAACACAGTAAAGATAAATCATGTCGGTTGTAATTAACTATATTTCGAGGATTGTTTGTCGCGTAATAGTTTTCTATATTCAGTGTGAATCTTACGGCAGCGTTCACCCAGTTCCGATTTATCGTCGATGTTATCAACGTAAAAGCGAATCATGGAACGCATGGGACCCTCCACCCGCGTATATTCTGTGCGACTCTCGGTGACCTTGGTAATCTTTTTTAGATAGCGAAGTAGAAACCACTCAGTGGTATAGGCATCGATTTCAACTTTTTGAATCTCTTTGATGTGGCTGATGACGTAAAGTCTAAAATCACCAAAATAGATTTTTCTCATTGACGTTTATGCAACAGTAGCGACATAGCACAATGATAGTCGAAAGCATCCGGGCAATATACCTGATTAGGTCTCTCTACAATTGGCTTTGTTCCAATGCGGCTATACGTTCTTCCAGCGGCGGGTGACTCATAAAGAATTTTGCGAAGTTAATCTTTTTCTCGCCAGAAATACCAAACGCAGCCATCTCATCCGGCAGTGCACTGGTATTACTGGCTTGTTGCAGGCGACGCAGGGCCGCAATCATTTTTTCTCTACCTGCGAGATGGGCACCACCTGCATCTGCTTTGAATTCCCGATAGCGTGAGAACCACATCACAATAACACTGGCCAGAATTGACAAGACTATTTGCGCGACAATGGTACCGATCCAATATCCCGGGCCGTAGCCACGTTCAACTTTAAACACGACCTTATCAATCAGATGACCGATGATGCGCGAGAAAAAGATCACAAACGTATTCACAACGCCTTGTATCAACGTCAACGTGACCATATCGCCATTGGCAACATGACTGACTTCATGACCGAGTACGGCTTCAACTTCACCCTGAGTCATGCTGTTTAATAATCCACTACTGACCGCAACCAGCGCTGCGTTTTTATTCATGCCGGTGGCAAATGCATTGGGCTGAGCAGAATCAAAAATACCCACTTCTGGCATAGCAATGCCGGCTTCGCGTGCCTGCATCTCGACGGTTGAGAGTAACCAGGATTCCTGCTGCGAGGCAGGCGTTTCGATTAACCTGACCCCCATAGATTTCTTGGCCATCCATTTCGACATTGCCAGCGAAATAAACGCGCCGCCCATACCGAAAATACCTGAGAAAATTAACAAGGCGTTATAGTTAATTCCCCCTTGTTGCGTTAAATAGCTATCTAGGCCCAGTACGCGCATACTGATGCTTAAGATAAATATGATTGCTAGGTTAGTACCAAGAAAAAGCAGGATTCTTAACATAATTAAACAACTCTTTGATTCAATACGTATGCTAAGCAATATTGGGTTGATTTTGGTATTTACAAGTCAGACGGTTTTTCTTAACACATGCATTGGCGATGTCCTTAACAAGTGTCGTGTGCCATAAAGTCCGGTCGACGTGGTAATCAAACAGCAGGCGAGCGGACCAATTAACCATATCAATGGGTTCACAATCATCTCCACTTTAAAGACATAATGCGCCAGTGCTATCTCGATAACCGATGCGGCTAATGCCGAGATAATACCCGTTACCAGTCCGAGTAAAACGAATTCCGTTGTCAGGCCAAACACGATCTGAGTCTGGTTCGCACCCAGTGCGCGCATCAATGCTGACTCATGCATACGCTCATCATGCGTACTTTGCAACGCAGCGAACAAAACCATAATGCCGGTCAGGATGGTGAAGATGAAAACAAACTCTACTGTTCTAACAACTTGTTGCATGATCGCTCTGACCTGATTCAGGATCGCATCAACGTCAAACACAGTAATACTCGGAAACTGTTTCACCAGTTCTATCAGTTTGCTACGCTCTGAGGATGGCATATAAAAACTACTGATAAACGTGCCGGGATAATCGGTTAATGCTTCTGGATTACTGACCACGAAAAAGTTGACGTTAAACGAATCCCACTCTACCCAGCGCAGGTTAATGACTTCGCCGCTTATTTCACGATCACCAATGATATAAGTGAGCGTATCGCCGATATTAATTCCCAGCGTTTCGGCAATGCCTTGTTCAATAGAAAAATACGCTTGGTTACGATCATCTGGCCACCAGTTGCCTGCGATTAATTGATTGTCAGCCTGCATGTCTTCAATGTAGGACAAGTTGAACTCACGCGTGGCCAGACGCTTGGCACGTTCGTTAGCATAATCATCAGCGCTAACGGATTGTTGATTGATAGCCGTCAAGCGTCCACGAATCATCGGGTACAGTTTTCCATTGGCGTTGATGGTGTCCTGTAAGTATCGACTGACTTGTGAGACTTGCTCAGGCTGAATATTGATCAGAAAGTAGTTGGGCGTATTGGCCGGCAGTCTGTCCTGCCAGTTTGCCAGCAGGTCAGTGCGTACCAGTGTTAGCAATAACATCACGGTAACGCCAATACCGACGCCGACTACCTGGGTTGTACTTTGTTGTGCCCGACGAGTCACATTGGATAAACCATAACGTGCGGCAGACTGGAGTTTGGGTTGCATGTGTTTTAAAAACAGGATGAGAGACCTTGCGCAAATAGCTAGCACAAGTGCAGTGATGAATAACCCAGCAAGGGTAAGGAATGTGAGTTTGCTATCACCGGACTGCCAGGGACTTAAAATGATCAGTGCCAGTATCGCGATACCATAAACCAGATAATTATTCAGTGGTAAGGGTAATAAATCTCGTCTTAATACCCGCAGAGGTGTTACCCGGCTTAGACGCAGTATCTGTGGTAAGGCAAACGCAAGTACAGTAATCAAACTGGCGAGTAATCCAATAATCAGCGGTAGGATTGACGGAGGCGGAAGCCCTTCCTGTAATAAGCCCACCATCAGTTTGTTTAATATCTCCTGTGCAATAAAACCAATGAAACACCCAAGCAGCCCGGCTATCAGCGCCAACAGAATTAACTGGTAGGTATAAATTTGTGTGATCTGGCGTTGTTGCAAACCCAGGCAGCGTAAGATTGCACAGTTGTCATAATGACGAACGGCATAGCGGTGAGATGTCATGGCAATGGCAAGCCCGGCCAGCGCAATACTGACCAATGCCGCCAGGCCTAGAAATTGTTCAGCGCGTTCCAGCGCGGTGCGTATCTCGGGACGCGCTTGTTTAATACTTTGTATACTGACACGCGTATCGTCTTTGATGCTGTTACGATAGGTCTCGATATCTGCGCTATTACCGCCCAGTAATAAACGGTATCTAACCCGACTGCCGGGCAAGATAAGTTGTGTTTTTTTTAGATCACTCCGATTGATCAACAGACGTGGCGCGATGTTAAATAAATCACCGCCGCGGTCTGGTTCGTAGTTCAATACTTTAGTGAAGGTAAATTGTGAAGCACCCAGGCTTAATTGATCACCGGGTTGAATTTGAAGCGCCTGTGCCAATCGGCTATCTATCCAGGCCTCGGTAGAGGCGGGGATTAACTCTGTTTCGTACTCATCACCAAACAGTGCGTCGCTGATTCTTAACTTACCGCGAATAGGATAGCGTTCATCGACGGCTTTCACTTCTGACATTTCCAGTTGGTCATCCACTACAACCACACTACGAAAACTTTCATTGAGTGAATGGGTGAGATTCCTGTCAATCGCATCTTCTATCAGTTCTACCGGTATGGGGTTCGGTGCGCTTAGTACCAGGTCTGCCGCTAATAATTCTGTCGCCTGAAGTTCGGTGGCACGTTTTACCCGATCGGTAAAAAAACTGACTGAGGTTAAACAGGTAATGGCGATCAGGACTGATGTTGCAATGAGCTTAAGCTCTCCGGAACTCCAGTCACGTTTCAACGAGACAATGGAAAATTTAAACGTATTCATGATGATTGCACGATCTCACCACCGGCGATTTCTATTTGTCTGTCACAAAGTTTGGCCAGATTGTGATCATGTGTGACAAGGATCAAGGTCGTGTCATTTTTATTATTCAGATTAAACAACAGTTCGATAATTTTGCCTGCCGTTTTTTGATCAAGATTACCGGTGGGTTCGTCGGCAAACAGAATAGCGGGGTTTGCACAAAACGCCCGGGCTATTGCAACCCGCTGTTGTTCGCCGCCTGATAATTGATTGGGATAATGATGAATCCTGTCACTTAAGCCTACCTGGTCAAGTTGTTGTTGGGCCTTTTGTGTCGCGTCTGAGATTTCTGCTAGTTCAAGTGGCAGCGATGTATTTTCCAATGCGGTTAAGCCCGGTAATAGATGAAACGATTGAAAGACAAAGCCAACTGATTCACTGCGTATCCGTGCGCGACCGTCTTCATCCAGCGTAGATAGGTCAATGTCATTGAGTATTACCTTGCCGGAGCTTGGTGTATCCAGACCTGCCAATAACCCCAGCAACGTCGACTTACCGGAACCGGATACACCCACGATGGCCAGACTTTCCCCACGCTTAACTGACATAGTGATATTGTTCAGGATCGTCAGCGTGCCCTCCGGGCTTTTCACTTGCTTTACCAGTCCTTCTGCTTGCACAATGTTCATCGAGGTCTCATTCATGTTTTATCGAACTGTCATTTTTGTTTGTTTGTTATTGATTATTCATCCTTTGCATGCCAAGGACAAAACCTTGTTAATATTGGGTGATAGCCTGAGTGCTGCCTATGGTATTCCAATTGAATCCGGTTGGGTTGCGTTACTTGAGCAGCGATTAGCACAGCAAGACTATGCGTTTACTGTGGTAAATGCCAGTATAAGCGGAGAGACGACATTAGGTGCCAGGACAAGGCTACCCTCCATACTCGAAAGACAACAGCCGGATATTACCATTATCGAGCTTGGCGGCAATGATGGCTTACGTGGTTTTACATTTAATGAAATAGAAAATAACCTGACGGCGATAATCAGCTTATTAAAACAAAGTCACTCGCGGATACTACTGGTACCGATGCAATTACCACCGAATTACGGGCAAACGTATAACCAGAAGTTTCGCAAGATTTATGAACGATTAAGCCGACAAGACGATGTGTGGTTATCGCAGTTTATTCTGCAAGATATTGCCATTAACCAGCGGCTGATGCAGGCAGACGGGATTCATCCTGTTGCCGAAGCACAAACGTTGATGTTGGAAAACATCTGGCCAGATTTACAAGCCATGCTTAATCAACAGTCGGCGCAACTTATGCCATGAAGTATTGTTCTTTTTGCCGAGCGGAGTTGCATTATGAGATCCCGGACGATGACAATCGTCATCGCTATGTCTGTCGTTCATGCGATATCGTGCACTACCAGAATCCGCGAGTTGTCACCGGCTGCTTGCCGATATGGCAGGATAAGGTCTTGCTATGTAAACGTGCCATTTCACCTCGCCACGGTTACTGGACATTACCTGCCGGGTTTATGGAGTTAGGCGAGACTTCGTTTGAAGGAGCCCTGCGTGAAACGATGGAAGAGGCCAATGCCAGGGTAGAAATTGATCGTTTGTTTGCGGTGTTTAATCTACCACATGTCGATCAGGTATATATGATGTTCCAATCACGCTTAATGGATCTGGATTTCTTTCCCGGCGTGGAAAGTCAGGAAGTCGAATTATTTAGTGAGTCAGATATTCCGTGGGACAAATTGGCGTTTTCGACGATACGCCATACCTTAAGACTGTTTTTTCAAGATAGGGAAGCAGGAAGTTACAAGTTACATACAGGTGACGTCATCAAACACGATGACACTAATTATCAATTTGTTCCCGGTCCGGAAAGCTAGTCGACTTCTACCCAACGGCCAAAGCTGCATTCGTAGCACTTACCGCCATTGCTAACTTGTTCACCGGTCTCATATGCTTCATCGTTCCAGAAACATTTGGCATCCAGTTCGCTCATCTGTACTGTTGCCTCATCGCTGGTGGGACCCATAATTTCTGATGTTTTTTTGCTGGCATCTGGCGCATCTACTGGCTTTGCTTCAGACATTTCCTTCCCCTGTGTCAGTAATTAGTCAGGATTATATTAATCCTTGTCGACAGATACTGCCAGTTTGAGTTACTGGTTTTGTGGGCTGTGTTTAATTAATCGCGGCCAATATGTCTCTGACATTAGTCTTGTCGCTATCAAATACCTTTGCATCGCTGATGGATTTGTCAGTGCAGCAAATACAAATCAATCCTGCCTGAATAAACTGTTTGCTGAGTAACGCTATGTCAACGGGAAGTTTGTCATCATTCAAAACAGCGCAGACATGGCCCATATCAAATAGCTGACGTTCCAGTTCCAGTGCCATGTCGAGTCTGTTGTCTCCAGTGAGACAGATAATTGCAGGATGTTTACCATAGCGTGCAATACGTTCTTCTTCTGTTACCGGTTTGAATTCATCCTGCTCGGATAGCCCGATAATCATGCCAGCGCCAACAGTCACGTTAGTGAGGCGATCGATGATGATAAATGCCCCGGTACCTTTACATAATTTATACGGGTCAAATACCGTCGGCGTGCTTAGCGTGACTTCACAATGACCAATCTCATTAAGATGCAATTCGTCGGTGTCGAATTGCTCGAGTGAATTAACATCAATCCGATGGTGAATGGTAGAAACCGATCCGGTATCCATTTTACAGCCAAATTTAAAATAATATTGCTTGCCCGGTTTCATCGCATCTTCAGTCATCCAGACAATACGCGTATCGAGCTTGTAGCCAATCAGCGGGTTTTCGCTGGCAAGCGTAATCATGTCGCCGCGGCTGATATCGAGCTCGTCTTCCAATGTCAGTGTCACTGAAAGCGGGGGATAGGCTTGTTCCAGTTCACCGTCGAAGGTGACAATCGATTTTACTTTGCTGGTTTTGCCGGAGGGTAAGACTTTGACTTCATCACCTTTGTGAATGACACCACCGGCAACCGTGCCGCAGTAGCCACGAAAGTTAAGATCCGGACGATTGACATACTGTACCGGGAAACGGAAATTACTCAGGTTTCGGTCTTTGGAAATCTCCACCTTATTCAAAATTTCCATTAACGGTTTACCGTTATACCAGGGCGTGTGTTCACTGGAATTGACGACGTTGTCACCCTTTAATGCAGAGATAGGAATAAAGTGTAAATCGGCATGGTCCAGTTTTGCGACGAAATCCAGATAGTCGTGTTTGATTTTCTCAAATACGGCTTCGTCGTAATCCATTAAGTCCATTTTATTGATGGCAACAATGATATGTTTAATGCCGAGTAATGATGAAATGATGGTATGGCGGCGGGTCTGGGTTTGTACACCATTACGCGCGTCGATCAGAATAATCGCCAGGTCGCAGGTAGAGGCACCGGTCGCCATGTTACGGGTGTACTGTTCGTGCCCGGGTGTATCGGCAATGATGAATTTTCGATTGGATGTCGAGAAATAACGATAGGCGACATCAATGGTAATACCTTGTTCCCGCTCAGCCTGTAAACCATCTACCAACAACGCCAGATCCACTTCGTCACCGGTAGTGCCGGACTTAAGACTCTCCGAGGTAATTGCCGCCAGCTGATCTTCATAGATCATCTTGGAGTCATGCAGCAATCTGCCAATCAGCGTGCTTTTGCCGTCATCGACACTGCCACAGGTTAGAAAGCGCAGTAGCTCTTTCTTTTCATGCTGCTCAAGGTAGGCATCGATGTCGGTACTGATTAAGTCGGATTGGTGTGACATGGGTTTAAAAATAATCCTCGCGTTTTAGCGAACTATCAAGGCGAATGCGCCGTAAAAAAAGCGACGCATTATAGCAGACACAGTCATACGGGCTAGGTGAGAAAATGCATGAATATCGATATCTTTTCATTATCACGTAGTAGAGTGTCGTCTGTGATAGTGATATTCATCTGATTAGAGTTAAAAGGAGTGCAGCCATGCCTGACAGAATAAGACGATTCAGTTTCGGACTATTATTGCTTTTGGTTTTTGCCTTTGTACTGGCGGAAACGGAGGAACAGACTGACAAAGTCCCCGAATTAATGAATAACGACAGGCTGGATGCCATTATCCGTCGCTTTAGCGATGAGATTGAGGGAAGAAAAGGTTACTGGCAGTTTAGCTTCAATGAGCGAAATATCTCGGTCATTACTGATGAAAAGTCTGATCGGTTGCGGATTATCATTCCTGTTGCGTCTGCGAAGCAGCTGAATGAAACCCATTTGTATCGAATCATGCAGGCGAATTTTGATAGTGCCCTGGATGCGCGCTACGCGATTGCAAAGGAGATCTTGTGGAGTGCCTACATTCATCCGTTGTCCTCGCTGAATGAGCAGGAATTTCTACTAGGTTTGGGGCAGACGATTAATCTCGCGAATACATTTGGTACCTCATTTACTTCAGGCTTAATGCAATTTGAAGGTGGCGACAGCAAAGCATTGCAGGAACGAAAGCTGATTGAAGAGATATTGAGACAAGGTCAGGCCATCTAGTTTCTTCAAGCTAGCGATACCCGATTAGGTCATCGTTAATCGTATGCTCATTTCTTAAATCATTGGCCCTTGTGGGTTGACAGCCCTGAATTTTTGACTATATTTAGCACTCACTTAATCAGAGTGCTAACATTTTTGTTAGTTTTATATAAATCAATAGGTTAGGAATTAAGGAGGTTTGCTTCAATGAATATCCGACCACTACACGATCGTGTGATTGTTAAGAGAAAGGAAGAAGAAAAAACGTCAGCAGGCGGTATCGTCATTCCTGATTCTGCAACGGAAAAGCCGGTTGAAGGCGAAGTCATTGCAGTAGGTAACGGTAAATTACTGGATAACGGCGAGTTGAGAGCGCTGGATCTGAAAAAAGGCGATACGGTCCTTTTCGGAAAATACTCCGGTACCGAAGTGAAAGTTAGCGGCGAGGATTATCTTGTCCTTCGCGAAGACGACATCATGGGTGTTGTTGAGTAATTCATTTTTCCAACAATTCATTTCATTGAACTAAGGTCAAGTATTCTTTTAGGAGGTTATACACATGGCTGCAAAAGAAGTTAAATTTTCAGACGACGCCCGTACGCATATGGCGAAAGGCGTTAACGTTCTGGCAAATGCCGTAAAGCAAACGCTGGGACCAAAAGGTCGTAACGTTATTCTTGAAAAGAGTTTCGGCGCACCTACCGTAACGAAAGATGGTGTTTCTGTTGCGAAAGAAATCGAACTCGAAGATAAATTCGAAAACATGGGCGCGCAGATGGTTAAAGAAGTCGCTTCTAAAACCTCTGATGTGGCTGGTGACGGTACCACTACCGCTACCGTATTAGCACAAGCCATCGTTCGCGAAGGTTTGAAAGCAGTAACTGCGGGTACTAACCCAATGGATATTAAACGCGGCATCGATAAAGCCGTATCCACCGCGGTTGAAGAATTAAAAGGTCTGTCCAAGCCTTGTGAAGACAGCAAAGCGATTGCACAGGTTGGCACCATCTCTGCTAACTCTGATTCTGATATCGGCAACATCATTGCAGAAGCAATGGAAAAAGTCGGTAAAGAAGGTGTGATCACCGTTGAAGAAGGTTCTGGTTTAGACAACGAATTGGACGTAGTTGAAGGTATGCAGTTTGACCGCGGTTACTTGTCTCCTTACTTCATCAACGATCAGCAAACCATGAGCGTTGAACTGGAAGATCCTTTCATCCTGTTACACGACAAGAAAATCTCTAACGTACGTGACTTACTTCCAGTATTGGAAGGCGTTGCTAAAGCTGGTAAGCCATTATTGATCATCGCTGAAGACATCGAAGGCGAAGCATTGGCTACGCTAGTTGTTAACAACATGCGCGGTATTGTTAAAGTTGCGGCTGTTAAGGCACCAGGTTTTGGTGATCGTCGTAAAGCGATGTTGGAAGACATTGCTATCCTGACTTCAGGTACTGTTATTTCAGAAGAAGTAGGTTTGAATCTTGAGAAAGCCGGTCTTGATGATTTAGGTAGCGCAAAACGCGTTCAAATTTCTAAAGAAAACACCACTATCATCGATGGCGCAGGTAAAACTGCTGATATCGAAGGTCGTGTTACGCAAATTCGTCAGCAGATCGAAGATTCGACTTCTGATTACGACCGCGAAAAACTGCAAGAGCGTGTGGCTAAATTAGCTGGCGGTGTTGCCGTAATAAAAGTCGGTGCTGCTACCGAAGTTGAAATGAAAGAAAAGAAAGCACGTGTTGAAGATGCATTACACTCTACCCGTGCAGCGGTTGAAGAAGGTGTAGTTCCTGGCGGCGGTGTTGCATTAATCCGTACCCTGGAAAAAGTGGCAGCAGTTAAAGGCGACAACCACGATCAGCAGATCGGTGTTGATATCCTGAAACGTGCAATCGAAGAGCCACTGCGTCAGATCGTCACCAACGCTGGTGAAGAAGCTTCTGTCATCGTTAACAGTGTTCGCGAAGCAAAAGGTAACGAAGGTTACAACGCCGCTTCTGGTGAGTACGGCGACATGATCGACATGGGTATTCTTGACCCAACTAAGGTCACGCGTTCTGCTCTGCAAAACGCTGCATCAGTTGCCAGCTTATTGCTGACCACTGAAGCCATGGTTGCTGAGTTACCTAAAGACGAAGCAGCAGCACCTGCAATGCCTGATATGGGCGGCATGGGTGGCATGGGCGGTATGATGTAATCATCTGCCCATGTGCTGATCAATTCCAATAAGAATTGATGAAATTAAAACCGGCCTGTGAGCAATTGCAGGTCGGTTTTTTTATGCCCACATTCGTAATGGCTATGTTTCAAGTAGACATATCTAATCTAGGCTGACTATACTCGATATTGATCATATCTAATTATGACAAGGAGGTTTTCTGTTATGTGCAAATCTGACACATATATAAGCACATTTAACAAATATGCCCATTAAAATATAGTTATGCTTCGAGTTAAGCTATGGAAATTAAAAGACTACTAACTAATATCTGTGCAAAAGATTTAGAAGAATCAAAAAAGTTCTATACGTCACTATTCTCTTTCAATGTGGATTATGACAGTGATTGGTTTGTCCATCTTATTTCTGAGGGTAGAGAATTAGAACTAGGTATTATTTTAGAACAGCACGAAATTGTACCCGCTGAAGCTCAAGGTAGCGTCTCAGGGGTATATTTAACTTTCGTGGTTGAGGAGGTTGATGCTTTATACCAAAAAGCAAAAGAGCTAGGTTGTAATATACAGCAGCCACCTGAAATAACATTTTATGGTCAAAAACGCATGTTACTGGTAGCGCCAGAGGGTACAGTCTGTGATGTGTCATCACCAACAAAAGCATAACAACTTTAGCCAGCAGGACGCGCAAAAGTGCGCGCCTCTGTTTAAGGCGTTATAGCGCTTAGGAGAATCGAGATGAAATATATATATGTCGCTTTGATACTGATCGGAGCAAGCTCGGCAATTGCTTCTACTCAATCTCCGTATATTGGAGAAGAGACAAATGAAATCAAATCATTAAGCCCTGGAAAAATTAACGGTTTGTTGCAAGGTAGTGGTATGGGCTTCGCGAAAACCGCCGAACTAAATCAGTATCCGGGTCCCCGACATGTTATTGATTTGGCAGAACAGTTGCACCTTTCAGATCAGCAAATTGCACAAACCAATCAAGTGTTCGAAGAGATGCGCGAGAATGCAGTTGTTCTTGGAAAGCAACTAGTCGAATATGAGAGAGAACTTGATACACTTTTTTCTTCAGGCCGAATATCGGCTTCAAAATTGGATTCTTTACTTCTGAAAATTGGCGCAACTAAAGCAAGGCTGCGTGGGACTCATTTACACGCTCACTTGGAGATGAAAAAGATTCTGTCCCACCATCAAGTAGTGATGTATGACAACCTCCGAGGATACTCAAATGGAAGCGGAGAACATAAGCATACCCACTGAAGTAATCAGGAAAATTATTGTTAATGAAACTCTTCAGACTTTCGATCATCACAAAGTCATGAAGCGAAAAAGTGGTAAAAACTTAGTATATGTAGAGCGAGTGGGTTGTACCGTTCCTTTACTTTTAGGCAAGGTGAAACAGGTAACAAATCAATGGGGTCAGTGTCGATTGATTATATAGATTTAAGCTCAAGAATTTAAAGTAGAAAGTGAAAATTATCTAGGAAAACTTTCTGGTCAAATGTCATTGTTACTACTTCTCTTTTATGGATTTTGCACCAATGGTGTTCATCTATGCATTTAGTGACACCGAAACAATCATGCATGCGCAAATTTGAAAGCATTGCTCAAACCAAGTTTTGGCGCTTTTAATAAAAATGAAAGAAAACTCAAAAAAATTGGCGGTATTCTTGGCCCTACCATGATTGCAATGTTGGTTGCCGAGTTTCCACTCGTGCAGCCAAACTTGTATGATGCTCAAATTCCTCCGGTTGTCTATTTGTCCGGCACACTTATGTTTATTGCTGGATTAGCTATCGTTCGTGCGCATAATCACTGTAAACGAGACTGGTCAGTGCTGATTACTTTTTCAGGCTGGTTCTTTATGGTCCTTGGACTATCGCGCATGTTTTTTGCCAGTTCTTACTTACAGCAATCTCAAAGTATCAGTGCTACTACGTTTATGTTATTGGAAGGAGTGATGCTAATGATTGGACTAATCATCACTTTCAAGTCGTATCGTCAATCTCAGCAGCCACTCGAGAAATAGAGAGTTGTAAAGCAGTACACCTTAGTATAATGACTAAGTGCTAGTATATTTCCATTCAAACCTTATCGATGGAGGAAATCGTCATGAAAGCCAGTGGGAAATGTCTTTGTGGTGCAATTGAACTGGAAGTCGAGCTGTCCAATACGGAAATGGCTGCGTGTCACTGCAGCATGTGTAGGACATGGTCAGGTGGTCCTATGCTGGCCGTGGATTGTGGCGATTCATTGAAAGTGTCTGATGAGGCAGCAGTAAAACGCTATCAATCATCAGAATGGGCAGAGAGAGGTTTTTGTGCAGATTGTGGTACGCATCTTTTTTATTATTTAATAGCTAATAATCAATACCATTTGCCTGCCGGCCTATTGGAGACTCAATCAAACTATAGTTTTACTCACCAGATTTTCATTGATGAAAAACCTGATTATTATAGCTTTTCAAATGAGACTCAGAATATGACCGGTACTGAAGTATTTGCTTATTTTGAAAACGAGCAATGATGATATAGTTAGCCATTCCAGCAGTGTGCTGGCGTGGCCAGCCCGCTCCAACCATGGTGCTTGAAAGCAATCGATTTATTAATTGGTAGTTCTAATATGGGTATTAATTCGCTAGAAAAAATCGCAGACAATTCTGATCCTCGTCACATCGAAGCGTTAAACATCATGTCCTCAGGCAAGGTAGAAAAACACGCATACGCTTACTTTGCTAAACATTACCATCCCATCGCTAAAATTTTTCAACAGTTATTAGCTGCTCTGATATCAAAATCTGATAATGAAGAAGTAAGAATTATTCTGGTCGAAAATCTATATGAAGAATGTGGCAATTTAGATATTAGCAAATCGCATGTTGAGCTGTTTAGCCGGTTTGTCAGGAGTCTGGGTTTGTCAGACAAAGACACGGTAACTTCAGAGGATCAATCGTCGGTCTTGTATTTAGAGAACCTCAAACACATATGCTTTAATGAGCCAATTCATAAAGGCTTGGCTGTGCTGTATATATTCGAAAAAACGTTTTGTCATATATGTAAAATGATCTCGGATGGTCTGCGCAAACAACGTTTGGTTACTGACGATAATCTGGAATTCTTCGATATCCATGCTGTTGTCGATGTGAAACATTCCGAACAATTAATGCAGGCGCTCTCAATGGAGTGTGTTGACGATGAATCGTGGGGAGAGGCTGTCGAGGCAGCGGCAGAAAATGCATCGTTAATGCATGCGTTTTATAATTCGATCCCGGTTGTTGATGCTTGTTATACTTAACCGACTTTTGTAAGAGTGGTTGAATCTGAAACCGAGCATGAAGCATAACCCGTCTATCAGGTATGGACGTCGCCAGGCATTTACAGCTCCTTATTTATAGTTTTATCACCTGGCTATTATTTTATCTGATTGGGCTGCCTGAGTATTATCAGCAATGGCCGCTTTGGGCCAAGCTGGTGATTTTGCCAGTTGTTACTACACTGTACTTTCCTGTTACCCGATACACACTGAAAAAATATTGGCGTAACGGTCGGCATATTATCAATTCATGCTGGCTTGCGTTTTATCTTACCTTGCCACTTTTTATCTACGATTATCTATTGCTGGCCGTTTATAAAGGTTTGGGAATTGGGTTTGTTGTGCCTTACTGGTATTTAACGTTTTTCTATTTTTCGTTCTGGGTGCAATTCCCCTATATCGCCTGGAAAATGCAGCAACATGAAGTGTCTACGGAAAAAGGATAAGTCCATGGCTCATATAAACATACAGTGTTTCGATACGCCATACGGTGAATTGATGCTGGGCAGTCATAATCAGCAACTTTGTTTATGTGATTGGCGCTATAGAAATAAGCGGGATGCTATTGATGCGAGACTCAAGAAAGGTCTTAATGCCGAGTTCGTTGAAACAGATGATGATGTATTGCAGAAAACACGGTGGCAACTCGATGAGTATTTTAAGCATACACGCAAAGTATTTGATATCCCATTGCTCATGGTTGGTTCAACATTTCAGAAAAAGGTTTGGAACAGTTTGTTAAAAGTTCCATTTGGTGAAACATCGAGTTATCAGCAACTGGCAGAGACTATCGGTAATCGGCATGCCGTCAGAGCCGTAGCCAGTGCAAATGGAGCCAATGCGATTTCGATCATTATTCCTTGCCATCGCATTATTGGCAGTAACGGAAAACTGACCGGTTATGCCGGTGGTTTAAAGGCAAAGGCAGATCTTCTAAGATTGGAGTTTGATCTGTTCAATTAATCTGGGGATACAGTCGAGTGTTGTTTTATTCCGGATGACTATTTTCGTTTTAGGTGTGTAACTAATGAGAGTAAAAACCAAAGAAGTTAACGAATATCCATGGCTAGTAAGGCCATTCTTTTGGAATCAAAAAAGAAAGTATGGCGAGGTACTTATCCCGGGCATGGTGTGGGGAAGAGTCCCTAAGCTATTCGCATCTGTTGCGTTGCTATATGGGGCGTTGGACAGAAACAGCTCACCGTTAAGCCCTGAGTTGCGTTCACTAGTTACGGTAAGGGTATCGCAGATTAACTGGTGTCAGTTTTGTGTCGATATCAATTCGGCAACATTGGCTAAAAGATCAGGTTCATTGGATAAAGTCGAACAGCTTGCTGATTGGAAGCATAGCGATCTTTTTTCTGATAAGGAGAAAGTAGTGTTGGAGTATACCGAAGCAGTGACTTATTCGGATCAGCAGGTGACGGATGACTTGGTAGAGCGATTAAAAAAATACTTTGATGATGATGGCGTCGTAGAATTAACCGGACTGATTGCCTTTCAAAACCTATCGAGTAAATTTAACAGTGCACTTGATGTGCCTGCCCAGGGATTTTGTCAACTACCGCAAGATAAATTAACTGGTAAAACCTAATAGTTTAACGATAGTTTAATTGAAGCATCGGTAAAATATGAATATTGAAAATGACATTGCAAACTGGGATGGGAAGTCATCGACTGATATCGAGAGAATATATCAACGTTATAGTGATAAAAGCTTCTTCATATCAACACTTATTGATTTGTTAAAACAGCAAGAACTGCAAAAGGGTGCTAGCTGGTTATTAAAAAAACATCTTGAATCTGGCTCTACATTAGAAACTAATGATATTGCCTTGATATATAAATTATTACCTAAGCTCATACATTGGGAAACAAAGCTGCATATTCTTCAATCTATGCCCTATATGCCGGTTGGTAAAGCACAAAAGAAAAAAGTCGAGGCTTTTTTGAGAGACTGCTTAACTGACGATAATAAATTTGTCAGGGCATGGATATACAATGGCTTTTATGAGCTTTCTTGTCAGTATTCTGAGTACAAAGAAGAAACGAAGCAGTTTTTAGAAATGGCAATGAAAGATGAGGCAGCGTCAGTCAAAGCCAGGATCAGAAATATTATGAAGCGGGGGTTTTAGTATTGTTGAAGCCGTTTGTAATATAAATTCATTTAAAACTTACACGAAATAATAAGCTATAAAGTACAGGGACGAGTAGTAAGTTTAGTAGCGTTGCAAAGGCCAAACCGAAGATAATCGATATCGCCATCGGTTTAAACATGGCAGACCCGCCCCACCACAGTGGCATCATGCCGAATACCGGCGTTATAAACTGGCGTGCTCCAATTGGACAACCAGATCTAGCGTACCTATACTACAAAAATGTTCTCATCGAGCTAAATTAATATTGCGCTATGCTTTTTGACTTTCCAAACCATTTAGAAAATATCTCGATTGATAAATAGACTTTTCCGTACTGAGTGATATGTAATGAGTAAGTCGATTTTAATTTTTAGCTTGTTTATCACATTTTCATTTCTTCTGTATGCCGAAAGCGTTGACGATAAAAGTGATTCGTCTAATTCGATTAATCCTGATAATCCGCAGTCGGTCGAGGAAACTACCTCTGCAAATCTAATTGCAGAAAGCGCAAATTCCCAGGCACTTCAATTAATCCAGCTTCGTAAATTATTAGATGATTCTTCAAGTCGTTTAACAAGATTAAAAGGAGAATTAAAAGCACATAAACGTGAATTCGCAATTGCTTCAGAACAATTTTCTAAAATCGATAAAGAATTGCAACAGTTAAACGTTGATGAAGCAGATAATGAGCAACAGATATCTGAAATTGACCGCAGAAAAATCGAGTTCAGTTGGCAAAGGGCGAGGGATGAGTTTGATTTTGTCATTACGCTAACGCAGTTAAAAGAAAGTCTTGTTTCCATCGTTGAAGGACGTTTTTCTGCGCTCGAAGCAGCAAGGCAGCGTCTTCTGAATCCAGATGCTTATCGGAAGGAGATGGAGCAAAAACTATTAGCGGGTAATACTGAAAATAATGAGACGACTAATGCACAGGACTCAGCCATTAGTTTTAATCCGCTGCTTCCAACACTATTGCCAAGCAGTAATAGCAATAATGATACAGCGACTATCATTCAGTCGGCACAGTTGCGTTTTGATTATCGAAGTGCTGATGCTGCCAAGGAAGTGAACCGGAGGCAAATCCAGCTTGCAATAGAAGATTCTAATGCTGAACTCATCGATCTACTCGGTACGCTTTCAACTAATGAACTAACCAAAGTTGAAGAGTTGTCAGCGCTTTACAGTAATCATGCCGAACGCATTCAGTCTTGGCTTAATGGTAGTCAAATTGCAACTAGTGAGGAAGGTTCTACTACAAGGGTTTCACTCTCTTCGACGGATATTGTAAGACTGGAAAAAAAGTTAACGTCTATTTTAAAGACAGTACATATACTTGAGCAGGACGCAGAACTCAATCGTAATTTTTTGTTACAGCTGGAAGGAGCGAGAACTAAATCAGGCCTTGCTCTGGATCGAGCTGAGGAGGAGCTTGAAGCAGCCATTAGGAAGCTGGAACTTGTGCAGAGTCCACTTGCACCACACCGAATTAAGCGATGGTTATTTTCAAAACTTCCGGGGATGTTACTAACCATCCTCATTTTATTCACTATCTGGTTTGTGTTGAGGCTTGCAACACAACGCTTCATCAAGGTACTTGAAGTCGGAAGTCGTAGAGGTTCGAAACAGGAACGGAAGGAGCGGGCGGAAACGATACATAGAGTATTTCGAAATGTCCTGACAGTAGTCATTTTTGGCTTAGGCGTTATTCTGGTACTGGATCAAGCCGGCATTGACGTGACGGTATTATTAGGTAGTGCTGCACTTGTCGGTGTTGCCATTACTTTTGGGGCACAAAGTCTGATCAAGGACTATTTTCATGGCGCGCTAGTCCTTATTGAAGATCAGTATCGTGTTGGAAACATTATTCGGGTGGGTGATGTGGTTGGAACGGTTGAAGATATTACCTTGAGGATGATGGCGATCCGCGACTTGTCAGGGACTTTACATTTTATCCCGCATGGTCAGGTAGCCAGTATCAGCAATCTAACCTATGGTTGGGCTCGTGTCGTATTTGATATCGGCATCGCCTATAAGGAGAGTGTTGATAAAACTATTGAATTACTATTACAACTTGCCAATGAGCTTAAACAAGATAAGGAATTCGGAAAATATATCGTTGGAGAACCAGAAATGTTGGGAGTCGATGAGTTTGCCGATTCTGCTGTAGTGATTCGTTTTCTTGTTACAACCAAACCATTAAAGCAGTGGATGATTAAGCGAGAGTTACTGAGAAGAATAAAGAATGCCTTTGACGAACGTGGTATTGAGATACCTTTCCCGCATCGCACCGTATATATTCCGGATAGTGTCAATGTATCCGATATGAACGATCCGGATTTGGATACCATTTAGGCAACAATAGATACTTTTCCATCTCTTCCATCAATTTATAGAAAACAAATAAATGGATTTTTCTATCACATTTCTAAAAACACTATGTTGGGGCATCTACCTTATTGGGCCAATATTCCTGTTGTTGGGTTTTATTATCGTAAGTCTAGGATTAATTGTGGGTCGTATAGAATCATGGACAAAATTTGATGCCCTATATTGGGCGTTGATTACAGCGCTAACGGTCGGTTATGGCGATATTAAACCGATACATAAGCTAGCCCGTGTTTTGTCTACTTTCATTGCATTGGTAGGTATCATGTTCTCCGGCATTGTTGTTGCCATCACTATTGAGGCGACTGGTAATGCATTTGAACAACACGTTCAGCCAGAATTAAACCAGCATTTTACGAAAGAAAAGAATAAAGACTAAGCCTTCAAAATAAGGACCATCACATCCAGTGCTAATAACGTACTCGAAACAATAAGCTATATAGTACAGGCACAAGCAACAAGGTCAGTAACGTCGCAAACGCCAGACCAAATATGATGGAAATGGCCATCGGTTTGAACATTGCTGACCCCCCCCACCACAGTGGCAACATACCAAAGACCGTCGTCGCTGTTGTTAACAGAATGGGGCGTAATCGTTGTAAACAAGCGGCAATAACCGCATCAGCTTCGGTTTTACCCAGTTCTTCAATTTCAATCTTGACGCGATCCAGTAACACAATGGCATTGTTAATGATGATGCCGGAAAGCGAGATGATACCGAGGATGGTAAAAAAACCAAACGATGAGTTGGCGATAAATAAGCCATATGCCACACCAATAATGCCTAATGGTATCGTCGTTAAAATAATAAATGGTCGCCTTACTGAATTAAATTGTGCAACCAGTAATAGCAAGATCAGCATGGCCGCAATAGGAAGTTTTGCTGCTATTGAGGCATTGGCCTCGCCGGATTCTTCCGCTTCACCGCCTTCTTCATAGCTATAGTCGCGTGGCCAGGTTTGGCTAACCTCAGCGAGCCAGGGTGATAAGCTCCGATTCACTTCTGTTGCTGTTACACCCTCTCGCAATTGTGTTTTCAGGGTGATGGTACGATTACGATCGCGGCGTTCTATTTTACCTGGTTCGAACACCAGTCTGACATCAGCGACCTGTTTTAGCGGTACTGACTCACCGCTCGATTGCGAATAGATACTGGTTCCATCGAGTTTGCCGATATCCTGACGATCAGCAGCAATGGAGCGTAAGGTAATAGGGATTAATTTATCGTCCTCCCGATATTCAGTCATCTCAATACCAGACAAACTGGCCTTTAGTGAATAGGCAACGTCATCACTGGTAATGCCAGCACGACGCGCGCGATCCTGATCGACTTCAACGACCAACTTCTTTGTCTGTTTACCCCAGGTGTTTTTTACTGTGGTTACGAGTGGATCGTCATAGAGTCGCTGCGTAACTTGATCGGCGATAGTATAGAGTTGATCAAAGTCCGGACCAGATAGCCGTATTTGTATGGGATAACCGACAGGTGGGCCATTTTCAAGGCGACTTAGTTTGATACTAAGATCAGGATGATTCTCAGTCACATACGCTTCAATACCTGCGATGACTTCCTCAACATCGTTTCCCTGCACCGTATTGGCGACTAAAAAAGAGTTCGCCGGATTTTGTTTGGGTGGATCGAGTGACAGGTTGAAGCGTGGCCCGCCATCGCCAATAAAGGTCAACCAGCTTGCTATTTTCCCAGGCTCCTCTTCTGTACCAAGGAAAGTGCGTTCAATATAGTTATCAACCTCAGCCATGACATCCTGACTGGTTTCTATCGAAGTACCCAATGGCATTTCAAAACTGCCATTAAAGATCGGATCTTCAGATTGTTCGACAAAGACATTTGGGACAAACCCGAGTGTTTTGATGCCAGAATAAAACAGTAAACACATTACGCCACCAAAAAGTAGTTTATGTCTTAGTGAAAACAATAATATGCTTTTATAAAACAGATAAAACTTGCTATTAAACTGTTCTTCATGGCTACCTTCTAATGACTTTTTGCAAAGCATTTTTGAAGCCAGCATCGGTATAATTGTCATGGCCAGAAACCATGAGGTCAGCAGCGTAATCGTGACAACATAGAAAATGTCAGCGGTATATTCGCCAACAGCAGACTCGGCCAGTGCGATTGGCATAAAGGCTGCTGCTGTGGTGAGTGATGATATGAGTAGCGGCAAAAGTAATTCTCGGCCAGAGTCAATCGCTGCTTCCACGGAAGACATTCCTTGCTCGTATTTAACGATAACTGATTCCACCATGACGATGGCGTTATCGACCAGTAAGCCCAGAGAGATAATGAGAGCGGCCAATGAGACCTGATTGATGGTAATACCGAAGATTTGCATCACGTACATGGCAATAATCATTGCCGCAGGTATCAGTGTAGCCACGACCACACCGGTGCGCAGTCCAAGCGTGATTAGCATTACCAAGCAGACGATACCGATAGCCTGCAACAGGTTGCTGATAAAATTATCGACATTAGTTTTCACGAGGCTGGCCTGAAACCAGACTTTTTCCAGTTCGATGCCCCAAGGATAATTCTCTTTAATAATGGGGATGACTTCATCCAGTTGTTCACCAAGTTTCAGTATATCGCCGCCTTCGCGCATCGAAATGGCGATTGCTAGCGTCGGTTTGCCATTGACTCGTGAAATACTTTTCGGTGGATCCGAATACGCGCGATAGATATTCGCAATGTCACCCAGATACACAACACTGCCATCGGGAAGCTGTATGACCGTTCGCTGCAGATCCTCCACCGATTCGAAATTACCGGTTGGCTCCAACACAACGCGCTCTCTACCGGTCAGGATATCCCCGCCTGATGACAGTATATTGGCCGTGCTTAGTACACCGGAAAGTTGTTGCGGCGTCACGCCTAATTCGGCAAGACGCGCATTATTGTATTCCACAAAAATAACTTCTTCCTGTGCGCCATGGATTTCCACTTTTGCGATATCTGACAGTTTCAATAATCGATCGCGAATATCATCAGCCACCGTTTTTAATTCGGCATAGCTGAAGCCATCTCCAGTAAGGGTATAAACACTGCCAAAAACGTCGCCGAATTCATCATTCACAACTGGCGGTTTAATGCCTTCTGGTAAGTCAGATTCGATATCTTCCACCTTTCGACGAAGGTCATCGAAGATTGGTCGCATGTTTTTATACGACTCAAGGAAATTCACATTAATGATGGAAATGCCGGTTCGGGATTCGCTGGTAATAAAATCAACCTCCGGCATTTCCTGTACCTTCTTCTCGATTTTATCGGTAACGAGTAACTCGACACGTTCGGGATTCGCACCGGGAAATTGTGTTGTAATTACTGCCACACGGACAATAAAGCCGGGGTCCTGTGCCTTCGGTAACTGAACGAACGCAATCAGTCCGCTCAATATGAGTATGGTCACTAATATGATAGTGACACGGTTAAAACGAAAAGCGGTTTCCGTCAGGTTCATGCTAATCGATGAGCACTTTCAGGCCGGGACGAATCACATTAACACCAGCAATGACGACTTTATCACCCGCCTTCACGCCTTCCATGATTTCCAGCCCCTTGATTGTCAGTTCGCCGATCTTCACGGGTTGTCTTTTAATTTCACCGACACCCTGTTCACTGGTCTTATTTACAATAAATACGTAGCGACCATTGACATCTTCACCGACCGCGACGGCGGGTAATATGATGTCTGCTTTGTTGCCATTAATGTTTAATGCAAATGAAACCTGGGCGGCAAGACCAGAACGAAGCCCTGCCGGTTTTTCATTCAGTTCTACTGTCACCGGGTAGGTTGTGCCTGTGGTTGAAGCGACACCAACTTCAGTGACTTTAGCCGGGAAGTTTGTGTCAGGGATAGAACTAAATGCCACATCGGCATCCATGCCACGTTGAATTGATGCGATGGTACTTTCCGGTACGCCTAACTCAACTTCCAGCTTTTCACCGCAGGTCACAGCAACGATAGTTTGACCGGCTGTGATGTTTTCATTGACCTCGGTTTGAACATCAGCAATATCACAGGCTTCCGATGCTTTTAATCGAGTATAGGAAACATTAAGTCTGGCTAATTCAAGTGCCTTCCTGCTTGCGCTAACCTGTGCCTGGCTTGATTCTGCCGTGGCCCGAGCTGAGTCCAGTTCATTACGCGAAATATTATTATTTTCGTAGAGGCCCTTGATACGATCAAAATTCGCCTCGGCATTACGTAAGGTCGCTTCTGCCTGGGCAAGACTGGCCTTAGCCTGTTGTGCTTCCAGTTGATACTGAGACGGATCGATTTCAGCAATCATCTGTCCTTTTTCTAGTTGGTCGCCGACTTCGACCGCCAGTTTTTGAATTGGCCCTGCAACGCGAAAGCTGAGGTTGGATTCCTGACCGGATTTGGATAGGCCGGAAAACGTGCGAATGGTTCGAGTTTCGATAGCTTCGGCAGTTATGTAACGTACTGGTCGGAGCGGGATCTCAACATCTTCGGAAGCATTATCGTTTTCACTGCAAGCAGATAACAGGCTAAACAGTAAACCTGTAAGACTTAATTGATAAATGAGTTTCATAGTCATGTCATTTGATTGTATTAGCGGTTTCTTGCATCGTAGTATTCATCCAGTGCCTGATACCAGGACTCAAACCCATCCGGACTGAGTAACAAGTCAAAGTTTGCCACAGAGCGTTGTATTTCAACCCAGTCAATCATAAAAGAGTATTGTGCTTCCACGGCAGAAAGGTTAGCGGATAATGAGGCATCCTGTGCATTTAGTACATCGGTAATGGTAAGTACTCCTTTTGAATAAGAATCCGTTACCAGCTGCAGGTTTTCTGCTGCAGCAAGCGCTGCATCATTAGCTAATCGAATTGCTGGATAACTGCCACTTGCCTGTTGAATAGAAGTTAGTACTCTGGCTTCAATTTGCTGCTTGATGTTTGCTCGTTGATAACGATTTTGTATCAAGGTATTGGTAGCGCGTGAGACTTCTGCTTTTCTGGCACCACCAAGAAATAGAGGCAGGGTTGCTTGAACACCGACAGACCACTGATCATCGAACAGATTAACACCGTTTTCACCGACTCCGCCTCTTTCTATGTTACGGCCATATTGCGAATTGAGCTGTATATCCGGGACATAATAAGCGCGTTCTGCCGCGAGGACTTCGCGTTGATTTGATTCAATAACAAAATCAGTCTGTTCAAGCTCAGGTGCATTATCGACGGCGCGTTCAATTTCGAATTCGGTGAAAATTTGGAAGCTAAGTGGGTTATCAAAGAAGCGTTTAAAACGATCGCTATCCAGAATAGCAAGCAGATTGGCAATGCCTGTGTCATTGACCGAAATTTCTTCGATTAATGACATATTAATTTGTCGCTTCAGTTCCGTTTCGGCCTGATCACGTTGTGATTGAGCAATGTAGAGATTTTGCCGGTCTGTTGCGATCTGACTTTGCCAACGTAACACTTCAGAGCGGTCGCTGTAACCAATCTTGAGTCTTGATTCAGCCAGCTCAAGGTTGGCTTCTGATAGATCAAGGTTCGAACGTCTGACTTTTACCGTGGCGTGGGCTAATAATGTTTGTAAATAGGCGGTGGCACTATTACTGATGACATCTAGGATATCGGCTTTTAGTTCTGCATTTGCGGCTTGCTCAAGCAATTTGGCAACGTCATAGCCGGATTTAATTGTCTCTGAGTAAATTACCTGACTCGCAGTGATATCACTGTCAGAGCTTCTTTGTGACTGCATTAAACCGGCACGGTCGCGATCAATTTGAGTTACACCAGCGCCGAGATTTAATTGTGGTAATAGTTGCGCACGATTCGCTGAAACTGTATTTCTGGATAACTCAACATCCAGTTTTTCAACTTGTAAACCAAGGTTTTGATTGATTGCGAGCTGGACAGCCTCGACCAACCCAAGCGTGGTTTTATTTTCCAACGCTTCTTCATAAAGCAGATCAGAGATTTCCATTGCATCCCATGACGGCGAAAAATTGATGGCTCGCGCCGTCTTCATATTGATTGCCATTTTCGCCGGCTGATCCAGTTCGACTTTCAAATCAGCGGCATTTGTGCCCAGCAGAATACTCTGGATATTCAGTGCGATTCGTCGGGCATAACGCAGCGTATCGATATCTCTACCGCTTAATGTCGCCAATGCACCCATTTCCAGTTCGTCTCTGCCGAGTAATGAAAAGCTGGGTAATTTTCTTTGTATCAGCGCATCGGCGAGTTCTCTAAAATAGGATTCACTGAACCGAAGTAGCGGCGGAAGATACACTGCGTCAGCATCGGCAGGTAATGAGTCAAGCGCATCTTTCGGGTTATCCTTCGCCGGTATTAACGTGATCTGGAATCCCAGCGCTTGCTGCACACTATACGTAGTCCCTTTTAGCTCGGGTAACGCATCAAGAAATAACTGGTCGACAATAATGGCCAGGTGTCGAAATGGCCTGAGTTGGTAAAATTGTTGCAGGTCCTCACCGATAGTTCGATTGTCACTGATGTATACATAGTTATGTTTACCACTGACACCTTCTTCATAAGGTAAGGCTTGCAAGACACGATCGGCAACAATGGTGGCAATCACCGGTTTTTTCAGACTATTTATTTGTGATGCCTGATGCGAGCTGATTAAACCATTGGTGATGACGAGATCAACATCATCATCATTCATCGCCGTTTCTAATGCCTGATTGATGTCCTGGACGTTCCAGTTACCGTGAATTAACTTTTCTTCAGGAAAACGAATATCAAATTCATTTCCAGTTAAGTCCTGCACTTCTTTAATAATCTGCTTCAGTGAAACGATTTCTCTTTCTATCGGACCATCGAGAATAATACTAACGTTTATTGGCTTTTGAGATGCTGCATAAGGGGTAGGGACTACAAGCAGCAAGCTACAAAACAAGAACTTTGTAATGATTGGAAATCGCATTGAAAGATGAAAGTTAGTATTGGTAATAGTGATCATTAATAGAATACTGGATATAAAGTTATCTACAAAAAACTCACTTTAACGAACTGAGTGTTACTTTATCAGCATCTAGCTGAGAGTGCTAACTTCCATTAGATCAATAACTTCGGTAGTTTCTAAATATAAAAATAAATATGCCGTTAAACACATTAAGAGAAGAGGAAAGACGAAGATTTTATGATTAGTTGAAATCGGAGGTAACACATGACGGAAGAAGTCAATAACGTCGATTTAATTACCACACGCAATGTTAATGAATATTTTAATGATGCGATTCATGAAGCCATCGCGCATCAGCATTTGTCCACTAACGATGAAACAATCGTTTACATCGTCAATTTACTCAGCCACTTCGCATTATCAGAAAATATCTATGAAGAAGATTATGAAGGTAAATCAATTCGTCCATTAGCCTTGATCTACAAGGAAGCAGTCGAAGCAGAATCCGCTGAGGAAAGAAACCAGTTATTACGCAAGTTAGGTGACTCGGCGTTATTCATTTCCGGGTTTTTTGCTGAGAGTTTAACCCGCAGCACGGTCGGTATTGATTATTTCAAGGCTATGGGGGGCAATGCCTACAGTTCCCTGGCGGACTATGCGCACCGTTCTTGTTTTACCAAAACATTAAGTGAAGTCTTTAATGATTTATCGGAACACTTCATGAGCTATGTTGATGTGTTGATGGAAGTGAAAGACATATCAAGTCCGGGTAAAGACAGTGATGTGTTATGTCTTTATGAAAGCTGGCTGAACACGGGTAGTCAGTACGCCAAGCAACGTTTAAGTGAGCAAGGTATTCTCGCTTTTCCGGTGACGACCGCGAAACAATAGCGGAGCACTAATATCTCTCTCGATTTCTTTCAGGAACGACTCCAATCAATTTACGAGATTGATATTGATCATCGCGCTTATGACTTTCTATTAACTGATGAAGCCATTGCCAGGCAACTCTGTGGTGCAAGCAATACACATCATGCAAAAGAACGTTTACTGATTTCTGAATATCATGATGGTATTGATATTTCATTATTCTTTGCCGAAGGCTTGATTAGCAGAATCGAAGATGCACATCCTGTCGCATTACTGGAAAAAGGAGATTACGCTGAGTTTTGTTTACTACTGGAAGGAGTCAGTCATTTTCTCTGTCTGATCTGGAATGCGGATCGTCAACGACAGGTCAGCCTGTTTGATATGGAGTTACAGGCAGAGGTGGATAAGTTTGTGGTATTACAACACTTATTTGAAGAAGCTGATGTTGATGTACAGCAGCTCGGTAATTGGTTGTTTGAATCAGCCAGCTATGATCAGGCTTTGAGTCATGACGAACTGCATCGCTATGAGCGGGCTAATCATTTTGCCGCTAAATACTGTCTGGAGTTACAACAGAATTATAAATTATCGGGTTTGAATCAGGGTTTGCTTAACGAACTTCGTCGCTTTTATCGTTACAGCAGCAATGAAAAATTGCGCTATATAAACAAACTAAATTAATACTAACGTTTCATTGCATCGAAGAAGTCAGCATTGTTCTTCGTTGCCTTGAGTCGTTCCAGTAGAAATTCCATCGCGGCGAGTTCTTCCATTGGATGTAATAATTTTCTTAAGATCCACATCTTTTGCAGTTCGCTCTCGCCAGTGAGCAACTCTTCGCGACGCGTACCGGAACGGTTAATATTAATCGCAGGATAAATACGTTTTTCAGCAATGGTCCTATCAAGATGTAATTCCATGTTACCGGTGCCTTTAAATTCTTCGTAGATAACGTCATCCATTCTGGAACCGGTATCGACCAATGCGGTGGCTATAATCGTCAAACTACCGCCTTCTTCAATGTTTCTCGCTGCACCAAAGAAACGCTTGGGTCGTTGCAATGCATTGGCATCAACACCACCGGTTAATACCTTGCCAGATGCTGGCACGACGGTATTGTAGGCGCGGGCCAATCGAGTGATGGAGTCAAGTAAGATAACCACGTCTTTTTTATGTTCAACCAGACGTTTGGCACGCTCGATAACCATCTCTGCGACCTGTACATGACGACTGGCAGGCTCGTCAAAGGTACTGGAGATCACTTCACCACGAACCGAACGTTCCATTTCGGTCACTTCTTCCGGACGTTCATCAATCAGCAATACGATCAAATGCACTTCAGGTTGGTTATGCGTGATCGACTGCGCGATGCTCTGCAGGATCATGGTTTTACCCGCTTTCGGTGGCGATACAATCAAACCACGCTGGCCTTTGCCTATGGGTGAAGCTAAATCAATAATACGCGGTGTTAAATCTTCGGTACTGCCATTACCAATTTCAAGTGTAAGACGATCGTGCGCAAATAATGGTGTCAGGTTTTCAAATAATATTTTACCCTTGGCTTTATCTGGCGATTCAAAATTAATCTCGCTGATTTTCAGTAGCGCAAAGTAGCGTTCGCCGTCTTTGGGTGGACGAATCTTGCCAGCAATATTATCGCCAGTACGGAGATTAAAGCGTCTGATTTGGCTTGGTGAGACATAAATATCATCCGGTCCGGCGAGATAGGAACTACCAGCCGAACGTAAAAAACCGAACCCGTCCTGGAGAATCTCCAGTACACCATCACCATAAATGTCTTCGCCTTTCTTGGCATGCGCCTTGAGTATTTCAAAAATGACATCTTGTTTTCTGGAGCGGGCCAGATTGTCGAGACCAAGGTCGGAAGAGAGAGAGACGAGTTCTGAAGCGGGTTTTTGTTTTAGTTCGGTAAGGTTCATAGACATAGGGCTAGATAATCTGCGAATTGTGGATAGAAAATCAACGACGAGGATCGCCTGTTGACTGGGTTGTTTTGTTTATAAAGCGGGTTAGAGTTGTTGAAAAGTTTTTCTTTCTAATAAATTAGCATGCGTTAGTGGGTTCGTCCAGAAATTTATTTGTAAAATTTTAGGCAATTAGATGTTGCTGTCGATAAAGGCTTCCAGTTGTGATTTTGAGGCGGCACCCACTTTAGTATCAAGCACATCGCCATCTTTAAACAGGATCAATGTTGGAATTCCACGTACGCCATATTTCATTGGCGTATTCTGATTATCATCAATATTGACCTTGGCGACAGTGATTTTATCCTTGTATTGATCGGCAAGTTCGTCGAGGATAGGTGCAATCATTTTGCAGGGTCCACACCACTCTGCCCAAAAATCTACTATGACGGGCTGTTGTGCTTTTAGTACATCGTCTTCAAAACTGGAATCGGTAACTTGCAGGATCTTGTCGCTCATTAGAATTGGAAATCTCATTGATTAAGGATGAATGTCCAATTTCAACCAAATTACTGGCCAAATGCAAGTAGGAAATATTTATTAGCACTGTAGTAAAAACTAATTAAACGTAAAATATGACCAAGACACCTGAGTTCAAACAGTTTGCGCTTGATTCGCGCCTGCAAAAAGTACTGGAAGAAATCGACTTTAAACAGTGCACGCCGATTCAGGCGGAATGTCTACCACTCAGCCTGCAAGGAAAAGATATTGCCGGGCAGGCGCAGACCGGCACCGGTAAAACGGCGGCGTTTTTGTTATCCACATTTCATCACTTATTAAGCAAACCAGCAGCAAAGGAGACGACTCTGCGAGCCTTGGTGATCGCTCCCACTCGAGAACTTGCCATACAAATTCATAAAGACGCACAGGTATTCAATCGTTATTGCGATTTGAAACTCGCCTTAGTCTACGGTGGTGTGGATTATGAAAAACAGCGTGACGCGCTTGCCAATGGTGTCGATATCCTGATCGGTACGCCGGGTCGATTGATTGATTATTTCAAACAAGGCGTATTCAAATTTAAACAGGTCGAAATCATCGTATTGGATGAAGCCGATCGTATGTTTGATTTGGGTTTTATCAGCGATATTCGCTACATGTTGAGGCGTATGCCAGCAGCCGAAAAGCGTTTAAATATGCTGTTTTCAGCAACATTGTCATATCGGGTGATGGAGCTTGCCTATGAGCATATGAATAGTCCGACGCTGGTCAAGATTAATCCTGAGAAAGTGACGGCGGATAAGGTCACGCAGCTGCTACATCATGTCTCCAATGATGAAAAGATTCCGCTGCTGATAGGTCTGTTAAAGAAGATGGATCCGCATCGCACCATTGTGTTTGTTAATACTAAACGGGTGGCGGAGAAGGTTTGGTCTTATCTTGAAGGCAATGGTATTCACGCCGCTATATTATCCGGCGATGTGCCGCAGAAAAAACGCCAGCGTTTATTTAATGAATTTTCCAACGGCGAGTTACAAGTGCTGGTGGCGACTGATTTAGCCGCTCGCGGTTTGCATATTCCGGAGGTCAGTCATGTGTTTAATTATGACTTGCCACAGAATGCTGAAGATTACGTGCACCGAATTGGACGCACGGCACGTGCTGGTGCCAGTGGCGATGCGATTAGTTTTGGTTGTGAGGAATATATTTATTCGCTGATGGAGATTGAATCACTGATTGGTTATTCCATTCCGGTGGCGCCAGTCACCGAGGAC
This sequence comes from Gammaproteobacteria bacterium, assembly GCA_028279365.1. GTDB lineage: Bacteria > Pseudomonadota > Gammaproteobacteria > Eutrophobiales > Eutrophobiaceae > JANQNX01. The sequence goes on along the minus strand of JANQNX010000003.1, from coordinate 74,462 downwards.
ATGTTGGCGACGCCCGAACCACCAATCAAACGCAAACACCATAAAAGTAATCAACCACAACAGAAAAAAAAGCGCAATCGAAGACCTCGCCGTCCGCGCCGGGACAACAACGCAAAAAAAGATTAGTTAATTTATAGCAGTCGCTGCCTAATCCAGTCACCAATGGCGGTGATCTCTTCCATTGCAACTGAATGTTCCATCATGTATTCCCAAAATGTCACGTCATAAGCTTCCTGTTTTAAGGTCTCGACCGAGCTTTTCCCCTGGTCAACCGGGATAACCGGATCAAACACACCGTGTGCCATGATGATGGGCGTTGACTGGTTGGCAGCACTTTTTTCAGCATTCAGTTTTGTCGGGCAAGGCAGATAAGTGGAAAGCGCGAGGATGCCAGCAAGCTGGTCGGGATAGCGCAGTCCTGCATGCAGGGCGATGGCGCCGCCTTGGGAAAAACCGGCGAGAATGATCTGCTCAGGTTTAATGCCGTTGCTGGTTTCGTGTTGGATATATTGCTCAATCAGTTTCGATGATTCATCAATCGAGACTTCGTCTTCAAATTCTCTCAGGTTGGCAGAGCGCACGTCATACCAGGCACGCATGGTCATGCCGCCATTAATTGTCACCGGTCGCATCGGCGCATTCGGAAAGATAAACCGTATGCCATGGTTATTACCCAAACCCAATTCAGGTACGATAGGTTCAAAATCATGGCCATCAGCACCGAGACCATGCAACCAGATAATACTGGCCTTGTGTTCTGAGCCTGGTTCGACGATGACAGCATCCTGTTGAAAAGACATAGTAAGTTTTCCTAATCTGATTATTGTTATTGGGCAGTATGGTAACAAATAGTGAATCACATAAGCGCAGCTTATTTTTTGGCAAGTAAATATTTGCTATGCTTTAGCAAAACAATACTATCGCATCGAAATACACTCGCTAAACATTAGGGGAACGATAATGAGTAATACCGTTAAAAAGCATTGGGTGACGGGCTTGGCTGTTGCCATGGTTATCTTATTATCCGCCTGTGGCCAGAAAGGTGATTTGTATTTGCCGCCGGAAGAAGTCACGCAACATCATTTTGACGATATATCCCACGTCTAGCTCGGATGTCTTTTTTTGCCATTAATGACGGCGTACTGCACGCCGAAAGCGTCGCGCTTACGTCTGTTGCCGAGCACTTCGGTACACCGGCCTATGTCTATTCACGCGCCGCGATTGAATCCAGCTGGCAGCAATTTGATTCTGCGCTTAAGAATCAATCGCACCTTATTTGTTATGCAGTTAAAGCGAATTCCAATATTGCCGTATTAAATATTCTGGCCAGGCTCGGTTCGGGGTTTGATATTGTCTCCGCTGGGGAGCTGCATCGCGTGTTGGAGGCAGGCGGCGATCCGGCTAAGGTGGTATTTTCCGGTGTTGGGAAAACCGTCAGTGAGATGCAGTTTGCATTGGAAAAAAATATCAAATGTTTCAACGTTGAGTCTGCAAATGAGTTAACGCGTTTAAATGCCGTTGCGGCTGAAATGAATCGGCAAGCACCGGTTTCGCTGCGGGTGAATCCGGATGTCGATGCCAATACCCATCCTTATATTTCTACCGGATTAAAAGAAAATAAATTTGGCATTGCGTTTGAAAGTGCGAAAGACGTTTACCTGCAAGCTGCTGCGATGGAACACATTAATATTGTTGGGGTGGATTGTCATATCGGTTCACAAATTACCGAGTTGAGTCCGTTCAGGGATGCGCTGGAACGCGTGTTAATCCTGGTTGATGAACTGGCCGAGGAAAATATTCACCTGACTCATCTTGATATCGGTGGTGGATTAGGCATCAACTACCAAGGTGAAACACCACCCTCTGCTGAAGATTATGCGGGTGCGATAATGGAAAGCCTCAAGGGTCGAGAAATGGAATTAATCATGGAGCCGGGGCGTAGTATTGTCGGTAATGCTGGTGTCTTGATTACCACTGTCGAATACCTGAATGAAACGCCTTATCATAATTTTGCTGTGGTTGATGCGGCGATGAACGATTTAATCCGACCTTCGCTATATAGCGGTTGGCATGATATTACCCGTATCTTTTCTGACACCGATGCAGCAGAGAAGGAATATGACGTTGTTGGTCCGGTTTGTGAAACCGGTGACTTTCTTGGTAAAAACAGAACGCTTAAATTAGCGCAGGGTGATTTACTTGCGATACATTCCGCCGGCGCCTATGGATTTACCATGGCGTCAAATTATAACTCGCGGCCACGTATTCCCGAGATTATGGTTGATGGCGCAATTATGCACGAGATCAGAAAACGAGAAAGCTGGGGTGACTTGATAAACGGCGAGTCGTTACTACCCGATTAAACATGAAATATAAAAGTAGTGTTTTACTTTCTTTTATTTATGTAAATTTACTTCCCTATCTTTGTCGATTGCCTCATGGCGTTGACTGGATGTTGCAATACCTCCCAGATAGCGGCACGTTTATGTTTGGCCTGTTATTTTTTCATACGTTTTATTCCATGCCCGCCATTATTCTTATGGTTGCGGTCAATATAGCCAAACCATTATCAGCTACTTTTCTACTGCCGTTGACTGTCATTAGTATAGCGACATTCATGTTGAATCATGATTATGATTTAGCGTCGGATGCGCAGGCTGCAATTGGTTTAATGGTATGGCCATTAATGGCGGCTTTCTTTGGATTTTTGGCCATGCTGCTGGGTGCGTTGCTGGATAAATTTATTTTCAAATCTTTACCGAACGCTATTGATAACGAATTAGACAAATAAAGTTAATTTGTCTGTCAACCGTTCCTCACCTCGTGCGTTAGTACAGGGGTAAACCCATAAACGAGGAACGTAATATGTCAAAATCAAACAAAACAATTGTTTTTATCAGCAGTCTGGTTATCGGAATTGCATTCTCAATGCCGGTGTTAGCTGAAGATGAAGACACCTCCTATCCAAACCTGCGCGAACGCCTGCAGCAATTTGATGCCGATGATGACGGGCGCTTAAATCGGGAAGAAAGGCAGTTAGCACGGCAAGCAATCGGTAATAATCGCCAAAACATTCGTGATAGACGCGAGGATGTCAGAGACCGTCGAGAAGACGTTGCCGACAGACGTGAGGATGTTCGAGATCGTCGAGAAGATATCGCCGACCGTAGAGAAGACATTCGTGATAGCCGACGTGATGTTGTTCGCAATCGTTGATCGATTAATAATGATGCTATCGGTCAATCAGGCCGATAGCATTTTTGCTTTGCGACAACATTTCATAGCAGCCAATAGAAAAGGGGAAACAGACTGGACTCTCAACAGCTCGATGTGTTTCTCGCCAGCGTGGAAAAACGTGCATTTCGGGTGGCTGAAATCGCAACCGGTAATCGGGAAGACGCACTCGACATCCTGCAAGACGCCATGTTTAAACTGGTAGAAAACTATTCGACCCGTGATAAAGAAGAATGGGGTCCGTTGTTTAATACCATTCTGCATAGTCGAATTAATGACTGGTATCGGCGTCATCAGGTCCGGAACCGCTTTCGTGGCTGGTTTGGTAAAACAGAAGACGATGGTATTGATCCAATCCAACAGGCTGAAGATAAACAGGCCAGAACTCCCGAACAATTATTGCAGGCTGATAAACGCATCGATGAACTGGAAAGCAGTCTGCGCGCCTTACCCATCAGACAGCAACAAGCTTTTTTATTACGCAATTGGGAAGGGTATAGTGTGCAGGAGACCGCCAGCGTGATGAAATGTTCGGAAGGCAGTGTGAAGACACATTATTCGCGCGCGGTACATAGCTTGAGAGATAAGCTGGGTGAACATTGGACATGAATACAGAAGACGATAAACAATTGCAGCAAACGATCAATCAAACACTGGATGAGAGTGTTCAGTCGATTGATGGAGAAACGCTATCGCGTATTCGTCAGATTCGTGCACGCGTGGTTGAAAGCTCTGAGAATCGAAACCAGCCAGCCAGTCAAAACTGGTTTGGTGTGTTTTCCGGCGCGGTTGCCACCGCCTGTGTCTTACTCATTGTTGTCAGCGTCGTGACACAATCACCCGATACAATATCGCAGGATGCAACCACAGACCTGGATCTTATCTCTTCCTCCGATAGTCTCGATCTTTACGAAGACCTCGAGTTTTATCTCTGGCTGGAAGATTATGAACAGATGGGATAGGGCATTACTAATGATGCTAATGCTTTCACCTTCATTATTGCTTGCAGAAAACAGCGATACTGTTTTGCCAGACATTGCCTTTCTGGAATTCATAGGTGAATGGGAAACGGAGCAAGGTGAGTGGATTGATCCGGTGATGCTGGAAGACGAGTCATTCGACAACATTCAAGAAAATGCAGAGGAGGCAAACAGTGAAAACTAGTTTGTCTCTATTGTTCTCGTTGTTACTTTTGTTGATCAGCTCAGTCAATGCAGAAGGTGTTGTCTGGGAAGAATTATCTGCCGAACAACAAACCTTATTAAAGGACATGCAAGATAGTTGGGATGAGTTGCCGCCGAAACGACAGGAAAAGTTACAGCGCGGCGCAGACCGTTGGACAACGATGTCTGATGAACAACGTGAACGGGCCAAGCAACGGATGCAACGTTGGCAATCGATGGACCCGCAACAGAAGAGGAAAATTAGAGAACGCTTTCAGCGCTTTAATACACTCAGCCCTGAACAGCAACGGGAAATTCGTAAACGAAGAAAATGGTTTCATGACTTGCCCGATGAAAAACGCAGGGAGCTGCGTCAGCGGTTTGAATCAATGCCACCGGAACAACGCAAAGCGATGCATGAGCAAAAGCAACAAAGACGTAAATTCATGAGGGAAAAAATGCAAAGCTTCTCACCGGAAGAACGGCGTGCCTTCAGAGAAAAAATGTCAAACATGACAAGAGAAGAACGAAGAGAGTTTTTTGAAAAGGAATTCAATGCGGAACCTTAATAGTTAATGAAGTGCCAAATCTTACACAGTTTATTCTGTTGTTACTTATTATCCGCTTACAGCGATTATCAAACCGGTTACCAGGATGGCTATGCCCAGTTAGATAAAAAGCATTGGATCGTATTTGGTAAAGATTAAGTATCTTGATGGCTACCATTCCGGTAAAGCCGAAAAACTACAACAAGACTGGGAACGGGAAAACCCACCACGAGATGACTATCTGCAATGTAAGGCGCCGATGTTGGATGTCGATCCGTTTGTGTTTACCCCTGTTGGATATAAGCAAGTCTCAGAAGATATTTTCGAACTTAAATAAATGCATATATTCTTTAGTAAATAAATCTTCACTTTCTAGTATATTTAAAATATATGGCCATACTGAATTAAGATATAGAAACATATTATTGCTCCTTTACATCTATGAGACCGCGGTATTTGTATATCCCATATGTCAAAGTAGACATTTTGTATACAGGATTATTATAATTAAATAATGCTATATATTATTGAAACAAGGAGGTTTTCTATTATGTTCCAACAAAAAACCAAAAATGCTTATCTGGCTAGAGTGTCACCCAAAAGATAGTTAAGGCATATTCAGAATGTATAACCTGCTTGTTTCGGCGGATGAAAACGCTTGGGAAGGTGAACCAATTGTTTTCGAAGAGCGCAGATGTATCTACGAATACACTGACAACGCTTTGTTTAAAAAGTACCACTCATTTTCAGGTGAAAGCATAGAGGCGCTTACTAAATTTCCATGTGTGTTCGCCTATGAAGCATTTAACAAAAAAGATCCTAAGTTCGGCCTCATTACTGAAATAAAAAAGCGGCAAGGTGAAATCAAAATCCACTACGAAATAGTGCATCTAAATAGGTTTATGACTCACGAACAATTTAAACTCTTAGAGTTTGAACTAGACATTCTTGAGTGGGAAATGAATCGAACTCATTGGGCTTTAAAGAATGTGAACTTACCAAAAGAGTTAGCAGCAGTAGGTATTTATCTGCCACGATGGTCTAGAAACAAAGATAATATTATCGACATCACTAAACACATTTTTGATGTTGCCTTATCATTCCCGGGAGAAATCCGAAGCATAGTAGAGCCTATTGTCGCAGAACTAGAAAGTAAACTTGGACCTAATTCCTATTTCTATGACAACAATTACACTGCTCAGTTGGCACGCCCATCATTAGATCTTGTACTTCAAGATATATATCGAAATCGCTCGAAATTAGTCGTCGTTTTTCTCTGTGCTTATTATCAAGAGAAAGAATGGTGCGGAGTAGAGTTCAGAGCTATAAAGGACATCATTAAGTCAAAACAGCATGATCGCATAATGTTTATTCGAACTGACAATTCGGACATAGAGGGTGTATTTAATACCGACGGGTATATCGATGCTACAAGATTCGGTTCAGCGGAGATCGCTGGTTTTATCTATGAACGTGTAAGTTTAGTCGAGAAGCGCCTTAGCAATTGAATGTATAAAGGACAGGACTAATAACTATCTGTCTATTATTCAGGCTGTTAGATTTCAAAATGTTATATGTTTAATAAAAGAGAAATAGACCATGGATAGTAATACTATAACTGCACTCTCTTCACTTTTATTAGTTTTGGTTGGTTATGCTCAAGTCTCAATTCTTAAATCGCAACGTAGGCAAAGTCGATTAGATTTTATGCAAGAATACCACCGGCTGTGGACTGAGAGTAAACGTGAATGGGGTGCAATTATTTATATTGGTAGGGAGGAAGATGAATATTACCAGGTTGTTGATAAGCGAACCTTATATGAATTTAAAGAATTAAAGAAGACTGCCAGTTACTGTGCACCATCCATTTGGGCTTTAGATGCTTCGCGAGTAATATTCACAATATTAAGCGACGCATGTATTAGAACCCTCAAGGGGCAGCTCGAAATACAAGATATTTACCCCATATTTGGAACAGAGCTTTTAAGACATAGTCGACCTTTGAGGATTCTTCTCGATGTGGATTATATTAATAATTTTTCTGAATCGGGAGAGCGTCACTTACAAATACGAAGAGAAATTCAAGATTGGTTGATTTATCATGATGGAATTCGCCGCAGGTGTTTGATATTAATTGATCTCTTATGGGCTGAGGCTTCTAGATTAGAAGATTTACCCCCTGATGATCTCAAGAGTGCCGCTGAAGCTAAAATAAAATCTGGCAAAAGTAAAAAAACAAACGTTTTAACTGAATGCATTAGAATGAACGGTTTTATGGAAATATTTCAGGGAATTAAACTATCAAGATTTTTAAGACACTCTGAATATAGAAAAAGTCTGTCTTGTGTTGGTATAAAAAAGAAAAGATTGCAAAAACTAGAAGAAGACTGGAAAGCTCGCATACTTAGAAATTTCAGGTAAATGAAATATAACAAGTCGCTTAACTTTGGGTTCGAACAAATCACCACTAACTGTTAACTCAGTAACGAGCAGAATTCTACTTCAAAGGACTTAACAATAATTTTATTTCAGCTCTAGCAGCATCAATTGCCTTGACGAGATTATTAACTACTTCTTTATTGTTATCGATTTCATTTGAGCTTGATGACCACGATGATTTTAATTCTGATGAAGCGTTAATGACAGATTCGAAAGTGAGACGCTAAGGTTATTAATCAATCCTACCTTTACCCAACCTTTTTTGGGCTACCTTCGTTTATATCTTTATCGTAAGAAGCGGTATAGATAAGTTGTTTCAGTTCGTATAGTTCGAGTAATAATATCAATCAAAAGCCGTATGTGAACAACGATGCACTTCGACGGTAACGTGAACAATATTTAAATAATCCGGTATTAATGATTTATAGTGAGAAGGCGTGGCCGGATTGTCACTGACAATAGTAATTTCAGCAGCAAATATCCCATGGCCAATATTCCAAAGGTGCAGGTCGGCAATACGATCAGACGAATTAGCTTCAATCGACTGTTGTATATCAATCTCCATGTTTTTGCTGGCCTGTTTGTCTAACAGAACATGAGAAGTGTCTTTAATCAATACATAAGACCAACGAGAAACTAAAGCCGCACCGACAAAGCCCATTGCCGGATCGAGCCAGTTTGCTCCTAAATACTTTCCAGCCAGCAGAGCGACAATTGCCAATATTGAAGTTAATGCATCAGCCAATACGTGCAGGTAAGCCGCGCGTAAATTGTGATCGTGATGATCATGCGCATGTCCATGGTCATGACTATGTTCGTGAGGCGTTGACATTAAAATCCACGCGCTTGCTCCATTTATAATGAGCCCGATCACCGCTACGATAATGGCTTGATCGAAAGCGATAGACAGCGGTTTTATCAGCCTGCTGGTACTCTCCGTCACCATAATAATAGCAAAGCCCATCAGCAACACCGCGCTGGCAAAACCCGCTAGACTGTTAATCTTACCCACGCCGAAAGAATAACTTCTATCATTTGCAGAACGCCTGGATATCACATAAGCAAAAACAGAAATGCCAAGTGCAAGCGTATGAGACGCCATGTGAAGCCCGTCAGCTAACAACGCCATAGAGCCGTAGAGTATCCCGGTAATAATCTCAATCACCATCATGGTGGCTGTTAGTCCAACGACAAATAACGTCCTGCTCTCACCGGCGCGTTGTTTGTTCTGACCGAACACATGGCTATGCTGCCATTCGTCTAATTGATTTGTATGCAACAGGAATCTCCTACTATAGAAAAAACAATTGGAACATAGTGAATTTTCAACAATATCTGATTTGGGTCGTTTGTTGAATTCTACTCCAAAGAACTTAACAATAATTTAATCTCAGCCCTTACTGCATCAATTGCCTTGACGAGGCTATCAACCACTTCTTTATTGCTTTCGACTTCATTCCAGCTTGATGACCATAATGATTTTAACTCTGCTGAAGTGTTAACAACGGATTCGGAAGTCAGGACACTGAGGTCATTAATCAATCCGACTTTAACCCAGCCTTTTCGCGGGCTACCTTCTTTTATATCTTTATCGTAATAAGCGGTATAGATGAGTTGTTCCAGTTCGGACAGTTCGAGTAATAATTCAAACGATGCGGTGCGGATATTATTATTCTCTTCGGAGACTTCCATGCGCCAGACGTTGTAGGAAAAGCCAATCAATGCGAATAGCACGCTAAAGACTACGGTAATTTGATAGACCTGCATTTTGTTGTTGATTGAAGGTTCCATCATGTGTGTTTAAATGTTGGCGTTATTCTTTTTTGTTTTGTTGGACAACTTCTCGGGCAAAACGTTTTATTTGACTATCGTAGAGCGCGAGTTCACCACCGGTTTTGATTGCCATTAAGGATATTCTCGCGAGCAACAGCAATAACAACAAGTCGATGACCCAGGCAATGAAATAGGAGATGCGTATGCCGGTGGGAGCGGGAGCAGCATTTTTAGTTTGTTCAGAAAATTCTCTTGCTTCATCTTCGCCCAACAAACTATCCCGCAATGGTGCAATGCTCTTGTCGATATTCGAACCTTTTTCAATGGCGATGGCAACGCGTTCGATATTGGCCGGATCTTTATATAATGCCAGTGCCTCATTAAAGACTTGCAGCGCAATACCTAATCCAATAAACAGCAGGACCAGGCCGCATAAACGAATGACGATACTTAATACATCCCGGGTGGCGTTATCAAATGACTTCATAGCGGGGGTGTCGGCAATCTCGGCCTGCTCCTCATTATTATTATTAAATTGATATTTGCTCATTATTTCATTGTCATTAACATCCTTAAGATTCATTGTAGCCTGTTATCAGGCATGATATGAAACAAACCGGGTCATTTTGTGAGCGAATCGTCGTGTGTTAGCCAATTATCTGATTAAACGAATATTGAGTGCCATGGTAGTGATGTTTGGTATTGTCACACTGGTATTTCTATTGATCCATGTTGTGCCCGGCGATCCGGTCGAAGTGATGCTGGGCGAAACGGCGCGGCCAGCAGACCGCGAGGCATTGCGAGAAGCGCTTGGTTTACACCAACCGTTGTTGACGCAGTGGTGGCAATATCTCTTTGCTGTGGTGCAACTTGATTTTGGTGAATCCCTACACTCGCGTCAGGCGGTATCGAGCGTATTACTCACGCGTATCCCGGCAACATTCATACTCAGTATTTCGAGCTTGTTGATTGCGGTAATCATTGCCTTACCGTTAGGTATGTTAGCTGCCGTTTATAAAGATTCGATTTGGGATCGGCTGGCGATGGTTACAGCGATGCTCGGTGTATCGATTCCGAACTTTGTTATGGGGCCGGTATTAATCCTGATATTTTCCTTATGGTTAGGCTGGTTCCCGGTTAGTGGGCAGGAAGGGTTTGGTTCACTGATATTGCCTGCTATTACTCTGGGTACAGCTTTGGCGGCGATACTGTCACGCATGGTGCGTGCTTCGATGTTAGAGGTATTGCAAGAAGATTATATTCGTGCCGCCAGGGCGCGAGGTTTGTTTGAATCACGGGTGTTGACATTGCACGCATTAAGAAATGCTGCCTTACCTATCATTACGATATTAGGCATGCAGTTTGGCGCTTTGTTGGCCGGGGCGGTCATTACCGAGACCATATTTTCTTGGCCGGGTATTGGGCAACTGTTGATTGAATCCATTCAAAAGCGCGATTATCCGGTCGTGCAAGCCTGTGTGTTGTTGATCAGTATGACCTATGTATTAGTGAATCTACTGACAGACTTGATCTATGTTGCGGTTGATCCCAGGGTGAGGCTGGAGTGATGGCGCGTTTGATTTCTATCCCGCTTCTGATCTTGTTAACGTGGTTAGTATTAGCCTTATGCTCGCCGTTACTTCCGCTTGAACCCGATATGATCGCGTTGGAAAAAATATTGGTTCCGCCGAATTGGCAACAGTGGTTTGGTCATGATGATTTGGGCCGTTCGATTGCGTCACGTTTGATCATGGGTGCCAGAACATCGTTAAGTGTGTCTATCATTGTGGTATCGATCTCATTAATTATTGGTATCGTGTTAGGAGTCCTGGGTGCATGGTTAGGTGGTGTGTGGGATAGAGCGCTGGTAATGGTGATTGATTTATTTATTGCGTTTCCAGGTATTTTGTTGGCAATTGCATTAGCGGGATTACTCGGGCCGGGATTGATGAATGCGGTATTTGCATTGTCTATCGTCAGCTGGGTGGGGTTTGCACGCTTGGCCAGAGTGCAGACGCTGACAGTTAGGGAACGCGATCATGTGTTAGCGGCAAGGGCATTAGGCACGTCGGAATTATTTATCATGATTAAACATGTCTTGCCGTTAATTATGGCGCCATTGATTGTTGAGGCGACGTTTGCATTTGCCGGGGTAGTGATTGCAGAAGCCGGTTTGTCATTTCTGGGCCTCGGCGTTCAACCGCCGCAGGCCTCATGGGGTAGTATGATTCGTGATGGTGGCGCCTATTTGTTAATCGCGCCGCATATGGTACTCGCGCCGGGATTTGCTATTCTGTCACTGGTGCTATGTATTAATTTACTTGGTGATCGTTTGCGTGACGCAATGGATATAAAAGAACAAACCACAGCATGACTAAGCAACTGAAACAGGCATTAGGTCCGGTGATGTGTGACCTGCGCGGTCTGGAGATGGAAGCCGACGAACGTGAGATGTTGTTACATCCAAAAGTTGGCGGCGTCATTTTGTTTACGCGTAATTATGCTTCACCGGAACAGCTTGCAGCGCTGACGCAATCCATTCATGAATTACGTCAGCCGCATCTGTTAATTGCCGTCGATCATGAAGGTGGCCGGGTACAACGTTTTCGAGAGGGTTTTACATTATTACCGGCTTGTGATGTGTTTGCAAAACATGGCGCCGAGGCAGAGACGCTTACCGAGCAAACGGGCTGGTTAATGGCTTCGGAGTTATTAGCGGTCGGTATCGATTTAAGTTTCGCGCCGGTGCTGGATATTGGTGGCGATAAATCAGAAGTCATCGGTGATCGTGCCTTTCATACGGAACCGGAACAGATTGTAAAATTAGCTCGCGCCTATGTACGCGGCATGAAGCAGGCGGGGATGGCCGCGGTTGGCAAACATTTCCCCGGTCATGGTTCGGTTGTGGAAGACTCGCATGTTGCGATTCCCTATGACCATCGTGATTACCAGGATATACAAATGCTGGATTTGATTCCGTTTGAAAGGATGATTCGCAACGGTTTGGCGGGTATCATGCCGGCGCATGTGATTTATTCCAGGGTCGATGAGTTGCCTGCCGGTTTCTCCCCGATTTGGCTTAAGCAAATTTTACGCAAGCAACTGGAGTTTCAGGGAACTATATTCAGCGATGATTTAAGTATGGCCGGTGCGGAAGTGATTGGCAGCTATCCAGAACGCGCTGAGGCAGCGCTGCAAGCGGGTTGTGATATGGTACTGGCTTGTAATAATCAGGCAGGTGCTCAGCAAATACTGGACAAGGCAACGCTGCCAGAGAGTATCGAATCACAGTCGCGATTGATTCGTATGCATGGTCAGTTCAAACAGGATTTAACCGAATTAAAAACTACCCGGATTTGGCAACAGCGTTCGAATGCAATTGCCCGTTTGTTGCCACAACCGGAACTCAATTTAGGAGTCGATGATATTGTATAGATTACTGTTAATTACGTTTGCTCTGTTGTTGTCATTCAGTGCCAACGCTGCGCTTTCCAGCCAATGCCAGCCGCTGATTGAGCACAACAGACCTGCTCAAAAACTGAAATACGATAAAGGTTTATTGTGGCAGGTCAACAAAGCCGGACAGGCGACCAGCTATGTGTTCGGTACGATTCATGTCTCTGATCCGAGTATTGTGGCATTACCGGAACCGGTCAGTCAGGCATTAAACTCTTCAGAACAATTTGTCATGGAAGCCTTGCCGGATACTGAGCAGATTATGTTGATGACACGGATGATGTTTTTTCAGGAAGGACAACAGTTGTCTGAATACATTGATGAGGCGATCTATCAACGTGCCACAGAAATACTTTCCAGATATAGCATGATGCCCGAGGTGGTATCTGTCATGAAGCCATGGGCTGCCTTTTTAATGATGAACTATCCACCAGAGACCGGTGATGCGCTGGATTTGGTGCTGTTTTCCATCGCTCAACAAAATGGTGCGACGGTTAACGGCCTGGAAACATTGGAAGAGCAGGGCCAGCTATTTAACCAGCTTAGTTTGACCGATCAGGCGCGTTTATTGATTGATACCGTATGTCATTATGATGTGGTTGAAAATGATTTTGCTGTTATGAAGTCCTTATATCTGGAGAGAAATCTGGCAGGTTTGTTTGAACATGCAAACCGTTATGACATGATCGACGAACCGCTATATAAGGATTTAATGCAAAAATTAATCAATGACCGTAATCACAAAATGGTAGAGAGAATGCAACCTATTCTGGCGAAAGGAAAATCATTTATCGCCATTGGCGCGATGCATCTGAGTGGTGAAGAAGGCGTGTTGGAATTACTCGAAAGACAGGGTTATCAAGTCTCTGTCGTATATTGACTATCATTAACAGGAACCACGCATGAATTTTGATGATGTAACAAAGACCATTGCCGGACTATTTCGTTCCGAAACCTGGATCGTGCAAGTCTTTATTATTGTCTTTGTTACCGCGTCGATTAACTGGATACAAAAGCGTGTTGTCGGCAAGTTACTGACCAAATTTAAAAATACACGCACTGCCTGGGACTATGCGCTGCTTCGTTCTGCCTACCGTCCGGCAACATTATTAATCTGGATCATTGGATTATGTTTTGCTGCCGACATTATCAAATTAAAAACCAATGCAGCATTGTTCGAAGCCGTGGATCCGATACGTTCGGTGGGGGTCATTGTCATTCTGGTCTGGTTTCTGGTGCGTTTTATCTCAAGGGCCGAGAGCATTATTCTTGATAAAAAGCTCAGTGGTGGTGAAGACTTCGACCGCACTACCGCCGATGCCATTGCCAAATTAATCCGGGTGTCGATTGTCATCACCGGCGGTCTGGTCATATTGCAAACGCTTGGTTACAGTATCTCCGGTGTATTGGCGTTTGGTGGTATTGGTGGTATCGCCATCGGTTTTGCGGCACGTGATCTGCTCGCGAATTTTTTTGGTGGTTTGACGATCTACCTTGATCGCCCGTTTGATGTCGGCGACTGGATTCGTTCGCCAGATAAAGAAATAGAAGGAACTGTTGAAAAGATCGGCTGGCGTTTAACTACCATCCGCACCTTTGATAAGCGACCGCTTTATGTGCCCAATGCGGTGTTTACCAACATTGCGGTGGAGAATCCTTCAAGAATGACGAATCGGCGTATCAAGGAAACCATAGGTATTCGTTATGATGATGCGGGCAAGATGGATGAGATTGTGGCCGCGGTTAAAAAAATGCTTCAGGAGCATAAAGATATCGATACTAATCAGACCTTGATTGTTAACTTCAATGCATTCGCACCATCGTCGCTGGATTTCTTTATCTATACCTTTACCAAGACCACTAACTGGATTCGGTTTCACGAAGTAAAGCAGGATGTCATGTTAAATATTATTAAGATCATCGAGTCAAATGGTGCTGAATGTGCGTTTCCTACGTCAACCTTACATATTGCTGATAGTGTCTTGATGCGAGGTGAACATCAAAACAATGATTCGCAAACTTAGTTGATTAAGTAGAAATCTGCCTGGGAGTGATTGGTTGAGTGAGTAGTAAATGATCCCGATTTATTTTTGTTCTGCATTATAAGCAGCAAAACATTCTTCTCCGGTCATCTCATGGGTGTTGTTTGCGAATGCATAATAATCCGGTCTATCGTCAACAAATACCTGTTCGGTAAAAGACAGATCGCTGTCATCGTCAAACAGTCCGACCGGCATCATGTATTGTTGCGTTTGCTTAAACCGATAAAAAAGGTGGGTGCCGCATTGGTTGCAAAAGCCCCGGTCGGCCCAGTCGGATGAATCATGAATGCTTAGTGTATCTTTTTTTTCGAAGACTACATCCTGACCACAGTCAGCTACCATTAACGGGCCGCCACCCCATTTTCGGCACATTGCACAATGACAGGCACCAATTTCTTTACGCATTGTTTTTGCTAGAAACTGTATGGAATTGCAAAGACAGCGACCGCTTCTTTCAATAGTATCTGACATATTTTCCTATCTTTGATAATGAAATAAACCATCAGATTTTACCTTGATAGCGACAACTGTGAAACGTGCTTAATGATTAACTGTTAAAAATTCTGCCACTCATCATTGCCACCGACTACCTTCAAGTCAGGTTTTGGTTCTATGTCGTTATTTGTGGATAAACTATTGTCAGCCTCTAGTTTTGATTGCTGTGTAGTGCTTCCGACATTAAAGGCCTCCATCAATCTTATTAAATCTTTTGCTTCATCATCCATTGATTTACTTGAAGCAGAGGTTTCTTCAACCATCGCCGCATTTTGCTGAGTCATCTGATCCATCTGATTGATTGCAACATTCACCTGGTTAATACCGGCGAATTGTTCTTCACTGGCTTCAGCGATTTCCGCGATGATACTGTTGACCTTTTTAACTTCAGCTATAATCTCTTCCAGCGTGGTACCGGATTTATTCACCAGCTCTGAACCATGCTCAACTTTGCCAACGCTATCGTTAATCAGTTCCTTAATATCCTTTGCTGCTTCCGCACTGCGCTGGGCCAGATTACGCACTTCTGATGCGACCACTGCAAAACCACGCCCTTGCTCACCCGCGCGCGCCGCTTCGACCGAAGCGTTCAATGCCAATAGATTGGTCTGGAAGGCGATATCGTCGATGACACCAATAATATCGACAATTTCCTTGCTGCTGGCGTTGATAGTTTCCATTGCCGTTACTGCTTCACTGACGACTTCGCCACCTTGTTCAGCGCGCTTGGCAGTGGCTATCGCCAGGTCATTTGCGCTATTTGTGTTATCCCGGTTTTGTTCTACGGTCGAGGTCAACTCCTCAAGACTGGAAGCTGTTTCTTCAAGTGAGGATGCCTGTTCCTCGGTTCGTTGACTGAGATCAATACTGGCGGTGGAGATTTCATCCGATGCGTTGTTAATTCGATCAGCAGAGTTTCGAATTTTATTCACCATCTCATACAAGTTTTTGATACTGGTGTTGATGGCATCTTTTAATACTGCAAATTCACCCTGAAAATTACCTTGCATAGTTTTAGTGAGGTTGCCTTTGGATAATGCATCCATGGTGACTTTACACTCATTAATCGGCATCACGATTGCGTCCAGAGTATTATTTACACCTTCAATAATCTTGCGGAAATCACCCTGGTGGCAGTCAACATCAGCCCGTGTTTCCAGTTTTCCTTGTACAGCGGCGACCGATAAACTTTCAGCATCATTGACTAACTGATTAATGGCTTTAATACAGGTATTCAGGTTGTTTTTAATTAAGCTGAAATCGCCTTGATAATCCGCTGTGATCGGTTCGGGAATATCGCCCTTGGCGATACGGTCAACATAATCTGCGGCCACTTTTAATGGTTCAACAATGGTATCCAGCATCTGGTTGACACCTTCGGCCATTGTTTTCATAAAGCCCTCAAATCGATTGCTGTCGAGCCTGGTGCTTAACTCGCCAGCTACCGCAGCGCTGATCACTTGTTCGATTTGTTGCTCGGCTACTTTTTGTTGTGTCAAATCGGTCCATTCTTCAACGGTGCCAAGTCGTTCGCCTTTTTCATTTAACACCGGGTTTGCCACTACGTTAAAGATGTGTTGGCCTAATTGAATTTCAGTTGTGTTGGTAGCATTAAGCTCTTGTAAAACCATTCTGCGTTTAGACGCATCTTTATGAAATGAAAAAATACCTGTGCCGTTTAACTCATTGAGGTTTAAATCAGGTAAGGCATTGTTGAATTCAGTTTTATTGTCATTGAACATATTCACGGCAGTATCGTTCATATACATAATATTGTGCTCTGTATCGGCGACGATTACGTTGGTTGTTGTGTTGTTTAATGCCTCCTGAATACGTAATGCTTCTTCTTTTTCCCTGTTTATTTGTCCGAATAATTCGGTTTGCATGTATTGCAATGCGGTTAACATCTCACCGATCTCATCGGTCGCGTCACTGTTAATATCGTTGTTAAAATTACCTTCAGCAATATTACTGGCGATCTTGACAGCGTGATTGACATTGCTTGCCAGTTTGCGTTGCATAAAGAAAACAAAGCCCGCGGTAAATAACAGCGAGACTAATGTCGTTATGATTGAAAACATTAGCGCAGAGCTCGCTTCTTGTTGAAGACGGTTAGCAAGTGAAAACAGATCATCCGAGAGTTTATCTTCAACTGTCTTGAGCAGGTTTATTTTGCCCGTCTGCATGTCGAACCAATAGCCTGGATCAATATTAAAACCGCCCAGGTTAGCGCGCTCAGTCGCAATTGCACGCATGTTCTCTGTTTCTTCGATGAACTCTCCCTTCATGGTTTCGTTATAGAATTGAATCTGTTCGCGTGTTGCCAGTGAAGTAAAAACATTGAGGTAAACTGACTGTGTCGTGACCAGCGCGTTGAAACGTTCATACAAACCACTATCAAACACATCCTGCGAAAATGCAATTGCCAGTACGGAACGTTCCTGTCCTGCACGATCCTTGCTGTTGAGAAAATTGACGTAGGCTCCGCCCATGCTGCTAAGTTCTCCCACCGTGCTCAAGGTGGGTAAAAAGCCAATCATGCCTAAAAAGGCGCTGTTCATGTTGGTATAGTAAGCAAGTGCATCTTCTTTGGAGATGCTGAGCGAGGTGACCGTCTGGCGCTTATTGCCAATTTCATTGTGCATGTCTAATGCAAGCTGCAATTGTGTAACGAAATCAGAACCAAATTCTTCAACATCGAAATCAGCTAATACGGTTTTTAACTGTTTGGCCTTTTCATCTACCTGTTTGCGTTGTGCCGTCAGCTCGGTCGAAAATTCCGTACCATCGCTGCCTTGATAGGCTGACGATAAACCGCGTTCTTTTTGTAATTCATGCACCAGGTTGCTGGCTTTAACGGCCAGTTTGGAGAGTACCAGAATCTTATTATTTTCTGTTTTTATTGCGTAATTCTTGCGCACTTCTGCCTGCGCAAAATACAGGAGACTCAATATCGGTATGAGTACGATGGCGATTAGTTTCCATTTCAATTTTAGATTATTGAATGAATTCATGTTTTTTACTCCTGACTGACTACGTGATGTCAAATAGTTAAAAATCTGGCAGGTTTTACTCTGCGATGTCCTGATTTACGAATTCCTGCAAGGCTATAGCGGTCAGGTAGCGGATTTCTTTAGCAAATCAGATAAATATCAAGCTGATGTCGATGTCATTGAAATCTTGCTTCGCAGTGTATTCACGGTAATCTAGACGTATGAATCATCACTTCACCAAAATGCACGGAATTGGTAACGATTTTGTCGTATTCGATACCTTCACACAGTCGTTGGAATTAAGTCGTGAACAAGCGCGATTGATTGCCGACCGGCATTTTGGTGTTGGCTGCGATCAAATCCTGTTATTAGAGCCGCCGGCATCTGATACCGCCGATGTTCGTTACCGAATATTTAACAACGACGGCGGAGAAGTTATGCAGTGCGGCAATGGTGCACGCTGTGCGGCGGTGTATTTACGCCAGAAAAATATTATTTCCAAAGACACGATCATCGCTGAGACTGGCGCAGGGATATTGAAGCTATGCATGCGGGATCAGGATGTGACCGTTGATATGGGTGTGCCCGGTTTTGAACCTTCGGTTATTCCTTTGCTAACCAAGACTCGGGCTGAGAATTATGCGCTTGATATTCAGGGCACAACATACCAGTTTGGTGCCGTTTCCATGGGCAATCCGCACGCAGTTTTTTTTGTCGACAGCGTTGACGCTACCCCGGTCGAACTATTAGGTCCGGCAGTGCAGTCTTCCGATTTATTTCCCGAAGGTGTGAATGTCGGTTTTATCGAGGTCGTGAATCAACAGTTGTTCAAGCTTCGCGTTTATGAACGTGGTGCAGGCGAAACACTGGCTTGTGGCAGTGGCGCCTGCGCGGCCATGGTTATTGCTTGCCAGCGAGGGGTATTGGAAGGGACAATAGAGGCACAGCTGAAAGGCGGCAATTTAACGCTGGAATGGGCGGGCGAAGATGCGCCTGTGATGATGACCGGTCCGGCAACGACAGTGTTTGAGGGTACAATAGAATTATGAGCGCACAAGAAGAACAAGATCAGGAAACAAACACTGCCATTACCGACGATATGCTGGTGGATTATTTAAAGCAAAATCCGGATTTCTTTAATAAACACCCTTCAATATTGGCTGAGATGTCGATACCACATGAACATGGCGGCGCGGTGTCATTGGTCGAGCGACAGGTATCGGTATTACGCGAACAAA
This sequence comes from Gammaproteobacteria bacterium, assembly GCA_028279365.1. GTDB lineage: Bacteria > Pseudomonadota > Gammaproteobacteria > Eutrophobiales > Eutrophobiaceae > JANQNX01. The sequence goes on along the minus strand of JANQNX010000003.1, from coordinate 55,081 downwards.
ACCAGCAAACGCGTAAACGCTTGCATGAATTGATCGAGATTGCCCGACAAAACGAAGAGCTGGCCCGGCGCATGCACAAATTGGCATTGACGCTGATGGATGCCGATGATCCAAAGTCTATCTTTAGCACCATTTACGACAACCTGAAGAAGAATTTTCATGCCGACCGTGTGATGGTACGTCTATTTGCTGAGCCGGCCTTCGTTGATAGTTTTCCTACCGATGAATTTGCCGGCAAAGATGCCCCCGAGAAGTCATTGTTTAAAACGATTATTGAAAAGAGAATGCCTCTGAGCGGTCGTATGAAACATCAACAGCAGGTATTTCTGTTTGGTGATGACGGTAATGAAATTGCGTCTTCAGTGATGGTGCCGTTACACGGACAGGACTGGGGCGGTATTCTGGCCATTGGCAGTTTTGATGCAGAGCGATTTCAACCGGGTATGGGAGTCGAACTATTGGCTAACCTCGGTGAAGTACTTAGTTTTATATTAAAGCCCTGGATTAATGAGGATTAGCGTTAGCTGATGCACTTGCTGCTAACGCCACTGTTTTGAATCAGGCTGATCGTAAACAGCTCGACGATTTTTTTAAATCACTCCAACACCTGTCTGCTAATACCAACGCGGCCTATCAGCGCGATTTGTCGAAATTACTGGAATACTGCGACGATAAGTCTATTGCCAGTTGGGTGGCGTTGGACGGCCGACAATTGCGGGGCTATGTGGCGTGGCGACATCGGCAGGGGATAGGCGGACGCTCCTTGCAACGTAACCTGTCAGCGATTCGTGCGTTCTATCGTTATCTATTAAAGCACGGCAAGGTAACAATTAATCCTGCAGAAGGGATTGTGACACCGAAGACGCCGCGTAAGTTACCGAACGTGCTGGATGTCGATCAAGCAGCACAGCTGGTGGAAATCAGTGACAAGGATCCGTTGGCTATTCGTGATAAGGCTATGTTGGAATTAATTTATTCTTCCGGTCTACGTTTATCTGAACTCACCGGACTAAACCTGAGCAGCATTGATTTTGCCGATAAATTAGTCACGGTAGTCGGCAAGGGAAATAAAACGCGAAGCTTACCTGTAGGGAAGCATGCCCAAAAAGCGATTAAAGACTGGTTGGATTTACGGAAACAATTTGTCAATGACGATGAGACCGCGTTGTTTGTCAGTCAGCGAGGTAAGCGTATTAGTCAGCGCTCGGTGCAACAGCGCTTAAAAGAATGGTCGATAAAGCAGGGATTACCCAATCATGTTCATCCGCATATGTTGAGGCATTCGTTTGCCAGCCATATGCTCGAGTCCAGTGGTGATTTGCGTGCTGTGCAGGAATTGCTCGGCCATGCGGATATCAGCACCACTCAGGTCTACACGCATCTTGATTTTCAGCATCTCGCCCAGGTCTATGACAACAGTCACCCCCGAGCGCGGCGTAAACAGGGCAAGGAATCAGACTAGGCCGCTGTGATTAGGCTTAAGTCTGACTGCCTGCTCATGTACAATTCGCTTCCCGCCTGAAATAAGTGGCAAAGGAGAGACAGTTTGGAACAATTCAGAGGCACAACAATCTTGTCGGTGCGTCGCGACGACAATGTCGTGATTGGTGGCGATGGCCAGGTATCATTGGGCGATACAGTCATGAAAGGCAATGCGCGCAAGGTACGTCGCTTATATAAAGAACAGATTCTTGCCGGCTTTGCTGGTGGTACGGCTGATGCTTTTACCTTGTTTGAGCGTTTCGAAGCCAAGTTGGAAAAACATCAGGGTAATCTAATGCGCTCAGCCGTGGAGATGGCAAAAGACTGGCGTACCGATCGGATGTTGAGGCGGTTGGAAGCCATGTTGTGTGTAGCGGATAAAACTACCTCGTTAATTTTGTCCGGCAATGGCGATGTGATTGAACCGGAAGATAATATTATGGCTATCGGTTCGGGCGGACATTTTGCCAAGTCAGCTGCATTAGCCTTATTAAAGAATACCGAACTGAGTGCACGAGAAATAGTCGAAAAGGGTCTGGGTATTGCTGCCGATATTTGTATTTATACCAATTCTAATTTAACCATTGAGGAACTGTAACGCTGTTCCTGTTCTGGTTTGGCTGTTTAAGCTGCAAGTAAATTTCAGAAATGCGTAATTCAATTATTTAACTTATTAGACACAAATTATGACCACGTTAACGCCGCAGGCGATAGTGACTGAACTCAATAAACATATCGTCGGACAGGATTCTGCAAAACGTGCCGTTGCCATCGCATTGCGCAATCGGTGGCGTCGTGCGCAGGTTGATGAATCCGTTCGTAATGAAATTACACCGAAAAATATTCTGATGATTGGCCCTACTGGCGTCGGTAAAACCGAGATAGCCAGGCGTTTGGCCAAATTAGCCGAGGCACCTTTCATCAAGATAGAGGCGACCAAATTTACTGAAGTCGGCTATGTCGGTCGCGACGTTGAATCGATTATTCGTGACCTTGCCGACATTGCTATCAAACAAACCCGGGAGAAAGAGACCGATAAGGTAAAACATGAAGCGCAGGAAGCGGCGATGGAGCGAGTACTGGATATCCTGTTGCCGCCGGCGCGGATGATGGGTGAGCCAGCGGATGAGAATTCATCGGTCAATTCAACTCGCACCAAGTTCAAACAAATGATACTGGAAGGTAAATTTGATGATAAGGAAGTCGAAGTTGAGTTAAACGCGCCGAATATCGGCGTTGAGATCATGGCGCCGCCGGGTATGGAAGAAATGACCAGTCAGCTACAGGGCATGTTTCAAAACATGGGTACTGGGAAAAAGCAAAACCGCAAATTAAAGGTTAAGGATGCATTAAAGCATCTGGCCGAGGAAGAAGCGGCCAAGATGGTGAATGAAGATGAAGTCAAAGCGCGTGCAATTGAGAGTGTTGAACAAAACGGGATCGTGTTTCTTGATGAACTGGATAAAGTCACGCGCCGTTCCGAATCAAATGGGCCGGATGTGTCCAGAGAAGGCGTGCAGCGCGATTTATTACCATTGGTTGAGGGCAGCACGGTTTCTACTAAATACGGCATGATTAAAACCGATCATATTTTATTTATTGCCTCTGGCGCGTTTCACCTTGCCAAACCATCTGATTTGATCCCGGAGTTGCAAGGGAGACTGCCGATTCGGGTGGAGCTCAGCGCATTAGAGACGAATGATTTTGTCCGCATATTGACCGAGCCGGACGCCTCATTAACCGAACAATACGTTTTGTTGTTACAAACGGAGGGGGTAGATCTGCAGTTCGCTGATGATGGCATTCGTCGTATTGCCGAGATCGCCTGGCAGGTGAATGAATCAACGGAAAATATTGGTGCACGGCGTTTACATACAGTGATGGAGCGCTTGCTTGAGTCCTTATCTTTCGGCGCATCTGAGAAACAAGGACAAACGATTAGCATTGATGCCAGTTATGTGAATGAACACTTAAACGAATTGGTCGAAGATGAAGACCTGAGTCGTTATATATTATAAAGTGAAATCCGAGTTAAACGACGTTATTGATTGCTATGGCTGAACAATATCCACAACCTATTTCGATTAGTCTGCATAAAAAATCCCGGGTACTGGAAATAGAATTTGATGATGGTGAAAAATTTGAATTGTCCTGCGAATACCTGCGTGTGTTTTCGCCATCAGCGGATGTAAAAGGACATGGTCCCGGCCAGGAAGTACTGCAGGTCGGAAAGGAAAACGTCAATATCGACTCCATCGAACCGGTGGGTAATTATGCCTTAAAGTTGATATTTGATGATGGCCACTCGACCGGACTCTATTCCTGGCGTTATTTATATGAACTGGGTGAGGAGCAGAATGATAACTGGATGAACTATCTTGATGCCTTGAAACAAGCCGGACACATTCGCCCTAATGACTGATACCGGTACTACCCATTTTGGTTTTGAAACCGTAGCCACCGGCGATAAAGCGCAACGGGTCAAACAGGTTTTTTCATCGGTCGCGTCTGAATATGATCTGATGAACGACATTATGTCGATGGGCGTGCATCGTTTGTGGAAACGGCATGCGGTGCATTTATGTGCAATTAAACCCCATTATCAGGTATTGGATTTGGCAGGTGGTACCGGCGATATTGCAAGATTGATTCATAAGCAACTTGGTCCGGATGGCAGTATTACCGTCTGCGATATTAATGCTGATATGTTGCAACATGGTCGCAATCGTTTTATCGATAACGGCGTAATAAATGGGGTTAATTATGTCCAGGGGAATGCCGAGGTATTGCCATTCCCGAATAACAGTTTTGACTGCATGACCATCGCATTTGGTTTACGGAATGTCACTGATAAAGATAAGGCCTTGCGTTCGATGTATGACAAGCTGAAATACGGTTCTCAGTTGGTCGTGCTTGAGTTCTCCAAGATCGTCATTCCGTTGTTCAATAAGCTCTATGATCAATACTCGTTTAAATTGATCCCGCAATTTGGAAAAATGGTGGCAAAGGATGAGGCCAGTTATCAATATCTGGTTGAGTCGATTCGTATGCATCCTGATCAGGAAACATTGAAAACCATGATGCAGGATGCTGGTTTTGAACAAGTGGAATATCACAATTTATCTGGTGGCATTGTCGCGATTCATCGTGGTTATAAACTATGACCGATTCAAACTCACATCCGGTCTGGATTGAACATGTCGAGTCCTTATTAAACAAGGCCATTGCACTTGACGAAGAAACGCAGGTATCACTTGCCGACTTAAGCGGAAAAGTCATCGCCTTTGAATTCATTAATACATCGCTCAAGCTGTATTTATTCCCAAATGAAAGCGGCCTATATTTGAAAACAGTTTATGAAGAAAAACCGAATGTGTTAATAAAAGGTACGCCCATGAACTTTGTTAACATGTTGGCGGCAGCCAAAGACACCAGTGGCACATTACCATCAGAGATGGAACTGATTGGTGATATCGGTCTGGCGCAGCGTTTTCAACATATCATGCAAAATATAGAGGTCGATCTAGAGGAACCACTATCACGCATCGTCGGAGATACGGCAGCTTACCAGCTTGGACAATTTGTGCGTAATACGCATCGTTTTGCAAAAGACACGACCAATACACTGGCTAATGATATCAGCGAATACCTTCGATTTGAGAGCGAGCTGTTGCCGGATGCGCTATTGGTAAAAGAATTTTGTGACGATGTCGATCAACTACGCGAAGATGTAGACAGGATGACACAGCGTGTCGCAAAGCTGGAAGCGAAACGTAAGGAAAAGCAAACCTAGATCATGGAGCAGATACTCCGACTACTAACGATACAGCGTGTATTAATCAAACACGGGCTGGATGAATTTGTATTTGCGACGCATTTATTCCGTCCGTTTCGTTTTATTTATTTTATTCTTCCCTGGAACTGGTTTGGTCGTAAAACGGGTCCGCGTGCGGTTCGAATGCGCTCGGCGCTGGAAGATTTGGGTCCTATTTATGTCAAGCTGGGTCAGATATTGTCTACGCGTCGCGATTTGTTGCCAGAAGATATCGCCAATGAGTTTGCCAAACTTCAGGATAACGTTGCGCCTTTTTCAGGTGAAGTTGCCAGATCGATCATCGAAAAAGCCTATCAGGAAAAGTTGGAAAATGTCTTTTTAGAATTTGATGAAACGCCATTGGCATCAGCATCGATTGCACAAGTGCATCGTGCAGTATTAAAAGATGGTCGAGAATTTATTGTTAAGGTCATACGGCCTGATATCGAACGCTTGATTAAAAATGATCTGGCCTTGTTACACCTGTTGGCTGAAAAGGCAGAGAAATACTATCGCAAAGGACGTGCATTACGGTTTACCGGTGTTGTTGATGAGTTTGAAAAGACATTATTAAACGAACTGGATTTACAGCGCGAAGCGGCTAATGCCTCACAACTAAGACGTAACTTCCGGGAGGAAGAACAATACTTCGTCCCCGAGGTAAACTGGGAATTAACCAAGCGTAACGTCTTAGTGATGGAATTGGTCAGAGGTGTCTCTGTTCGTGATATCGATGCATTGAAAGCTGCAGGCATAGACCTGAGGTGGTTGGCTGAATATGGTGTCGAAGTGTTTTTCACGCAGGTATTTCGCGATAATTTCTTTCATGCAGACATGCATCCCGGGAATATTTTCGTGACACCACCAGAGCAGGGTAAACCTGCGATGGTTAAGGTCATTGATTTTGGCATCATGTGTTCATTAACCGAGTTTGATCAGCGCTATCTTGCCGAGAACTTTATGGCATTTTTAAATCGTGATTATCATCGTGTTGCCGCCTTGCACATTGAGTCGGAATGGGTGCCACGTGGTACTCGTATGGATGAACTGGAATCGGCGATTCGTTCGGTCTGCGAACCTTTACTTGATCGACCCATGCATGAGATTTCCTTTGGCGAACTGTTACAACGTTTATTACAGATAGCGCGTAGCTTTAATGTCGAGATCATGCCCCAGTTAATTATGTTGCAAAAGACAATCATTAATATTGAAGGTATTGGTCGCCAGCTATATCCGGAGTTGGATCTTTGGAAGACGGCGAGACCACAGCTTGAACGCTGGCGCGATGAACGAATCGGAACCAAAGGCTTAATTAAAGATGCCAAGCAGCATATACCGAAGCTGATTGATCGTATGCCCGGTTTACCCAACAAGATTATCGATGTGATTGACCGTATTAATAACGGCAAGATTGAGATGGAAAATAAGTCGCAGGAAATCCACGAACTGCGACATGAGATGAAATCCTACAATCGACGCACGGTCTTGGCTGTGGTGGGTTCGGGTTTTTTGCTTTCGTCTTCCATTATTTATGCGTTGGATAAGGGCACGCACGGTGAGTTTCTTTCAGTACCAATAGTCTCCTGGTTATTGGGTTTTGCCGGAATGATGTTGTTGTATCTTTCCTGGCAAGAGAAGTAATTGTTAAAATCTACTTTCTTTTGAAGGTAAAGTAGGCATCTATAGAGAGAGTAGAAATACACATAAAGAAATAAATCAAGATTAAATATACTTAAAGAAAAGTTTAATTAGGTTTTTGTGCCTCAATATATAAACTTTCTACCGCTTTAGATTCTTGATCTTTTATAAGTCTATGATCTGTTCCTTCACCAAACTCGACCTCTTTTGACTGTACAAAACCAATTTCAGTGAGTAGTTGGATCATTAAATTTACATCCCAGGTTGATCGATGCGTGTGCATTTGGGTGAGGAAAGAGATGGCTAGCGCTTTTTGCTGGAATGGCTGGAAAAACTCATCGATTGATTTACCTTCGTAGAAATCAACATACTTTCGTAGATCAGGAACGCTAAGTCTTAGCCATGCTCCCGAATTTAATGTTCTAAAACATTCGCCTAATACAAACACTGCTGATGAGTAGGGCAGATGCTCAATAACATGCTGAGTAAAAATACCATCCCAATGGTTGTCGTTGCAATTCCAGGTTTTTCCAATATCCAGCCGCCAGTTTGGTCTAAATTTTTTTTCTTGTAGCGCACGTTTAAAGGCAAAGTCATCTGCATTGATCCAGCCATCATAAATCAATGTGCCGCAGCCCAGGTTAAGTAAATTGTCTTTATCAACAATGGGTGGTTTGCTATTAAAGAAGGCCGAGCCAATTTTCCTTTCCAAATAAAAATAAGTCTGTTTGGATAAAGGGATATCTAGTTCAAATTCATTATTTAATAGTTGATCTTTAAGCATATCATTCATCAATGTTTTGACTTGAGAATAACATGAGCTACACAGTGAAAGATTACGATTGTATTAAAAATGGCGTGAGTATATTTGGGGTTAAAATATACTGAAGCCTTTTGGCGCGAGTAATATTGATTACCTGACTAACCCCTTCTCTACTTCATCTCGTTTATCTTTTCCTAATAATAATTCGATCAGTGTTAATGCGAAGTCCATTGCCGTGCCCGGGCTTCTGGAGGTGATGACTTTTTTATCTACGACGATAGCTTTGTCTGTTACTGTCATATTGTTATCCGATTTCAAAACGCCGGGATAGCAAGTCGCTTGTTTATTTTTTAGTAATCCTGCGCTGACTAGTACTTTAGGTGCAGCACATATTGCAGCAGCAAACTTTTCGCTATTGACGAGTTTGATCAGTAGCTCTTTTATACGTGGGTCATTATCCAGGTGATCAGCGCCCGGTAAACCACCGGGTAGGACTACCATGTCATATTCGTCAAGTAGTGCGGTATCCAGATCGGTATCTGGTATTAAAATAGTTTTTCGACTACAGGTGACCGGCTGTTTATCTAGCCCGGCCGTGACAACATGGATGTCAGCACGTCTCAGCAGATCGATGACGGTGACGGCCTCAAGTTCTTCACATCCCTGCGCGAGAGGTATCAGGACGTTTGGCATAGGCCTTATGTATTGTGCGTTTTTGTAACAAAGAACGAATCCCGATCAAGTTCACACCGTATTGTTCAACATCCACCAACACTTCTGATAATACCTGTACAGTAGAAGGATGAGGGTGTGCAATACCGAGAGCAGATCCTTTACGTTTTGCAACCCGAATTAATTCTTTAAACTGTTTACGAATATAACTTGGTTGCTGTTCGTGATCGAGAAACACGTCCCGTGTCAGGTAAGGAATATTGATCTCTTTTGCCACCTTGCCAGCGACACTGCCTTCACTGGTCAAACTATCAATATATATTTGTCCTTTTAGCTTTAAGGTTTCCATCAGCCATTGCATATGTCCGGGATGTTTAGTCAGTAAACTGCCCATGTGGTTATTGACACCGATCAGGTTTGGGACGTTACGCATATTGATGTTAAGTGTTTCAACAAACTCCTGTCGAGTCATGTTGAGAGTTAACGCGCCAGGACCGAGATATTTATTTTTATCCAGTGCTTGCATGGGTTGATGCAGCAGAATTTCCTTACCCTTTTCGTTGGCCATCATCGACATTTTTTCAGTATGAGGCGCATGTGGCAGTATCGCGTAAGCAACCGGGCCCGGTAATGCGAGCGCGCGTAGGTCATCTTTCAGGCGATAGCCAATGTCATCAATGATGATTGATATGCTTGGTGTCGTATTGTTTTCGGCATTGGTATTGCTGATAAAAACGAGGTTAATAATAAACAGATACAGGCTAAATCTAATGAGTGTTTTTAGCCTTGAAACCATATTGGTATTAACCGACTTTTTTCATATGTATGGCCAAGCCTTTCAATACGTTTAACGCCTCATAAAGTTGATAGTCCGTTTCAACCAGGGATGGCTCTTCATCGTCATCTTTTTTCTTATCGTTTTTTGATGATGACTTTTTATCCTGTTGCTTTTGTCCATTATCCAGATGACCGCTGAGATCGGATTCCTTGACAATACCTGTCTTGGTATCAACCTTACTTTGAAAGCGAACATTTTCAATAATGATATCAGGTTTGATCCCTGAGGCTTGGATCGAACGCCCAGAGGGTGTGTAGTAACGAGCGGTGGTTAATTTTAATGCCGCTTCATCATTCATGGGTAAAATGGTTTGTACTGATCCTTTGCCAAAGGTTTGTTCGCCCATAATAATCGCGCGCTCATGATCCTGTAGTGCACCGGCAACAATCTCGGAAGCAGAAGCAGAACCGCCATTTACCAATACAATAATCGGTGCCTCGCGAAGTATGTCTGATGGTTTGGCAGTGAATTTCAGTTTTGAGTCTTTGATACGTCCCTCGGTGTAAACAATCAAACCGCTATCCAGAAATAAATCTGACACACCGACCGCAGCATTCAATATACCGCCCGGGTTGTTACGCAAATCCAGGATCAATCCGGTCAGTTCTTCTTCATTTTCTTTTTTTAATTTTTCGATGGCTTTACGCAGGTCTTCTGCTGTGTGGGACTGGAAGTTAGAGATTCTCGCGTAGCCAAAACCGGGTTCCAGGATTCTGCCTCTAACGCTTTTGACAGTAATAATGTCTCGGGTAACGGTTAACTTGAGTGGTTTTTCCTCACCTTCGCGCACAATGGTCAGAATAATATCGCTGCCGGGTTTGCCGCGCATTAAGGTCACGGCTTCATTCAGGCTCATGCCTTTAACGGATTTGTCGCCCAGTCGAATAATCACGTCACCGGCCATAATGCCAGCGCGAGATGCCGGTGTATCATCAATCGGTGAAATGACTTTCACAAACCCATCTTCCATACCCACTTCAATACCCAAACCACCGAATTCACCGGTCGTACCTTCCTGCAAGTCTCTGTAGTCTTCTTTGTCTAAGTAGGCGGAGTGTGGGTCCAATCCTTCGAGCATACCGCGAATGGCATTTTCCAGTAATTCACGGTCGTTGACACTTTCAACATAGTCATTTTTTACCTTGGCAAAGACTTCAGTGAAGGTGCGCAATTCGTCTAAGGGTAATGGATTTTTGTCTGATTCAGACTCAGTGTTGGCGTATGACAGATTCAAACCAGCCAGCAAAAGAATAAATGAAGATATGATAATTTTAGTTTTAAACATTGATTGCTCCGATAAGCATGGAAGGCGCAGTAAATCTAGACTGTATGATTACGCACGGGTTCCTTGATACATGATGACTAGCATACCTTTCTGAGTATGTTCATGACAAGCAAAGCAAGGTGTTAGCCTCTACACCATTTTGACGGGTTGAGCGGTTCCGCGCCTTTGCGTATTTCAAAATAGAGTGCGGTATCACTTTGCCCACCGCTGTCACCAACGGTAGCAATTTTCTCGCCGGCCAGTACCCAATCGCCAGTATTTTTTAACAGGTTCTGATTATGCCCGTAAAGGCTCATGTAACCATCACCGTGATCGAGGATGATTAATAGTCCAAGATTACGAAACCAGTCGGCAAACACGACTTTCCCTGTGCTGATAGCATTAACAGATGTGCCTGATTCGGCGTCAATTAATACTCCCTGCCATTTCAGGTTGCCACCTTTTTTTGTTGAACCAAAGCGCTGTATCAGTTTTCCCGCGACAGGCCATTTCAGACCGCCGCGTAATGTATCGAATGGCGGCATATCTTCAAACATTTCGACTGTTACCGCTTTTTCTTCTTTCAAATCAGACAACAGTTCGCCCAGCTTGCGTTCGTTTTCCTGCAAGGTGTGAAGCTCAACGTCTTGTTCTTCTATATAGCTTTGTAATCTGGCGATAATGTCTCTTCGTGATGCACGGTAACGATGGAATTCACTGAGTTTGGCCTCATGTTCGCTTTTGAATGTCTCGAGACGTTGGGTTTCCGATTCAATCTCGGTTTTTATTTTGCTGATATCAGACAGTGTTTGTTTGACCTGAACAATACGTTCGGTACGAACACGGTTGTGATAATCGTAGTAGGCCAAGGCTCGACCGACGCGTGACGGGTCTTCCTGGTTTAAGAGTAATTTGACGTAATCATTTCTGCCGACTTGATACGCCGCGCGGATCTGTTGAACCAACTGTTGTTTTTCCTGATTCAATGATTGTTCATGTTCATATTGTTCAAATTGGAGATCTTCCAGCTCGGTTTTTTTCTTGGAGATGCTGAGCTTGATGTCATGCAGTCTGGTTAATGCCTGTGCGGTACTGATCTCATTATCGCGTAACTCTTTGCGCAGTTTATCGGATTCGTCCTTTGCACCTTTTATCCGGGTTTCCACATCTTTGATACGAACGCGAATGTTCTCAAGCTCAGACGTCTGGGCAGCTTGCTCATCGGTTTCTGCATAGCAGACTGGCGCTATGAAAACCGAGATTAACAAACAGGCAAGTAATGTTGGTATCGCCTTGCCCAGCATCATTATTTTCCAACCACCGCTGGGGCTTCTTGATTTTTTAGTGTGATCAGTGAGTGTCCGGTCATTTCCTGGGGCTGTGGAATACCCATAATTGATAATAGCGTTGGTGCAATGTCTGACAATGAGCCTGTCCTGGGCTTGAATTTGGCTGGTCGGCCGACATACACCAGAGGTACCAGATTACTGGTATGCGCGGTATGCGGTTGCGATTTTATTTTTTCAGTGGTGTAGGTGCGAAGCTGTTCAGCGTTACCATGGTCAGCGGTGATGAGTATTTCTCCACCAACTTGTTGTGAGCAATCGACGATCTGGCCCAAACAATGATCAACCGTTTCGATTGCGGCGACCGCCGCTTTGAAATTACCGGTATGGCCAACCATATCGGGATTCGCAAAGTTACAGACAATAAAGTCATATTGCCGGTTGAGGATAGCTGCGGTCAGTTTCTCAGTCACTTCAGCCGCGCTCATCTCCGGTTTCAGGTCGTAGGTTTTAACATGTGGCGATGGCACCAGTATGCGATCTTCGCCTTCAAACACGCGTTCTTCACCGCCGTTGAAGAAGAAAGTGACATGTGCGTATTTTTCTGTCTCGGCAATGCGTAGCTGCTTCAAGCCATGCCCGGAAAGATACTCACCCATTACGTTTTTTAGTTTCATCGGTGGAAACGCGACCGGAAATTCGTAGTTGGCTTTATATGAAGTCAAACTAACAAACGCAGCCAGCTTCGGAAAATGTTTACGATTAAATGCCTGAAATGCCGGTTTGGTAAAAGCCCGCGCCAGTTGTCGCGCCCGGTCAGCACGATAGTTCGCGAATACCATGACATCGCCATCCTCGATTTTTGCCGGTGCTTCATTATCAGGCGTAATCGAAATAGGTTCGACGAATTCATCGGTTTCACCGCGATCATAGGCCATATCCAGACCAATGAATGGATCATTACAGGTATATTTTGCTATACCTTGACTGATCAAGTCATAGGCGAGCTCGGTTCTATCCCAGCGCTTATTTCGATCCATCGCATAAAACCGGCCTATCAATGACGCGAATTTGCCTACGCCTAACTCCTGCATTTTTATATAAGCATTGTGTAATGATTCCATTGCTGATTTAGGCGGTGTATCCCGACCATCAAGGAAGGCGTGCAGGTAGAGTTTTTTTATTCCGCTTTGAGCTGCGAGTTCCATCAGCGCCATGATATGATCTTCATGACAATGAACCCCACCTGGTGAGAGTAAGCCTAATATATGAATGGCCCGGTCATTTTCCACAGCTTGTTTGAATGAGCGGGTCAACGCTTCGTTTTCAAAAAAACTGCCGTCCCGGATAGCATGTGTGATGCGGGTAAATTCCTGATCAACAACGCGACCGGATCCCAGGTTCATGTGTCCGACCTCGGAATTCCCCATTTGAGAAGCAGGTAAGCCAACGTCAATGCCTGAGGCGCTGATGAGCGTGTGCGGATACTCCCCCCAGAGTTTGTCCCAGACCGGTTTATTGGCAGTATAAATGGCGTTGTATACCGTGTTATCAGTATGGCCCCAGCCATCAAGGATGATCAGGGTTGTAGGTTTGTGTGCCACTTGCATTAGTCGTTGTTGCTTGTTTAAAGAGGAATATCGATGGAAAAATTCAAATTAGGTTGAAGAAAATCATGTAAGCGTTATCTCTACCGAGATGAAATCGGGTAATTTTGTCTTTGTGACCCACATTTTAGCTGCGCGAATAGTATCATGAAATTGTTTCCCTCTTCACGTTGTTGATGTCACTGTTTTTTAATCGGTCACGGAGTTTTTTCAGCAAGCGATATAACGTATGATGCCAGCCAAATTAACCAGCACCGGAATTTGAAAGCCCTATGGAGCGTATCCCTGAATTTGTTGCCAATCATGTGTTTTTGTTCTCATTACTGATTGCGATTTTAACCTTGTTAATGTGGAACCTGTTTGGCGATATTCTAAGCGGTGTAAAGATGATCAGCCCTGCAGAGGTGACACGCCTGATTAATCACGAAGATGCAAAAGTGGTCGATATTCGTAGCGAGGGTGATTTCAATAAAGGACACATTATAGACTCTATCAATATACATATTGATCAACTTGGCGAGCAGCTGGATAAATTGAAAAAATTTAAAGACGCCGGTGTGGTTCTGGTTTGTCATAGTGGTTCATTATCACCCAAGGAAGCGAGAAAGTTGATGAATGAGGGTTATCCCAAAGTCTACGCGTTAAAGGGCGGTCTTCTAGCTTGGCAAAATGCCAGCCTGCCTTTGACCAAAGGCAAAGCATAATTTCATTCATTCCAATCTGATCAGGTATCAATATGGCAGAACAGGAAAAAATACCGCAGCTACCCGACGATGCGCAGTTTGCGATTCAGAAAGTTTACATTAAGGACGTATCATTCGAGACGCCTAATTCACCATTAATATTTAAAGAAGAGTGGAAACCGGTTGTCGATTTGCACATGACCAATGAAGCCAAGCCGGTGGAACAGGATTTATTTGATGTCGTGTTATCTATTACGCTGACTGTCAAAGTCGCTGACAAGGTGGCGTATCTTGCAGAGGTGAATCAGGCGGGTATATTTTATATCAAGAATATTCCGCAGGAATTGATTAATCGCATGTTGGCAACGGCCTGTCCGAATATTCTGTTCCCGTTTGCGCGCGAAGCGGTGGCCGATATTGTGACCCGTGGTGGCTTTCCACAATTATTACTATCCCCGGTTAATTTCGATGCGCTTTATGCGCAACAACAGGCAGCAGAACAGGCCGAGAATAAAACTACACACTGAATCCATGTCGAATAAAAAAACAGTGATGGTGTTGGGTGCCGGTTCCTGGGGTACCGCGCTGGCGCTGGTGCTGGCGCGAAATCAATACAATGTGTTGTTATGGGATATCAATACAGAATTAATTTCCAATATACAAAATGAGGGAATGAATTCGCGTTTTATTCCCGGGGTGCTATTTCCTGAAAATCTTCATGTTATTGCTGCCATTGATGATGTTAGTCCTGAGATTGATCTATATTTAATGGCAGTGCCCTGCCATGCCTTACGTAGCTGTCTTGAACTATTACCAAACTACAACAACCAACCAGTTTGTCTGGCTTGTAAAGGTTTCGAACCCGGCACGCAGGAACTCAATCATCGGGTTGTTGAACAAGTCTTAACTCACGCTGTTGTTGGTGTTTTATCAGGCCCATCGTTTGCCAAGGAAGTGGCAAAGGGCGACATCCCGACAGCCGTTACGATAGCTTCAAAAGATATGGCTCATGCGCAACAGTTTGCGGATTATTTTCATAATGATTTTTTCCGTATCTATAGTCATGATGACATTATCGGTGTGCAGGTGGGGGGCGCAGTAAAAAATGTCATGGCGATTGCCGCTGGCATTGCTGATGGACTCGGGTTTGGTGCTAATACGCGTTCTGCATTGATCACACGTGGCTTAAACGAGATCACTCAGTTAGGTCTGGCAATGGGCGGGCGACAGGAATCGTTTATGGGTTTATCGGGATTAGGTGATTTGATTCTAACCTGTACCGATGACCAATCACGTAATAGACGTCTAGGTCTCTTTCTTGCCGAAGGATTATCGGTACAACAAGCCAGTGACAAGATTGGTCAGGCAATCGAAGGTATTAAAACCGCTTATGAAGTCGGCGCATTGGCTGCAAAATATCATATCGAAATGCCGATAACGGATCAGGTGATTGGAGTATTAAATGGTGATATTGTCCCTAAACAAGCGGTACATGCTTTACTAACTCGCGAACCTCGTTCTGAGTTAAGTTAGAAATTAACTTAGTCAAATCTCCACACTGCCCTGAATTTGTGTTCAAATCGTCATTATAATAAGACGTAATAGATAGATATTCACTTATACTCTATCAAAGAGAATCATTATTATGATTTCAGATAGTTTATTTTTTAAAAAAAGAAATGATATACCAAGCAGAATTTCGCTTTGTTTCTCTATCTGCCTATCTATTTTTTATTCTTCTTTTTCACTAGCAGCGATATCGGCCGTTGCATCAGAGCAAAGTGGCGCAACGGTAGCGGGTAATCCTTCACATGTTGGCGCAGGCACATTAGCGACCAGAAATAATTGCGGCAATATTACGCCTTCAACGCCTGCGGGCAGTGTTGGTGATTTATTAATTGCTGTCGCTACTGTAAGGGAAACCAATGCCACTGTCACCATGCCAGCAGGTTGGACGCTCTACTATACAGAGAACCATGGTGTTGGTGGCAATCAGGATTTAGAAGCATATATTTTTTATCGTATCGCAGATAACACCGCTACCGACACAGCCACAATGACCTCTGGCGGAACGGGAAACTGTCGCTCCCTCATTGGGCAAGTCTCTCGTTTTACTGGTGTTGATACGGCATCACCATTTGAAACCGATCCCATCGTTGCCGGAAATTCAAGCACACAAAATACGGCAAATGTAACAACCGGTACCGAGACCACGACGACTGCAAATGCGATGTCCATCGCAGTCACGTTCATTAATGATAATGCGACTGTGACTACTGCAGATAGTTTTACCGAGTCATTTGATTCTCCCTCAAACACAGGTAGAGATAGTGCTATCTCTTTAAGTTATCGGCAAGAAACAACAGCGGGTGCAAAAGGTCCGTTTACCTGGGCGCAAACGCTCGGAACAGATGAAAGTATTGGGGTGTTATTCGCACTTACACCCGATCCAACGACTGAGGCTGTTACTATTAATGTGCCTGCAGGGACAACAACAGATGATGTCATGTTGGCAGCGATTGCTGTTGGACCATCTACGACAGGTATTGCGGCGCCGGCTGGTTGGACATTAATTAATCGGGTTGATCAGGCAGCAGCAACGAGTAATTCCCAGGCCGTATATTATCGTATTGCGACATCTTCTGAACCTGCCTCATATACCTGGACGTTTTCAGGTGGTGCAATATCAGGTACTGCTGGCGGGATTATTACTTATCGTGGTGTTGATACGGCTAGCCCGATTGATGCCTCGGGTGGTAATACGACTGCATCGAGCCTTAGTCACCAGGCAAATAGTATAAATACAACGGTTGCGAATACTATGGTGGTGAGTATTCATAGCTTTAGTTCATCTGAGGCATGGACTCCACCCGTTTCACCTGCAGGTATGACTGAGCAGGTCGATATTACTTCAGCAGGGACATTGCCCGCTGATGGTATTTCATTGGGTATGTTTGATGTCATACAAGCGACTGCAGGGGCAACCGGAAATATCACAGCAACGGTAGGAGCAAATGCAGATACTGGTGTGGCACAGATAGTTGCATTAACACCTACGGTCATCAGTAGCGGCATCACAGTAACGTTTTCGGCTGCACCAAGGCGTATTCTTGCAGGCTCAATAAGTGTCACTGATGCAGCATTAGGTACGCCCGAACTTTCCGCGACGAATGTAAATGGTGGGGACAGTGCTGCTATTACGACAAATATTGGACCCACGTTAACAAATAATGCCTTGTTGATAGATATTGTTGGCAAGCCTCGTGGCGATAATACATATACTCCGGGTGCAGGTCAGATCGAGCGTTGGGATAATGAGCTTGCTGGCAATGGTAATGGAGCAACGGGTGCGATGAGCACTAAACAAGTTAGTGCTGCTTCAGATTCCATGACACAGACACATTCAAATGCAACACGCAGAAATGCTCAAGCAGTTGTATCGATAGCGCCAGTGGATGGAAGTTCAACAGCAACTTTTGACGCAGTTGCAAGTGCATCTGTTAGTAATAGTACGACGCTTAACTGGACGCATACTTTTTCTACATCAACAACCTTTAATACAAAATTGATCGTTGGAGTGACTTATAGAGTCGATGCAGCATGTGGCGGGATAAGTGTTTCAAGTGTTACCTTTGGCAATTTGACAATGTCGCAGGTAGCTGCGACGTCAGTGTCTGACGGAACAAGATGTCAATATTCTGAATTATGGTATGTCGACCTCAACGATATCATTGTCAGCACTAATAATAATTCAACCCTTGGTGGGCAGGCGATCGATCAAGATGAGGCCGTCGAATATAACGTGATATCTGATACTGGGACTTTGTTTTTTGATGATGCCACATTTGCTAATAATGAAACCTTAGATGCAATTCATGTTTTTAATACGGGTAATCTTGCTATCTCTACTAACGGGAATGCCAATATTGATGGCAACGTAATTACGGATGGTGACATTATTATCGTTGCGCCAACAGCTACCACCGGTGTTTATAGTTTTGTTGGAACACTATTTGACGAAAGTAACTTTGTTGGGAATGAGGATGTCAATGCCGTTTATGTTCGTGATAACGGTAATATCATATTATCTACAGACTCCCCTGCCGGTTTGCCACAATGTGGTGGTGGTACTTTAAATTTTAGTGATGATGATCTGGTTGAATGGGATATCACTAATACTTGTGCCACGATGTTTCTCGATGAAAGTACTACCGGAAATCTAATTCCAAACGCAGGCGGCGATGAAGATATCGTTGGTGTACATCTATTAAACGACAATGATGATCTGATTTTATTTAGCTTGGCGGCAAACAATACGATATTAACAACGGCAGTACTTGACGGTGATGTTGTTCTTTATGATCGTGCTAATAGTACCGCATCGATTTATTTTTCAGAATCAAATTTTACTTCGGGTGGGGAAGATATCGATGCGTTAACATTAACCACTGCGCCTTTCACTCCACCTTTAGTCGATCATTATGCAATAAGCTATCCTCTAGGTACGCCGGGTGTAACCTGTGAAGCGTTGGCTGTGCGTATCACTGCGCATGGCGATGCAAGCGATCATGCCAATATAGTCGCGCCAAGTAATACGACGACAATAACACTCTCTGAATCACCAGCGGCTGATGGTTGGGCATTACGAGCTGGCGGTGGAACGTTTATCCCACCGAACCAATATACGTTTGATGGTGTAGAGACCTTTGTTGATTTTTGGTTAACTGAAACAACAGCAACAACAGTTCCGCATATTGATATTGATGTGACAGATGGTACATCAACTGATCTTGATGGTGTGTTTGAAGATGACAATATCGAGTTTGCTGATGCCGTATTTCGATTTTTTGCTGATGGTACGGGTGAAGGCATCGGTACACAGATTGCAGGCAAAGAGTCAGATATTAATCCCGACATGCAAACAATCCAGTTACGTTCGGTAATAACAAACTCAACAACAATGGCATGTGAAACACGTATTACAGGCTCAACAGCAATTGATATGGCATATAAATGCAATAATCCGACGACTTGCGAAACCTCAGCAACAGCGACGAGGGTCCAGATAGAAAATTCAGCTGCATCAACGTTTGATATTACTCCGGGAAATGATAATGCAGCTACGGTTGATGCTGTAACGGGTAATTATGATAGCGTTACACTTGATTTCGGAGTAACGGGCACCGCGACACTTAGCTTCGATTTTAATGACGCCGGGCAGATTCAGCTTTTTGCAAGACAGACGCTGGCTGCAGTCGATCCTGATCCAGTTATTACTGTATTCGGTGCTTCCAATAGTTTTGTCGTTAGGCCTGCGGGCTTATGTGTAGAGAGCACAGACACTAATTCTGATTGCGCCAGTGGCGATGGGACTTGTAGCGCATTTAGAAAGGCGGGTTCAGTTGATACTGAAAACTTCTTTAATTTGACGGTTAGAGGCGTGACTTGGGAAACAACAGGTGAGACAGACAGTGATTTTTGTTCTGGCACTAATGCAACAACGCCAAATTTTCAATTAAATAGTATTGCCTTAAGTCATTCCAAGATCGCACCTGTTGGAGGTACTTCCCAGACAGGAAGCCTGTCAGTGTCTTCTTTAGATATTCTTGCTGCTGCTGATGGCGCCCATACCGAAGCTAACCAGGCTATATCCGAAGTGGGTGTATTTACAATTACTGCAACGCCTCCTGCTTATCTCGGAGAAACGATTGCGGCATCGACGAGCGCCAACATAGGCCGTTTTTATCCAGATCGGTTTAATGTCACGATGCAAAATACTCCAGCGTTTGCTGATAGTTGTTCTGGTTTTACTTATATCGATCAGCCTTTTTATTATGGTGTTGCACCAGTTTTGCAAATAGAAGCATTAAACAGTAACGGCATAACTACTAATAATTATGGTGGCAGTTTCTGGAAATTAACCTCAAGTACATTGCCGAGGAGTTATATTGACGGTTCTGCTGTTGCCCCTAATGCCACTTTTTTCTCTACGATAGCGGGTGCTGTGACGTTAGCAGGGGAAACAGATTTTGATGGTATCGGTACGCTTGCATTAGATGCTGGGACGTCTGCAGATGCGTTCATGTATCAAAAGGGTTTAGAGGAAGCGGCTTTCAACGCGGATGTTGATGCAACATTCCAGGCGGCCGGGTTCCAGGATACTGACCATACTGCGATGAATCCGGTATGTTATGACAGTACGAATGATGGGACTTGTAATGGTTTCACTTACGTTATGATTCAGGGAACTGAACTACGTTGGGGAAGGATGGTGCTGAGTAATGGATTTGGTTCTGAGCTCTTACCCGTAGAAATCCCGATCAGGGCAGAGTATTTTACGACGGGTGGATTTATCATCAATACCGCAGATACCTGCACAACATATGACTCAGCAAATATCAGTTTTAGTAATGAAAATGGTGTCACAAATGGTGCGAACCTGGTTGCTAGTGACAGTGGTACATTGGTAAATGGTGTCGATAATGATGCAAATCCACTACTTATTTCTAATAGCTTAACTGAGGTTGGTAGCGTGGATGTCACACTGAATATCAGTGCCCAAGACTGGTTGCGATATGATTGGGACGATGCCGATATGATGGGTGACGGTCCTTATGATGATGATCCAAGCAGCCGGGTTACTTGGGGCATCTTCTCCGGACCGGATGAAATTATCTATATACGTGAGCCATGGTAACTAAGTAAGCACCTACAGACTTATTTTAATTCAATTAAAAACAATAGGTTAACGCTGCCGGGCCGGTCTGGAAGTCCAAATACAAACCACTTTCCGGTCTTGATTGATGACCTTTGTTTCATTTCTACTATCTTTTTAATTTCGATGTTAAATGGCTGGCATGCAAAAATGTCTGTTTTATATAGATAAAATCTAATAAAACTATTTGACATTAATAACTTACAGTGAAAAACTCCAGTGTAATATTAAAATATAGGCGTAATATCGTCTTTTTTTAGCGACAAAATTTTAGGAGTGATAGACAACTAAAATTTCAATAGGGGTAATAGCTTGCTGAACTTTTTCAAAAAAAAGATTAAGAAAGATGCAATAGTCGCAGTCTGCACTGAAGATGATGCGATTGCTGTAGCCCGAATCCGCCGCGAAAAATCCTTACCGCCTGCGTTAGAAGTCTGTGAATGTCAGCAGATAGAAAACATCTCTATTCGTGATGCCGAGATCGTCCGCTTAAATAAACAACATCAATTGGATGACTATGCCTGTTTGAGCACACTTGAGTTAGGTGACTACAACCTGATCATGGTGGAAGCGCCTGATGTTCCTGCTGACGAAGTTCGCGCGGCGATTCGTTGGCGCGTGAAAGACCTGATTGATTTCAATATTGAAGATGCCGTTGTGGATGTGTTTGAAGTACCAACGGGTAAAAAATCAAACCGGGACAAAATGGTCTATGCGGTGGTCGCAAAAGCTGCACGCGTTAGGCAAGTGGTCGATCAGCTTAACAACGCGGGTTTGAATCTCAATATTGTCGATATCCCGGAACTCGCATTAAGAAACATTGCTGCCATGTTGCCTGAGGATGTCGGTGGCGTCGCGTTAGTTTATGTTGGCCAGCATCAGGGTTTGATTACCATTACCAAACAGTCTGAACTCTATCTTTCACGCAGTATCAATGTCGGCATCGCATCATTACCGGAATCAATTCTTAGCGTTATGGATGATGAAGATTGTCAGAGGTGGCTGGATACTATCGTGATTGAGGTGCAACGCTCAATGGATTACTACGAGAGTCATTTCTCACAGCCACAGCCTACCGCACTGGTCATTTCCCCAATCGGTAAAGAGATGCCTGGCCTAGTCGAGTACCTCAATGAACAATTACAAATTTCGACTCGCATATTGGATGTGAATGAAATCATAGATGTGCCTGAAGTGATTCCTAACGACGTCCAGTCGCGTTGTTTACTGGCCATTGGGACAGCGTTGAGAGAGGAGGCAGTTGCGTTATGAAGCAGCAGATAAACCTTTATCAGCCGATGTTGAAAAAACAAAAGGTCGTCTTTTCTGCCGTAACCATGCTTCAGGTCGGTGTATTTTTTCTGGTGATGTTTAGTGGTATCTATTTTTATCAGTTGTCACAAATATCTCCGTACAGTATGCAGCTGGGCAAGATTGATAATGAGATAAATCAATTGGCAACGCAGATTGCGCAATTAAAAGCCAAACAAAACAAAGGCAAAAGTAAACTGCTGGAAAATGAAATTCAAAAACTGACTGAACAACTGAATAAACGTGAACGCATTTCTTCAATACTTTCAAGCCGGAATTTTGGTAATGCAAACGGGTTTTCTGCTTTGCTTGAGTCGTTTGCCAGAGGCCATGTATCCGGCACATGGCTGACTGATATTAGTATTAGCCAGGGTGGAGCCGCATTAGGGTTAAAAGGTAAAACGCTTTCGTCAGAACTGGTGCCGCTTTACATACAGCAGTTGGCTGATGAAGAGAGTCTTGATGGTTCGTCTTTTAACACCATGGAAATAGCGCGAGTTGAAACGGAAGACGCTGAGTCCCAGATTAACTTTTATATCAGTACCAATTAGTCTTATGGAACAATTAAAAAAACTGGCCGAAAAAATCAACAGCTTGAGCGTGCGAGAGAGGGCGATTGTGTTTATCGGCATAGTGTTTGTGATATTTACTATCTGGGATAGGTACTTGATGTCACCGTTGGAAGTCGAGCAAAAGCAACTTATTGCAAACCTGAATCAGAAAAATGCAGAACGTCTGACACTGGTAACACAGTTTCAGGAATTGATGAAAACAAACAGCAACGATCCGGACGCAGATAATTTAGCAACATTACAATCGTTACGTTCAAAACTGATCGATGTGCAGGCAAACCTGGAATCATCAACGCAAAACCTGGTGACGCCTGGCGACATGCCAAAGGTGCTGGAAACGGTGCTATACAAAACTGATGGTATTACCTTACGCAATCTAAAAAGCCTGGGTGTAAAGCCTATCGTTGCCAAAGCTGAAGGCGACTCGGATGAGTTGGTTGATGTCGTCGACGCATCAGATAAAACGCTTACCGCAGAGAATATCGATAATGCGTATCGGCATGGTATCCGTATTGAGATCGAAGGTGATTATTTTACGACATTGGAATATCTAAAAAATCTTGAGCAATTGGAATGGGGTTTTTTCTGGGATAACTTTAGTCTCTCCGTACAGGACTATCCGGTTTCCAATATCGCGATTGAGATTTTCACCCTGAGTCTGGATGAAAAATGGATAGGGGTGTGAGCAAATGAACCTGACGACAACGCTTGCTTTTCTTGTTTTGATCACCCCTTCTATATCATTCGCAAATACCAATTTGCCTGACCCGACTCGTCCGGCAAGTTATCAGGAGCAAAAGTTTGAGCCTGTGTTTGTTGAGGATGTCATTGTCAAAGATCAGCTTAGCTGGACCTTATCGGCTATTCGAATTTCTGACTCTGATAAAAGCGTCATTCTTAATGGAAAGTTGGCAAGAGAGGGTGATGCTATTGGTCCGGCCAAACTTATCGAAATTAAACCGCATTCGGTCATTATCGAATATGAAGAAAAACAATTGATTGTCAGACTTTTTAATACTCAGATTGTTAAAGAGTACCACTCCCTAAACGATTCCAGGGATAACACACCATGAATAATATAATACTGTTCAAAAAAACTACCCTGTCATTAATATTTCTGACATTGCTTGCCTGTCAGGATCAAACGG
This sequence comes from Gammaproteobacteria bacterium, assembly GCA_028279365.1. GTDB lineage: Bacteria > Pseudomonadota > Gammaproteobacteria > Eutrophobiales > Eutrophobiaceae > JANQNX01. The sequence continues at coordinate 31,288 of JANQNX010000003.1, read as the reverse complement.
TCAGGCAATCTGTCGTTGATGCCGCCGAGGGAGTAGTTAATAACTCGGTTAGTAATAATGCCAATCAGGCTTCGGTTCCTGACAACGTGGCTGATTCACTAATTCCGACAATCAATCTTGACACCGCGACTGTGCCTACAATTGAGGATGAAGAGCGGTTTGATATATCGGTGAATGCAGTTCCAGCCGATCAGTTTTTTCTTAGCTTGGTTGATGGTACAGATTACAATATGGTGATTCACCCTGAAGTCACAGGTTCGATCACATTAAATCTTCGCAATGTGACAATACCTGATGTTTTGGAAGCTGCTCGGGATGTCTATGGTTATGAATTTATTAGCACGGCATATGGTTTCCAGGTTTTGCCGGGTCGATTACGTGCCAGGATTTACCAGATTAATTATCTAAATATTGAGCGTTCTGGAAACTCTCAAACTTCCGTGAGTTCTGGTTCATTGACACAAAGTGGCGGTACATCAGGTAACGTCAATAATAATGCAACAAACCCATCAGTTTCGTCTTTACAAGGTACTAACATTCAAACTAGTCAGACATTAAATTCATTTTGGTTAGAACTGCAGGATTCCGTCCAGGCAATAGTGGGTACGGGAGATGGTCGCAGTGTTGTTGTCAATCCGCAATCAGGAGTTGTCGTGGTCCGCGCGTTACCTAATGAGTTGCGTGAGGTTGAAGCTTATCTTCAGGCAACTCAACTCATAGTCCAACGTCAGGTAGTATTGGAAGCAAAATTTATTGAAGTACGTCTGGATGAAAATTTTCAGTCAGGTATTAATTGGAGCAGTTTATTGACTCCGGGTGATAATTCAATTACTGCTTCAAATGTTGGGGGTGGCTCAATATTGATTGGTGAGAGCGGCTTTAGTGGTACAGCAGGTAATGCAGGTAATTTGGATCCCGCTAACTTTTCAGCTATATCCGGAGCTACTGCAGCAGCATTCGGTGGCGTGTTTTCGTTGGCTTTAAATCTCGGTGACTTTACCGCATTTATTGAACTGCTTAAAACTCAGGGTAATGTTCAAGTGTTATCCAGTCCCAGGGTCTCAACTATGAACAATCAAAAGGCAGTGATTAAAGTCGGTACTGATGAATTTTTTGTCACAGATGTCTCAGCAGTTAATACAATCTCTGCTAACAATGCAACAATAAATCCAGATATTACTTTAACCCCCTTCTTTTCAGGTATTGCTTTGGATGTAACACCACAAATCAGCCAAAAGGGTGATGTTACTCTACATGTACACCCTTCTATTAGTGAAGTCGTTGACCAACAAAAGACAGTCACGGTCGGAAATGTTACTCAACAATTACCACTGGCGCTAAGTACAGTCAGGGAATCTGACAGTATCGTTAGGGCGAAAAGTGGACAAGTCATTGTTATTGGTGGATTAATGCAGGAAACCATCAATGATCAGGATGCCAAGACACCGTTTCTAGGTGACTTGCCTGGAGTCGGTAATCTTTTCAATCATAAACGTCAGGCATCGGTGAAAAGTGAATTAGTTATTCTGCTGAAACCTGTCGTGGTAGGTGGCATTGATGATTGGAATGATGAATTAATCAAAAGCAGAAAGAGTTTGAAAGAGATCAGGGGTGTGATGAACGAACCACCGCCGGATACGTTTCTGGATGATTTGTTCGCAAACGATAATATCTAGTTGAGAAAATATTATGTATCTAAAACATTTTAGCCTAACTGAGCTGCCTTTCAGTATTACACCTGATACCAGTTTCTTTATGAATCGTGCTGGTTATCAGGATGCGTTAAACGTATTAACGGTTGCACTAAGAAGTGGAGAAGGGTTTGTCAAGGTCATTGGAGAAGTCGGGGTTGGTAAAACGATACTGTGCCGGACGTTGATGAAGGCAATCAACAAAGAATTCGTTACTGCATATATACATAACCCCTATATTAAACCGGACAGTCTTTTATTTGCGATTGCTGATGCACTGGGCATTAAATACAAAGATTCTATCTCCCAGCATGTGTTAATGAAGATGATTACGCTGGCTTTACTGGATAGTCATCGAAAAGGTAAACGTGTTGTCGTATGTCTTGATGAAGTGCAGGCAATGCCAGTTCAGACATTGGAATCATTGCGCTTACTCACTAACCTTGAAACGGAAAAACGCAAACTGATTCAGGTTGTTTTGTTTGGTCAGCCGGAACTGGATGCATTGCTGGATTTGCCATCAGTCAGACAATTAAAACAGCGGATTACCTTTTCTTATCAGTTATTGCCATTAAACAAGCTGGCGATGCAAGCCTATATTCGTCACCGCTTACAGATTGCGGGATGTCATAGTAGCACTATATTTACACGTCGTGCTTATGAATCAATCTATCGAAATAGTAACGGTATTCCGCGTTTGATCAATATTTTATGCCATAAGGCATTAATCAGCGCTTACGGCGAGGGTAGAGACAAAGTCACGCACAAACATATCAAACTGGCAGCCGAGGATATGGAGCATACGAGATCCAAACGGCAATCATGGCTATCTTCACTGGTACCTGAATTCATGCGCTGGTCGATTGGGAGCTAATGGTGAGTCTGGTCAATAAAATGTTGAATGATCTGGAGAAGCGCGATGCGTTTCTCTACGAAAAAGAGAATACTGTGCTTAACGGTTTATATTCGGCTTATGACGTTGAATTAAATACACGTCAAAAATCCCATAGTCTGAATGTTGTTTTAATCATAAGTCTGTTTTTGGTTGCAGTAGGAATAGCCTCTTATCATTTATTGGATTATGAGTTCGGACCAGAACCACGAGTTGCCAGCCATGAGACTATTAAACAGATAAATATCAGTCAAACAATGCAACAAACTGCTACTGCCTCAACGCCGGTGAAGGACAATGCCGAAGAGCTTGTCGCAACAAAACCGGACATAACACCAATACCTAATTTGAAACTGGATGAAAGCTTATTCATCGAAACTCAGCAAGAGATAGTCGAAGCGAATTCAATACTAGGCAATAAACTTAATCGAATTGAAGATATCTACCTGGAAAGGAACGATAATGAAATCAGTTTAGTCATGCAGATGCCGGAAGATATCGACTATCTGGTCTATGGTTTAAGCAATCCAAGCCGCGTGGTTGTTGAAATAAATCAGGCTGAATTAGGCTTTCCACTAGAACAGTTTGAACCCATCGAACCAATTGTTGCGGTACGTTATTCAATCAATAAAGATAATCGTTTTAAACTGGTGTTGGAGTCAGAGCAGTCTTTGCAAATTAGAAAGAGCATCAGTAACCAACAGAACAATAAACACAACCTGGTGGTGCAAATGCATTCAGCATGGCAAGACGATCCTCAGCAAGAGCAGGCAGTGATTTCGCAAGCGGTTGATCATCAGGTGCAAACTGAAAAGGAGATCGTATTTAAAGGCGAATTAACTAAAAACTGGGTGAATAAAAATAGCGATGCCTATTCTGATAATCTTTTTAAAGCGGCCTATGCGGCTTATCAAAGTGGTGATGTTACCAAAAGTTTAAAACAGTTAAATCGAGTACTGGATCAGAACCCTCTACACGTCAATGCGCGTTCAACATTAGCATTAATATTATCAAAACAAGGTCACAATGAACTTGCATACAGTATTTTAAATGAAGGCTTGATTCAGAATCCAGAGCAAACTGACTGGATAAAAGTCTATGCTCGTTTATTGCTTGGCGAAGAAAAAGTATTGGAAGCAAAACAAGTGATGCTTCGCCATACACCTGAGATTACGAACCATACTGAATACTTTGCACTGTTATCTGCCATCATGCAGAAATTAAACCAGCATGATGAGTCTGCCCGACTATATCGGAACTTGTTGCAGATTAATCCTGCCAAGTCAGTGTGGTGGATGGGCCTGGGGATCTCGTTAGAATCATTAAAGCGTTACCAGGATGCGCTTTATGCTTACCAAAAAGCGTATAATAACCCTGCTCTGGCAACAGAGTCTCGCCAATTTGTTATGCAGCGGATATCTCAATTAACTGGATTGATCAAGGATGAATCCTCGTAAGAAAGTCAGATTGGGTGATTTACTGGTCGAAAGCCAAGTAATCACATCGGATCAGTTGAATCAGGCGCTGACGGATCAAAAACGCACCGGGCAAAAACTTGGAAGGGTGTTGATTGATGATGGTTATTTAACCGAAGATCAAATGCTCGATGCCTTATCCAGACAGTTAAAAATACCGTTTGTCGATCTGCTGCATTACAAGTTTAATCCTGAAGTGGTCAAACTGATTCCGGAAATACAGGCTCGACGTTTTCGTTCAGTAGCTTTGACGTCAGATGATAACGGCATTCTTGTCGGCATGGCAGACCCGACCAATATTTTTGCTTATGATGAATTGTCAAAAATATTGAAGCAGCCGATTCGAATGGCGGTGGTCAGGGAAAGTGACTTATTAAGGACTATTGATACCGTTTACCGAAAGACCGAACAGATAAGCGGCTTTGCTGAACAGTTAAATGAAGAATTAACTGAAGGTGATATCGATCTAGGTGCGATGTTGGCCGATGCCGATGTAGCTGATGCGCCAGTGGTTAAATTATTAGCCTCATTGTTTGAAGATGCCATACAGATTAAAGCTTCTGACATACATATTGAACCGGATGAAAAGGTTCTGCGTATCCGTCAGCGGGTTGATGGTGTGTTACAGGAACATACTATGGATGAGGTGCGTATTGCACCGGCGTTAGTCTTACGCGTGAAACTGATGGCGGGTCTGGATATCTCAGAAAAACGTTTACCGCAGGATGGGCGTTTTAGCGTCAGGATAAAAGATCATAATATCGATGTACGTTTATCGACCATGCCGGTTCAATATGGTGAATCTGTAGTCATGCGTTTGTTAGACCAAACCGGAGGTACGCTGGATTTAAGCCGCATTGGTATGCCAAAAACGATGTTGGATCGATTTGAACAATTAATTCAGCGTCCACATGGAATGATACTTGTGACCGGTCCTACAGGCAGCGGTAAAACAACCACGCTTTATGCTGCATTACAAAAGCTGAACGTAGCAGAGAAAAAAATCATTACTGTTGAAGACCCGGTCGAATACAAGTTGCCTAGGATTAATCAGGTACAGATCAATTCCGATATTGGTCTTAGTTTTGCCAAGGTTTTACGCTCTGCATTAAGACAGGATCCTGATATTGTCCTGATTGGTGAAATGCGTGATGAAGAAACGGCCGAGATTGCCTTGCGTGCTGCTATGACCGGTCACCTTGTGCTATCTACCTTGCATACTAACGATGCTGTCAGCACGGTGAATCGTTTAATGGATATTGGCATTAAAAATTACTTATTGGCATCTGCTCTGCATGCGATTTTGGCACAGCGTTTGGTACGACGTGTTTGTGAAAGTTGTGCGCAGCCAGCAGAGTTAAATGATCAACAAAAGGCGTGGTTAAACAGTTTTGTTAACGAAGATAATTTTAATGTCACTTTCAAGCACGGTATTGGTTGTGCACATTGTAATTATACCGGTTATCAGGGTCGCATCGGTGTGTATGAATTGCTCGAGTTTGATCGAGATCTCTCCAACGCGCTGGCCTATGGTGATACCGGTGTGTTTCTTGAAAAAGCCAGACAATCTCGACACTTCAGGCCGCTAAATATGGTGGCGCTGCAGTATGCGGTAGAAGGTATTACGACAATGGATGAGGTGATACGTATCTCTGCTGATATTGATAGCGTTGTCGATGAAGAGATCGATAATGCAAGTGAAGAGGTAAGCGTATAGTGCCGTTGTTTGCTTATAAAGGTCGTAACGCAAGTGGTAATTTGATTCAGGGTGAGATGGATGCAGGCACGTCTGATTTAGTGGCGTCACAGCTATTCAATACCGGTATTACGCCGATAGATATCATCCAGAAAAAGCAAGTCAGCGGATCGGATATTTCTATAGCAAATTATATTAATAACAAAAGACCGAGCCTGGAAGATTTAATTTTATTCAGCCGACAAATGTATACCTTGATGAAATCCGGCGTGCCAATGATCAAGTCCATTACTGGCTTAATCCAATCGTCACGTAATTTCAAAATCATTCAGGCATTAAGAGAAATACTCGATAATCTCGAATCAGGTCGTGATTTATCAAGTTCACTAGCAAGACACCCTGCTATTTTTTCTCCTTTGTATATCAGCATGGTCAGAGTCGGTGAAGAGACCGGCCGGTTGGAAGAGTCATTTTTTAGAATATCCGAATATTTAAACCGGGAAAAAGAAACGCGAGAAAGAATCAAAGCGGCGCTGCGTTATCCCATCTTCGTTATCGTTGCTATCGCGATTGCCATAGCCATCATTAATATTTTTGTCATTCCGGCATTTGCCGGCTTATTTGAAAAAGCCAGTGCAGAATTGCCCTGGCAAACCCGATTACTGATGGCAACGTCTGATTTTTTTGTTGAATGGTGGCCAACATTACTGGTTGGTATTATTGGAGCTATCGTGGCGTCAAAGTTATATATTCAAACTGAAAATGGTCACTTCCAGTGGGATAGATACAAACTAAAAATACCCATTGTTGGCGATATTATTTATCGTGCGACGCTATCTCGTTTCGCACGGTCGTTTTCGATGGGTTTAAAATCAGGTGTACCACTGATCCAGGCAATGACGGTCGTGTCACGCTCAGTCGATAATGAGTATGTGAGTGACAAAATATTGGGCATGCGTAATGGCATAGAGCGAGGTGAATCGCTTACACGTACCGCTACACAGACGAAAATGTTTACACCGTTAGTATTGCAAATGTTGTCAGTGGGGGAAGAGACCGGCCAGGTTGATGACATGATGGAAGAGGTGGCGGAGTATTATGATCGCGAAGTGGACTATGACATCAAAAACCTGAGTGCATCGATTGAACCTGTTTTGATTGTTGCCATTGGTATAATGGTGTTAATACTGGCGCTGGGAGTATTTTTGCCGATGTGGGATTTAGCGAAAGTTGTTAATTGATGAGGTTAGCACCCCGGTGGATCAGTCGCGATTTATCCCGGCTCGAGTTATTTATGTCGATTATCATTCTTGCGGTTTTGTTAAGTTCGTTTATGCGCTATTCGCTGCAATTATTTTCACAGGCAGAAAAGCGCATGTTTGAAAGTACTGTCATTAACATTAATGCCGCTTTGCAGTATCAAGCTATTTTTTACCAATTAAATGGTGAATATGAACAGTTGGCCTTGATGGAAGATATGAATCCTATGAGTTATTTACAATCAGCCGCTACTATAAACTATCAGTCTGATATCGAGGATTTACTTGAAAGCACGGATTCCACTCTTAGTTTTTTTTCACCTGCCAACTATGCAGGTGAAATTAATCGCTTTACCAAAGATACAATGGAAGAAGGAAATTGGTACTTTGATCAAGAACAGAAATTACTTATTTATCTCGTGAGTAATCCTGAGTTATTTACGACAGCTTTGAAAGGCAAACCCCGAATAATATTCAAAACGAATGTTAATTATCTTGATAAGAACAACAATGGTAGTTATGAAGCGGTTGTTGATGAGATTAATTCAGTTAAGATCCAGGCACAAAACACATATGACTGGAAGTCATAGATACAAATAAAATGAATATTACTAATGAGTTGACAGTCTGGTTTTTACAATTTTTATTCGTAATTGGTCTAATATTGGTTCCGATAGGTTTTGGATTTTTATTCATTCCAAATAAAGTATTTCAGTGGGCATCCAGCTTGAATAAATGGGTTTCTACCGATTCATTTTTTCAAAAGATTAACCAGCCTATTTATCGAGAACGGTTTTTCTATCGTCACCACCGATTATTTGGTCTTACATTCTCAATTATCGGTATCGGCTGCTTTTATATGCTGACGTTTTATCTGGGATATGAAACCGTTCATTCTTATGTGATTAAACTCGCTGACTCGGAATTTGAGAAATGGCTATTTATCGTATTATATAACATGTTAATAATGGCACTGCTCATCGCTATTGTCATTAGTATATTCATTTTTGTACGACCCAGCAGCCTCAAAAACATCGAGTCCGTCGCGAATAGGTGGATAGATTCTGATGAGCCATTGAAAGTATTGGACAAAAATCAAGACTTACCCGATCAAATATTACTGGGAAACCCGAGAGTTTTTGGTCTCATAGTGATTTTGGCCGCAATTTACATTATCTGGAGCTTAATTCCACTGATAAAGTAATTAAAACAATGGTTTATAAAGCATATTACTTGTAATTTATGATATTAAAGTCTACATTTACAAATTAGTCATTAATTAAAATGAATCTGGCCTTGCCAGTAATAAACTGGAATGGAACCGGTTTTCTGTCCGATGAATGGAATGACTGAAAGTTGCGACTGACAGGATGGGTAATGATCAAAGAACTGCGGTTCAATAATAGGAGAGCAATCTCATGAAAATGACAAAGAAAAAGAATCAGGGTTTTACTCTGATTGAATTGGTTGTAGTCATCGTAATTCTTGGTATTTTGGCAGCAACAGCTGTACCGCGTTTTGCGAATTTAACTGCAAACGCTAATACTGCTGTTGCGCAAGGTATTCTAGGAACTATATCTTCATCTGCGGTAATTCAGTTAGGTGAATTCTCAGGAACTGCGCAAACGTTAAATACTATAATTACAGCTGCTGATTTTTCTAGTATTCCTACTGGAACCACAATTACCGCTGGAGCTGGAGTACATACAATTAATGCTGGAGGAACAGCTTTTGCTGGAACGGCAACTTGTAACGCTGACCCAACAGGTATAACTGTTAATGTTGATGGTTCGAGTGCCACCGGTAATCTCTCAGCTTCTTTATGTAGTGGATAAAAGTTTGATAGTTATCAGTTTTAAGAGGGCCTTTTGGCCCTCTTTTTTTATCTGCATTGCTATTATATTAGCTTTAGTTATTTCAATTATTAATGGGTATATATTGTGGTGGGCCAGTGTTTCAGTTTTACTATCATTATTTATTTATTATTTTGATTTTAAGTTACCAATTAATCTCTTATTAATTATCTTAATATCATTTTTTGTTTTACTCATTACCAATGTCGTGTTTGTTCGTCCGGTTCCATATCAGGATGCAATCTATCTTATTACTTTTCTATCTGCAGGATTTCTACTATTTAGTTCTGTCAATACTATTTTTGCCATAAACAGTTTTAAAGTACTAAATGGCATTGTTGTTATACTCGCGTTATGGGGAGTAATTCAATACCTTACCGGAGCAGCTTATATTATTCATACGGGTAACAGGGCCAATACCATTTTTTATACCCCTAACACTTATGCCGCTTGCATAAATATGTCGTTATTACCTTTAATTATATTTTATCTATTAAGTGAAAATAGAAGATCTTTATTATTCGTTATTTATACTTTATCTGCAGCTCTAATTGTTTCACAAAGTCGTGGTGGTTGGATTTCGTTTGTTGCTACTGCGAGTTTCATTTTTCTTTTTATTAAATTATTTTCACTCGAGATACACAAAAAGCGAATGAAATCATTACTGATAGGCATAGCAGCAATTTTTTTCTGTTTTGCTATCAATAATAACTTGAAATTTGAGGTCAGCACTACAAGTCAACCTTTTGGAAGCAATCTGAATAATATCATTCGACATGAATCAGCAGTTTCAACCTTGCAGCATCGATTTCAATTATTCGATATTGCATGGCAGCAGATTAAAGCGAAACCATTATTGGGTCATGGGCTGCATACTTACCAATATTTTCAAACGCGTGATCAGCAAGAACCTTATATCGGCAATAAAACGCGTTTTGTACATAACGATTTTTTACAGCTGTGGATGGAAATCGGTATATTCGGTTTACTACTTTTTCTTTCGATACCATTCGCCATCATTTGCTTGCTATATGTAAATCGACAACGACTAGAAAAATATGAAGTGATTGCGGTACTTGCAATGCTATCTGCTATTTTCACATTCTACATACATGGTTTGGTTGATTTTTTATTTTACATACCATTTCTATTATTGTTGTTCGGTGCTTATCTTGGTTATATCAACCAGATATTTAATCGTTTCTCAAATAAAACGATAGCGTTAGATGATTATTTAAGGCGAATCAATACTCGCCCGGTTATTATTAAATGTTTAGTTGGGATCAGTTTAATAGGATATTTGTCACAACCGGCAGTGGCGCAACTGTATTTTGATAAAGCTAACCGGGATAAACAAAAACTGGATATAAAATCAGCGCTAAAAAATTATGAATTAGCCAGACGTTTTGCACCGTATCATGAAGATTATTATTTGGTTGAGGCAGACATCTGGCTGCATGCAGCCAAAGCAACAGGTAAACCCGAACCAGCAAACAGGTCAGATGCGCTATATATAAAAGGGGACCTGGCAAATCCATACAGTGTGAAGAGTCTATTTTGGCGTGCAATGCTACATCGGGACATGCCCAAATTGTTGCAAAAACCGGCAACTATTAAGGAAGTATTAAGCTGGTTGGAATCAGCGATGCAGTGGTTGCCTAACGATCAAAAATTACAAGAAGAGTATGTCAGAACACTATTACTGTCAGGGAATGTCAATCTGGCAAGAGAACAGTTGAATCTTTTTATTGAGAAGAACCCTGACTCGGTGTTTCTCAAAAATGTGGAAGTGGAAGCAGCAAACTACCCGGGTTATGTGGATCCGAATTATATTGATTACTTGAAACCTTAGTCGGGTTGTCAGGATAATGAAGCCAGACACTTGGTAATCGATAAAATGAAACTTCAAAATACAACATTGAGTTATTCGGGTTTTACCCTGATTGAGCTAGTGGTAGTTATTTTGTTGTTGGGGATACTGGCGACTTATGTGGCCCCAAGACTCAACCTGGATGGTTTTAGGCAAACAGGCTTTGTACAGCAAACGACTGCGGCGATTCGTTTTGCTCAAAAGCAGGCGATTGGTTCCGGTTGTGAAGTGAGCGTTTCGATTACGGCTGTAGATTGTAGCGTTCAGTTTGCTGCACCAGTCAATGCCGGTTGTCCTGCTGCTGCAACTACTATTATCAATCCTGCTACCGGACAAAATAATTTCTGTGATAACAGTACACCTGAGGCTACTGCGGACCTCCCAACAACAATACAGTTCGACAATATTGGCCGTCCCACTGCTACTGCTGGAGATCTCTCACTAGTTTTAGGGTCACGAACGATAATCGTAGCAACTGAAACCGGCTTTGCGTATGAGCCCTAAGGCAAATCAAGCCGGTTTTAGTTTGATTGAACTGGTTGTCGCCATTGTCATTTTGTCAATTGGTGTCACGGCTTTTTTAACATTAATTATTAACGCCGGTAAGAATAGTATTGATCCACAAATACGCGTGCAGGCCAATGCGATTGCCAGGGCGTACATGGAAGAGGTAATGCTGACCCGTTTTTGTGAACCTGATTTCGATCCTGATGGTGATCCAGCAACAGATTGTGCAGCAGAGTGTTCTGTTTCCGCATGCAGTACAGCAGCACCTAATGCCTGTGGCGGTATCAATGCGGTTGGCGGTGCCGAAGCCGGTCGTGCGGTGTTTGATGATGTCTGTGATTACAACGGATTGAATGATGTCGGTGCGCAAGATCAAAATGGTAATCCTATTGGAACATTAGGAGATTACACGGTTAATGTTGCGGTGGCGGATAATGGCACTATGTTAAATGGACTTAATGCCAATGCAGGCCAGGTTGTGCGGATTGATATTGATGTGACGCACACGACAGGCACAACAACTAGCTTAAGCAGCTTTAAAGCCAATTTTTGATGTTGATATGAGAGCGTTGAATAAAAAAGGCTTCACTTTGATCGAATTGATCGTGGTGATACTCGTGATCGGCATATTATCCGGTGTGTTGTTTCTGGTACTCCGTGGCCCAATTCAAGCGTTTATTGATGTAGAAAAACGTGCTCGATTGGTTGATATTGCAGATACGGCCTTGCAGCGAATGACACGTGAGATACGTTTAGCTTTACCCAATAGTATTCGTGTGACTGGCGGCACTACGATTGAATTCTTACGTACACTTGATGGCGGTCGTTATCGAACGTTTCCAGGTGGTGCTGTATCGGTTTGTGGCGGCGCAGTTGTAGATGACAGGCTTGATTTTGCATCGACTGCCGATTGTTTCGAAGTCATGGGCTTACTCAATGCGACGACGGTTGCTAATATACAAACCGGCGGCACCTGTCTCGCCAGCACATCTGATTGTCTGGTTATTTTCAATACCGGGCAATTAGGGGCCAATGCGTATAACGATGATAATCTGGCTGATATTACCGGTGTGACGACAAACTCAGTGACGTTTACTGGCGCTCCTCCTTTTCCGTTTGAGTCGCCGCGGCAGCGTTTTTTTATCGTCGACACGCCAGTCAGTTTTGTTTGCTCAGGAAATGAGATAAACCGGCATGACAATTACCCGGTAGGCGGGGCGGTTGGTGCCGGCAACTTATTGGTGAATCAGGTAGCGTCGTGTAGTTTTTCCTACGACCCGGGTTCAGCGACAAGGGCGGCATTGGTCACGCTCAATATTACGATTCAAGATACCAGCCTGACTGGTGCCAGCGTCACCTTATTGCAACAGGCACACGTGGATAATCAGCCGTGATACGTTTAAAAAAACGTCAGCAAGGTTTCAGTGCTATTGTCGCCGTTATCTTGATTGTGCTGTTGGCATTGATTGGTGGTTATATGTCGACACTGACCAGTGTGTCGTCACTAAATACCACTGTGTCAGCGGGCACGACGCAGGCATGGTTTGCAGCACGTAGCGGTATTGAATGGGCGGTTCGACAAATTATCGTTGCAGCCCCTGGGGCATGCATTGCCTCACCAACAACGATAAATTTATCCGGTGGAAGTAGTGATGGATATAGTGTGACCTTAACCTGTGCGATGTTGCCGTCGCCGGCCACGATGTTTAATGAATCCGGTATTGGTAATTATAATGTATTTCAACTGACATCCAGGGCAACACGAGGAGCAGCTGGCGATTTAGCTTATGTTTCCCGCCAGATTAATATTTCTATCACTGATGCCCCTTAACTTGATTCAAAATTATTTTGTCGCCAAGCTTCATAAACAACGATACTTGCTGAGTTAGACAGATTTAGACTACGGCTATTTTCAAGCATCGGTATTCTTAAAACGTTATCTTTTGGTATTGAATCAAGAATATGAATCGGTAGTCCGCGTGTTTCCGGACCAAACATAAAACTGACGCCCTTGCTAAAATGGCAATCGGTATAACGCTTTATGCCATTGGTCTCTATGGCATAGAGTTGTTGCGTATTATTCTTTTCGAAATAGTCTTGATAGTTTTCATAGTGATGTACAATAGAATCATCAATATAATCGAGTCCGGCCCGACGCAGGCTTTTTTCATTAATATCGAATCCAAGCGGGTGGATTAAATGAAGCTCGCTACCTGTGTTTGCACAAAGGCGCATAATATTGCCGGTATTAGGTGGTATTTCGGGTTCGAATAACACGATATTAAACATAAACAGATTGTATAGCGCCAAACGATAATAATCAGCATGGAAAATTACGCACTTTCGGATCAAGATAAACAGCGAATAGCCGTTGACTTTTGTGGATTGAAATTCAATACGCCGCTGATATTGCTATCTGGTTGTGTCGGCTTTGGCGAAGAGTATACGCGCATTGATGGTTTTTCTAATACCGATGTTGGCGCGATCTGTTTGAAAGGCACTACCCTGGAGCCGCGGCTGGGCAACCCGCCACATCGTATTTCTGAAACCTATATGGGTATGTTAAACGCCATTGGCTTGCAAAACCCCGGATCCAAAATTGTCGTCGACGAATATCTTCCTAATCTGGATTTTAATGAAACGCGTTTTATTGCCAATCTCTCAGGTTCAACGGTTGAAGAGTACGAAGCAGTCACACGTATCTTTGACGATTCGCCGATTGATGCGATGGAGATTAATATTTCCTGCCCCAATGTAAAAGAAGGTGGCGTTGCATTTGGTAACGATCCCGATATGTCAGCACGGGTAGTGGAAGTCTGTCGAAGGGCAACATCTAAACCGATTATCACCAAATTATCGCCGAATCAAACAGACATCGCAGAAAATGCGCGACGCTGTATTGAGGCGGGCACTGATGGTTTTGCAGTGATTAATACCTTGATGGGTATGGCGATAGATATCGATAAACGGCAGCCAATCATCGGTAATAATCAAGGCGGCTTGTCCGGCCCGGCAATTAAACCGATTGCATTATTAAAGGTGCATCAGGTTTATCAAGTCGCTAAACAGCATAATGTACCTATTATCGGTCAAGGCGGCATAACTTCAGTAGAAGATGCGATTGAGTTCATCATCGCCGGTGCATCAACAGTGGGTATAGGTACCGCGTTGTTTTATGAACCGCTTGTTTGTCCCAAGCTTAACAAAGGGATTGTCGACTATCTGAATAAAGCTGGCATGCAACACATTTCTGAGTTAGTCGGAACGCTTGAATTACATCAATAACTTATTTTTTCAGGCGTTTTAGAAAAACCGTCATCTCTTTCACAGCTTGTTTGTCGCCGTTTTTCTCTGCGACGCTGATACCTTGTGCATAAGCTTTAACCGCTTCTTCTGTTTTTCCTGATTCAGCCAATACCTTCGCGTAGAGTTTCCAGGCAGCGGAATAATCCTGCTGTTGTTCAATCGCCTTATCAAGGTGTTCGATAGCTTTGGTATATTCCTTTAATTTGTAATATTCATTACCGAGACTGTAGCGTAATAGTGAGCTGTCATTTCCGTTTTCCAGCATGGTTTCAAAGTTATTGATGATACTCATTATCTCTCACTTGCTTTTTTTGCAATGATGTAGGCTTCATTACGAAAACCCTTATCGAGTTTTCCTGTTTTTGCTTCTTCTCGATATACGCATACATACCAATCCAGGAAAAGTTTTAGCAGTTCGTTGTTATTGAGCAAGTATGCCGGGTTTGAAGGCCCTATATTATCAGGTTTATCGGCAATAAATGTTTGATAGAAAATCAGACCGCCTGGTTTAACCGCCGCCTTTAAGTGCTCAAATAAATCACGTTGAAGAAAATGGCTAACAACAATGACATCGAAACTATCCGGGTTCAGTAGTGACTCTGTGACATCCTCACAAATTGTTTTAATGCTGAGTCCCTGTGCTGTTACCTCCTGTTGCAGTTGCTTAAGTGCAGTTTCCGCAATATCGAATGCTGTCACATCAAGTCCTTGCTTCGCCAGGCATAGGGCATTACCACCGCGTCCGCAGGCAAGATCCAGCGCATCACCATGAGTCGGTAACAAATGTAGATTTTCGCTTAATACTCTGGCGGGTTCAGGTAATACAGATACCTTGTCCTGATAGCGTTGTTCCCATTTCTCTTTGTCAGCTTGACTCATCGTCGCCAGAATGTGGGTGTCAGAATGACCAGCAAAGTAAAGATCTCAAGTCGTCCTAACAGCATTGCAAAACAGAGTATCCACTTGGAAACATCACTGATGTTGCCATAGTGATAACTGACATCGCCAAGGCCAGGTCCCAGGTTATTGATACAGGCAGCCAACGCTGAAAATGCTGTGACTTGATCCATTTGCGTTGCCATCAACGCCAATTGTAAGAACACAAACACGGCAATGTAAGCGGCAAAAAATCCCCAGACCGCTTCAATAATGCGTTCCGGTATCGGTTTATTGCCGACCTTGATGATGAACACTGCGTTAGGATGTACCAGTCTTTTAATCTCGCGCATGCCCTGTTTAAACAACAATAATATACGTATGACTTTTATCCCGCCTCCGGTTGAGCCGGCACAGGCACCGATAAAACTCGAAAATAACAATAATACCGGCATGAAGCTGGGCCAGCTTTGGTAGGAAGCCGTGGTAAAGCCTGTGGTAGTAGCGATGGATACGGTTTGAAACAGGCTGTCTTCAAACGCCTTACCAAACGAGGCATAGCCATTGGTATAGACATGATAACTGGCAATGATACAGGTAATGAAAAACACGATACTCAGGTAGGCTTTTAATTCAGAATCCTGCCAGTAAGGTTGAACCGTAATATTACGCCATGAAATAAAATGCAGGCTGAAGTTTATTCCTGATAGCAACATGAAAACGATGGCGACGGTTTCAATCACCGGACTTTGGAAATAGCCCATGCTGGCATCATGCGTAGAAAAGCCACCAATTGATACCGTTGAAAAGCTGTGCGCAATGGCATCAAAACCGGTCATGCCTGCCAACCAATACGCCACGGCACAAACAATAGTCATACTTAAATAAATATACCATAGTGCTTTGGCTGTTTCGGTAATGCGTGGCGTCAGTTTGGTGTCTTTCACCGGGCCCGGCGTTTCAGCACGATAAAGCTGCATACCACCAATACCTAACATCGGTAAAATTGCTACCGCCAATACAATAATCCCCATGCCGCCCAGCCATTGCAGTTCATGGCGATAAAATTGAATGGATTTAGGCAGTACATCAAGTCCGGTCATGATGGTTGCGCCGGTGGTGGTCAGTCCGGAAATTGATTCAAACACGGCATCAGTGATGGATAATTCAGGCGTGTCGGCAAGGATCAATGGCACGCTCCCGGTCAACCCAAGACCGGCCCAGAATAATACGACAATAATGAAGCCATCCCGGAATCGCAGTTCTTTTTTAATAGTACGAACCGGATACCACAGCGTTAATCCAATCGTGAGAATCAGGCCAAATGCCGATAAAAACGGCATGATGGTATCGTCTTTATACATCAGTGCGACGATAAGCGGCGGAAACATCGTAAAGCTGAATAATGACAGCAAGATGCCAAGGATTCGCTGTATCACACCCAGTTGCATAATCGTATTTCCGTCGCCCTGATGAGTTATAAAAACGTGATGCCTACCTGGAACAGACTCTCTACAGCGGATACATCGCGTTTATCAGCAACAACAATGATGACGTGATCTTCGGCTTCGATCACAGTGTTGCTATCAGCAATGATCACTTTATCACCTCTGACTATCGCGCCGATGGTTGCGCTTTCTGGAAGCGCAATATCATTGATCTTTTTTCCGACTACGTTTGATGAACTTTTATCGCCATGTGCAATGGCCTCGATCGATTCGGCTGCGCCTCTGCGCAGTGAATGTACAGCTGCGACATCGCCTTTTCGGATGTGCGTTAACAGACTGCCTATTGTTGCCTGTTGTGGTGAGATAGCAATATCGATGGTATTACTTTGCATCAGATCCACATAAGCGGCGCGATTGATTAAAGCCATAACCTTATGTGCCCCAAGCCGCTTGGCAAGCATAGATGAAATAATATTCGCTTCATCCGCATTGGTTAATGAACAATAGACATCAGTATGTTCAATGTCTTCCTCGACCAATAATTCTTCATCAGCCGCATCACCGTTTAGTACGACAGTATTATTCAATTCCTCTGAGGCAAAACGTGCTTTGACCGGATCCATCTCGATCATTTTTACCTTGTAATTATCTTCGAGTGATTTTGCCAGTCGCAAGCCAATATTACCGCCACCAGCAATAATGATATTTTTTAACGGTTTCTCATTATTGCGAATGACTTGTAAAAGACGGTCGATCGAATCTGATGAACTGAGAAAAAATAATTCGTCGTTGGTTTTGATAACGGTATCACCATCAGGTATCAACGGTTTCCCATCTCTGAATATCAGCACAATGCGATAATCGATATTGGCCAGTTCGTTCTTGAGATTGCGAATTGAGTGACTGACTAACTTGCCATCATAAGCGACTTTAATAGCAACGATCTGTGCCTTGCCGGAGGCGAAGTCAACAACCTGCAGTGCGCCGGGGTGTTGAATCAAACGTTGAATCGATTCAGTTACCAGTTTTTCCGGACTGATTAGCACATCGACAGGCAGTGCCTCCTGGGCAAATAATGCATTATTTGCCAGGTAGGCTTGCTCTCTTATACGCGCAATCTTGGTAGGCGTATGATAAAGCGTATAAGCTACCTGACATGCGATCATGTTGACTTCATCACTATTGGTGACGGCGAGGATCATATCGGCGTCACGTGCACCGGCTTTTTCCAATACCGAGGGGTGTGAGGCAACGCCGGTAACCGTCCTCAGGTCATAACGTTCACTGACCAGTTGCAAAGCCGCAGGATTGTTATCCACCAGTGTAATGTCGTTATCTTCATTGACCAGGTTGGCGGCAACAGAGATACCGACCTGACCCGCTCCGAGTATGATGATTTTCATTTCAATTCGATTCCAAGCGTCTTCAGTTTTCGATACAGGTGAGTTCTTTCCATGCCGACAATGGTAGCAACTTTACTGACACTGCCATTGGCTTTTTCAAGTTGATACTCCAGATAAGCTTTTTCAAAATTTTCTCTGGCCTCGCGTAAGGGTAGATCAAAATTAAATGAACCAGAATTGGAAGCAGTGGTTTTATTGTCAATATTACCGAGCGCCGTCTCAACTTCCTCGATTTCGATAGTCTCCTGCGTGCCCATTATCAGCATTCGCTGCACCAGGTTTTTCAGTTCGCGAATATTTCCCGGCCAGTTGTAAGTTCGTAATCTGTTTTGTGCAGCCACGCTAAATCTGCGATAAGGCAGACCTTCAGTCTCTATAAAAAAGTTTACGTAATATTCGAGTATAGCCGGCACATCTTCAAAATGTTCACGTAAGGCCGGTATATTCACCGGCAATATATTTAACAAATAATACAAATCGTCCCTGAATTTACCGTCATTAATCAGCTGCTCAATATCGTAACGGGTGGCAGAGATGATTCTGGTATCCAGATTAATGGCATCAGTACCGCCAACATGGCTAAAGCTTTTTGTTTCCAGTACGTCGTGCAGCCTGGATTGAAGTTGGCTGTTAAGTTCAGCAATGTCCTTGATGAACAGTGCGCCGCCCTGGGCGCGATCGAGGTAACCCGGCTGTAATTGGTTATCTGTCTCAATACCAAACAGTTCATTTTCAGCATGATCTTTATTCAAGGCTGAAACGCTAATTGTGATGAATGGCCCATCTTTTCTGGGACTAATAGAATGCAGATAGCGCGCGTACAATTCCTTATCCGTACCGGATTCACCCAGCATAATAACCGGCGTGTCGTGACTGGCGATGCGTCTTAATTGATCGCGTAGCTGATTAATTTGCGGACTTTTTCCAATAGGTTGTATTTTGTTAAAACCTGAATGTTGGAGTTGCAGATTTTCCTGCTGTAGTGAGGTTGTCTCCAGTGCATGTTTTATTGTGAGAAGTAATTTGGCGATAGAAAGCGGTTTTTCGATAAAGTCGTAGGCACCGTGTCGGGTCGCCTCTACAGCCGTTTCGACATTGCCATGGCCGGACATCATCACGACAGCTGCATCAATATTGTCTTGTTCTTTCCATTCTTTAAGTAAGGTAATGCCGTCGATATCCGGCATCCAGATATCAAGCAGGATCAGATCCGGCTGGAATTCGCCAATGCGTTGTTTGGCCTGTTCAGCATTTTCAGCCGCAGTGACGGAAAAACCTTCATCGACCAGAATTTCCTGAACAAGATTTCTAATATCCGGTTCATCATCGACGACAAGTATGCTGCGTTTACTCATGATATCTGACGTTTGTTTTGTTTAAAGTCGTAAGCAGAGTGAAATACCGGTAAACGAATGACTGCGGTAGCACCGTTACCGTTTTCATTATTTTCCAGCCAAACGACACCATTATGTTCATCGATAATCTTTTTGACAATCGGTAGTCCGAGTCCGGTACCTTTTTGTTTAGTCGTAATGTAGGGTTCAAACAGGCTATTCACTATACTGCTGTCTATACCCGGACCCCGGTCGATAATTCTGATTTCGATCATATCCTGATCATTTTTGCTGATGAGTCCGGCCGTGATGTGCAAATAATTATCTTCATCAGAGGCATTGGCATCGACCGCGTTTCGCAACAGGTTGTTGAACACCTGGCGGAGTTTTTTCTCATCACCGTAAATATCAGGGAGGTTCTGTTCAATCTCAATCTCAACTTTATTGCCGTAGTCCATGGTACTGAATAAATCGATGACTTCCTGTAATAATTTTTTGATGTCGAGTTTATCGGGATTGAATTCTGGTGCACGGGCATAATCAGAGAAACTGTTTACCATATCTTTCATGGTATCGACTTGCTGAATTATGGTGTTTGTCATTCTGTCCATTGTGTCAGACTGCGTGGACTCCATGCCAGGCAAATATTTATGCCGCAAACGTTCTGCTGCTAATTGAATCGGCGTTAACGGGTTTTTAATTTCATGTGCCAGTCTCCTTGCCATTTCGCTCCAGGCGGCGTCGCGTTGACCTTTAATTAATGCTGTAATTTCGTCAAACACGATGACGTGACCAATGACATCTTTATTGTTATTTGTTAACAAGGCTCCGCTAATCATAAGAAACTGTTCGCCGGTATTATCCTGGATCGTCACTTGCTCACGCCATTCATCATTGTGCTCGTCAATATTGTTCGATATACATTCGAAGAAGGGCGTGAGCCTTGTATATTCATCTGATAATGTGATCAGGTCGTATTTCTCCAGGCTGGCATCATCGATCTGCAAGATCAAAGCAGCGCTCACGTTTATTTTCTCAAGATAGCCTGACGGGTTAATGACCAACACACCGGAGGAGAGCCGTGATAGCACCGTTTCAAGATAGCGTCGTTGTTCTTCCGCCTCTTGCTGACTGGCACTTGCATTGTTCCGGGCTTGTTCAATTCGATCTGTCATATCGTTAAACGATGCGACCAGATAACCAAGCTCGTCATTGCTGGGCACCGGTAAGCGCGTATCATAATTACCTTCGGCAATGGCACGCGTACCTTTGGCCAGATTTTTGACGGGTGCGACCAGATTAGCCGATGAATAAAAGGCAGCCCATACTGCACTAAAGATGCTAAATAATAACACCAGCGTCAGAATAATAATGAAGCTGACTTTAAGTTGTTCTCTGAGATAAGACAGTTCTTTATATTTAATGTAAGAAGACTGCACACTTTCTGTCAGTCGATTCATCCTTTCCGAAATAGGGAATAGTGCTTGTAGCACACGCGTTTCTTTTTCAATATCAAACTGAGGCACAGCCGTAACGATTCGAATTAACAATTCGGCATTTTTAATCACGTCCAATCCGATATAGCTGTTGCCTTGTTGTAATTGCAACAAGATATTATCGCCAGGTAAATCCGGCACCAGGCTGCTGGTATCGTTGGAACTGGAAGCAATAATGGTTTTCTTGCCATTAAATAAGGTCAATTCATTGGCAACAATTTGCTCACGAAACTGGTCAATTTCAAATGGTAATACTGCATCCCGAAATTCGCTCAGTTCCTTGGCAGTTTGTTCTGTGGTTTTCAGCAGTTCGCGCATACGCACATCCAGCGCCAACCGACTTAACTCGAGTGAGTTGTCCAGTGCCTGTTCTACTCTAAGATCGAACCAGCTATCGATGCCGCGGTGAAGAAAATCGAGCGAAAAATAGTACACAACCAACACCGGCGTTACCGATAGTAGTGAAAAAATCATGACCAGGCGTATGGCCATTTTTGAACCAATCACCTGATGTTTTGCTTGTCTGAACAAACGCCTGAAATTTATCGCGATTAACACAATCAGGCTGAATAATCCGATAACATTAAGAATGAACAGAATGGAATAATATTGATCAAACAATTCCGGGTTCTGCAGCGAGTGACTCATTAGCAACAACGAGCCCAGCATCAGTAGGAACAGGCTAAAACCGGCAAAGGTGATTAACTTGATACCGCGTTTCATTTTCCCAATTCCCAGTTTTGCCAATCACTATTCAATTGCCATTCGCGTGAAAAATATATCTGCGGTTTCATCGGAGTTGGAAGCGCATCAAGGTCGAGATAACTGCGAATTCGTCCGCTAAGATTACTGTCAGGTAAAGAAAGGTTTTCATCCAGTACGGCAAAATGATTAATGGTGCCAATATATTTTAATGCTGAATCAAGGTCATCAAAAGAACGGCTGTTGCCGTTGTTGAAATTGAATGTGAAGTAATCCTGCGTCAACGGGCGGTGTTCGAGTTCGTAACGTAAGTTAATGGTCTTGAGTTTTTTGTCTGGAAACCATTTCCTTTTTTTCAATATTTGTATTTCTGTATTGAGGACAATGGGAATACCCTGTAACAAGGCTTTGGTTATCTCATCGGTTAATTCGACGTCAAAGCTGGCGTCAATAAAGTGTTGATTGTTTTCTATATAAGGATCTAATGATGCCAGCATGACATCAGCTTTGGCCAGCTGCATGCTGGTCAGTAGCAAGAGCGTGATATAGAGGCTCAAATTATTCGCGTTTGCTTTAATCATCAGTTTTTTTTCAGACGGGCATAAAAAAAACCGTCCATATCATCATCGCCGGGCAAGATTTGTAAACCATAGCCGGTATCGGCACCACAACTATCGTTAATCACATCTAACTCGCAATCATTATGTTGTTTAATAAAGTTTTCGATTGTCTTTGTATTCTCAATTTTTAACACTGAACAGGTCACGTATAACAGTATGCCTCCCGGTTTTAGCACGTTCCATAGCTTCTGTAGCATGGTTGATTGCAGGTGATTAATTTTTTCTACATCTTCCTGAGTACGAAGCAGCTTAATATCGGGATGACGTCGGATTACGCCTGATGCCGAGCAAGGGGCATCTAACAAGATGCGATCATAGTGTTCACCATCCCACCAACTATCGATATGACAGACATCATCGATAATTAATTCGGCGTTAAGCTCTACTCTTTGTAAAGTTTGCTCAATTTTTTTTGCACGAGCGGGTACTTTTTCTATCAATGTTGCCCGTTGCAGTAATGGTTGCGATTCAAGTATATGTGCACTTTTGCCACCTGGGCCTGCACAAGCGTCTAGTATATTTAAGTCCGGTTGTAATTTGAGATATTGGCATGCTAACTGCGCTGATAAATCCTGCACCGAGACCATACCCTGGTAAAAGCCGGGCAAGTCCTCGACCTGGCATGCATTATTCAGTTTAATTCCCTGCTTAGAGAAAGGCGTGCTAGCAGCTTCCAGACCTGCATCGGATAGTTTTTTCAGATAAGCCTCTCGTGTTGTTTTCTGTTGGTTGACACGAAGATACATCGGCGGTTTTTGATTATTGGCCTTAACGATGCTGCGCCATTCCAAGGGCCAGTCGGCTTGCAGCGCATCAATTAACCAATCGGGGTGTGCATGTAAACTATTATCATCCCTATTGAGCATGGCGTTTAATTCATCCTGTTCACGAAGATAGCGCCTTAATATTGCATTAACCAATCCCTTGGCCGACTCTTTTTTTATTTTCTTGCAGACCTTGACTGTTTCACTGACCACGGCATGGTTAGGGATACGCATGTATTTCAATTGGTATAAGCCGATAATGATCAGGTATTTAATCAGGCTATCTTTTTTTCTGATCGGCTTTTCAAGTAACGCATCGAGAATCGCATTAAGTTGCAGGAACCAACGTAAACTTCCGTAGCATAATTCCTGGACCAGTGCTTTATCGTTGGCTTTAAGCAAGGCTTGCTGTTCCAGCGCAAACGATAAGTGCATCTTTTTTTCTATGACATTGCCCAGTATCTGAGTTGCGATGAATCTAGCTGTCATGGAACCAGTCAGTTTAAGCAGTATGGAAAAAATCCGGTCGACTATTAAGAAAGTCGGCGACTGTCACAGGACGTTTACCGGGTAATTGCAGTTTATTGATGGCCAATATGCCGTCGCTGGTAATGACATCGATAGAATGTTTGTCTGTATTAATGACCTGACCAACGTCGAGGTTGCCAGAATAGTCTTTACATGTTGCTTGCCAGATACGCATAGCTAATCCGTTTAACGTGGTATAACAAACGGGAAAAGGATTAAAGGCCCTGATTTTTCTTTCAAGCAACTTGGCTGGTTGGTTCCAGTCCAGCGCAGCCTCTGCTTTGCTGATCTTTCTTGCATAACAGCTAAGCGATTCGGTCTGAGGCGTCGCCTGGCTATCTCCATTAGCGATACTAGTTAATAATTCGTGAATGTTTTCGCTTGCTAGTCTCGCTAATTTGTCATGCAGGGAACCCGCTGTCTCATTCGAATCGATAGCACAAACATGTTGTGAGATGACAGGGCCGGTATCCAGACCTGCATCCATCTGCATAAAACTGATTCCGGTTTGCTGATCGCCTGCTTCTATCGAGCGTTGAATCGGAGCTGCGCCGCGCCATCTTGGTAACAGGGAAGTATGTACATTAACCGAACCTAGTTTTGGCGTATTGATGACATCGGCCGAGATGACGATGCCGTAAGCGACGACTAATAATAGATCGACGTCATTAAGCGCGACTTGCTCCAATTCCTGTTTATTCGCTGGTTGCATCACTGGCAGCGAATGCTCGAGTGCGCATGCTTTAACTTCGGAAGGTTTGAGTTTTCTGCCACGCCCGGCCGGTCTATCTGGCTGGGTTAACACCAACGATATATCTTGCTCAGCTCTATCAATGATCGCCTGCAGAATATGGCTGGCGATTTCAGGGGTGCCAGCAAAAGCGATGCGTAACTTTTTTGCGCTCACAGCACGTTGTGCTGTAATTTTTCTTGTTTTTCGATCTTCTTTTTAAGTCGTTGCCTTTTTAGGGGGGATAAGTAGTCGATAAATAGCTTACCATTTAAATGGTCGATCTCATGTTGTATGCAAACAGCGAGAAGTCCGTCGGTGGTATCGACCACAAGTTGGTTATCAAGATTGGTATACTGATATTTGATTGTCTCCGCTCGCTCTACCACTTCAAAGTAATCCGGTACTGACAGGCAGCCTTCCCGCATGGTTTCGATGCCATCTTTTTCCAGTATTTCGGGATTAATCAAAAAGAGTGGTGCGTCCCTGTTTTCTGATAAATCGATGACAACAATCCGTTTTTGAATATTGACCTGGGTAGCGGCGAGGCCAATACCACCCTCGTCATACATGGTTTCGAGCATATTTTTTGCGATGGTTACAATTTGATCATTTATCTTTTCAACCGGAACGGCCTTTTTCCTCAACCTTTCATCGGGGAAATGTAAAACTTCAAATGTAGCCATGTGAATATCTCTCGTAAGATTACAATTATTTCGTATTAGTATATAGAAAAATCAACAAGTTGCAGTAATACAACAATAAAATGGTTTACCTGCTAACATTTTGCTAGACTTTTTGCTAATCTACATTAAGGAAATCATGTAAGGTAGCAAACATGTTAAATAAAATTCTGATTTTAATCGCTTTATTTGCGTTTTCGCTGGCTCCATCAGCGGATGAATTGGCGATTAACCCGGATAATCCTGGCAAATATACCGTGACTAAAGGCGATACTCTATGGGATATTTCAGCCCGATTTCTGGAACAACCCTGGCGCTGGCCGGAAATCTGGAATGTAAACCCGCAGATCGCGAACCCGCATCTTATTTACCCCGGTGATATCATTTCTCTTAGCTACCAGGATGGTATGCCGGTATTAAATGTCGAGCGCGGAACCGGCCAGGTCGTGTCTGGCAGGACGGTCAAACTGTCTCCGCAGATCCGTAGCTCTGATAATGTCGATGCGATTCAAACAATTCCTGTCGATGCGATTCAACAGTTCCTAGAGCGTCCGCTGGTACTGGACGATAATGAGCTGGAGCAATGGCCCTATGTGGTATCCAGCTATGACCAGCATTTGATTGCTGCAACCGGAAATACAATCTACGTCAGAGGGATACCTGAAGGCGACGATAACAAACGCTACTCTATTTATCGACAAGGTGAGCCCTACATCGATCCCAAAGCTGCCAAGCAGGGACAAAAAGTGATTCTTGGCTATGAAGCCATTTATGTCGGCGATGCCATCATTGAAAAACTGGGTGATCCTGCCTCTGCCGTGATTACCAGTGTAGACAGAGAAGTATTAACCGGTGATCGCCTGGTAGCGCAATCAAATGAAGATATTAGTTCCGAGTTTATTCCCAGTTCAACCAGCCGTGAGGTTGACGGGCAGATACTGTCTGTTGTCGATGGTGTCTCGCAGATAGGTCAATATCAAATAGTTGTATTGAACCTTGGGGATGAGCAAGGCATAGAACCCGGTAATGTCCTGGGCATATATCAAAGTGGTAAGGTCGTGACCGATCGTTTTGGTCCAAATCTGGCTGACCGTCCGGCCGAGAAAGCTGCCAGAGAAGCTGAGTTCTTGGATACCAACCCTGGTCATGCTAGTCGTGCAGTTCGACAGATTGTGAATGCGATGGGTGAGACAATTGATGCATTTGACAAAACACTCCCGTATATTGCTAATAAGAAGGCTAAAACTGAACAGGTTACGCTGCCTGAAGAATATGTGGGCGTAGCCATGGTATTTCGTACATTTAGCAAGATCAGCTACGCGCTGGTGATGGAGACGCATGGTGCAGTTCACGTCCTGGATGCAGTGAAGAGTTTGTAGTGTTATGAGGTAGTAGCAGGGATGTGTGATTGCATTAATTCAACGATGTCAATGCTTGTAGATATGAAAATATGGATGTTAAGCAACAGCACAAGGATTGGTTACGGCTTACTTTAACTAAGGGTATCGGTCCTGTTCAGTGTAGGGCTTTACTCGACCATTTCTCATCTCCAGCCAGTGTGTTCTCTGCAGAATCAAGCGAGCTGACGCAACTCGGATTTAAAACCGCCATAATAAATGCGCTACGTGCTACTAGTTCAGCGCAACTTGATAAAGCGTTGGCATGGTTAGAACAACCGGAACATTTCATCATTACCATAGACGATGAGGTTTATCCGAGCTTACTAAAGGAAATATACGCACCGCCCCCAGTTTTATATGCCATTGGGCAGATTGAAGCGATCAAACATATACAATTTGCCATTGTTGGCAGTCGCAACCCAACTAAAACCGGCCGCAAACTTGCCGAAGAATTTGCTTCTTTACTTGCTGAAACAGGGCTCAGTATTTGCAGTGGTCTGGCATTGGGTATTGACTATCATGGTCATGTCGGCGCTTTAAAGGCTAATGCCACAACCGTCGCAGTAATGGGCAATGGCTTGAACTCGATCTATCCTGCCAAACACAAGTCATTGGCGCAGCAGATAAGTCAATCAGGCTTGTTACTCTCTGAATACCCTCCAGGCACAAAGCCATCCCCCGGTAATTTTCCCCAACGTAATAGAATCATTAGCGGCATGAGTGTTGGCGTGTTGGTGGTAGAGGCCGCGATGAAAAGTGGTTCGTTAATTACTGCGCAATATGCACTTGAACAAGGACGCGAAGTCTTTGCCATACCGGGTTCCATTCACAACCCACTGGCAAAAGGGACACATAAATTAATCAAACAGGGAGCCAAACTGGTAGAAACAGTCGAAGATATCCTTGAGGAATTGGCCCCATTGGTTGGATTAGCCTTTGAAGATAAAAGTCACAAAGTAAGCAATCACGATCCATTAACGGATCTGGATCAATATGCCAAAAACTTCCTTGAACATATGGGATATGATGATATTGGTGTGGATGAATTGATAAATTTATCAGGATTGACGGCTGATGCAGTTTCCTCCATGCTGTTAACACTTGAACTAAAAGGACTGATTGAAACCAGACAAGGAGGAAAATATTGTCGCTGTGTATAGAGATTGGAGTTTATGAAAGAATCAGTGTTGGATGTACTTATTTATTTATTCGATCACTACGTTGAGGAGGAAATCGACATCTCTCCTGACCAGGAAGGTCTGAAATCCCAGTTGGCCGATGCTGGTTTTACCGATATACAGGTCAATAAGGCCATTGATTGGCTGGAGTCCTTATCCTTGCAAAAAGATGAGTTAACACAAGATCCTGTTTGCTCTCGTTCCATTCGGATATTTAATGATATAGAAAATGAAAAGTTGGACGCTGAGTGCAAGGGTTTTCTATTATTCCTGGAACAAACCGGTGTCATAGATTGTGAAGATAGAGAACTGGTTATTGATCGTGTTATGGCGCTGGAAACCGAGTACATTGAACTTCAGCAATTGAAATGGGTAGTATTAATGGTGTTATTTAATCGTCCTGGCAAAGAAGCAGAGTTTACCTGGATGGAAGACATTCTGATGGATGATATTCAAGCGATTATCCATTAGTTACTCGTTTAACCCATAGATAATTATATTTTGATGCAGTGTTATGCCTAATTCACTAGTTATCGTAGAGTCTCCCGCAAAGTCAAAAACCCTGGAGCGCTATCTTGGCAAAGACTTCAAGGTTTTGGCGTCTTATGGCCATGTTCGTGACCTATTACCTAAAACCGGAGCGGTCGACCCGGAAAATGATTTCAGTATGAAATACGAAGCCATTGAAAAAAGTGCCAAGGCGGTTGATGCCATCACCAAGGCTTTGAAGAAGGCCGATACCCTCTATCTTGCTACTGACCCGGACCGCGAGGGTGAGGCCATTTCCTGGCACTTATACGAATTATTGAAAGAGAAAGGCGTATTAAAGGACAAGCAGGTACACCGAGTCGTATTCCATGAAGTGACCAAGTCTGCAATTCAGGAAGCTATTGAGCATCCCCGCGAACTGGCAACAGATCTGATTGACGCTCAACAGGCACGGCGGGCATTGGACTATCTGGTCGGGTTTAATTTATCACCGTTACTGTGGAAAAAAATTCAGCGCGGTCTTTCGGCCGGACGTGTCCAGTCTCCAGCGCTTCGATTAATTGTTGAGCGTGAGGCGGAAATCGAGGCGTTTAAACCAAAAGAATACTGGACGATAGAAGCTGATTTAGAACATAAAAAGAGCAAATTCCTGGGCAAGCTGAATATTTTTGAAGGTGAGAAGTTAAAACAGTTTACTGTTACCTCAGAGAAGCAGGCCGATAAAGTTAAATCAACCTTGTTAAAGGCCGCGGACGGCGAACTGCATGTTGATAAGGTCACCAAAAAACAACGTAAGCGCCAACCGGCCGCACCTTTTATTACTTCAACGCTGCAACAGGAAGCGGTAAGAAAACTTGGCTTTACCGCACAGCGGACGATGCGTATCGCACAACAACTTTATGAAGGTATCGATGTAGGAGAAGGCGCAGAAGGGTTAATTACTTACATGAGAACCGATTCAGTCAACCTCGCCAAAGAAGCTATTGATGAAATACGCAGTTTTATTGAAGAGCGTTACGGCAATAAAGCATTACCGAATAGCCCAAGAACTTTCAAAACCAAGTCAAAAAATGCGCAAGAGGCGCACGAAGCAATTCGACCTACTTCGGTGAAGCGCGTGCCTGCAGACATTAAAGGTAGTTTAACCCCGGAGCAATTTAAGCTTTATGAATTGATCTGGAAACGTGCGATGGCCTCACAGATGCAGCATGCTACCATCGACACTGTGGCGGTAGACATGTCGTGTGGCGAAGGTAATAACTTCCGAGCTAATGGTTCCAGTATTGCTGACCCTGGTTTCATGGAAGTCTATCTTGAGGGTAAAGATGATGCTGATGCCGCAGAAGATGATGAAAAAATGCTGCCGCAGTTGGAAGAAGGAGAAAAAATAAAACTAGTCGAGATTCGCAATGAGCAGCATTTCACCGAGCCGCCCCCCAGATATTCCGAGGCCAGTCTGGTGAAGACATTAGAGGAATATGGAATTGGCCGACCTTCGACTTACGCCAGTATTATTTCTACCCTGCAAAACAGGGAATACGTAGAGCTGGAAAGTAAGCGATTCTATCCTACCGATGTTGGTAAAATCGTAAACAATTTCCTGACTAATCATTTCAAAGACTACGTGGATTACGATTTCACGGCAAAACTGGAAGATGAATTGGACGCGGTCTCTCGAGGTGAGAAGGACTGGGTGCCGTTGATGAAAGATTTTTGGACCCCTTTTATTAAGCAAGTCCAGGATAAAGATGAAAATGTTAGCCGCAGCGAGGTTGCGCAAGCAAGAGTGCTGGGTACCGATCCTAAATCTGGCAAGGAAGTTTCCGTCAGGATTGGACGCTATGGTCCTTATGCGCAAATTGGTACCAAAGATGACGAGGATAAACCGAAATTTGCCGGTTTGAGGCCGGGTCAAAAATTGGATTCCATTGAGCTGGAAGAAGCGCTGGAATTATTTAAATTACCTCGTGCGCTCGGTGAGACCGAAGAAGGTGAGGAAGTGGCGGCCAGTGTCGGTCGGTTTGGCCCGTATATTCGTTATGGGAGTAAATTCGTCTCGCTTAAAAAAGAAGATGATCCCTATACGGTGACGCTGGAGCGAGCGTTGGAGCTAATTGCAGAGAAAAAGAAGGCCGACGCTGAAAAACAAATCAAAATATTTGAAGAAGACAACATTTCGGTACTAAATGGTCGCTATGGCCCCTATGTCACGGATGGCAAAAAGAACGCGAAAATCCCGAAAGATAAAGAGCCTGCCAGTCTCAGCCTGGAGGAATGTAAGGAATTGATCGCGGCGGCGCCGGCCAGAAAGAAGCGCGCCAAGAAAAAAACGACGCGCAAAGCCAGCTAGTCTGGTGTTTTGATTAGTTTTCTATATTTAAATTTATTACCGCGAACCTTGCTGAAAGCTTTTTTGCCTGTTTTCTGCGACTGTTCCGGCGACTCAAAAAAATACCCAAACGAACTCAATGGTTTATTGACACAGGTCATTGATTGAAACAAAATGGTCGGCTTGAATTTTTTGGAGGGGTACCCAAGCGGTCAACGGGGGCAGACTGTAAATCTGTTGGCTCAGCCTTCGTAGGTTCGAATCCTACCCCCTCCACCAAACGCAGGTTCTTTTTATTAGGTCTGGTTGAGCTGGCTTACATAAATTGTAACTTTAAATTGTTAAAACTGTGGAGTTGTTGTCAATACAATGACTTCAGCAATATAACGCCTGAAAGAATATGGCGCAGGGTGAGATTAGGCGGGTGTAGTTCAATGGTAGAACGTCAGCCTTCCAAGCTGAACACGTGGGTTCGATTCCCATCACCCGCTCCATTAACGAGGCAGAAAGGTGCAGGAACGGATTGAAATTGCTCATATAGCTCAGTCGGTAGAGCACTTCCTTGGTAAGGAAGAGGTCACCGGTTCAAATCCGGTTATGAGCTCCATTTATATTGTTTGATTTTTTATTAACTAACTATTCATTGAGGAGTTACTTCAATGTCGAAGGAAAAATTTGAACGTACGAAACCGCATGTGAATGTGGGCACGATAGGTCATGTGGACCATGGTAAGACGACGTTAACGGCGGCAATTACGA
>JANQNX010000001.1 GCA_028279365.1 Gammaproteobacteria bacterium | reverse complement strand
ACATTACAACTGGCATCGCTATTATGACCCGGAGATGGGACGCTATATCACCAGTGACCCGATTGGGTTGGATGGGGGGATGAATACGTATCTTTATGCGAAGGCGAATCCGCTTAAATATATTGATCCGATAGGCTTGGATGGAATCAATATTCATTATGATGGCTATCCAATTAATGTTCCAGGTACAGATACAACATTGCCCCTTGGTCATGCAGGTGTAGTTGCTCTTGATCCTAAAACTGGCGCTACTCGTTATTATGAATATGGTAGGTATGACGGCGATTTTGGTAATGTTGAACGTAGAACAATACCAGATGTCACTATTGGTAATGATGGAAGACCTACACAAGGCTCATTAAATCATTTATATAATTACCTTTCCCAAAAGTATGGAAAAGATTCACCAGTAACAGCTCGTTATTATGCGGATGCCGACTATCAATCTATTATTGATTTTGCGGAAAGACGTATGAACAACCCTAACCGAGACTCTTATAGCTGGTATCCTTGGGATTCAAATCATTGTAAAGATTTTGCTGCTGACGCTATTTCGGGTGCAAGACCAAGGCCTGATCGTAGAGGACGCAGGAGGTAGGAATGAATAGATTAAAGTCCGTATTAATAATTTTGCTTGTGTTGTCAGTATTTTTGAATTTGTATCTAATTATCAAATTAATTGATACAGGCGTCAGTATAGATCATCAATCAATGGAATTAAAAAGTGAAATTAATGATTCAAATGAAGAGTTTGAACTATTATCATTATTATTGAAAGGAAGTGTTACTCGTCAAGAGATTATAGATATATCTAATAAATTATCTGTCAAAGGCATTGTTATTAAGAACAGAGAAAACTTTCTTCAGATAGGAAGGTTAGAAATTAGTTTTAGCGGTGATGAGATTGATAATGTTAAAAGGTTTTAAGTAAATATTGCAGCATTGAAGGTAACTAATACGTTGTACTTTTGCTCTAATAATCAATAAGTAATAAGTTGATATTAGAAGTACCTATTTGTATCCAAGATTCAAAACGCAGGGGCATCGATATTATCCACAAATATTAAACCTGAAACGCAAATAATTTGGAAATGGAAGAATTTAAAGTTAAACACTTTAGAAGTGCGTATCCAGATAAACAGTTTCCTAAATACTTTACTGTCGAACAACAAGAGTTATTGGTGTTGCAAAAAAAATTATTCAACAGTTTTTTAGATGAGGATAGTAGTTTAGAAAGTTTAATGGAGACAATAAATTCAAGTGCAACAATAATTGACGCAGTCAATGCTTTAGATGATGACTTTAATTTATTAGAATTCTTTTTAAAGCAAAATATTGAATATAAAGAAATAGTTTTTTTGAATTGGTATAGATTCGACGATATAGATAAGATAAAAACTGCGGATTTAAATAATCACTTTAGTGATATATGGTATCCCAGTTCCGATGATATCGACCTTTTTGATGAGTCATTTTCTTGGATGGTTTCCATAAGGCACGATGGAGTACTCAGTCTAATCCGTGCAAATAAATAAGGCAGAGTCTGTATACTAGGACTGGCGACTCACGCAACCAAAGATGTTTCTGACAGCGCTATAAAAAAATGATTATGGCATTTACGTTTTTTTATTTTTCAATATGTACATTATCAATAACAGGCATTGTTTTTTTAAGTAAGTTCTATAAAAGCGCCTATGCTTTAGACACAGAATTGAAAAGTGAAATGGTAAAAAATTACCCTAGATGGTATACATATTTGAAATACTGTATACCGTTAATAGTTTTTGGCTTTGGTTTGATATTCTTGAGTTCATTTTTACAGCTTTTATTGATATTCATAACTTAAAAATGGAAACATAAGATAGAGCTATTAGCTTTTATCTGCTTTCTGCCATTGATCAATCACCTCTTGTGCAGCACGAAACGCCTCTTGTGTAGCAGGAGCACCACAATACGCAATGCTATGTAACAGCACTTCCTGTATTTCTTCAACGGTGCAGCCATTATTTAATGCACCACGGACATGCCCTTTTAATTCCGTTGGTGCTTTTAATGCTGCCAGCATCGCAATCGTCACCAAAGAACGCGTTTGTCTTGAAATGCCATCACGCTGCCAGGTTGAACCCCATGCATGGGCATTAATCCATTCCTGTAAGGGTTCAGTGAGTTCTGTTGTATTACCAATAGCACGTTGAACAAATTCCTCACCCATTACTTCGGTTCTGACTTTCAAACCTTTTTTCACTGCATCATTAGACATATTCGCTATCACCTATTTATAAACAATCAAACCAGGCCACCGTTAACCTTAATCGCTTCACCACAAATATAAGACGATTCATCAGAACTCAGAAAAACTACGGCAGCAGCAATATCTTCAGGTCGACCAAATCGTCCCAACGGTATTTCAGCTGTTCTGGCATCGTAATATTCCTGCTCCATGTGTTCTTCGGCAAAGGATGTGGCTATCCAACCCGGCGAAACCACATTAGCACGAATGGTGGGACCAACTGATTTCGCAAACGAACGTGTAAAACCAATCACACCGGCCTTGGTCGCTGCAAAGATCTGCGGATTACTGCCTTCAAACCCATGCCAAGCTAAATCCCACCCCATATTGACAATAACGCCGTGCCCTTGTTTTTTGAAGACAGGGACTAAATTCCAACAGGCGTTAATCGTGCCTTTCAAATCGACATCAATTAACTGTTCCAGCTTTTGTTGTTGATTAGCCTCTGCACCACTACCCGTTAAAATATCGGCGCCGGCATTATTCACCCACACATCGATCTGTGCATACTCTGTCAAGGTGGTTTCAATCAGCTTTTGGATATCGGTATCAAATGATACGTCTGCTTGGATGGCGATGGCCTGCTGACCTGCGTCCTGAATCTCTTTCACCACCTTATTTGCACTATCTGCTGATTGGCAATAGTTAACGACTAATTTCGCCCCTTCATTTGCGCAGGCAATAGCAATACCACGACCAATGCCACTACTCGCACCGGTGACCACCACGACTTTATCTTTGAGTCGATTCATTTATTATTTTGCTCTGGATCTTTTTGTCGCTAATAATACGTTTACTCAACGCATAAGTCATTTTGCATGTCTGAATTTTCTATTACCGTTGTCATCCCGACCTATAATCGCAACGCATTGATAAAGCGCGCGTTAGACTCTGTCTACGCGCAGACTCGTGCCCCTGACGAGGTCATTGTCATTGATGATGGTTCCAATGATGATACTGAACAAATGGTAAAAAACTCTTATCCCGACGCACAATATATCTATCAGACTAATCAAGGGGTCAGTAAAGCCAGAAACGTTGGCATTGAACGCTCTACCAGCAATTGGATTTGTCTGCTGGACTCTGATGATAGCTGGCATGAAGACAAGCTTGAAAAACAAGTCGCTGCCTTAACAACAGAGCCTGATTATCGACTGTGTCACACGAACGAAACCTGGTATCGACATGGAGTATTGCTTAATCAAAAGAAAAAACATAAAAAGTACGGCGGTAATATCTTCCAGCACTGCCTGCCTTTATGCGCCATCTCGCCCTCTTCCGTGATAATTCAGCGCAGCCTGTTTGATGAAGTCGGGGTATTCGATGAATCCCTGCCTGCTTGCGAAGATTATGATATGTGGCTGCGTATTTGTTGTCGGTATCCCGTATTATTTCTGGATGAACCATTGGTTAACAAGTATGGTGGTCATGCTGACCAGTTATCACAGCAATACTGGGGCATGGATCGATTTCGCATACAGGCATTGAGTAATATTATCGAATCAAACCAGTTACTGGAATTTGATCGTGCAGCGGCGATTGATATGCTGATAAGAAAAATTGATATCTTCCTGCTTGGTGCTGAAAAACACGGCAATAATGAATACTCCGAAGCATTTACTTCTATGAAAGCACGCTATGCCTAATTGCATAAGATTTAATCAATAAATAACATGATTCATTTTTTCTGCGCCCTACCCTGTGAGGCCAAGCCCTTACTCTCACATTTCAAACTACTACAGAAGCCGGGAGAGTTAATGTTTCCCCTCTACCTGACTAAAGATCAGGCTATGAGCCTTACTGTTACTGGTGTAGGTAAACAGAATGCAGCAGCGGCAGTCAGCTATCATCATGCAGTGATTGAGACGCATCCGGGCGATATCTGGATAAATATTGGCGTAGCCGGCCATCAAAGCGCTGAATTGGGTAGTATGTATCTCGCTAATAAAATCATCGATGCCGAGACTGGAGCGTGCTGGTATCCACAGTTCGCTTGTCACTTTCCTTGTGAAACCCAAACGATAAAAACGCTGTCAGTCGCGTCAGATTCATATACCGATATGCTATTCGATATGGAATCGGCCGGTTTTTATCAGATTGCCAGCCGACTCGGCACAGCCGAACTGATACATTGCATCAAAATCATTTCTGATAATGCTGAACAAACCATGCATTCGGTATCAGCAAAACAGGTCAGTGAGCTAATTGAAAACCAGATCGATATCCTGAAACAGTTTCTTGCTTTACTACAACCCCTATCCAGCGAACTTGATGCGGTATATTCACCGCCAACCTATTTCAATACCATCCTGACAAAATGGCACTTTACCAAAACGGAACAACATCAACTCGAACGCCTCTTACGGCAATGGCATA
The DNA here is from genome assembly GCA_028279365.1 of Gammaproteobacteria bacterium. Lineage (GTDB taxonomy): Bacteria > Pseudomonadota > Gammaproteobacteria > Eutrophobiales > Eutrophobiaceae > JANQNX01. The sequence continues at coordinate 175,912 of JANQNX010000001.1, read as the reverse complement.
TTCGCAATACAGGGATTGATCCAACATCACTCATCAATAGCAAGCATAATGCGAAAGCGATTTTATCGATACTTGAGCAGGAATTAATGAGCTCGCCCTTCTCTATTGGTAACACAAGCAGCTCATGATCAACCTGATCTATATTGAAAAAGAAGTCCATGAACACCCAAGGACACTGGCGATTCTTGAGCGATACCCACAAGCACAGCGTGTGGAATGCGAACGTTATAGCGAAATATTTAACCGCAAGGCGCAAAACTTTCGCCTACAGAAAAAACAACCGGCATTAATACTGGCGCGTAAACACGAGGGCCATGTCCTGCCTACACCGAAACAATATGGCATCGGCGCAGATTATAATTATTACTTCTCGCACATGTTGAATTGTTTATATGACTGTCGCTATTGTTTCCTGCAAGGCATGTTTCAGTCGGCACACTATGTATTGTTCGTGAACTATGAAGACTTCATCGAAAACATCGAACAAACTATCGCAAAACACAACAACGAGGCAGTCCATTTCTTTTCCGGCTATGATTGTGACAGTCTGGCAATGGACCCGTTGACAAACTTTGTTGATGAGTTTCTTCCAGTGTTTGAGCATAGCCCGAATGCGTTAATCGAATTACGCACTAAAAGCACGCAGATTCGTACGCTGTTGAAAAGAGAGGCTATCGAGAACTGTGTTGTCGCATTTAGTTTTACGCCCGCTGAAATCGCCATGGCGCTGGAACATAAAGTCCCTGCGGTAAATAAGCGACTGCAGTCTATCCTTGAATTGCAGCAGGCAGGCTGGGCAGTTGGTCTACGCTTTGACCCGCTTATCTATACTGATAACTTCAAGCAACAATATAACGAACTATTTTCAATGATATTTGATCAACTTGATTTGTCGTTATTGCATTCCGTCAGCCTGGGCAGTTTTCGCCTACCCAAGAGTTACTTTAAAAAACTGGAAAAGCTCTATCCGGATGATGTATTACTTGCCTCACCTCAGGCTGAAGAGAGTGGAAACGTTGGTTATCCGGAGAAATTGCGCCTGGATATGCTGGATTATTGTAAACAAATCATTACCCATCATGTACCTGATGATAAATTCTTCCCCTGTCATGAAATGATTTAAAACATGTCTGACTCAAGCTTAATGGTAATTACGTTTTGTATTTATTTAATCCTGATTTTCATTATTGCTTATCTGGCATGGCGAAAAACCAAAACCCTATCAGACTACATCCTTGGCAGCAGACAGCTTGGCAGCTGGACAACCGCAATAAGCGCCGGTGCGTCGGATATGAGTGGTTGGTTATTACTCGGTCTGCCCGGCTACGCCTATCTTGCCGGTTTAGAGGCAATATGGATCGCACTAGGTTTATTAATCGGCACGATATGTAACTGGTATCTGATTGCACCGAGGTTACGTGTTCAAACTGAACAGTTAAACAATGCGATAACCTTGCCGGAATACTTCGAACACCGGTTTCAGGATAAAACGCATAGCCTGCGCATCATCTCCGCCGTAATAATCTTGTTATTTTATCTGTTCTATACCAGCTCAGGACTCGTAGCAGGAGGCAAACTTTTTAATGCGGTATTCGATATACCTTATCACTGGGCCGTGATTATCGGTGCCAGCATTATATTACTCTATACCACTCTTGGTGGTTTCCTCGCCGTTAGCTGGACTGACCTGTTGCAAGGTTTGTTAATGCTGTTTGCATTAAGCTGCGTCTCGATCCTGGCCGTGGTTAAGATTGGAGGCATGGACATACTGGCACAGTCAATTGCCAGTAAAGCGACTTATCTGGTTAATCCTTTTCAAAGTAGCGAAGCTAAGACACTCGGCTTCATCGGTCTTATTTCGTTATTAGGTTGGGGACTCGGCTATTTCGGACAGCCACATATACTGATCCGATTCATGGCGATTAAATCTGAACGTTTAATACCTAATTCACGACGCATTGCCATTTGCTGGACCGCAATAGGCCTAACGACAGCCGTTATCATAGGTCTGGCAGGCATCCCTTTACTAACAGTTACTTTAACAGCATCGGCAAGTGAAACGGTGTTTATTGAATTACTCAGTTTGCTTATGCATCCGTTGCTCGCCGGCATTTGTCTTGCCGCAATTTTGGCTGCCATCATGAGTACCGCTGATTCTCAATTATTGGTCGCCTCATCGGCATTAACAGAAGACATGTATCAACTAATTAACAGAAACGTATCTGAAACATCACTGGTTTTCATTGGTCGATTGGCTGTTGTTGTCATAACCTTAATTGCCACAGGCATCGCAATGAATCCCGAAAGCAGTGTGCTTAATATGGTGGCTTATGCCTGGGCTGGCTTTGGCGCGGCATTCGGTCCGGTAATACTATTATCGTTGTATTGGCGAGCCTTATCTTATCAGGCTGCTTTAGCCGGGATGCTAGCTGGCGGGATTACCGTTATCATTTGGAAAAATCTGGCAAGCGAAACCGGCATTATGAGCGTCTATGAATTGGTGCCGGGATTTATTATTAGCCTTATTATTATCAGTATCGTTCAACTTACACTTAATAAAGATAACTAAACCCCCAAATTAGTTGGGGCCTTGAATAACAATTTTCCCGATATATTTTGCATCAGCAAGATATTGATAAGCATCTAATGCATCATCGAAGTCAAATACGCTATCAATGACAGGTGTAATATTATGCGTCGAAATAAAATCAGCCAGCTCAGCAAACATCTCGACACTACCGACATAGATACCATTTATCTTCAATAAATTAAGTGCGACCGTGAGATTAAATGCCGGCCCGTCAAACCCTGAAAGAATACCGATTAACGAAATGTTTCCGTATACCTTGGTCGAAGCAATTGATTTCTCGAACGTGCCCGCACCACCGACTTCCAGTACATTATCGACGCCCTTGCCATCGGTAATAGCTAACACTTGCTGCTCCCAGTCCGGATGCGTGACATAGTTAATGGTGTGATCTGCCCCCAACTGTTTAGCAAACTTCAATTTTTCGTCACTGGACGAAGTAATAATGACTTTGGCACCATGTGCCTTGGCAATCTGCAAACCGAATATCGACACGCCACCGGTGCCCAATAGAAGAATAGTGTCCGTGGATTTTATGTTTCCTAACACAACCAAAGCATGCCACGCCGTCACTGCGGCACAGGGTAAACTTGCTGCCTGCTCATAGGAAAGACTGTCGGGTATATTCAACGCAGCGTGCGCCTTCAATAGAAAATACTCTGCCAGAGTCCCATCTATCCCGCCACCAAGCGCAGAACACAAACCTTTTTCATCGACAGGGCCCGTTACCCAATCCTGAAAGAAATTTCCCATGACCCTGTCGCCGACTTTCACGTTATCCACTGCTTTGCCAATGGCGACAACCTCACCTGCACCATCGGAAAGCGGAATCACTGGTCGGGTTTCATTTCTTGGATAACCGCCTAAAGGAATGAGCAGATCGCGATAATTAAGCGAGCAAGCCTTCATCTTTACCAGCACCTCATCCGCTGCCGGTTCAGGTGTATCTCTCTCAACAAGTTTTATTTGCTGAAACCCTTCAGCATTATCGACTTGATATGCCTTCATAGCGATGTCTTTAAACTGTCTGTCGTTTTATTAATGATGATTACGATATGAGATTGATTAAACCTTGTTATAGATCTCATTACCTTCCTTTTTAAATTCTTCCGACATTTCTTCCATGCCTTCTTCAATTGCTTTATCAAGGTTTTCCAGTCCTTTTTTCTCGGCATAATCACGCACGTCCTGCGTGATCTTCATCGAACAAAAATTAGGGCCGCACATGGAACAAAAATGTGCCACCTTGTGGCCTTCCTTAGGCAAGGTCTCATCATGAAAGTCTTTGGCACGATCCGGATCCAGGCTAAGATTAAATTGATCTTCCCATCTGAACTCGAAACGTGCTTTTGACAAGGCATTATCTCTGAGTTGTGCGGCGGGATGACCTTTTGCCAAATCAGCCGCATGCGCGGCAATTTTATAGGTAATAATCCCTTCTTTAACATCATCCTTATTCGGTAAGCCAAGATGCTCTTTGGGTGTGACATAACACAGCATCGCCGTGCCATACCAACCGATCATCGCTGCTCCAATCGCAGAGGTAATGTGATCATAACCGGGCGCGATATCCGTCGTAAGCGGCCCTAGCGTATAAAATGGTGCTTCGTAACATTCGTCCAGCTCCTTATCCATATTCTCCTTGATCATATGCATAGGCACATGGCCTGGCCCTTCAATCATCACCTGCACATCATGTTTCCATGCGATTTGTGTTAATTCACCTAGCGTTTTTAATTCTGCAAACTGGGCTGCATCATTGGCATCTGCTATCGAACCCGGTCGCAAACCATCACCAAGCGAGAAAGATACATCATAGGCCTTCATGATCTCGCAGATTTCTTCAAAATGCGTATAAAGAAAATTCTCTTTGTGATGCGCGAGACACCATTTGGCCAGTATCGAGCCACCGCGAGAGACAATGCCCGTAACACGTTCAGCCGTCATCGGGATAAATGGCAAACGCACACCAGCATGGATGGTAAAGTAATCCACGCCCTGCTCTGCCTGCTCGATTAATGTATCGCGATACATTTCCCAGGTCAGCTCTTCCGCTTTGCCATTCACTTTCTCAAGCGCTTGATAAATCGGCACCGTGCCAATCGGCACGGGTGAATTACGAATGATCCATTCACGCGTCTCATGAATATTTTTACCCGTTGATAAATCCATCACGGTATCGGCACCGCAACGAATCGCCCAGGTCATTTTCTCAACTTCTTCTTCAATGGAAGAACTGACTGCGGAATTACCGATATTGGCATTAATCTTAACCAGAAAATTACGACCAATGATCATTGGCTCTGTTTCTGGATGATTAATATTAGCCGGAATAATCGCCCTGCCCGCTGCCACTTCATCACGGACAAATTCCGGCGTGACGACTTCGGGTAAGGATGCCTGCCATGGCATGCCAGGATGACGTTTCAATAAGCCTTTATCGTTGTATTCGGTTAAACGCTGATTTTCACGAATGGCAATAAACTCCATTTCCGGTGTGATAATGCCCTTTTTGGCATAATGCATCTGGCTGACATTTGCCCCGGCTTTTGCAACCCGCGGATTGGGCGTATGAGCATAACGTAAATGCGTAAGATTATTGTCATCCAGTCGTTGTTGACCGTATTCAGAAGTTAATTTATCCAGTCTTTGCGTATCAGCGCGTTCCTCAATCCAGCTCTCACGTAATGTGCCCAAACCCTTACGGATATCAATGGCAACGTCAGGATCGGTATACGGCCCTGAGGTATCGTAAACCGTAATCGACGTATTTTGTTCCAGGCCTTTCTGCGTCTGCGTTGGCGAACAGTGAATTTCGCGCATTGGTACACGAATATCATCGCGACTACCAGAGACATAGATTTTTTTTGAATTTGGGATTGGTTGGGTGATTCTCTCGTCAACACTAGCTGTATGACTAAGAATATTATCCGGATTTGCGCTCATAGAAACCTCTTGAGTAAAGTCATCATTTACGAGCGCCATTGACTGTCATGTTGCTTCCCTACGCTGGTACTAACCAGATCAGGTACAAGGGTCAATCTCAGCCCATTTGGGCGCCCCTAGCTGATTAACATGCTATATAATACATCTACTGACTACAACCGATTAAATGCATCTGTCATAACAAACTTTTATAATCCAGGCTTATATTGCCGGTTATAGGTTTAATGACGTCAGAGGAATTGAATTTAATGAATATTGAACAAGCTCGATTCAACATGATTGAACAGCAGATCCGTACCTGGGAAGTGCTGGATCAAGACGTACTGGATTTGTTGAACGAAATACATCGAGAGGATTATGTGCCAGAGTCTTTCAAAGGTCTGGCATTTGCCGATATACGCATTCCGATGGAACATCAGCAAAGCATGATGATGCCAAAAGAGGAAGCGAGACTGCTACAGTCATTAAATTTAAATGGCGAGGAATCTGTTCTGGAAATAGGTACGGGTTCCGGTTACCTGACCGCGCTTATTGCCCGTCGCTGTAAAACGCTAAAAAGTATCGATATCCATCAGGACTTCTTCGAATCGGCGAGTATCAAACTGGAGCGTTCTGGTATTGAGAACATTGAACTATCGACTTGTGATGCATTAGATTTATTAGCGTCGTCAAACAAGTATGATGTGGTCGTGCTAACGGCGTCATTACCAAAAATGGATGAACGTTTCCTGAATCTGGTGAACGACAATGGAAAATTATTTGCGGTAATAGGAGAATCACCGGTCATGGAAGCCTGTTTGTTTGCAAAACAAAACGGAGACAGTTGGGCAAAAGAGAGCCTGTTTGAAACGGATTTGCCTGTTATGATTGGCGCCGAGAATAAAGACACCTTTGAGTTCTGATGTCATGCAAACCTTGTCTGCTGAGGCCTTGAAACAAAAAATAGATTCTGGCGATAAACCGGTATTGCTTGATGTTCGTGAAGACTGGGAATACGAAATATGCCATCTCCCGGAGTCGATTAATATCAGTATGTCGAATGTAAACGAAATGCTGGCAAAACTGTCGCCGGATGATGAAACAGTCGTCATTTGTCATCACGGTATGCGCAGTTTTCAGGTTGGCAGCTATCTTGAACAAAATGGGTTTAAACAAATTATTAACCTTGAAGGTGGTGTTGATGCCTGGGCGAAAACCGTTGATCCTTCGATGGCTCAATACTGAGTCTCAGACAAAAGATTACTCGGGAAAGTCAATGATGAATATCCAGAAGTTACCTATCCATTTCGGCCTTTGCCTGTCCCTGTTTATTGTTAACACAGCAAACGCCGAGGACCTGATCAGCGTGTTTAAACTCTCGCAAGAGAATGACCCAACCTATCTGCAATCGGTTGCGGAATATCGTTCGGCGCTGGAATCCAAACCACAAGCCCTGGCGCAATTGCTACCCGCGATAAACCTCAGTGCCGACTCAATCAGGAATGAACAGGACGTCTCCGTTGGCGGAAACTTTGTTGGTGCCGCCGGTAATTTCGTTTTTAACAGTCATGGTTACTCAATCAATCTGAATCAGCCCTTATTCAGAGTCGACCGCTTCATTGCCTTAAAACAGGCGTCAGCCGAAGTGAAACAGGCTGAGGCACAATTATCCCAGGCGCAGCAGGAATTGATTGTGCGAACTGCAGAACGTTATTTCGACGTATTGGCAAGTATCGATAACCTGGAGTTTGCAAAAGCTGAAGTGAAATCGCTAAGTCGCCAGCTTGAACAGGCAAACCAGCGCTTTGAAGTGGGCTTGAGTGCCATTACCGATGTGACCGAGGCACAAGCTGGCTATGATTTGGCCACAGCCAGAGAGATTCAGGCGCAGAATGCGATCGATAATGCCCAGGAAGCGATTCGTGAAATCACCGGAAAATATATTACTCAATTCGATATTCTGGGAGAAAATGTTGCGCTGGTTAAACCGGAACCTGCGGCAATAGAGGACTGGACTGAAACCGCCTTAAGCCAGAATATGGCCGTATCTGCGGCAAATTTTGCTGCTGAGTCAGCACAAAAAGAAATTCAGGTTCAAAAATCCGGACATTTGCCTACGCTCGATCTTGTCGGTTCAAAAAGCTATAACTCTGCTGGTGGTCGATTTGGTGATAACCGGACACATGCGACGACAATTGGTTTCGAGTTCAGTATGCCTATCTATGCCGGTGGTTCGGTTAATTCCCAGATTCGCCAGGCTTATGAAAATTACAATGCCGCTATTCAATCTTTGGAACAGGCACGACGAGCGGCTCAGCGCCTGACGCGCGAAGCCTATCTGGGCGTGATATCCGGTATCAGTCAGGTAAAGGCGTTAAATCAAGCGGTCATATCCAGTGAAACTGCGCTTGAGGCGACTGAGGCCGGTTTTGATGTCGGCACACGAACTGCAGTTGATGTCGTTGCCAGTCAACGCGCCACATCCGAGGCAAGAAGGGATTTCAGCCAGGCAAAATATAATTACATTCTGGACAGCCTTCGTTTAAAACAGGCGGCAGGCACCTTATCACCACAAGACCTTGAAATCGTCAACGTCTGGTTGACGGCATACACTAAATAATTAATTACTCTTATGTTATGTGATTCTAGCAACAGCTGTTTCCTGATTATTGATGTTCAGGAAAAATTAACGGCTGCCATCCCTGATAAAGTCATCAATCGCTTGCGTAATAATGTCTCAACGCTTATTCAAGCCAGTAATGATTTGGATATACCTGTCATTGCCACGGCTCAGTACCCGCAAGGACTTGGCGCAATCGAACCATTCATTACTGATGCGCTCGATGAAGAAGACGCAATGTTTGATAAAACCTGTTTTTCCTGTCTGGATGCGGAAGGATTCACAGCGCATTTGCAAAAGATCGGTAAGAAACAAGTTATTATTGCCGGCATAGAGGCACATATTTGCGTGATGCAAACGGCGGCAGAATTGCATGAAAAGGGTTATGAGGTGTTTGTGCTAACGGATGCGATTGCCTCAAGAAAACTGGGTAGTTATGACAATGCGATTGCGCGCTTGAGTGCAAACAATGTTCAATTGTTAACGACTGAAGCGGTGTTGTTTGAGTGGTTACGTGATGCATCGCATCCAAAATTTCGGACACTATCAAAACTAATCCTTTAGTCACCCTTGTTAACTGCAACTGTCTTTTAATCAGTTAAGAATACTTTGCCATAACCTCGATGTCGCATAGCCTAATGATGCACAAAGCAATGCTGGCAAAAATAACTGACTGACGTCTGTGCCCATGCCTTTCGTTGTGACAAAAAAGAACATCGACACGCCCGCGACCGATATACCTGGAATCATTGAGTTCAGTACATTAGGTAAATTGATGCGACTCACGGTCAACATAATATTTTTCCGACAACAGATAACTGATGTTATCAAAGTGAGCAATGCTGCTGTGATTAAATACTGATTACTATGACCCTGCTCTGAGTTAATCAAGGCTAAACCCAATCCTACTGATGCTGATAGACAGAGTATTTCGGCTATGATTAATTTTTTGAAACGTGGTGAGAGTTTGATTGCGGCTATTTTCTGCATTGCGACACCTTGAAAAATGAGTGATTTTCATAGGTAGCGCAAACGCTATGCCAGCTTCCAGGGTTCGCAGCTAGCGTGTCAGATAACTCAAGAGGTAAAAATTAATCCATAATTAAAACAATAAGTTATCAATTAATACAGATGGTCCTTCAGAAGTTTCTTTCAACTGTTGTTGGCAGAATGGATAACGAAAACCGTGTCAGAACGTCGCTTGCCAGTGACAGCTTTTCAATTACAGCGGAGATTCTATCGTCTGGATTAACGTCGCTTTTTTAACCGGTTTGCTCAGGTGCGTATCGCAACCGGCGTCTAGGCATTTATCAATCTCTTCTTTAATGGCATGCGCTGTCAGCGCGATAATTCGCGTTTTCGGTTTCTCCTGTTGAGTTTCCCATGCTCTTATCTCGCGGGTTGCCTGATGGCCATCCATTACCGGCATTTGCACATCCATAAACACCAGGTCGTAATGATTATTCTTGAATTTTTCCAGGGCTATTTGTCCATTTTCAGCTTCATCCAGGGTGTGTGCTGTCTTTTTTAAATAGGCTTTAATCAACATCCTGTTATCCGGATTATCCTCGACCAGTAGAATATGCCTTGCATCGACTTCAATTACATCCTGAGACGAAGTTTGCTCGCCATGAGAACAAACATCATCTTTATTCGAGAATAACATCTCTATATTGTTTAACAGGTCTTTTCTCTTAATCGGCTTTATCACATAGCTATCAGCACGACTAGACGACGCCATTTCAATATGCTGCTTTGCCTGTTTAGGACTTAACAGCAACATAATATGACTGGGCAAATCCTTGAGCTTATGTTGATTATCGAAATAGATATTTCCATCAATAATCACCAGGTCAACATTCTCTTCAGTCAATGCTTTCGCATCATCATCCAGTGAATAAATCATTTTTAATTGCGTAACGCCTATGAATTTTAATGTTTCCTCGATCGAACGCGCATGTGCTTCAGTTGGGTCAACAATCACGATGGATTTATTTGCAAAATCAAATTGATTTGATTCTGTCACGCTTTGTTGCTCAAGAGTAAGTACTACATCAAACTGGCTACCTTCTCCTTCGCGACTCTCGACACTGATCTGTCCCTGCATTTTATTACTCAGTTGTTGAGAGATAGTGAGTCCCAAGCCTGTTCCACCATACTTTCTTGTGGTCGAGGCGTCGGCCTGAGTAAAACTTGAAAAAATGCTGCTGAGTTTCTCAGCGGCAATACCTATACCGGTATCCTTGACACGAATGGTAACAGCATCATTACTCGACTGATTCTCACTACTCGTTAGCGAAACAATAATTTGACCATTGTCAGTAAATTTAATCGCGTTACTGATCAAGTTGAGTATGATTTGCTTGATACGTCCCGGGTCACCAACTCGATGGCAGTTAACATGAGAATCGATATAGGTAATAATCTCGATATTTTTATCAGCTGCCTTAAGTGCATATATATCTGCCACTTCTTCAATCAGTTCCTGCAGATTGAATGGGATATGTTCCAATACCAGTTGCCCGGCCTCAATCTTGGACAAATCCAGGATATCATTAACCAGTGTCAGTAACGCATCGCCCGCTTTTCGAAAAACATCGACATATCTGCGCTGCTCATCATTCACCTTGGTTTCGGCCAATAAGTCGCTCATACCAATAATGGCGTTTAACGGCGTCCTGATTTCATGACTCATGCTGGCCAGGAACTCTGATTTCAAACGCACGGCTTCAAGTGCTTTATCTCTAGCGACAGCTAACTCACTGGTTTGTTCTTCCACTTTTCTTTCTATTTCACGGTTTCTTTCTCTTAAGGCATTTTCCTGTTCAGTCTTAGCCTTGGCGAGCCCGTGCAGCAACATTAATATGCCAATACTTATCAATAACGCGATAAAAATAATGTGATATTCGATATCAGAAAAGTAGATGTCTTTTTCGATAATAATCTTGATCGAATAAGGTGGTAAGTGAATCAGTTCTTCTTCAATAAATGTATCGATAATAAATCTTTTTTCGGGTTTGTTACTTGCCTCATTCAGATAGAGCAGCTGACGACCATAGAGGTTTACCGTATCACTGAACATTGTAATAGTCAGACTGCTATTTTTAGCCTTATCACCGATCATCTTAATCGGTGACACCAATACTGAAACAATACCTTTTACCACCCCGTCATAATTTTCCTGCTGAATGGATGAGGGTGTCTTCAAATAGACGGCTTTGAATAACCAGTATTTTCTATCCGGATCGTTTGCTACATCCGGCGGCGCAGGTACCACAGCCCCGCTGGTAATAGCAGTATCAATAGCGTCTCTGAATTTGGGCTGTGAATATATATCCATATCAAAAAAAGTATCACCAGCTCCTCTCGACTGGGTAAACGCTAATTCAAACGCATTCTGATTTTCGTCTCCTACGAACTGGTAATAATTGACCGCATCAAGGTGCGAGTTTCTGTTCAACATGTCATTCGCAAAAGAAGTAAACTGTGAACGAACCACACTGTCATTCGCTGACATAAACGCACCAACATTATTGATGACGTCGTTACCGGTTAGCACATTTCTGGCAACAGACTGTTTGATAGAAAGTATTTCAAATTGAAAATCGTTTTGTTTTCTTTCTAACGTGGTTTTCCAGGCGCTTTGCACCAGCGTAATACTGAACGCAAGACCCAGCAGGAAGGTAATCAGATAAGTAAAACGAGACGATATGCCTTTGGTGGTCTCGTCTTTCATTTAGTCGTCTCGATTAATTAGATATACTTAATTTCAACGCGTTGCAGGTAGTCACTTAATTTATCGATTTTCTCAGCAATTAAGTCAGTATCGCTGTTTTTTCCAGCTTGTTCGATCGCTGCACCTAGCTCAGACATGAGTTCAAAGCCATAACCACCACCTACCCCTTTAAGACTATGGCCGATAGAAGTGACGTTGTTAAAATCATTGTTTGCCAGAGAGTCTCTAAGCTTTTCAATATCTACATTCCTGTTTTCAAGAAAACCGGGAATGAGTTCCTCCAAATCTTCATCGACTTCAACAACAATCTTGTTATCAGACATAGTGTTTTAATTTTTATCAGTCAGTTTCAAGTTTTTCTCGAAATGCTGCCGGTTGAATGTCATAGTGGCTCAATAGCTTATAGAACTCGGTTCGGTTCCTTCCCGCTATTTTTGCTGCATTCGCAACATGTCCATGGGTAATACGCATCACGCTAAGCAGATACTCCCGTTCGAATGCATACTTTGCTTCTTTTAATGTTTGAATATAGACAGGTTCATCATTCACCGCTTTCTTTACCAGATTAAGCGGAATGGATTTATTTTTTGCCAGGGTCGCGCATAAATCAACGACGTTGATTAACTGCCTGACGTTACCTGGCCATGGCATTTTTTTCAGGTATTTCATCGCCTCCGGCGCAAAACGTTTTTTATCCTGGCTATTCTGTTTCGCAAACTTCTGTAAAAAATGTTCAGCCAACACCGGAATATCATCAGGCCTTTCAGATAAATGAGGAATAGCCAATGGCACGACCTTTAAGCGGTAGTACAGATCTTCCCGAAACTCGCCTTTTTTGACGGCTTCTTCCAGATTACGGTGTGTGGCAGAGATCAAACGTACATCGATAGGAAAGGTTTTTGTCGACCCCACCGGTCTGACTTCAAAATCCTGTAATACACGCAAAAGCTTAACCTGAAGTGGTAAAGGCATATCACCTATTTCATCAAGAAATATGGTTCCACCGTTGGCTGCCTGGAATAGCCCTTCATGTTTCAAATTGGCGCCGGTAAACGCGCCTTTTTCATGTCCAAATAACTCCGACTCCAACAGTTGTTCTGGTATCGCACCACAGTTAACCGCAATGAACCGGTTATCGCGACGTGAACTGGCATTATGAATTGCCTTGGCCAGCACTTCTTTTCCCGAACCGGTAGGGCCGGAAATAAAGACCGACACATCATTATCCGCCACCATGCTTGCCATATCGATGATGTCTTCCATCGGTTTGCTTTGATAAACAATGTCTTTGGAAAAATGTGCCAGACTGGACTGGTTTTTATGATTGGGTAAAAAGCGTTTAACCGTGTCTATCAATTCCTGTTGTTTAACCGGCTTGGTCAAAAATGCTGACGTGCCAAGATGCATTGCCTGTATCGCATCAGGGATTTGCGCCTGGCCACTGAGCATAATCACCGGTAACAACGGGTTGTTGGAATGTAGTTCATTTAACAAGGCCATACCGTCCATCTCATCCATGTACAGATCAGTCACGACCATATCTGGATTAAAACTGGCCACGATATTTAATGCCTCCAGACCGGATTTTGCCCGCTTAATCATGAACGCCTCATTGCTAAGCCAGTTCTCAAGCAGATTTAATACGTCGATATCATCATCAACGATAAGTATCTTGCTAGGGTCTTGTTGTTCTTTCATCGCCATAATTCGTCATTTATCGATAGTCAGATACGTTATTTTGTCACAAAAATACACGATTTCAGCAATTCAATCATTCTACTGTGACTGATTTAGCCAGATTTCTTGGTTGATCGATATCTGCCCCTTTGATTACCGCGACATAATAGGCCAGTAGCTGCAGTGGTATGGTATATAAAATTGGCGCCATATAGTCATATTCATTACTGATTTGTAATGTTTGAACACCCTCGCTCGAGTCCATCTGACTGTGTTTATCAGCAAACACATAGAGTTTCCCTCCCCTGGCACGCACTTCCTGTAGATTCGATTTTAGCTTTTCCAGTAAATGATCATTAGGTGCAACGGCAATCACCGGCATGTCGGCATCAACCAGTGCTAACGGGCCATGTTTTAATTCTCCGGCGGCGTAGGCTTCAGCATGAATATAGGAAATTTCCTTCAATTTTAGAGCGCCTTCCATCGCGACAGGGAGTAAACTGCCCCGACCCAGAAACAATGCGTGATGTTTGTCAGAGAAATCACTGGCCATCGTTTCAATGGCTTCCTTATATTGCAATATATGGTTAGCTCTACCAGGCAAACTCATCAACTGTTTTACATAGTCTGACTCAGCTTGTTCAGACAAATCCTGACTTTTCGCCAACGCTACTACCAATAAAAACAATCCGACTAACTGGGTCGTGAATGCCTTGGTTGAGGCAACGCCGATTTCCGGCCCTGCGTTAGTCAGAAAAACCAGATCGGAATCACGCGTCAATGAGCTCTCGGCCACATTACAAATTGCCAACGTACTTAAAAAACCCGACTGCTTAGCGAGATACAGTGCCGCAAGTGTATCTGCCGTTTCGCCTGATTGAGAAATAGAAACAAATAAAGTGCCTTCCTGGATGACCGATTTACGATAACGAAATTCGCTCGCAATTTCGACATTACACGGAATGTCGGCAATTTCCTCTAACCAATAACTCGCAATTAAGCCCGCATGATAACTGGTGCCGCATGCGACAATTTTCACCGACTTAACCTGGCTAAAAACTTTCTCTGCATTCTCTCCAAAGGCATCGAGTGCGACTTTATCGTCATGAATACGCCCTTCTATAGACGCAGCGATAGCCTCAGGCTGGGAAAAGATTTCTTTTAGCATGTAGTGACGGTAGCCGGATTTATCGGCGACGTCGGCACTCAGCTCTGATATATTGATCTTCCTGTCGACTACTCGTCTATCTGCATCATAAATGATCAGCTTATCCCGGGTAATATCGGCAATGTCGCCTTCTTCGAGGAAGATGAATTGCTGAGTGACGGGCAATAAAGCAAACACATCAGAAGCGATGAAGTATTCACCTATACCGACACCAATCACTAAAGGACTGCCCTTACGCGCAGCAATTAAACGTTCAGGCTCGTTGACATTAATCACGCCTATTGCGTAGGCGCCTTCCAGTTGTTCTGTTGCATTAAATACGGCCTGCAGAAAATCCTTACCATCAAGACAAGCATAGATGGCATTCACGATCACTTCCGTATCGGTCTCTGAGTGTATCTCAAAACCCGATTGTTGCTGTTGTTTCCTTAAGCTTTCGTGATTTTCAATGATGCCATTGTGCACCAACGCGATCGTGTCTTTGCAAATATGCGGGTGTGCATTTTTTACGTCTGGCTTGCCATGTGTGGCCCATCTTGTATGGGCGATACCGATATGACCATCGAGCGGATTAGTATCAAGCATATCAGCCAGTTGTCCGACTTTTCCCTGAACCCGGGTGCGCTGTAATGAGCGATTCTCATCAATTACCGCAACTCCTGCCGAATCATAGCCGCGATATTCTAGCCGCTTTAAACCCTCAAGCAAGATAGGCGAAACATCGCGTTGGGCAACAGCCCCTACTATTCCACACATAATGACAAACTATTTTTTGATATACGTGTCATGGCTCATGAAACGCTTTGATTCATCCATAATAAATTCATTAGCTTCAATCTTGGCATGCATTTGTTGATTGGGAGACAGGTTGCCTGATGCGGCAATCGCTTCTATTTGACGTAATGCGCCTTCGTTGCCTTGCTGAGAAGCCGCAAAGTACCATTTGTATGCCTGATAATTGTCTTTTTTTATGCCGCGACCAAAATTAATCATATCACCATAATTCCTTTGTCCATCAGGATGGCCAGCTTCTGCAGACTTTTGATACCACTCAAGCGCTTTCGAATAATCACGATCAACGCCAAAACCGAGATAATGCATAATCCCAAGGTAATTTTGTGCTTCTGCATCACCGTCTTCTGCCATTGGCAACCATAAACGATAAGCCGTTTCATAATCACCACTCTCAAAAGCCGTTAACGGATCTTTGCTACCTCCACAAGCGCAGATAATCAGCATCAAAAATAATAAACTGACGCGAAACAACTTATAGCAAATACTCATAATTCACTGATATTTATTAATAAAGTGGTCGGGGCGAGAGGATTTATAAAATACATCCATGTATTTTACCTGAGAACAATAGTTCTCAGGCTCGCTTTGCGATTCAAAATCGTTCCCGACGATTTTGTGAACCTCCAGTCGGTTCAAATTCATCAAAAAACACATTTTAATGTCGAATCTATTCAACATTAAAATGTGTTTGGTCGGGGCGAGAGGATTTGAACCTCCGACCACCTGCACCCCATGCAGGTGCGCTACCAGGCTGCGCTACGCCCCGAGTGAAAAAAAATACATTGTGATAGATCATCGAAATAAGGACGATCATAGGAAAATTTAAGAAAAGATATTACTAGAAAAATAACGATTTAACGACGTAACAAATCAAGTACTTCTTCTAACTCTGATCGCAACTGCTTGATGATTTGTTGACTTTGGTTTGAATCATCCTTTGCCTCATCACCGGATAAGCGCTGTCTCGCCCCGCCAATGGTAAAACCCTGTTCATAGAGCAAACTTCTTATTTGTCTGATCAGTATCACATCATGACGTTGATAATAACGCCGATTTCCTCGTCGTTTCAGAGGTTTAAGTTGTGGAAACTCCTGTTCCCAATAACGAAGGACGTGAGGTTTTACCGCACAAAGATCGCTAACTTCACCTATGGTGAAATAGCGTTTACCGGGAATCGCCGGTAATTCACTGTTGTTGGACGCTTCCAGCATATGCTTCCACCCGAGCTTTTAATTTTTGACCTGGTCGAAAAGTCACCACGCGACGCGCGCTGATGGGAATTTCTTCACCTGTTTTAGGATTTCGACCGGGACGTTGGTTTTTGTCTCTCAAATCAAAGTTTCCAAAGCCGGAAAGCTTAACTTGATTACCTGCTTCCAGTGCTGAACGAATTTCTTCAAAAAACATCTCGACAATTTCCTTGGCTTCACGTTTGTTTAACCCAAGTTCATCATAGAGCTTTTCTGCCATTTCAGCCTTTGTTAGAGCTGCCATTTTATTCTCTCAGTTTTGCACCGAATTTATTATTCAGGCCGGATACTACCTTTTCCATGATGGCCTCAATTTCTTCATCCTTAAGAGTGCTGGAAGTTGCCTGAAAGGTCAAGCCTAAAGCAAGACTTTTTTTCCCTATTTCAATACCTTCCCCATGATATACGTCAAACAACTCTAGGTTAGTAAGCAAATTTGTTGCCGTGTTTTTTATGCTTTCGGTTATATCGCCCAAGGCTATGTCTTCGCCCACAACGATGGCAATATCCCGTGAGACTGCAGGGTATTTAGACACCGCTTGATAAGCAATAGCCCGCACGCCAGATAACTTTTCCATATACAATTCAAAGACATAAACGTCATTAGGGATCGATAAGGTGGTCTTAATGGCTGGATGAAGTTGTCCGAGCACACCCAGGACGCCGGCCTCACCAGTAATGGAGAGCGCCTGCCCCGGATGCAACATCTCAATATTGGTTGCCTCAAACTGATAAGCTCCAGTCCCGATAATAGCCGCAAGAATGGTATCGACATCCATTTTTAAATCATATATATCACATAAACTATTATTTATATCCCATTGTTTTTTATATTTATTTCCATAAATAATTCCACCAATTCGATATTCCTGTTTAAGCTCCTCTTGACCGACAAACACCAGCCCCGATTCAAATAACCTCACCCGGGATTGTTGCCTTTTCAGGTTGTACTGCAGCGACTTTAACAAACCCGGCCAGGTACTGAGTCGCATGGTTGATAATTCTGGCGCAATCGGGTTCGCAAGCGTCATAGATTTATCATTTAATTTCAATATGTTATGGATGTCTGGATCAACAAAACTGTAACTGATGGTTTCCTGATAATCCCGATTGACCAATATCTCACGTAGTTGCGTCAGGTTTGTTTGAAAACTGTTTTGTGGCTGAACCTTTAGGCGGGTATTTAAATAAGTCGAGGGAATGGCATCGTAGCCATGAATTCTCGCTAATTCCTCAATTAAATCGGCCTCAATATTAATATCGAAACGATATGAAGGAGCTTTGACAAGCCATTGTTCTTTATCATTTTTTATATCAAACCCAAGTTGCATAAAAATACGCTCGATAAATTCAGGCTGAATTTCTACACCAAGCATTTTTTTCACTTGTGAAGCTCTCAATGGCACCCATTGATTTTTTGGTATGTCGGCTTCAGCACTGATTTCGACGACTTGCGAGGCCTCGCCGCCACAATAGTCAATAATTAACGAACTGGCATAGTCCATAGCTTTTGCTTGCAATTCAGGATCAATTCCTCGCTCGAAACGGTGCGAGGAATCTGTGTGTAAACCATAACGTCTTGCCTGACCAATGATGACTGAAGGTGAGAAAAAGGCACTTTCCAGGAAGATATCTTTGCTGCCAGGCTGAACAGCGCTATCCAATCCGCCCATGATGCCGGCCGCGGCAATCGCGCCGCTATCATCAGCGATAACTAAGGTATCATCATTTAAAGTATATTCATCTTCGTCCAGTAAACGTATCGACTCATCTTGCCTGGCATATCTGACACAGATATCGCCTTTTAGACAATTGTTGTCAAAGGCATGCATAGGCTGTCCCAGCTCGAGCATCACTAAATTGGTAATATCAACCACGATATTGATGCTTCTAACACCGGAGCGTCTGAGTTTTTCTCGCATCCAAAGCGGTGTTGCGATCGAACAGTCAACATTTTCAATGATTCTACCCAAATATCTTGGACAGGCTTCAGGCTCGGTAACAATCACTGATCTTGTGACGGTAGATGTTTCTTTTACCAATTCTATCGACTTTTCATCTACGGAAAGATTGTTAAAGACCCCAACCTCTCTGGCAATACCGTCTATGCTCAGGCAATCGCCCCTGTTTGGCGTGAGTGAGATTTCAATTACCTGATCCTGTGCAGTAATCAGTTCGGCAATATCTGCACCGGTTTTTTCTGTACTAGGGAGTTCGATAATACCTTCGGCACCTTCTCCCAAACCGATCTCGGAAGCTGAACAAAGCATGCCATCAGAGACAACGCCTTTTAGTTTCGAGAGCTTTAGCTTTTCTATCCCAGGCAAGGCTGCACCAACATTAGCCAACACCGTTTTCATTCCGGCTTTGACATTCGGTGCGCCGCAAACGATGGTTAATGTTTGTTGGCCATTATCGACTTCGCAAATACTCAGTTTGTCTGCATCGGGATGTTTTTTTACCGATAGCACCTCTGCTACTACTAGTCCTTCAAATCTAGGACAAGCTGGTTCAATTCCATCAACCTCCAGGCCAGCCATGGTCAATTGCTGGGCCAGACCATCCGTATCCAGATCAGGATTAACGCGCTCTCTCAACCAGGCTTCACTAATTTTCATCATTAGCTCCTTAAAAATCAGTGAAATTGCTTTAAAAAGCGTAAATCGTTATCGAAGAACAAACGCAAATCGTCAACACCGTAATACAGCATAGCAAGTCGTTCGACACCGAGGCCAAACGCCAGACCAGAATATTTATCCGGGTCAATGCCAACATTGGTTAACACATTGGGATGCACCATGCCGCAGCCCAAAACCTCAAGCCAGCCTCGCTCACCCATAATATCAACCTCGGCAGACGGCTCGGTAAAGGGGAAATAGGAAGGTCGAAAGCGAATCTTCAGCTGTTTTTCAAAAAACACTTCAAGAAAGTTAATCAACAAGCCTTTTAAGTCGGCAAACGTGACATTCTCATCGACCAATAAACCCTCTACCTGATGAAACATCGGTGTGTGTGTCATATCCGAATCACAGCGATATACACGACCCGGCGCAATAAATCGAAATGGAGGTTCACCTTGTTTCATACTACGAATCTGTACTGAGGAAGTGTGCGTTCGAAGCAAACGACCGTCGGGGAAATAAAATGTATCGTGCATGGCCCGCGCGGGATGATTATGAGGAATATTTAATGCTTCGAAATTATGATAATCGTCTTCAATTTCAGGCCCTTCTACAACATCAAAGCCGATATGCCCAAATAAGGACTGAATGCGATTTAAGGTTAACGTGACAGGATGTAAGCCACCTCTCGCTTGTCCTCTGCCCGGCAATGACACATCCACTCGACTCTGTTCAATAACGACGCGCAGCTTTTCTTCTTCTAGCGCTTGTTTACGGGCTTCTATGGCTTCCTGAACCGAGACTTTTGCCTGATTGATCACCTGCCCTGCTTTGGGTCTTTCCTCAGCAGACAGTTGTCCCAATTGCTTTAATAAAGCAGTCAGTTTTCCTTTCTTGCCAAGATAATTGATTCGGATGTCGTCGAGTCCGGCTAAATTACCTGCCGACGCAATATCTTTTAGCGCCTGCTGCTGAAGCTCCTGAACATCATGAGAAGTCTGATTCACGTATTGTCCACACCGTGTAAAGTTAACTATTTTTAAGCCTGAAATAAAAAAGGGAAAGGCTGTTGGCCTTTCCCTTTATTCTACAATGTCACATCAATTATGCTGCGAGAGAGGCCTTTGCTTGTTCAGCAAGCGCAGAAAACGCTGCCTTATCAAAAACCGCTAAATCAGCTAACACCTTACGATCAATTTCAATTGATGCTTTGTTAAGACCATCGATCATTCGACTGTAAGACAAGCCATTCTGTCTTGCCTCTGCATTGATTCTGGCAATCCAAAGCGAACGAAATTGGCGCTTTCTTTGGCGTCGGTCGCGATAGGCATATTGGCCGGCTTTGGTGACGGCCTGTTTGGCAACACGATAGATATTTTTGCGACGGCCACTGTAGCCCTTCGCTTGTTCAATCACTTTCTTGTGTCGCGCATGTGCAGTGACACCACGTTTAACTCTTGGCATGACTCGTTACCTCAATTAAAGATAGGGAACCAGACGGGCAATCGCCTTCTGATCATTATCGTGTATCGCCACCATACCGCGTAACTGACGTTTACGCTTGGTACTCTTTTTGGTCAATATATGACTACGGTGCGACTGCTTGTGCTTGAATTTACCCGAAGCGGTTCGGGAAAATCGTTTGGCAGCGCCACTGTTAGATTTCATTTTTGGCATTCGTTATTACTCCAGCTAATTCAAAATTATTTCTTCGGTGCTAATACCATCACCATTTGTCGACCTTCAATCTTGGGAAATTGCTCGACACTTCCCAACTCTTCCAGATCTTTTTCAATTCTTTCCAACATTTGTGCACCCAGTTCCTGATGCGCCATCTCTCGTCCCCTAAAACGCAGGGTCACCTTAACTTTATCTCCATTGGTTAAAAATTTAATCAGGCTTTTCAATTTGACCTGATAATCCCCTTCTTCCGTGCCGGGGCGAAATTTTATTTCCTTTACCTGAATCTGTTTTTGTTTTTTCTTGGCCGCGTGTTTCTTTTTGCTCTGTTCAAATACATATTTGCCATAATCCATGATTCGGCAAACTGGTGGTTCTGCAGTTGGTACTATCTCAACCAAATCCAGCTCCGCTTCATCAGCATGTTCTAGGGCATCATTTATAGAAACAACTCCGACCTGCTCTCCTTCTGCGTTGATTAACCTGACTTCAGGTGACGTAATATCCTCATTGAGGCGCGTCTGTTTATCTACGGAAATAAATTAATCCTCCAATTCAATTCGACCCAGGCCGGCAATATCTTTTTCCAGTAACAGAACAAAATCTTCGACAGACATCGCACCCAGATCCTTTCCTGCTCGTGTTCGCACAGCCACATTATTATTTTCCTGCTCACGAGCCCCTAATATCAATTGGTAAGGAACGCGTTGCATGGCGTGGTCGCGGATTTTAAGCCCGATCGTCTCATTTCTCAAGTCAACATCGACCCGAAATCCCTGATTTTTCAGGGTATCTGCGACTTTTTTCGTATATTCTTCCTGTTTTTCTGTAATTGCTATTGCAACCACCTGAACCGGGGCTAGCCAGACCGGAAATGCACCCGTGTAATTCTCGATCAAGATGCCTGTAAATCTTTCCAATGAGCCAAATAGTGCTCGATGCAGCATTACCGGGCGATGTTTTTCACCGTCTTCGCCGATATAAGATATATCGAAACGCTCGGGTAAGTTCATATCGACCTGCAATGTTCCGCACTGCCAATCACGGCCAATGGCATCTCTGAGCACGAATTCGAGTTTTGGACCATAAAACGCGCCCTCGCCGGGGAATAATTTGTAATCCTTCCCCATCACGTTCAACGCATTTACTAGCGCACCTTCAAGTTTATCCCAGACCTCATCTGAGCCTATGCGGTTTTCAGGTCGATCAGAAAACTTAATGACAACGTCGTCGAAACCAAAATCCTTGTAAATATCAAGAATCAGTTCGATGACATCGATACATTCTTGTTCCATCTGTTCTTCAGTACAGTAGATATGCGCATCATCCTGGGTGAAATGACGCACTCGCATTAAGCCATGCAGTGCACCCGACGGTTCATAACGATGCACCTTACCAAACTCGGCCATGCGCAATGGCAGATCGCGATAGCTTTTCAGTCCTTGTGAAAACATCAGGACCGAACCTGGACAATTCATTGGCTTTAACGCATACACTCGCTCGTCCTCGGTGGTCGTCGAGAACATATGTTCACGATAGTTTTCCCAATGGCCAGAGGTCTCCCACAGGCTACGATCCATCACATCCGGCGTATTGACCTCGATGTAACCCGCATCATCCTGGCGTTCGCGCATGTAGCTGATGAGCTTGTTGAACAACGTCCAACCCTTCGGATGCCAGAATACCGACCCCGGCGCTTCTTCCTGAAAGTGAAATAAGCCCTGTTTTTTGGCAATTTTTCGGTGATCACGTTTTTCGGCTTCTTCGAGACGATGCAAATAGGCCTTCAGCGCCTTCTTATCTAGCCAGGCGGTACCATATATGCGCTGTAGCATTTCATTGTTGGAGTCACCACGCCAATAAGCACCGGCCACTTTCATCAATTTAAATGCCTTAATTCGGCCGGTACTGGGAACATGAGGACCACGACATAAGTCGATAAAATCGCCTTGCGAGTACAACGAAAGCTCTTCATTCTCAGGAATTGATTCGATAATCTCAGCCTTGTACTCCTCACCCATATTACGAAAAAACGCAACGGCCTCATCGCGGCTCATCACTGAACGCGTCACTTCGTAATCTGCCTTGACCAATTCCTGCATTTTCTTTTCGATTTTTTCCAAATCTTCAGGCGTGAAACCTGGCTCGTAGGCGTAGTCATAGTAAAAACCGTCTTCAATAACGGGGCCAATGGTCACCTGTGCCTCAGGATAAAGTGCTTTGACTGCTTGCGCCATCAGGTGCGCACTGGAGTGCCGAATCACCTCCAATCCTTCCGGATCGCGATCGGTAATAATCTGCAGCATGCTGTCATCTTCGATGAGATAGGATGCATCAACCAGCTTATCATTGACCTTGCCGGCGAGAGTCGCTTTAGCCAGACCGGGACCTATGTCTTTCGACACATCCATTACGGTCACAGGTTGATCAAACTCG
This sequence comes from Gammaproteobacteria bacterium, assembly GCA_028279365.1. Classification (GTDB taxonomy): domain Bacteria; phylum Pseudomonadota; class Gammaproteobacteria; order Eutrophobiales; family Eutrophobiaceae; genus JANQNX01. Next base: position 152,417 of record JANQNX010000001.1, on the reverse strand, counting down.
CGTTGACTATTATCAGGTAAAGTAATCGTGGGCATGCTTCACTCCTCTGTTTATCAGTGGTAGTCCCCACAAAAGACTACGTGAAAAGGAAAAATGGACCGGATATTCCGGTAATACTATTAATTTGGTAGGCACGAGTGGACTCGAACCACCGACCCCTACCATGTCAAGGTAGTGCTCTAACCAGCTGAGCTACGCGCCTTCGTATAAAACGAAATCTAACTTATTTATTATGGCCTCAACTTTATCTCATTTAAAGCTCAGCTGAGCCCTCGAAGCATAAAAGCTACGCGCATAATATTATTGCCTAATCCAAAGGCGGCACATCATACAAAAAACCGTTATTAAAACCAACGCTTTTTGCGATTATGTTCCCAATATAAAAACTTTTGTGTTTATCCTGCTTTTGAACTGGAAATACCCAATCCTTGCTGCTGGATTTTCTGTATCTCATCCCTGACTCTCGCTGCCTGCTCAAACTCCAGATCACGGGCATGCTGATACATTTGCTCTTCCAATTTCTTGATTTTTTTCACTAGCAACTCAGGAGAAGCATTAGCGTATTCTGCCGAAGCCTCCGCCACTTTTTTGTATTTTGCAGTGAGTGTTTTCGAGTCAGTATAAGCGCCTTCAAGGATATCTGTGATCGCTTTGGTGATGCCTTTGGGCGTAACGTTGTTTTCTTTGTTAAACTTTAATTGTTTAGCTCTGCGACGTTCGGTTTCATCAATCGCATATTTCATGGAATTGGTAACCTTATCGGCATAGAGAATAGCCTTACCATTGATATTACGAGCTGAACGGCCAATCGTTTGTATCAGGGTTGTACCAGAACGCAGAAAACCTTCCTTATCTGCATCCAATATTGCTACTAAAGACACCTCAGGCATATCCAATCCCTCTCTCAAGAGATTGATACCTACCAACACATCAAATTCACCTTTACGTAAATCGCGAATGATTTCGACCCGCTCTACTGTATCAATATCAGAATGAAGGTATCTCACGCGCGTACCATGTTCAGATAAATAATCAGTCAGATCTTCTGCCATGCGTTTCGTTAACGTGGTGATCAATACTCGCTCATCGACTGCAACGCGCTTATTTATTTCAGATAATACGTCGTCAACCTGTGTCGAAACGGGTCTAACCTCAACCTCAGGGTCAATTAAACCAGTGGGTCTGGCCACTTGCTCAACAACATTATCTGAATGCTGTGTTTCATAATCACCCGGTGTGGCGGAGACAAAAATGGTTTGCGGTATTAATTTCTCTAGTTCATCAAATCTTAAGGGACGATTATCCAGTGCGGAAGGTAATCGAAAGCCATATTCAACCAGGTTTTCCTTGCGCGCCCGGTCGCCTCGATACATTCCGCCTAATTGCGGTACGGTAACATGGCTCTCATCAATGATAAGTAGTGCATCCTCAGGCAGATAATCAAGCAAGGTGGGTGGCGGTTCTCCCGGCGCACGCCCGGACAGATAGCGAGAATAATTCTCTATGCCTGAGCAATAACCAATTTCGTTAATCATTTCGATATCAAATCGGGTACGCTGTTCCAGTCGTTGGGCCTCAACCAGTTTATTCAAGGATTCGAATTGTTCCAGTCGTTTTTTCAGCTCGACCTTGATAGATTCCACCGCATTCAGCATGACCTGCCGTTGCGTCACATAATGCGTCTTGGGATGAATAGTGACACGCGGCATTTTCCTCAGTACCTCACCCGTTAATGGATCGAACTCACTTAATGATTCGATTTCTTCATCAAATAATTCGATACGGATAGCAAAACGTTCTGATTCAGCCGGAAACACATCAATTACGTCACCTCTTGCACGATAAGTACCACGGTGTAATTCGACTTCATTACGTTTGTATTGGAGTTCAGTTAAACGCCTTAGCAACGTACGTTGGTCAACAATATCACCACGATCCAGGTGCATCACCATCTTTAAATAACTTGTGGGGTCACCTAAACCGTAGATCGCGGACACAGTCGCCACGATGATGGTGTCGCGTCTTTCCAATATGGCCTTGGTTGCTGACAAACGCATCTGCTCGATGTGCTCATTAACCGAGGCATCTTTTTCGATATAGGTATCCGTCGTTGGTACATAAGCCTCCGGCTGGTAATAATCATAATAAGAGACGAAATACTCGACCGCGTTTTCGGGAAAGAATTCGCGCATTTCACCATAAAGTTGGGCCGCCAACGTCTTATTAGGCGCCAGCACCATAGCCGGGCGTTGTTGTTCCTGAATCACATTCGCGATAGAAAACGTCTTTCCTGAGCCAGTTACACCAAGTAATGTTTGAAAAGCTAAACCGTCCTTAATTCCACTTACTAATTTTTCGATAGCAACGGGTTGATCACCAGCTGGAGAGTAATCTGATTTCAATGTAAATTGCTTCATATTTATTGTTTTGTCTATTATCCCTTTCGAGTATATTACAACGCTTTGTAGAGCGTGTTCCTGGTTTCGAAGAAACTAATCCCAACTCTGCTGGACAGACTTAATCATCATTTTTATACGGTAATGTAAACACAATGAAATTGGACATCCCACTATCTCTTAGAGCGCAAAGTATTAAACCCTCACCTACCTTGGCTGTCACTGCAAAAGCAACAGAGCTAAGAACCTCAGGCAAAGACATTATCGGGCTCGGTGCCGGCGAACCTGACTTTGATACACCAGAGCATATCAAAGCTGCTGCAATTGAAGCGCTCAAAAATGGACAAACAAAATATACCGCTGTCGACGGCACGGTTGAATTGAAACAAGCGATTATCGATAAGTTTAAACGAGAAAATAATCTTAATTATGAACTGAATGAAATTTCGGTCGCCTGCGGAGCGAAACACAGCCTATATAATTTATTTCAGGCCGTATTAAACCCGGATGATGAGGTGATCATCCCAGCGCCCTATTGGGTATCTTATCCAGACATGGCCAAACTGGCTGGAGCAAATCCTGTCATTATTAAAACAGCGATTGAAAATGAATTTAAAATCAGTCCGGAACAACTAAAGGGCGCGATTTCGGACAAAACACGATTATTCGTCGTCAATAGTCCTTCTAACCCTTCCGGGGTGAGCTATAGCAAGGAAGAGCTAGCAGCACTTGGCGAAGTCTTGTTGGATAAGCCGGATATTTTGGTCGTCACTGATGATATTTATGAACATATTTTGTGGGGACAAGACAAATTTGTGAATATTGTAAACGCCTGTCCGCAGTTATTTGATCGCACTATTGTAGTGAATGGGGTATCCAAAGCCTATTCAATGACAGGTTGGCGAATTGGTTATGTTGGAGGACCTGAATCAGTCTTGAAAGGTATGCGCAAAATACAGTCGCAAAGTACCTCAAATCCTGCTTCTATCGCTCAGGCGGCTGCCGTTGCAGCCTTAAGCGGCGACCAAACTTACATCCACGAAAGTACTGGCATATTCAAGCAACGTCATGATTTCGTCTATGAGTCTATGAATTCCGTAGACGGCGTTAAATGCCTCGCTTCGGCAGGTACGTTTTACAGTTTCCCCGATATGAACGACCTGATACAACGGCTGGATAGGATAAAGAATGATATTGAGTTAGCCGAGTACTTCCTTGAGAAGGCAGAGGTAGCGATGGTGCCGGGATCGGCTTTCGGAACCCCAGGCTGCATGCGTATTTCCTATGCCACCAGCATGGAGAATCTGGAAAAAAGCATGGATCGTGTAAAAAATGTGCTGGCAAGCTAATTATGGCTTCGGTTATTGACCCTAACCACTGCCATCAGTAGACTACGCGCCTTGAATTATTCCCCGGTAGCTCAGTCGGTAGAGCGGGTGACTGTTAATCACTAGGTCGGCAGTTCGAGCCTGTCCCGGGGAGCCATATAAAAAAACCCGCTTCATGCGGGTTTTTTCTACTAGTATTTACAAAGCAATTTTTATATGAACGATTAATCTTACAAATAACGCAGCTAACCACTCAAAATAATTATTTATGAGTTAGTTTTTGTTTATTTTTTCTCTTCTTATCATTCTTATAAAAAAAGTACGACAAAAAAATAAGAAAAGTGGGTAAAAACCATTTAAAAAAGTAAGAGCCCTTCTCTAACCAATATCCTTTTGGTCTATATCCACGGTCACCATTCCAGAACTCTATATTATTCTCTGGCCCGTAAATTTCAGTCAAATGCCTTGAGCCAGAAAGAGTATAAACCTCATCAAGTTTATTATGTGATACGTCAGCTAATGAGCCCTCAATTATAAATCCATAATCTGCATCAACTACGTATCTATCGCCATTTGATAACTCCGCCAAAGCAACAACATGCCCATCAAGCCCGGCTTTACCATTTTTTATATTAGCGAGCTCTAGCATATACATCACAACACTTGCAATTTCACCACACATGGCAGTACCTCTTTCCCATGACTTTTTTCCGTTTAAATATTCGTAAGGCCTAAAAACTGAAAAAAAATTGATCTCAGAGAATTCGTATATTTTTGCTGCTAGATAAAGTAAGTAATTTTCCCAAACAGGAACATGAAAGTAATTTGAAGCAAATGGTTCACCTACAGGATAATGATGCACCATTGATTCTGTGACTAACGTTTGAATATCGCTAATTATCTCATATTCATTATTTTTCTTTAAAATTTGCCGAAGCCTCTGCTTTGCCAGTTTGCTAGATAGTTTTACACTAGCAGGACTATCTTCTGTAAACAAAGTACTTTTAATTTCAATCGGGATAAATTTTGGACCATATTGATCAAATGAGCTCAAGTCTGGGTGTCTAATTGTTTGTTTCAAACCATATATATTTATGGATAATAGAAATAAACCAGACAAAAACAAAAAACAATCAAAAATTCTCCTAAAACTCATATTTTATTGTCAAAGGCGATTTGTTTATTTTCTAAAGGAAAAGTATTTCGTTTCAACATATGACTATGAGCTAGCACCGCACCCAAAATAAACCAAAATATTCTTTGATAAAAGATTTCATGAACAAGACTGAAGAAAGCAAAACTAATTATTAGCAATAGTAAAACAAGAGACGCTAATTTTTTTTTATAGCTACGCCATCCATGCATGAATACTTTATAAGTAATACTCATAACAATTACTACGGTTAGCACTCCCATTTCAGACAACATCCATAAGAAAGTATTATGAACAACCACTGGATAGTCGAAAATTTTTTCGCTAGTTTCAAAAAACACACCTAACCCTGCCCCGAATATAGGGTTTGACATCCACAATTTAATAGCTTGAACATACCCAGACAATCTTTCAGTGTCACTTGACTCTGCATTCCTCTCAGAAAAATAGTTGACCATGCCTAGCTCCAACTCTACATTGCTATTCGTAGTAGAAAAATATCCCATCAATAAATCTATATTAGCAATGATCAATAACAAGATGACTATCATAAAAGCCATAAAATACGACTTAAATAAAACATATATAGCAGAAGAGTTTAAACGCAGAACTGATATTGTAAGCAGCAACAATACGATATAACCTGCTCTGGAGCCAGATAAATAAACACCAGTTATTAATACGCCGCCTATACAATAGTAGCAAAGTGTTTTTTTTATATTACCGCCTAATTTATTTAGGTATGTGCGGTGATAACTTACAAATAGAATAAAGCAGATTAATAACTGGAAAGCAAAAGCATTTCTGTTACCTGAATACCCTTGAAAGTTGGGTGTAATATGAGCATCGAGCTCAACGCCTAAATCTTGAACAACTCTTAAGCATAATTGAACAACAATTACGATGAAAGAAGTACAAACTAAAGTTTCAAACAATCTTCTTCTACCAAAAACACCAAAAGTAGCTGCCATCAGATACCCGCTAGACAGGTACCCCATTAATACGAACCAGCCAAAAACACGCCCTGTCAACGCCCATTGTGATAAACCAATATTTATAAAACCATTTATAAAGCTTATTAATAAAAACGAAAAAAAAGCAGTCAAATAAAAATTAAATTTATCAATTTTCCATTTTGGCCAAGTTTTGTTCTGCAAACTATGTAAAACCAATACCGACAGTGCAAGGATTGCAAATGGATCAGCAAGATTAATATTGATTATTTGCTCAAATAATGGAACGTGCGCCTGAAAAAAAATACCCGTTGCTACTGACATGGTCAGGAACCAAATACATAATTTCTCAAGATCGATTTCAGGTCTAGATAGAAATACTGAATCACCATAGCAATGCTTGTCTTCATCTATGGTTTTAATTTCTTCTCTTTTCAGAGCAAAAGGGTATGCAATAGCAATTGCTATTGTAGAACATATCCCAACAATAATAGAAGCAGCCACTGCATTTGCTGGATCAACCCCGGAAATCCCCAATACATAAATAGAAGTCACTTCTCTAACACCCCAACCATTTATACTGATTGGTAACGCTGCCGAGAAACTGATGATTGCAGCGGAACAAAAAAGCACATAAAAATTTATGCCTTGGTGCATCTGATTGATAACCAAAACATAGACTAATAAAATAATAAATTGTCCCAAAAAACTTATTAACGTAACTTTTAATACATTAATAATATTATTTGTTTTAAAAAGCTTACTAAAAAGTTTTCTCTCAAATTTAGATTTACCTATACAAAAGCTAAATATCGTACTGATAATGACTATGAAAAAAATCTCAAATATCGAAGTTTGACTTATAAAATTTGTTACAGCATTTATACCTAATAAATAAATAGCACCCATTACACATAACAATAAAGCAACTGCGGCCATGACCATTCTTTCATATGCTAGTAAACTAGCAATAATGGATGCTGGCACACCAAATTTTTTTAATAATAATTGTCGACCTAATATTTGTCCGAATAGTGAAATAGTGAAAAGACTCGCTACATGCCCTGCAATGTTGGCTTTTGCCGCAATTACCCATGGGATATTAATTCCGAAATCACTCAATATTAGCCAAAATCTATAGGAAACCACGAATAAATTAACTGTTAAAAACAAAAGTAATAAAATTATCAAAGGAATATTGATTGACTTTATGTGGTCAATTACATTGCCTACTCCAGAAGTATAAAAAGCTAGTAAACAAAGCAAAATCGATAACAGGCATATTCCATATTTCCTGTATGGCATAGGTTTTTTTTTGTCGGTAAAAATGATAGTGGCCTAAAAAATTAAGGTGTTATTACTAAAAAATCAAATAATTGGGAAATTACTTATTCAGCAATTAAAGCTTGTTAGCAAACTTTATAAAGTGAACAATTTCGAAGCATGAAAATGCTTTGCTATTAACTAGTAGAATTTAATTTTTATTGTATTATTAAAGCAATAGAAATACATAAACATCAAACTTGTTGCTCTATATGTTCCTTTCTTTCAAATAATTATTAAATTCTGAACTTATATCATCATCTTTTAGAGCATATTCTACTGAAGCTTGCATGTAACCTAATTTAGAACCACAGTCATAACGTGTACCTTCGAATTCAAAAGCGTAAACTGATTCTTTATTCAATAATAAACTTATTGCATCAGTTAATTGAATTTCATTTCCTTCACCCCGTGGCGTATCTTCCAGACAGTAGAATATTTCCGGACTTAATACATAACGACCAACAACTCCTAAAGTAGTGGGGGCATTTTCCGGCTTCGGTTTTTCAACAATACTACTTATCTTAAAAAGTGATGAGTCATCTGTAGGAATAGCTTCTACAATACCATATTTATTAGTATCTTCTCGAGGAACATTCATACAAGCTATTACGCTTTTACGCTGCCTTTCATATTTATCTACCATTTGCTTAGTAGCACCTCGTAGACCATCATCTATTAAATCATCTGGAAGTATCACTGCAAATGGTTCATTGCCAATCACTGGCTTTGCACAAAGCACTGCATGCCCTAAGCCAAGCGGCTCTGACTGTCGAATATAAATACAAGTAACATTTTCAGGGACAATACTCCGAACAACATCAAGCTTTTGAGTTTTTCCTTTTTTTTCTAGCTCAGTTTCCAACTCATATGCTTTGTCAAAGTGATCTGTTATGGAACGCTTGGTGCGCCCAGTAATAAAAATAAGTTCGGTTATGCCGGCTGCCACCGCTTCTTCAGCCGCATATTGAATCAGAGGTTTATCAACTATTGGCAGCATTTCTTTGGGGTTAGCTTTTGTCGCAGGCAGAAACCGAGTACCTTGCCCTGCAACAGGAAAAACCGCTTTTGTCACCTTGATCATTGATTATTAACTTCCTTAAATGAAATTATATTATTCGAAGTCGAGGATTTGTAAGGCACTAAATCGCTCACTAATAATTCTATCATTTCATTGGTTACATTTTCATTAATATCAACAAGTTTGTATATTTTTTTAATAATTTTTTCATTATCTTGATCTGGATACTTAGCAATGAATATTTTTTTATGAGATGTACGCTCACAATTTTCATTTTCATAAAAAAGCTCCTCATACATTTTTTCTCCAGATCTTAACCCTGTATATTCAATATCTATATCTTTATTAGGTATCAATCCAGAAAGACGGATCATCTGCTCGGCAAGTTTATTAATTTTTACTGGCTCACCCATATCTAGCACGAATATCTCACCACCACTTCCTAGAGTACTGGCCTGCATGATGAGCTGACAGGCTTCAGGAATAGTCATAAAATACCGGGTAATATCGGGATGCGTAACCGTTACAGGGCCACCTGATTTAATCTGCTCTCTAAATAAAGGAACCACGCTACCTTCAGAATCAAGCACATTACCAAATCTGACTGTCATATACTTTGTTTGATATTTATCTAATTGTGCCTCTGTGTACATCTCAGCAATTCGCTTGCTAGCGCCTAACATATTTTCCGGATTAACGGCTTTATCCGTTGAAATTAAAACAAATCTTTCGCACCCATATTTACCAGCTACATCAACCATATTTTTAGTGCCAATAACATTATTACGAATTGCCTGATATGGCTGACGTTGAAGAATAGGCACATGTTTATAAGCAGCAGCATGAAAAATTATATCAGGTTCATATTCAGACATTACTTTTTCTATAGCCATCATATCGCAAATATTTGCTAGCAAAAAAATTGCACTTTCGCCCAATTTACAAAATGTTTTCTCTATACGATATAAGTTATATTCACTATGATCTAGAATCACTATTTGTGCTGGCTCCAAAGATGCTATTTGTTTACATAATTCAGAGCCAATTGAACCACCACCTCCAGTAATAAGCACTCGTTTGTTTTGCACGCCATTCCTAATCGCTGACCAGTCTAGTTTTACTTTTTCCCTACCAAGTAAATCTTCGATTAGAACCTCACGCAATTCACTAACAGATACTTTTCCAGAAATCATATCCTGTGTACTCGGTAAGGTACGTATTGAGCAATCTGTTTTTTCGCAAATACTAATTATATTTTGCATTTGCTGACTTGTTGCAGATGGTATTGCTATAATAATTAGATGCACATCTTTCTGTGCAGCAATTTCCGGAAGTTCAGAAATGTTTCCTAATACACTCACTCCATGTATTTCTGTCCCGAACAGTCTAGGATTATCATCTACAATAGCAACAGGTTGTAATTTGCCTTCTCTTAGCATATCTCTAACAAGCATATCAGCCGCAGACCCCCCGCCAACAATCATAACTGCTTTCCTATTAACGGAAGAATTCAGATTAAGAGAGTGATCTTTCCACATCCGATATGTGAGTCTTGGACCACCCAAGAAAAACATAAGCAAAATTGGATAAAGTATAAGAATTGACCGAGGAATACCCTCTAATCTTGACCACATAAACAACATGATGGTAATACTGAGAGCCCCAACAAAACATGCTCTAAATATATTCCACAAGTCAGGCAAACTCGCAAAACGCCATAGCCCTCGATAAAGTCGAAATCTTCTAAAAACGAGTCCTTGTATCAACAAAACAAAAGGCAATGTGTAAAAGCTAAGTTGCCAATTATAAAAGGGAAAGTCCAAATTAAAACGTAACCACCATGCCCCTTGCCAGGCTATAGCAGTAATTAACATGTCATGCAGTATTATTGAATATTTACGATTCATCAACATTATCAAATTAATTGCCGATGTGTTTTCCCATAAATGCGCGATATTTTAGCTGAATTAATAACCACAAAAAAAACAAAATACAAACTAAAGTAAATACTAAATACACAGCTAAATGCGGATACAACCAAGCAAAAAAAGTAGCCGGCCAGATGATAACCAAATTTATAAGTATAAAATTTAACAACAATGTTTTATGACTCATCCCCATTTGTACTAATAATTGATAAGCATGTATTTTATGAGCTTGGTACCATTTTTCTCCAAAAATAATTCGTTTTATAAGTGTAAAAGTGGCATCACATATAAATAAGGATAATAACATGCACCATAAACTGACAGGCATGATATCTGATTTATCGGTTATAATCGAAAATATTGCAAAGAAAGCACCTATCATACAGCTACCAATGTCACCCATAAATATCTTAGCAGTTGGCCAATTCCAATATATGAAACCCGCACTAGCACTCGCAAGACATAAACAAATTAAGGCATAACCCTGCTCTTTTTGCAGTAACAGTAATATAAAACCTAAAGAAGAAGCTAGAATTGCTTGCATTGCAGCTAAACCGTCGGTTCCATCCATGAAGTTATAAAGATTAGTAAGCCATACAATACCTAGCCATGTGATTATTATTGAAAAAGAAAATGATATGTCAATGATCAAATCACCAAGACGAATATTTTCTAATACTCCAACCCAGCATAATGACCAAAGTGCTGCAATAGAATAAATTATAAACCGCCAATAGGAACTAATATCTCCTTTATCATCCAGCCAACCTATGCTTGCTACAGCTGTCAAACTAAAAAATAAAGCTAGAAAGTCATCTTGTGCCAAAAGGTCAAAAATATATCCTAGTAATATAGAGCAAATTGTTATGCATGCCAGCGAGACCCCACCACCTCTTGGGGTAGCAATTTCATGAGAACTTCTTTCGTTAGGAATATCTATTATTTTATTTTTCAGCGAATAACGACGAGCAATGCCAGTAAAAACTGCAGAGAGTAAAGCAACGACAATTACTATCGGAACAATAGTAAAAATATTCAACTTAGTCATTTCCCATAATTACTAATATACCAATCAGCAGTTTCTTGAATACTTTTATCAAAGTTAAAAGCAGGCGCCCAACCAGTTAGTTGTCGAAAATAAGAATCATCAATAGTTAATGACGTTATCAGTTTTTCTAATCTTCCAGAGTTTAACAAGATCATGGACAGAAATTTTAGAAAAAAAATTGGCATAGGAAATATTCTAGATTGGATCCCAAACGCCTTAGAAAAACTTTTCATAAGTTGTGGAGTAGATATATCTATATCTTTTAACAAAAAAAGTTTATTAGCAGTTATCGTTTTTTCCAGGCTAATAGAAATTGCATGGCATAAATTTTCAACATAAATCAAACTACGAAGGTTTTCGACAGCAGAAAATGGAAGTGGCACACCATGATAAACAATTTTCATTAGATCAAAGAAATTAGCTTTTACTCCAGGGCCAAACACTAATGGAACTCGAAAAATAGTATATTGCATCATAGAAGTTTCACATATTTTAATAAGGCGATTCTCTGCTAACAATTTACTTTCACCATATAAATCTGAGGGGTTAGGAAGGTCTATTTCCGTAAATCCCTCAGCAGAGCTAATTTCTCCATATACTTTAATGGTACTAATAAAAATGAAACGTTTCACACCAGCATTTGAAGCAGCTAAGACAAGTCTTTCTGTATTTTCCACATTTATTTTAATTAAGCTATTTTGTGCCTGTTTGCTAGATTGATGAGCTAGACCTGCTAAATGAATAACGACATCAACATCACTCAATGCAATATTAAATAAGCTTTCTTTATCATCAAGATTGTAGTTAACCCAATTTACGCTTTGATTATCTAAGCAATTCGGTCTAGAGCGATGGAAAGCAGCACTGACTCTCTTGTTTTTCGCAAGCAAATGCTGAACAAGTGCTTGTCCAATAAAGCCCGTCGCTCCGGTGACTAATATTTTTTCCACTTTAAAATTGATATTTTATTTAAGTAGGTTGACATACAAATCCAAAGTCTGCTTAACAATAATTTTACTAGAAAAGTGTTCCTCAACTAATTTTCGACCATTAGCTCCCATGACTTCAATCATCTCCTTATCATTTAACAAAATGGCAATTGCTTCGGCAATTTTTTTTGGATTACGTACAGGAATTAAATAGCCGTTATAACCATCACGCACAATTTCACGACAACCCGGCACATCTGTTGAAACGATTGGTACTGAACAGGCAGATGCTTCAAGCAAGACTTTTGGCAGTCCTTCACGATAGGACGGCAGAACGACTACCGCAGCCTTGTTATATATTTCCGCCATATTTTTTTGATTTCCCCACCAACTAATTAACCCATCTTTTTCCCATTTTGATATATCTTCCATAGATATGGATGAAGGATTGTCATTATCTATTTTCCCGACCAACGCAAATTCAACATTCTTAAAACCTCTTTTGAGAATTCGGATTGCATCAATGTAATCCTCTACACCTTTATCTTTTAATAAACGTGAAACCATAATAACTAATTGGGAACCATGAGCTCTATATTGCTTCATGGCACGAAACTCTAGAGTATTTACGCCAGCCCCACGAATCAGTGAAATCTTATCTTCATTTATTCCATATAAATCTCTGAACAGAACAAGATCATCGGTATTTTGCACTACCAAATGCGTAAATTTTCTATTTAAAGATAACTTAAGTATAGAGATTATGACTTTTCTTAAAACCGACAAAAATAGGTTTGAAGTCAAAAATAACGAGCCCATACCAGTAATTGCATTAATTTTTATTAGTTTAATCTTATTTAAAACAAAAAAACCTGCAATCGACCCTAAGAGTATCGGTTTTAAAGCAACATGGTGAACTATATCTGGCTTAATCTGTGTATATAAAACAAAAACTCTAAATAGTAAAAAAATGTCTTTTACAGGATTTTTAAAAGAACGCGAAAACTTTACAGGAATTAATTTGATATTTTTTGAGGTTATTTGATCTGCATGCTCACTAACATTGGTTATCAAAAACACCTCGTAGCCTTGCGCTACTGCTTCTGAAGCAAGCTCTAATCTATGTGAGCAAAAATACCAATCCTCAGTTACCAGATAAATTATTCTCTTCATTAAAAAGTTTTAGATATGTTTGTAAATACTCATCAGCACACTTATTGATGGAGAATAGATTATGCACACGTTTATTGGCCCTTATTCCCATAAGCAAACGCATCTCTTTACTGTTAGCAAGTTCAACAATCGCATCGCCAAGCATCTTCGTATTTTTAGATTCGACTATGTAGCCTGTCTCTTTATGTTTCACAGCTTCTGAATTTCCTCCGACGTCAGTTGCAATAACCGGCAAGGAAGCAGACATATACTCCAAAATGCTATTCGAAAAGCCCTCTTGATGAGAGCATAAAACTCCAACATCAGAAGCATAAAGAACATCATCGACATTATGAAGAAGCCCTAGCCACCGAATGTTAGAAGATAAATTTAATTCATTAGACAAATTAATCAAGCTCTCAAGCAAGCCACCATCTTTTCCAACAAATAACACAAGGTTTTCTTTCTGAATCCTATCTTTTACTTCATATATTGCTCTAATTAAATCTTCATGGCCTTTGTAACTAATAATATTTGCAACCATCACTATAACGAAACAACTATCGTCAATATCTAAAAGATTTCGAGCTCTTTTTTTATTTTCAATTAAACTTTCAACGTCAATATATTTTTTAGATGCATCAATTCCGTTATATATTAATTTTAATTTTGATGGTGGAACTCCTTCCTGTTTAAGCTGTTCAATGACTAATGAAGAATTACCTAAGGCAAGGTTTATTTTACGATGTAAAAAATATTCTATTCTCGAAAGTAACGGATGCTTCGTTTGATATTCATTTAACGATCTTCTACTCATAACAAAGAACTTTGAGCCAGATAATAAAAAACAAATACCACCAAGAAGATAAGCAGCTGGCAAAAATGAATGCACAATTACAGGCCTTCGAATTAACATCAAAACCCACAAATTCAATACTGTCAAAGGCAACAAGAAAGGTATCTTCAAGGCTCTAGCGTTCTTATAAAAAAAATCAGCTAATGGTGGTTGAAAAACTTCTATTCCCGCTGATTCCAGGACTCTTGCCAGCTCTCCTTTATGAGTTAAAGTATACACAGAAACATGCAGGTTGGATTTCTTTAATAATGGCAATAATCTAACAAGATGTTTTTCCGCACCTCCGACATCAAGACTGCCTATGATATAAAGAACACTTATCATATGATAACTTTAACCTGAATAAGCCATAAGTAAATTGATGAACATGTAATTATGTTACTATCTCTATCCACATAATGAATGATAAAAATTTAAGAAAAGAAATCCATAAAAAAGTCTTATTTTTCATCGACATTTTAATATTTAAAATTGTATTATTAACAAAAAATTGAATACTCGAAAATGGAAATTATCGACAAATACGCTTACGAAGATACAGCTCTTTTTTTTGATCTCGCTATAAAGCATACATTAGATCGTCAGGATAAGAGCACAATCAAAATACTAGATTTTGGCTGTGGAAGCGGCAAATTAAGTCAATGTCTTTCAAACATAGGATATGAAACATATGGCTGCGACATCTATGCCGGATGCGCAAGGAGCCCGGAATTTAATAAAAATAGACTTAAACAAATAGAACTTGATCCTTACACATTACCCTATGATGATAATACATTTGACATAGTTATTAGCACTAGCGTTTTAGAACATGCATTAAATACAGAAGAAATATTTATAGAAGTCAAAAGAATTTTAAAGCCAGGCGGATATGCTATGCATATGTATCCTAGTAAATGGTACTTGCCGACAGAGCCTCATATAAAAGTACCTTTAGTCAATTTTTTATGGCCAAATTGTCCAAAATGGTGGCTTTCACTCTGGCATTTCCTGGGAGTCAAGGCAGAAATACAAAAACACATACCATGGAAAAAATTAGTAGACTTGAATTATAAATATTGCCAGGAAAGTCTATGTTATATAACCAACAGCCAATATAAAAAACTGGCTAAGAATATCTTTTCTAATTATTCGGCTCCCATGGATTTTTATATTGAACATGCATATGGTGGTGCTGCTAAGTTAGCAAAAAGATTACCTTTTAAAAACATTTCAGGCTTTTTAATCGGCTTATTTAGAATGAACTTTATAATTATGAGAAAACCTGAAAAATAGTTTGAGTGACACAGTCAGCCTAAACTATATTCTGTTTTATAAAGCTAAACGTATTATTAATACCCTCTTCTAAATCAATATAGTATTCATTAGACATAAACGCATCACATTGAACTGTGCTTGCAACACAATCATTAATTTCATAAGAAAGTCGCTCATTTGGAATAGTCTTATGAATTATTTCCGAAGATGAATTAGTAGTTCTTATAATGCAATTTGCTAAGTCATTGATTTTTGATGTAATTCCACTACCTATATTTATGACCTTAAATCCGGAGAGAGTTTTAGAAATTTCAAATAAAATATCAACAACATCATCGACATAAATAAAGTCTCTAGTCTGATTACCATCACCATATATAACTAATGGTTCACCTAAATTCGCATTCTGAATAAATCTTGGTATAACTAATCTTTCATCTTGTCTTGGGCCATAAACATTAAAGATTCGTAAGCAAGCAGAATTCAATCCTTCGTCATGGAATAACGACTCAAGATATATCTCATTATATCTTTTTGCTATCGCATAATTAGATAAAGGTGCAGGACAAAAGCTTTCATCCATTATTGCTTTACCAAGCTGCCTGCCATATACAGCGCTAGATGAAGGGTAGATAATCTTATTACAGCCATTCCCTAATGCGGCATCACAAACTATTTTAAGCCCTTCCTGCTCAATTTTCATAGTTAAAGTTCTTTTTTTATGATAATTGTTCACACCGATCAATGAAGCAAAATGAAAAACAATTTCGCAATCTTTAATTGCTTCATTTACCAATTTTTTAGAAAGCACATCACCTTCAAACACTCTTATTTTAGATAAAACACTTGTGCTTAGATTACTGTTCTGCAAATTATGAATAAGTGCATTTACTGAATAATTTTCTTTTAACAGTTTTTCAACAACATAACTGCCCATGAATCCTGACGCACCTGTAACTAGGACTTTCATAAATATATATTTAACAAATAAGAATCTCTAAATTAATTACAAGAAATTAATTCCAAATATAGTTTCTCATGCAGACTTACCGCATTATCAATAGAAAATAATTCAATAACTCTTCGCCTATTTGCGCTACCCATTAACTTACGGCAATTACCATCAGAAGATAATTTTAAAATAGCTTCGCCTATTCCGACATAATCTTTAGCATTAACTACATACCCATTTTCACTATTTATAACTGATTCAGCATTACCTCCTACATCTGTAACTACCATAGGCAAAGACATACTCATTGCCTCTAGCACAGAGACAGACAAACCTTCCTCATGTGAGGTTAATATACCAATATCAGCACATTTATAATATTCAAAAATATCATTATCAGAATGAATAAATATGCAATTTTCACTAATACCCTGGCCGTGGATTTCTTTTACTAGCAGCGATTTTATGCCGTCATCACGACCTACAAAAAGCATTGTCCATTCAGGTGGTAATTTATGTGAAATGGAAGCTAATGCTTTTATTAAGTCAAGATGTCCTTTATATGGAATTAAATTTGCCACCATTACCATCGTGAAAGAATCAGGCTTTATATCTAATTTAGCTCTTATTACTTTTTTATCGCTATTAAAGTCGATATCTGTATTTACTCCGCTATATATTTTCTTAATCTTTTCCGGACTAACTCCTTCTAGATCTATTAATTGTTGAGCAATAACTCCAGCATTTACAATTATTTTGGACATAAAATTATGTAAAAAACACTCTATATACCACATAAACTTACGTTCAAACCTATAATTATTTAAGCTAAGCCGACTCACTATTCTTATTTTTATCCTGGTTATCAATGCCACAGGCATAACCAAGCAATAGCTTTGCGGCAAAAAACAATGGACTATATCCGGACGCTTACTTATGAAATATACTAATAACTGAGTGTATAGGATTATTATTCTAATTATTCTCAGCGGCAAAGATAGAGGTTTATTTTTAGTATCAAACCAAGGGTAAATAATATTGATATCCTTAGACTTAATTTCTGCCTCCATGCCACCAGCAGAAGAAAGTAAAAAAACATCTATTAAAAAAATATCTTTTGATAATTTTGGCAATATCTCTTTTAACTGTATTTCTGCACCACCTCTTCTTAAACTACCTATAAATACAGCTAACTTTATTTTCTTATTACTCGACAAGGTCGCTAATATACTTTAGAACGTATTTTATAATAAATATTTTTAGATTTTTGATAAAACCAGGACTCTCTGGGAATATAATCTCGATAGATATTCTTGGTTTTTAATTCAATCTTATGCTGAAATAAATCCATAATTCCCTGAAGCCCATACCTATTGCGGTATTCTTCAAAATATTTTTCCAAATCCTGATTGGATTTTGCCCTACCGTTATCGGCGTATTTCGCAACATAAGGTGTAAAATCAGGATATAACTTATCTTCGCCCCAATTTCCATGTAATGTCGTCTTCATAAAATTACCGATTAACATATCATCAAATATTTCATAATTTATTGATGTCATTAATGAGTTTCTTGGTGCTTCGAATGTAATACCGCGATTAAAATGTTTTTTTCTAAATTCAATAATATTATCTTTGCCACCTACTTTAAGATTTATAAAATCTATAAACCCATATAAATGTTCTACTGCCTTAAAGTAATGCCTGGCCATTTCTACTTCATCTTTTTCCAATTCTTCAGACCAATTATCTCCAAATTCTTCTGGTTCAATAATTTCCTCATCAAGTTTTTTTGGTTCAATTTCATTCCATCTATCTTCAATACAGTCATATTGAATAAATGCTGGCAATATCTTACTTCTATCTGATTCATAATGAATTTTATATTTATCCGGACCAATTAAATATTGGTTTAACCAAACGCTATCTGATCTGGCCATTTGATGAAATGAGCTAAATGGAATGAAATATTTTGCACCCCAATAATCTGTATCCTTGCTGATATATTCTCCAACGGGTGGCGCGTCAAAGACATCAATTTGATTGCCAACATCATCATAAAAATTACACATGTCGGCATAGCCGGCATATAACCTGAGATAAAAGGAAGTTTCATAATTCTTCACGATATTTCTGATATATTTAGTCCAGCCAAATGCACAGCAATCATTCATATTAATGATTAGTTTTCCATTAATATCAATAAGTAAAACTGCATCCTGATTAAAATCACACAAGCTCATTATTTTTATTGAGTCTGAAATCTTAAACCATTTTTTATCTTTAATTACCTCAACGTTAAATCCTTGTTCGGACAATCCCTCTAATATTCTCTTACCATGATGGTCAGGTAATAATATTTTTTTAGATTTCAGATATTTTATAGAATCTGAAATCAAATGATCTGGATGGCCATGAGACACCCACACATATTGACAGGATTTTATTGCTTGCAATTGTGCTTCGGGAATCTCATGCGATAACTTCCAGCTACCGAAATATGGTTTTCCTTCAAACCATGGGTCAGTTACTAATACAGGATCCTTGTCATAACAGATAATGGTGGCATTTCCAATCGTTTCAA
The DNA here is from genome assembly GCA_028279365.1 of Gammaproteobacteria bacterium. Taxonomy (GTDB): domain Bacteria; phylum Pseudomonadota; class Gammaproteobacteria; order Eutrophobiales; family Eutrophobiaceae; genus JANQNX01. Next base: position 133,538 of record JANQNX010000001.1, on the reverse strand, counting down.
ATTTAATATTATTCTTACTCATGATGCTTTTATTTTATTATCCCTGTTTTTCTAATGTGAACAATGACTTAAAACCATGCGCAAATAAACTGACACTCTTTTTTGTAAATGAACTTAATATTGCTGTAAAAAAAGCGATTAAACCATCCCGTTTGTTTCCCAGAGACATAAAGTAACGTCCCATATCAATATAAATTTCGGATAAAAAGATATTCATTTCTTTTTTATATTTATTAAAAAGCTCTGGTTCGTATTCCAAAATCCTCGGAATCATTAAATACCTTTCTGCTGAAATAAGATAAGGTTTTTTGAATGTGTAATTTTCACCATGTATACGCCATTTGCCCAGGACCTCCTCAACATAAGCAATATCATTATCATGACTTATCCGAAGAAAAAGTTCATAGTCTGTACAAAAATCAAAACTTTCATTAAACCAGTATTTAGTATTTTCATGTAAACAGGATCTTCTAAATACAGCTGTATTAAAAGGGATTAAATTTCGCTTTAGTAAATCACAGAATATTTGACCTTCTGGCATTGGCCTATCATGTAACTTTTCATCAGACCATATATTGCCAGATCGAATCAGGTGAAAAGTGTTAGAATACACCAGTCCTATCGAACTTTTGTCGAATAATGGAATCTGTTTTTCAAGTTTTTCATCAATATAAATATCATCTGCATCCAAAAAAGTGATGAATTCTCCTTTGGATTTTTGTATTGCGGCATTCCTTGCTGCACCAAGTGTTAGGAACGTTTCTGATCGATAATATTTTATTTCTCCGATATATTTCTTTATATACTTTTTTATATCAACATCTGATGCATTATCATATAGTATAACTTCTATATTCTTATAGGTCTGAGATAAAGCAGAACTAATTGCCTGCTCAAGGTACTCAGTATCATTATGCGTATTTATAATGATACTGACTAATGGTAATTCCTGCATAAATTAATATATAGTGGATTTATAGAAATTAATTGTTTTTTCAAGACCGTCATCAATGCTTACTTTCGGTGACCAGGCCAATGTTTTTTTCGCCTTATCGATATTCGCATATAAAGACATGTTTTCACCTTCTCGATACGGTACTTTTCCAAAAACAGGATTCCCACCACCTGATAGCTTGCAAATCTTATTAATCATTTCCCTGATAGTTACCGGGTTCCCAGAAGCGAGATTAATTACTTCACCATGAATTTTTTTATTATCCAATGAACCTATAATGGCATCTGTAACATCATCAATATAACAAAAATCTCTGACTTGATGACCTTCAGATACCGGGAAGGTAATATTATTTAAGCAGGAATTGATTGTATACGGAACAAATCTATTCTGTGATTGACCAGGCCCATAGACCAGGAACAAACGATAAATAACTGCGGGGAAACCATCCTGTTTATAGAGCATCTGAAGCAAATTTGTTGTAGATAATTTGGCCAGTGAATAAGGAGAGATTGGTGACTCTCGTTGTTCTTCATGCTGTGGCGATTCATTATCACCATATTCATCACTACTTCCTAATTGAATGAAAGCTTTGAGATTAACCTTGTTAATTTGTTTGATAATATTCAATACACCATTAAAGTGGTGTTCAACAACTTTATAACCTCCTTGTTTTAAGGATGAATGATCTATATAACCTGAACAATTTATTATGTATTCAAAATTTTTATCACTTAATTCTTTTGATAATCTTTCTTCATCACATATATCACAGATAATCGTATTTACATTCTCTTTTTTTTGATTATCCTTCTCGTTCAAGTTTATGACAGTTACATTCTGATATTTTTCGATAGCCTTTGTGGTCATGTGTGACCCAATAAACCCACTGCCCCCAATAATTAATATTTTATCATTGCTCATAACTTCCAGGGTGCATTACCTGTATTCCACAATACCTCTAATTGGTCTCTTTCTCTTTTTGTATCCATACATTGCCAAAAACCATCATGGCAATATGCCATTAACTGTCCTTTTTTTGCCGCATATTCCAGCGGCTCATGTTCAAGAATGGTTTGATCATTCTCAATCAAATCAAAAAATTCAGGTTCAATAACAAAGAAACCACCATTAATCCATCCTGATGCTGTTTGCGGCTTTTCTTTAAATGATACGACTTGCTCATTTTCAATTTTAATTTCACCAAATCTTGCAGTTGGATGGACACCGGTCACAGTAACCATCTTTCCATGTTGTTTATGAAAATTCACCAACTTGCTAATATCAATATCAGATATACCATCACCATATGTTAATAAACAGGTTTCATCATTTATATAATTCTTTAATCTTTTAACTCGTCCACCAGTCATTGTTTCCTGACCTGTATCAACTAACGTTATTTTCCAGTCAACGGAATTATTCTGGAATGTCTCAATTTGTCCGTTAGCAAGGTCAACCATAAAATCTGAATTAAGAATTGAATAATTTACAAAATATTCCTTTATAACATCTGCTTTATAACCTAGTGCTATGATGAACTCATTGTATCCAAATTTGGCATATCGCTGCATAATATGCCAAAGTATAGGCTTTCCGGCTATTGTAACCATTGGCTTTGGAATACTTTCGGTATATTCCGCCATACGTGTACCAAAACCACCCGCTAGTAGTAATACCTTCACTTACTCATACTCCAATCATATTGAATTTCATTTATTCCTAGATTATCAGCTTCTTCAGGATCATGAGGGATATCGGCAATGTTCAATAATAAATTCAAACCTTTTGAGACACCTTGAAATCCTGTCCATATTCCGGCTGGAACTGTTAATCTTTGGTAATTCTCAGTTGACAAATTTATTTCGAGAAAATTATTTTTTGAAATTGAATTTTTACGATCATCAAACAATACAAACTTTATCTCACCAACAGGCACAACTATATTTAGTGTCATGATTAAATGTTTCTTCCAAGCCTTAATATGATCATACTTAACAGAAGAAAAATAGGCCTCTCCAAAGCTCTTATAATCGGGCTCTATCTTTTTAAAAGCATGCATTACATCCCCATCATCGCCAGTTATTATGTCGAGAGGAGTCGTTACTACGCCTTCGATTACGTCGCCCATTGAATCATTCTATCTTGTGCAAGATTTGTATACGCTTCAATCTGACTTAATGTTACATCAGTCATATTTGATTGACCTGTGTAATATCGACGATACCAATCTATAGTAAACTTAACTGTTTCTTCAAAATTTAATGTCGGTTCCCAAGATAAATACTGTTTTGCTTTATCACAATTTAATTTCAACAAACCCGCTTCGTAAGGTTGCTTAGTATTATTTGAAATATCATGCCATTTTGCTTGACTCCAATGTTTACTCATCTGTTCTAACAAATATGAAACAGAATAATTATGATCTGCAGGTGGACCAAAGTTAAAAGCTTCTCCACAAGGAGATTTCTCTTTTCGATCTTGTAATTGTAAGGCTAGAGTCAAATATCCGCTAAGGGGCTCAAGAACATGTTGCCATGGCCTTGTTGATGAAGGATTCCTTATTTGCACAGTTTCATTATTTGACCATGCCTTCACGCAATCCGGAACAATTCTATTTTCTGCCCAATCGCCACCACCAATAACATTACCCGCGCGCCCAACTCCAATTCTTATGTTTGAATTATCAAAGAAAGAATTTAGATAGGCATAAATTATATTCTCAGCTGCAGCCTTGGAGGCACTGTATGGATCTTTACCGCCTAGTCTGTCAGTTTCCTTATAACCCCATATCCACTCTTTGTTTTCATAACATTTGTCACTAGTTATCAATACCAAACTGCATTCCTTTTCGAGATTTCTCAATGTCTCTAGAACATGAGCAGTTCCCAATGAATTTGTAGAAAAGGTCTCTAATGGACTTTTATATGACTCTTTTACTAGAGACTGTGCTGCCAAATGAAAAACAAAATCTGGTTGAACGGAATTGATAGCCTCATTTAAGGCATCAAAGTCCCTAATATCAAGAAGACGATGACATATATTTTTTTCTAATTTTAAAACTGAAAAATGTGATGGTTTACTAACTTCACTTATTGAAATTCCATAAATATCAGCGCCAATACTATTTAACCAAGCTGAAAGCCATGAGCCTTTAAATCCAGTGTGGCCTGTTATTAAGACTTTAGAATCTTTAAACTGATCCAGAATCATGGATTTGAGATAGAAGTGTAAATAATATTCGTTACTTGATTAAGGAGAAATATTCATCTCTTCACTACTTGCTCTTTCAAATGAAGTAGATTCTTCGTCCCAAAATTTTTCAACAAACTCTTGCTTTAACTCTGAATATATACGATTTCCTTCTGGAGTATCTTGTTCTGCCTGTTTAATTTCATTCCATCTTGATTCAGGAAAGTTGACATACATATTAAAAGTTTTAACAAGGCCCATTACTTGTTTTCTTGGAAATTGCGGCATATCAAGTATAGAACCGTCCGCAACCATTGATTTAACTATTTGGTCATTACGTACATAGCCTAAAGATTCACAAACTGCCCTTAATGGTGTTCCAGAAAATGGTGTGAACGAATAAGCATTTCTGTCATCTGCTTTAAATTCACGGTTAATTCTAATAGTGTCGAATGCAAGCTCATAGGTTTCATAAGGGAAACCAAGTATATTATTCACGCTAAAAGGTATCCCTGTCTCTCTAACAAGACGAAGGCCGTTTATAATGACCTCATTGGACATTCTTCTATCAAGATATTTTGCTCTAAATTCTCGATTACCATGTTCAAGACCGAAAGATATGCGGGCACAACCAATTTCTTTCAAAAGCTCAAGTCTTTCTCTATTAACTGTTTCGACTCGAGTTTGACACCAAAAGGGTAAGTTTATTTCCTTGTACATCTCAGCAAACTCTTCGAACTCACCTTTTTTCCAAGAAAAAAACGTATCAGCCCAAAAGTATAAATATTCTGCTTTCATTTCATTTTTATAAAATAAAAGCTCTCTCCTCATATTTTCAAAAGATTTTCTTCTTAGATAACTGGTTCCCGCTTCTTCTCTATACATTTTCATTTGAGACGGAGAATTGCAAAATGTACATTTATAAGGACAACCTCTATGTGTCTCAACTGGAAACATTCGGTATACCTTGCCTCCCATAGGCCTGTAAAACCTTGCTTCTTCAAACAAACTCATGTCAATTAATGGATTAGCATCCATATTAATCATTCCAGTAGGATTGACTTTAATATCACCTTTTTTTGTTTTTACCCAAAGGTTATTTATATCATTAAATGGTTTACCTGATTCAAGTCTCTTGCATAATTCAACAAGTGCATCCTCCCCTTCACCTTTACAAACAATATCAATCGCATCAAAACTTAATACAAGTCTCGGCGCAAATGTTGGGAAAACGCCACCAGCTATTGTTAATATATTATGATGCTTGATCTTATTTAATAATTGCAAGCCAAGCTCAAACATATCCTCTGTTGCAGATAAAGCAATTAAATCCGGACCATATGACTCAACCTCTTTAACAAAATCGTCAAAAACATTTGTATATTTTATTGTAAGTTCGTGAGGCATTTTATATGGACGAGCCATTAACCTGTCAGTTTTTGATTTATCTGAGTCAGGGGATTCTCTGTCAAGTTTATCATAGTAGGTAGTATCGAATAACTTAACGTCAAACCCTTCTCTTTTTAGACACGAAGATAAGAGCCCGATTGCTGGTGGCAGCATGTTCATGCCTTTATGATTAGGATAGAGAAATAATACTTTTAAACTCATTCTATTAATAATTGCCGGTTATAAATCAACGACTAATTATATCATACAATCGTTGACTTGCTTTCCCATCATTTTTATCTAATAAATTACTTATTACTTCCTGCCAGGATGATTTTTTTTCAAAAAAATGATTGTCTTTTACTACACAGCTCGATATAGCCTTCTCTAGCTCCGTTTTATTTCTTACAAAGAAAGCAGATTTTTCATAATCTCTTATCGAAAACGGTATATTACTTGAAGGCTCATAAAATATTATAGGCATTCTATTTAAGGCAATAGAATATACTGCAACAGACGAGCCTGGCTGAATTATTGCGGTTGACAAATTAACAAGCATTCCAAGACCGGAATCAAATACTTTATAATTTTCAAATTTGTATTTTTTTGCAACTGCAATTAATTTATCATGCATATTATTCAGGGGATGAAATTTAATGAGTAAAAATATTTTTTTATTTTTTAAACTGGAAAACACAAGTTCCAACAAGTATTGACTCTCTCTTCTAGATACAGATAATGCAAGCAAAAACATATCTAAATCATTCGGAATATAGTTTTCTTGTTTAAAAACGTCTATATCATATTTTTTTTCAGATTCATCTTTTAATGAATCATGTCTTAATGCACCAATTTTATATAATTTATCTTTATCCACTCTCTTACTGAAATTTATGTAATCTACATCACTATAAACACATAACTTATTTGGCAATACAGCTCTATATGCATGACTTACATTTTCTACTTCATCTTTACAAAAAAACCAGTTTAAATGATTTAGGATCATAGTGTTGGATTGAATACCATATGTAATTATATTTTTCTTAATTAAAGCTATTGCTGATTCAATTGCTCGCTCTCTTGATTGGTACTCAAATGTATAAAAAACGTGCTTGATATTAGCATTATTGCTTATAAAACCACTTAATCCATAGGTCATTATCAAATAGTTAAATATCGTATCACCAGCTAGTATCTCGTGATTTAATTCATTAATCAGTAATTTTGAAAAATTTATACCATTAAGCAAAAGGTTTTCTCGAAGTGTTTTTTTGTTCCATAAAAATACGCTCCATAAATTCAGAAATGAAAATATTATTTTGAAAACATCTATCAATTTGATGTATCCATCTACAATAAAAATATTTTGATTTGCCAGATCTTCTATATTTAAAGAGAAGCATTCTTTATATTCATACATGTTTTGACTAATACATGCATATTTTACATTTTTACTTTCAAAATAGTTCGATAACTTACCGAAGAGAGTATCTTTCTCTCTGCCAGTCTCTAAATCGAATTCAAAATATGACGGATAAAGACAACAAAGTAAAAATTGATACTGATTTTTGATTTTTTTTGATGATTTTAAATACTTGGTTCTTAAAATAACCCAGGAAATAAAAAAATACAGAGCTCTAATTAAATTGAGCTTGATATAACTTAGCATTTTATATTTATTTGAACTGTTAGATTTAGACTTGACATTTATTGATATTTCACGCAGTTTGCAAATAGATATTATTAACTCCTGAATATATTTATCATTAGAATAAAGAGTTAATGATTTAATGTTATTATCATTAACAACTTCTTTTAATATTAAAATATGAAATATTTTATTAACGGCAGGAACTCTGAGAGCACTTTTTTCTGACAAAGGCAATAACCACCAAAGATTATTCCCAGAAAAAATTTCTCGAATATCTATAAAATTAGTTTTCAATGAAAACTTCCAGAAATATTCTGGAAGCTGCTCCCTCATAATCTTTGAAGCATTATTTGAATATTTTGATATATCAATCTTTTTAAGATTTTCTGGATAATCCCTAACATCAAGTCCAAAGTGCAGAGATGCATCGACTAGATCTCTATTTAATGCAACTTCGATATTCCATGGCCCCTCCTCCTCAAAGAGGACGTGTAAATTATTTATATCCACTTAATTCTTCTGTAAATGAATATGTTCAGGTAAATTCACCACCATCTATTACGATATCTTGCCCAGTGATTGAGTCATTTTTAAACATTAAAAAATAAATCATCTCACTTATTTCTTTCGTAGTACTCGGGTTATTTAAAGATTGAATTCTATTATCTATTTCTTCTTTAGTTTTTGATTTGTTATGAAATTTAGTATCGACAAAACCAGGAGAAATTGAATTTGTTAAAATATTAAATTCACTGTAGTGTTTTGAAAGGTGTTTCACAGTATATTTTAATGCACTTTTCGACAAGCCATAACTATAACTATTTTTACCGCCACCTATTTTTAATGAAGCCGTATTTACGGCTACTATACGGCCAAATTTTTTTCCTATCATGCCTGGCAAAATTTTCTTTATTATTTCGAGTGACGAAAACATATTAATTTGCATAACATCATATAGGCTATCATTTTCTAGCAAACTATCACGCAAAATCGTTCCATGGATTAATATAAGATGGCTAATATCTAATGAGGGAAGATCATCGACTAATTCACTATTAGGATTTGAAAAATCTATACTATATTCCTTATAGACTTTATCTTTAATACTAGTTCCTGAGTATCTTGTAGAATAAATATTTAGATCATTATTTTTATAAATCAGGCCAATTAACTTACTCCCTATGTCACTATTCCCGCCTGTTATCAGAATATTAGATGTCATTATTTAGAAAAATGATAATTATAAATATTACAAAATTTTGAATTAGTGAACATTTCGGAATTTTCATTTTTTATATAAGAAAAACCACATTTTGTAAGAATATTAATTATGAGATCATTGTTGTCGTTTTCATCTAACTCAATTGATATTTTTTTCAATCTTTCATCCTTTAATGTTTTTTCGGCTCCTTTGATAATGTTTATTTCATTTCCATCAACATCTATTTTTATATAATTTGGAAAAAGAGGGTCATATTTTTTAATAAACTCGTCAATTGAAATGCCGATCATGCCCTGTGCAAATTTCACATTCTGATTAGTTTTATTTTTTTCAAATGTCGACATTGACCCGCCCTCATCTATCATCGTCATGCCTAATTTTCCTATACTGGACTTATCATCAAATGCAAGACAGTAGGCACTCATAGTAGTTTGCAGACTATTAATAAAGATATTTTTATTCAGTATTTTATAGTTAGACGATTCTGGCTCGAATGAAAATACATTCAAGCCTTTTTTCGCCGCATAAATTGAATAAATGCCAATATTTGCTCCAATATCCCAAAACACATCATTTTGATTAAATTCATCTATCCAACGGATCGTCTCTGGCTCTTTTTTATAAAAAGTATTTATTCTCCATCTTGTTAAATCATTCACGACATAAAATTTGATTACTCCATATTCAGATTCAAGAATCACTTCCTCTTCATTTTTTAACCTTAATACATCACATGCTAATGATTTCATTCTTTCTTTATTATTCGTATCAAAAAGACCAAATAAAAATACCAAAAATTTATATACTGCTTTTCGAATTGCTTGTTTGATACTCATTATTTATCTAATTTCAGACAACATAACAACGCTTGCATGGTTCAACTGTATTTCTTTTGTTATCCAGATGCTTCTCCCTCAAGCTTTGATATGCATTACTGGCCCAAACATCAGATAAACTAATATCTTTGATATTTGACAACAATAATGTTGATTTATAATCACTGTCGCAAGGGTTGACTTTTCCGTCATACCACACAAACATTCTACGCCATAAGTCTGAACAGGGCTTACTAACATCATTCACATCAGATGAATAAATATCTTCCCATGGGTTATAATTTACAAAACTAATCTGATCTACCAATCCACTCCAAAGATTTAACATCGACAACATATCCTGTTTATCTGAATACTTGACTCCAGACACTCTTGTAAGCACCTTTTGTTCTCTATAGTTCTTTTCTCGTATATTGTGAAACATTTCTATATTTTTAAGTGTCTTATCTAACTTCCCATTAACTCTCATTTGGCTATACAACGGTTCTTCTGCAGCGTCTGCAGAGAAAACAATCGTTTTAATCGCTCCATTTAATAATGAATGACATAATTCTTCTGTTAATAATGAAGCATTCGTATTAATTTTTAAATTAAGGAACTTGCCGACACTATATTCAAGCATTTCAGGTAACTCTTTACATATAAGAGGTTCTCCTCTTGAAGCTAAAGATATAAATTCGATATTACCCTGAGCTTGATCAACAACTTCTTTATATGTGGATAATGGCATATTACCCATATATCCATTTTTTTTATTACTGAAGCTAGTATCTGTCTGATAACAAAAAACACATCTAAAGTTACAAACTGATGTAGGCTCTATCTGCAAATAAGGAGGGAATTTATCCAATGTATGAGTTTGCGGGAATACATCATATCTATATCTATGAAACAAATAGTTTGATACATCATCATCAGAAATGATTGATAAATCATCAGCAATTAGAGGCGTTATTGTAAATAATGGCTCATCATTATGTCTCAAATCACTGATTATGTTTTGATAGATTACTTTTTTTTCTTTTGCCTTTTCTATATTGAGTTGATTTTTTATTATTTTAATAACACGCTCTTTTTGAACAGATATTCCTGCTTGATCCGATCTGCAAATAAAATCAGAAAAACTATGATGCTTTTTATATAATTTATCTGTCATTTATAATCCTAATATCCACCATGTTTTTTAAGCCACCATTCTACACCAGGTACTTGCCACTCATAATCAACATCACAACCAGCTTCCTGAAACAATGGTGCTATTTTTTGGCCCATCCATTTTTGAGGTAATAATCCATTATCAATACTTTCTAAACATCGAGTTCTAACAATTGAACAGCCCATGTCAGCAAAAAAAACATCCCCTTGAGAATCTCTATCACAATTAAGGGTCTTAGGATTCCCAAATGTTTCAAAAGGAACAAATGGCTCTAAAAAACCTTCGTCATTTTGCTTTCTGGCTCTAAGAGGTGACCACATATTGTATCTGGATACTGTTACAGCAGAATCTATCTCAGGATTATCAATAAGTAATTGTATCCCGTTATTAATAGTGTCGTAAGTAATAGTGGCAGCATTACAAAAGAGTAATACCATTATTTGAATATCAGATTCGGTTATTATTTTTATTTGTTCATATCCATGCACATATGCATCCTCACCAAGTGCACTATCAGAACAAAGATAATCAGGTCTTGTAATTATCTCCACGTCAATTTGTTTCGCGATATTAATAAGCTCTTTATCATCAGTAGATAAAAAAACCCGACCTACTTTATCAGCTTTGATTGCAGCTTGCATTGGATACCATGCTAATGGGTGACCGAGTATTTTATGTGTATTTTTTCCTGGGAAGCCTTTACTACCTTTCCTTCCAAGTAACAACGCCGGAATCATATTTATTTATCCAAGTTATTTAAGTTATTATGTTGTTCTTCAATTAATTGAATTAATCCTTGCCCCATATCTATATGTAAAGGCGATGCATATTTTTTTCCTATTTTTGGTACAAAAGAATATGGAGTAATATCATAATGCGCTGTATTTTTCTCTTCGCTGAAGTCAAGTTGAATTTCACCACCAATGATTTCCTGGATCATATGTAACAAATCTTTAACATGCATAGGTTGATGGCCAGTTAATGTAACACTTTCATTTATATATTTATCACTCAAGACTTCTATACTTGCATTTGCTGCATCTTCAACATGAATGTATTCTCTTAGAGAATCCGGATTACCACCGTAGGTAATCTTTTTAGACCTCAATGCTTCATCAATAAATCTATATATCGCATTTTTTTCATCAGACCTTGTACCATAAAGCGAGCCATAACGTAAAATTGTATATTCCAAGCCATATTGTTGATGATAATTTTCTATATATGACTCTGATGCTTGTTTACTACATCTGTAAAAACCACCCGAACGGCTGTAAACATAAACTGTGCTTGCATAAATATATCTTTTTATATTATTTAATCGACATGCTTCAAGGAGATAAACATTTCCTAATATATTAGACATGACGGTCTGTACTGGATCATCCATAGCTTCATCTAGATCGGCTATCCCTGCAAAATTGAACACCACATCCGATCCTTTTATTGCACTATTGACTAATTCAGTATTAAGGATATCTCCAACAACCATCTTTTGATTATCTTTTAACCATTTTGATTCAACCAAATCAAATACACTGACAGTATGGCCAGCACCACTTAATTTGTCACAAACATGTGAACCTAAAAAACCTGCCCCACCAAAAACTAATATATTCATACAAGCTCGCCTTTATAACTATTGAAATCACTTATCATATATATATCCGACTTCATTTGTATTCTTTTATTATCTTCGGTTTTCCTTAGAACAAATGAAATATCATTTGAAATTGCAGCGTCATAATCGGTTTTTGAATCTCCTATGAGTATATATTTCTCTCTTTCAATTAAATTGTTTCTTAATTCTTCCTTGACAATATCAACCTTAGATTTAGGAGAACCATATACAGAAGAAAAAACTTGCTTGATTTTCAACTCCTCCAAAATCAGTTCTATTTCTTCTTGGGGTGTGCCTGTAACAATTATAAATCTTTGATTATATGGATTATCCAATAAAAATTTCTTTACGCCTGGAACCCAAGGAGAATTTATAACTTCTTGTAATACAAGACGGCTGAATTCTTCACATATTTCATATAATTCTGTGTCTGAAATGTTTTTATTGAGATATTGACTGTAAAAATGTCTGATTTTGTCAAACCTAGACACACCACCATTTTCAAGGTGATATGCAATAACTTTCTTTTGAATAACGGGTCCATAAGGTTTAAATAACAAAGAAAATGCATCTGTTTTGACAGAAACTGAATCTTTGATAACTCCATCAAAATCCCAAAATATAACTGCTTTTGTTTTTAATAATTCAAATAGGGTCATTTAATATGCATAAATAGTGACTGGAGCCCCATCTGATTTTTTATATCTTAGTGGAAATACATATAGACTATCAGGACATTCATCTAAATCCATTAAATGCATATCCTCTACTATTAATATCGGATTAGAACATTGTTTATTGAAGCCCAAATAACGCTTGCATAAAAAAGCTTTATGAGCTTCCCTTCCTAATTCTCTATGAGCATAACTGCTCAAAGATATAAAATCAAAGCCAATCATTTTTAAACTTTTATTGTTTCTCAACCAAACCCCAACATCTGGCGATAGACCTGGACCATTTAATATATATTTTTCTTTATCCTCATCTCTAAATTTTTCGAACCCAGTTTTAATAATTAAAAACTCTGTAGAGTTTGGCATGTTAGATAATTCGGATGAAATTTTATCTAGTGATATTATTTCTTCTTTATTAACATTAATATTAATCACATGTACTTGCTTACATACCCAAAAATTAGGGGGATACTCTTCAATACACATTCCTGATTGATCGAAATGATACGGGGCATCAACATGTGTTCCTGAGTGAGCAGGTAACGATATTTCAGTATTATTTGAACTATCTCCAGAACAAATCCCTCTAACTTGCTCTAGAAATAAATTATTTGAATTACCATATAAAGGCATTCCTTGTTCAAGGACATGACTAAGAAATTTCATTTTCAAGCAAGAAATAATAGGTCTAAAACTATATAACCTGACAATGAAGTTCTTGTTTATTAAAGAATCTTATTACTTCATCTACTGCTTGAGATTCCATTTTAAGTCTGCAACTTGATGTATATGAGCCAATATGGGAAGTGAGTAAAATATTCTCTAATTCAATTAAAGGCCCAGTATAAGGTTCTTCTGAGTATACATCTAATGCCACTGATTTTATTTCATTATTTTTAAGTGCATTAAATAAATCTTTTTCATCTATAATATTTCCTCTTGAAGTATTAATAAGAATAGACGATTTTTTCATTTTTGATAACTCATCTTTCGATATATACCCAACTGTGGTGTCAGTATAAGGCAAATGCAATGATATGACATCTGAGTTCTCCAACATAACCTCCTTGGATGCCTGACGAATAACGTTTGAGTTTTTGTTATATTTAGATAATTCTTTTTCTTTATCATCTGGATCTACAATAATGATTTCTTTGGGATTAAAGCCTATCAAAATATTCGCAACATATTGACCGATTTTTCCAAACCCAGCTATTCCTATAACCGAACCTTCGATAGAGCTACCCAAGGATTTTTTCCAATTCAGACTTTTAACGTTGTGATTGGTATTATGAATATCTCTATACAAGCAGAGTATTAAACTGATTGTCAATTCCGCTACAGCAGAAGTAACAGCATCAGGGGTATTTGTTACTTTTATACCCTTATCTTTGCATTGCTTTAATGGAACTGAATCTGTTCCTACACCAACCCTGGAAATGATCCTGATTTTACGAGTGTTTTTAATAAGGATGGAAAGATCTTCTGTGCCTGCGATAAGAGCGTCACAATCTATGGCTAATTCATTAATTTCATCTGCAGTCAATTTACGCCCATGCGGATTAAACTCTACTTCATATCCCTCCGACCTTAATTTCTCTATGGGATATTCAGATACTTCGCCAAATGATGATGTGGAAATAAATATTTTTTTACTCATAGCCTACTTAATTATGTTTTTTTAAAAATAATCGATGCATCTATATCTGAATGCATTATGTAAAACTCTCCAATCCCTCTAAACTCATTGAATATAGAATACAAAGAGCTATAGTACATACATCTATATTTCTGTTCTATTTTAAGATATGGTTTAGATTCTGTGAACAATCTCTTGTTATCTATTAATATGAAACTTTTTTTAGAAATTCGAATTAGTTCTCTGATTATTGATAAACGTAATTTGTCTGTTAATTCGTTACTATTTGATATCAATAACGAAAACACATGAGACATAATTGTATGGTCATAAGCATTTTCATTAATTCTTGATAAGTAATTTAAATTCAATACATCCCTACATTCCACATCTATATTATTATTTTTCGTTGCTTTTTTTATAAAATTTATTGCATCTTGGCTAAGATCAAAACCTTTCAACTTAGATTCTGGATATAGCTTGTTTAGTGTATGCAAATTATTACCCAAACCGCACCCTGGCTCAAAAAACGACTCTCCATCTTTATAATCGATTAAGTATTTGTAGTTATATATATAGTATTCAATAGCAGAATTAGATGTATTAAATTTATTAATTGATTCATTTTCATCAAGCTCATTATATATTTCATAAGCGATGCCGTTTTCTTTATAATGATCAGAAATATATCTAGAATATTTATTTAGTCCGTAATTTATATATATAGGGTTACATATGTTATTTAAAATTAAGCGACAGTATTCAAAAATATATATAAATGGTATTGAAAAATAATTAAGCTTATATTTAAACTTTTTATTTCGTTCCCATTCAAAATGACTTGAGATTATCCATCTGCATAAATTAAAAACCAGGACTAAAACTGGATAAAATAATGTATTTAATATTTTTTTCATCAAAACTTCTTAATAATTAAACAATATTTATAATAATTCTGAACAAGTCTCTTGCAGATGCTTAGTTAATGTTTGTCTAACTTTTCCATGACAGCTGCTCGAATAAAACTTCTTAGCTAGCATTTTAAACTGATCATCAGTCATAAATTCATTGGATACTATCATGTCAATTTTATGCTCTATCTGCTCAATATTTTTTGCAATAACTGGGTATCCATCATAATCATAAAATGTTGATGGAATACCATAATAATCAAAAAATATAACGGGCTTTCTCATTGCAAGAATTTCATCGCCCAATGAGGTGTGTAAAGCAATTGAAAAATCACAAACGGCAGCTATTTTTTCTGGTGTCCAATATTCATAATCTTTTATGATTTCAATGTTGTTTTGCGAATTTAATTCAGTCACGATTTCTTTGAAATATTCAATATTTAAAAATTCGTGATTTTTCCCTTTGATAACAAATTTTATTTCTGCATATTTTTTAGCTATTTTTAAAATAGCTTTATAAAAAATTAAATTATTTCTCCAATTATTACCTAAACTCCTTCCATTACCATACTTAGTCTTGGATGAATGATAGTCAGAAACAAACGCAATATATTTTTCATCATTATTAAACAGATATTCTTTTTCTCTACAAATATCTTGTATATGTTTATAGATTAAATCTAATCTTATTGGCCCTATCGAAATTAAATTATTAACATTGTATAACTGATTATTATCAATTTGCTTTGAAACTGTATCACCATGGACATAATAGTCATCAATGATCATTGACATCCCGGGGACCCATGGATGGATGAACCTTTCCTGGGTAGCAATAGTTTTAACACCCATTTGTTTACAACAATAAGATACGGCTTTGGGAAATAATACATCATAACCAATTAGAACAATTGATAAACCTTTTAGCCTATTTAATCTCTTAAAATTCAATAGAACTGAGAAGTATAATCCTGCAAAAATTAACAATTCATGAAATTCTTTATACGCTAAGCGGTAATTCAAGATGGATTTCAAAACGAAGGACATTACTTGATAATAAATACAATAATTATATTTTGTAAGTGATTCAAAATCCGTGTGAGGGATTTTATTCTGATTAAAATATTTTAAGGTTTTAGAGTCGAGTGTCTCTCCTATCGTAAGATGAAGTATATTGCTTGAGTTTAATGGGCTTTCCTTAGATTCACTGTAATATTGATCTTTTACAAAGTGTTCGCCATAAAAAATACCTTTGTGCGGGAAATAAGCAATCGCATATTCATCAAATTTATTTACTGTGTAACGGCGTTCTTTCTGAATATTATTTTTAATACAGCCTAAAGTATTCACCCATTTATTAAAAATAAAATAAACAATTATCTTATACGAATATTTTACAAAAAATATTAAATAATTTATAACTAAAAATAGTTTTTGTAATTTGCAATCTACCTCACACTGCTCATCTAAACCCACTAATAGATTGCTATCAAGTGAAACAATATTTATCTTTGAAAAAATTTTGTTCTTAATGCAATACTTTCGAAACTCGATTAGCTCTATGTACTCCAATACCTTAGAATAAAAACAATCATATAATAGTATTTCTATATTTTTAGAATTGATATTTTCTTGGTCAATTTTTTCAACGAAATTCTTAAATAAATTGTTATTGTATATAGACAGAACATATTTCTTTGTTACTTTGTCTGCAAGCAACATAGTATTGTATGGATTTTCAATCGCGTATCTATGATGAGATAGATGAAATACACCAACGCTATCTAAAAGATCTAAAGATTTGTCAGAAATGTTAAAATTATTTATTTTAAGAAACCCTATTCTATAATTTAAAAATCTATAGAAAATAACAATCAATATTGTTTTGAAACTTAACTCGCGAATAAAAACGGCTTTCAATACTTGAATATCTTTATTTAAAAATGATTCTTTGCGCTTGAAATGCTTCCGCAGCATGAATACCAACTTGAGCACCACGATATTTTGCAAGATTAATTATTGATTCAATACTTCTTGCATGTGGGGGAATATTCATTTCATCAACATAGCAATTACATGCTTTGATTTTCTCGTCTAATTCTGACTCAATATCAATAAAATAATTTGGCATAAATACATCATCAACAGACCATTCTGTACTTGAGACAATTTCAAAACACAGAATTTCTTTAATGGATGAATTTGGTAAAGGTCGGGCTGCAGTCATTACAGCCTTATGTGTGATTTGATGATCGATGTTTAAATCACTGTAATGATGTGTATATAGTATATTGGGCTGTATTTCAGAGATTTTTTTTTCAATATTCTGAATGATATCCAATAGAGAAACTACATCCAGTCTTTGATCCGGGTAATCTAAATTATCGAAATTTTTAACTCCGAGCGACTCCATTGCCTTAATAAAATTGCTGTTTCTTTGCTTCTTATCGTTAACATCTCGTGATGTCTCTCCATCAGAAATTGTTAATACAGAAACAGAATCGCCGTTCCGAATATGTTTAATTATAGCTCCACCACAACCTATTGTTTCATCATCCGGATGCGCAGCAATTACCAAAATTTTATTCTTCATTTCAATTCTTATTTATATTGAGTCGAATTATTTGCTGTATTTTTTCAAACAATAAATCATTACGAGCAACAATAACACCATGTTTTTTCCATGGCCCTGTTAAATCGAACGTTTCAAAGTTATATTGCGAAAGACGACCTCCTAGTTCATTCAAAAATAATACTGCCGGCGCAAAATCCCAATCTTTGACTTCTACATCTTTGATAAATATATCTGCCACTCCTTCAATTACGCGCATCATTTTTAAACTTAAACTACCAGATTCCATATATATCGAACCAGGCATATTA
Source organism: Gammaproteobacteria bacterium (assembly GCA_028279365.1). Taxonomy (GTDB): domain Bacteria; phylum Pseudomonadota; class Gammaproteobacteria; order Eutrophobiales; family Eutrophobiaceae; genus JANQNX01. The sequence continues at coordinate 115,406 of JANQNX010000001.1, read as the reverse complement.
CTCATAATCGTCCTAGTTATGCCTTTTGGTTTAGGATAATTATCGATAAACACAATTTCTTTATTATTTTTCGTCTTAATTAAATTATTATTTTTGTACGCACCTTGTCCTGATATCGCAGAATATAACTCATTTGTTGCCGGAGCATATATAACTGATAAAACCACATCTTTATTGCGCATGTATGCTGCCTGTGTCACAAAGCTGTCAAATCCTTCTACATAACTTGCTGTACCATCAATAGGATCAATCAACCAATATTCTTTTGGTCTTGCCTTGTTACTTAAATCAATATGTTCTTCACTTAGAATCGGAACTGATGGCGTAATTTTTTTTAAGTTTCTGGTTATAAATTCATCAGCATACATATCTGCATCTGACTTGAATTGTGTTCCAACCCATTCACCTTTGTTTGAATAAACTTTTCTTTTATTAAGTAATTGAACGCCTAATTCATTAAACACATCAATTAATTCTACAATTACTTTTCCTTCATCAATCATATTCAATTTATATTTCGAATAATTTTTATTTCATCTTTCAATCTCATTTCCCAATATGAATCTACATCGCCAATATAACTCACAAGCTTACTATTATCTAAACATACCCAATTATCGATTAGTTCCAACTCTGGAATTTTTTTCATCTCCATAAGTTCTTTTATAAAATTAATTAATCTATATATACTTTGAGGAACGCCATAACTTATATTAAATATTTCATTATCAATTCTTTTTTCCATTAATTTAATTATTATATTTGCAGCATCTTCAACATGAATTGCTGACCATGCGGTAAGTTTTTTATGTATGTCTGGATTCTTTTTCATAAGGAGTGATGCAATAGCATTGAAAATTATCCCAGATTTTCTACCTGCTCCAAATAAACCAGGCAGTCTTAAAATTAGATATGGATTGTCAGATTCTATTAACATTACTTCATCATTATATTTTGATGATGCATATTTTGATTCAGGATTGGTTAGTTTTACTTCATTTATATAACCTGTCACATTGTCACCATAAACCGTCATTGATGAACAATAAATAATCTTGGAAGATGTACATGAAAGGAGATTTTTCATCATCTGATTATTAATAGAATAATCTTTCTCTAAGGATGAATTATTTTTACCTTGAACAACCCCTGCACAATGAATTACTGTATCAAAAGAAACGGATTCTAGTGCTTTGTTAAGACTCTCAAACGAGGTTAGATCACATGATATATAGTTAAACGGGTTATCCGTTCTTGTTAAACAATAGACTTCATGTTCACTCTTAGAAAGAGCATTTGCTATTACATTCCCCAAGTACCCTTTAGCACCTGTGACGAGTACTTTTTTCAAATTTTATCCCAAGTTATCCATAAATCCTCAGGAATATCTTCTTTTACTTCTCTTCCCAAGATTTGAGTAAAATAGAGAGGTGAAATTCCTAAGCCCGGTCGTTTAATCTTTAACATGTCTTCACTTATAATCTCTCCTTTAGAAATATCTCTTGAAGCATGTAAACTACGTCTTCCCTTTACAAACATGTCCATTTCTTCTTCTCTGGGTCCGTTTTTGAGTCCATCTCCAATCGCACTCTCGATATCTCGAATTTGATTAACCATTGATTTAAGCTCTTCAGGCTCGATTGCAAATTTATGGTCTGGACCTGGCATGGTTCTATCAAGAGTAAAATGCTTTTCTATCATACACGCACCGAGAGTAACCGCGGCTAATACAATTTGATGTCCTTCAGTATGATCTGAATAGCCAGTCAAACATCCGAAAGTACCTTTCATTGTTTGAATCGCTCTTAAATTTGACAAGTTCACTGGTGCTGGGTAGAGAGAGGTACATTGAAGTAATATTGTATTGTCATTGCCAGACTTATTAATTGTTTCAAGTGCAGTATATAAGTCTATTAAATCAGCCATGCCTGTTGACAATATGACGGGCTTTCCAGTATCAGCCATTTTTTTTATTAGACTTTGATCAGTAATATCAAATGATGCCACTTTATATGCAGCTAAATCTAATTTCTCACAAATCTCGATTGCATCAATATCACAAGGCGATGTTAAGAATTCTATATTCTTATTTTTGCAGTAATTATTGAGTTTATCTTGCCACTCTCGATTTAGTTCTAAACTTTCTATTAATTCATACACATTTATATTATCGAGATATTTAAAATTTGGCGTGAATTTTGAATAATGATGTTTTGCTTTAAAAGTCTGGAATTTAACAGCATCCACACCTGCTTCAACAGCTGCATCTATTGTTTCAATTGCCAATTGATAATCTTGGTTATGATTTGAACCAATTTCTGCAATTACATAGCAAGGGCAATTATTACCGACTTGCTTATTTCCTATCTTCAATGTCTTATTCATATCTAAATTACTTCACTATGCCAATATCTTCTCATTTTTATGTTTGGTTTAAATGTCTGCAAGACATCAGATACTTTAGTCTCATGGTAGTTTTGTATTGGATCAATTCCTGCAATAAAGCTCATAAAAAAAGTTGTTGATACCCGTGGATTAATTTCAAATGGAATCGCTTTATTATCAGAGGTTTTCATTAATTGAATGTTATAACAGCCTTTTGTTGGAATCGCATTATGAATTTTATGACAAACATCTATGATTAAATTATCGTCGATGACTTCGGCATAAATAGTGATTCCTTTTTTTTCATAAACTCTAACCGGCACTATTGCCATCAGATCCTTATCCTTGTTGGCACTCATCATTACCGTGTATTCATCTCCTTGTAAATAATTTTGAGCAACGAAATCATCCATGCATAAATCATATAGCTTAAAAAATGAATTTAACTGATTAACACTATCTATTCGCAATACATTTCTCGAACCACGCCCTATTTTCGGTTTAATAAATACAGGATAAGGCAATTCATTATCTTTTAAATCATATGCCCCCGGATTAACCATATTCTCTCTTCCTAATATTTGAGACATAGACTTTTTATCTATCATTTTTTTTATATACTCATAATCAGGCGCTAATATTTCTGTTCGACTTAATTTAGACTTAATTTCATCAAGCAAAAACAACTCTTCATCTACTCCAGGGATTAATAAATCAATATTATTTTCATATATTAACTCTACTAAATCTTTAACATAATTTTGACTAGAACAATATGGGACAGAGTGCTGTCTAGATTTATCTATAATATTTGGAATTGCATGATTATTTTGGTTTGCATCTGCGAAATGACATTCATACTTATTGAACAGAACATCATTTATTATTTGTGTTGCTGCTCCACCTCCACCAGTAAACAATATTTTTTTCATGACAATGAAATGATTTATATTTTTTTACAGTATGTTTCAGCAGACCTATGTGTATAACCTAATTTTTTAAACAAACTCAATGAGCTTTCATTATCTTTTTTTATTTGAGCCTGAAGCTCCACATTATTAAAATAAGATTCAATGATTTTTAAACTAATAAAGGCTATTCCTCGACCTTGATAATTGAAAATCAGGTAAATTGAAATTGCATATATATCTAAATAAATGCCTTCACTTTCAATTGGATCAAGACAAATCACGCCAGCAGGTGAATCGTTTACAGTTATTACACTTGTAATCTTATTTTTAGATATCAATCTGTTCTCAAACCATTTAGAGTGTTCTTCTTTTGTTGGTGTATCAGTATTGTTAAAATATTCTCTGATTTTTGAATTTGATTGCCAATCATATATTGTATCTAAATCAGTAGTATTGAGTGGTCTCAATATAATTTCATCATTATATTTATTCTTAGACGGATAAATATATTGACACAGTCTTTTAACTCCTAAACCATCGACCAGATTAAATCCATTGTTTGACAAATTATTCATTAACTTTTTGTCTGATTTTAATAACAGTATTTTCTGTTTAATTAATTTTTCATCGACGTTTTTATGTTCACCTAAATCAATAACCACATTATCTTCAGATAAAACTCTAGATATATGTTTTTGATTTTCTGATAATACTATTACTATGGAGGGAAGCCCTAGGCTACATCTCTCCCATGTAGTAGTTCCACATGCACCGATCGATAAATCCGCTTGCATAATCCTCTCAGGCACGTTTTTATCGTCTAAATTTAAATTGATATCAAATTCTGACTTATTAATCAGTGCTTTAATATCATTAAGATTTGGGGTTTCTGAACTTACTGAAATTGATATCACTGGTTTTATATCCCAGCTGACATCCTTTATAGCATTAATTGTTTTATTTATAATGTTATAATTATCAATTGATCCTACTGATATAAATATATTTTCAATATTACTTATATTTCTTCTTCTATTTAATGCTTTTATCCTCAAATAAGAGTATCTTTCATCAAGTAATGTATAATTCGTGCCAGTTAATAATTTACATTCTTTTTTAACATAATTCTGATATTCTTTTTCTTCTCTTTTGTAAGATTGATCTATTAACAAGTCACAGTCGTAATATCTATTGGCTAAATCATCAATGACAAGTATTTTTTTAACATGAACACGTAATAATTTGTGCCATCTCGAATCAATATCATAATTATCAACAATCAACCATTCGATATCTTTATCTTTAATTGCATCAATAGTTGATTTTGCGTCATTAAGATAATCAAATTCTTGATATACATTTTCTTCTAAAGAAATATATTCATGACCGTATTTTAATAACAAATCACATATTGCATTTGGAATTGAGTTAATAACAAATATGCATCTTTTATTTCTTTTTTTCATTTCGTTGGCAATGTTTAAACATCGCATAAAATGTCCATAACCAATTATTCTTGAAATATTTAACCGAAACGCAAGTAGTATCATTTATGAATTTTTCTTATTTTTTCTATATCTTCGGCCCTAAGCCAATCTTCAACAGTGTCTATATCTTGAACCTGATAATGTGGTATTAAATAAGGATGAGATTCAGAATTGATAATGTTTTTTTCAGAAAGCCAGGATTTTTTGTTACCCCAATAAAACTGTCCTGCATCATGAAATACTTCTTCTAAATCCTGTGATCTTTTCTCATAGTTTTCTGGAAATAACATACTTATTTGGTTTTTATCATTAATAATAAATGACCTTTGAACAGGGTAATTATATTTGGTTGCTGAAAAAACAAATTGACATTGTTTGTCTATTAAAAGATTGAAGGCTTCATCAATATCTTTAGCGCTTATAAAAGGTGCCGTTGGTAATACACAACAAACGTTTTCAATAGTAATTTGTTGCTGTAAATAAAGAATGGCATGTCTAATTACATCTGCTATTCCTGTAATATCATCTGATATATTTTTTGGCCTTATAAATGGTATTTCAGCTCCATACTTCTTTGCTACAGCTGCTATTTCTTTATCATCGGTTGAGACAATTACTTTATTAACAATATTTGATTTTTTTAATTCAAGAATTGGGTAAGAGATTATTGGTTTACCACAAAATTCCTTAATGTTTTTTTTCGGAATTCTTTTGCTTCCTCCTCGAGCAGGAACTATTACAACATTCATTATTTATCTAACAGTTCAATTTAAAAATTCTTGGTTTAATTTTAAGAACGATAGGCTTATTCTTGGTATTCGGCAACAATCAGAAACATATCTTGATAAGATATCAAGATACCTGCTATATATTTCTTCATCTAAACTTGTTGTTTCCCATTCATTGTTTAGTCTATTCAACATTTCTAATGCTAATAGTTTGATTTCTTCGCTCGTATTTGAAATTAGTTTTATACCCATAGTTTCATATTCTTTTAATGTCATTAATGAATAGACCTTTCTTTCAAATATCTCACTAAGCGTCATTAGTCTATTTTCTTGTAATAGCCAATATTTTTTAGGTATGAAGATACTGTCTTGTTGATAATAACCATTTGTTCCTAAAAATGGTGATAAATTGACAAAACCAACTGGCCGTTTAAATAATGTTGAAACAACATATGGGCCTGAATTTGGACAAAGCAGGAACTTTGCTCTTGATATAAGAAATAAATCCATAAATTCTGATCGATATTTACTGGCATAGTCGATAATTTTATTATTTTCTGTAATTAGTTCATTAGAAGCTTCACCAAGGCGCACTCCATGTAATCCATGTTTTGTCAATTCTTGAACTGCTGGCAACATATCCTCAAGTGAAAAATTCCTATATTCATTTTCTTTGATATCTAGATTGGATGCATTTTTGAAATGACTGGGTTCACGATTTATAAAACAGATATATTCATGGTTTAAGGACAATCCCATATTCTCAAGCTCAGACTGACCCTCTTTTATCTGTTTATAATTAAAATTAACGGCGTCAATTTCTTCAGAAAAATAGTTTAGCTCAGGATTAATATCTGTATTTATCGTAAATTTATCTGATTTTGATAACGTATTTAAAGCTTTATGTATTGGTCCTAGCGCATCATTAAATGACAGTATTCTTTTCCATATTTTTAATAGTTGACTATTGCTGGTTCCACCATCTGTATAAAAATAGTCTTTCGTTCGAGGTTGTTTCTCGTTATTTAAATTAAATAAATAAACATAAGGTTGAAAAGCAAGATATCCAAGCTTACTGGATCTAATCCTGCAAAATCTAATCAGATAAATTGGAGATATAACATAGATAGCTAATGCAATTGATATATTAATCAATACTGAAAAAAAGGACTTTTTATTATTTCTAAACATGTTTTTTTTCATCCGTCTTTCCACGTTCAAAAATATATTGCAATTGTGTCTCTAGCTCCTTGGTATATCTACTACTATTAAATAAAGGCGTATGTACTTTATTTTCCTTGATTTTTTCTTTATATGCTTGCCTCTCATCTGAATTTTGGCCTAAATTCACAGCCTTATTGATATATTCTTCATAGTCATTTGCAATATATTTTCTTAGATCAAGTGCATTCAGTATGCTAACTCCGCTTCTACTTGTCATATCGTTACCCGCAATAGTAACAACTGGCGTGTTTGAAATTAAAGCATCACTTACTGACGCACCGCCTCCTAAAAAAGGATTATCTAAAATTACACTAGATAATGAAATTCGCTTTAGGTGATATTTTCTAGGTTTAGGTGATGAAAAAATTATTCGATTAGGATTAATACTGTATTTTTTTGCTTCTTCAATGATATTCTTTTTAGAATTTAAACTTCCTTGATTCAACCACAATATACTATTTTTCACTCTAGATAGTATTTTCATCCATGCACTGAATATGTTTGAGTTTAATTTATAATGTGCATTGAAGTTTGCATATATGATATGATTGTCTGGTAGATTTTCTTCTATGTTAAGTGGTTTTTTTATACTTTCATCATATTCCTCAATTGGACAATACTGATACGATGAGAGTAATAAAATATTCTCAGACATCTCCATATGTTTGGGCATCATATGTCTATCAGATAAAAAATAGTCCATTTTTGGGTTCCATGATGAATTACCATACCCCCATGCACTAATCTGTATTGGCGCTAATCTGACACTTAAAATATTTGCAGGTGAAGCTAATATATTTCTGGTTGTATCAATAAAAATATCTAATTCTAATGACTTAATAATACCAATTGATCTGTCATTATCTTTGAATAGAGTTATGAATTTATCAAAACACCTGGAAAGCTCATTCTCAACTTTGACTGAATTATTATATGGAAAAAAACCAATACCATATATTTCATATTCTTTCCGATCATGTGATGCAATGATCTCTTTAAGAGACCATCCTCCGCTATGAGATCTAAAATCAATAGAAAAATAGCCTATTTTAATTTTATCCGTGGGTGATTTTTTTTTTCGAGCAGGATAATTGTTAAAATCTTTACCTTTTTTAAATCTCTGCTGTAGAGAACGCTTGTAAAGCTTTTCGTCAATATCTTTTGTATAGCAAAAGGGAAAATCAGAAAGTATCAGATTATTATTGGAATACGCTATCTTTTTATATTTATTTTTATAACTAAACCAATTACATTCCCATAGATCTAAAAAAAGGGAACAAAAAATGACATTTATATTTTCTGGATCAGAATCATAAGCTTTTTCTATTTTTGCAGATGCTTGTAATATCTCTTTATTAAAGATGTGATGTTTTGCTTGATTGTAAAATTTTTGTGCTTCTTCTTTTGAGTATTTATTTTTCATTCGATTCTAAATTTTGCACATATTGTCCTCCGTGTGAGGTAACCGCATATTTTCCAAAACAATCATCAAAAAACTCATCAAAGTCTAAAACTAAATTGGAGTTTTTCTGGTATATCCTGGGTATTCCATGCATATCTACTCTATTCCTGACATTCATTTTAGTTACTATATTAAAACCTAATTTTTCTAATACATTGTCGTAATCTACATTATGACGATGAGGTTTTCTTTTATAACTATCACGAATATAAACGTAACCTCCATTTTTTAATGAATTGTTTACATTATAGAGCAGCCATACTATTCCAGCTGGCATGACTTCATTCAACACCCATGTTGCTGTAACAAGATCTATAGACTCTTTTTTAACATGATTAAAGTACCATGAAGGGACATGCTTGATTTTATATTTTGAAGAATTGTTTAATTCTTCATTTATTTTTTGAATCTCTAAATCAAAAGTATCACATTCAACAAGATCTAGATAATTACCCTTGCTTTCGGAAATAAATTTAAAAAAATCTTGCTGAACTCTATAACTTGCAGGATATGCCTCTACCGAATAGTAACAAGAATCAAATCCTAAATGACTATATATTACATTTGCGCCTAAGCCTGGACCTATATCAAGATGATTTATATTATGACCAGATAAGTCCTTACAGTATGTCTTAATAGCACAATAATCTTGTTGTTTTACAGATGCAGTACTATCGATATATTTTTGAAATGAAATTTCATCAATATCTAGAAATGGACAAAAATATTCAAAAGCTTTAATTAATCTTTCCTTAATATTTATTAAAACTTCCTTATGGTCTTTTGTTTTTATTACATCTGGGGCTTCATAAATCTCTCCCGACATTGCAAGATATTGTAAAAAAGCGAGTCCTCCATTTAATCCTTGTAATTGTGGTAACTGATCACCATCTACCCATCTAAATGGATCACCTATACGATTCATCCTTTCACCAAAAATCCATTGATCACGTATAGAGGCACGTTTGAGAGATTTTTCTATGTTATCCATAATTTAAATTTTCCAATTAAGTAATTTAGTTATTTTGATATAATAAAATTACCCAATATTAAAACATCTAATCCACAACCGAAGAATGTCATTAACGCATCACGAGGAGTTTCAACAATTGGTTGTCCTTTAAGATTGAAACTTGTATTCAACACTACAGGGGCTCCTGTTTTATCACCTAAATGTTTTAATAATTTATGGTATTTGGGATTTTTATCTTTTGAAACCATTTGAATTCTCGATGTATCATTGAAATGAACAACAGAATTAATTTCTTTTGTTCTTTCTTTTATCGCATCGACTGTGAAATTCATAAATGGTAAAATCTTGTTTTTATTATAAAAATATTTGCTAGTGTCTTCCTCGGTTATAGATGGAGCAAATGGTCGAAATGATTCACGATATTTTATCTTGGCGTTAACAAGATCTTTCATATTCTCATCTTTCGGGTTTGCTAGAATAGATCTATTACCTAATGCTCTTGCTCCAGCTTCTGATCTATTTTGAAACCAACCAATTATTTTATTTTGACTAATTAAATCTGATGCGGTTTCTGAAGGATCATCGATTTCTTTATATGAAACTCCGTTACTTTCAAGTTCATCATGAATACTAGCGTTAGTATATTCAAGACCTAGATACGCTGATTCAATAGGCTTAGGATTGTCACCTAACATAATTGCTCCGAGATAGGCACAACCTGCAGCTAAACCATTATCCGAAGCAATTGGTGGAATATAAATATTTTCAAATTTATCAGAATATAAAATCTCTTTATTTAAGGAACAGTTTAATGCTACTCCTCCCGAATAACATAAATTTAAATTTTCTGGTTTGTATGATTTAATCTTATCTAATAAATTTAACACTCCATTTTCAGTCGCTTTTTGAGTACTTGCTGCAACATCTTTATAAAATTTTGATATTTCTGACCCAGGTAACCTATTTGGTTTTCCCAGAACATCAATTAACTTTTTATCATGCATAGGTTCGAAAGGAGACCTTGGTTTTGGATCATTTCTTAAAAAAGTTGAATCGAAATCCCAGCCATCATTATGGATAGATATGATTCGACTAAGATCAATTGCAGGTTCTCCATATGGTGCAAGACCCATTACTTTATATTCATCACCAGTAATATAGCCAAGATAATAAGTCATCATGGTGTAAAACAAGCCGATAGAATTATCATTTGTGATATCATCTAATCGAGTTATTCCTTCCTTTTTACTGGCATAAGCAATTATTCCAGATATCCCATCACCTCCTGCATCTAAACTGAGACAATGAGAACTTTCAAGGCCTGAACCGTAAAATGAAGATGCTATGTGTGCGATATGATGATGGACTAATTCTAATTTAGGACAACTACCAAAATTGTGTTTAATAAAGTCAATTAAATGAAGATTAAAATTGTCGTATGTTTCACCAGGAGACACTATTATATCAATATCCTCGAATTTAATATTCGCAAATTCAAGGCATTTATTTATTGCTAATAAAGGCAAGTAACCAAAAGAAGATTTATTTCTTGAATATCGTTCTTCTTCACAACTTGCCACTATTTTCCCATCAATACTAAGTGCAGCACTTGGCTCGTGTTGATTTATTGTTATACCACCATTTATTCCTAGAACTATCATAATAACTTAACCATTTTTATAGAAATATCCTTCTATTTTTTTAATTGCATTCACTGTGTCTTCTGCTTCTTGTTCAGTATAATTTTCGTTAAATAAAATGTTAAATGAGTTATTAATAACTTTTTCTGCATTTACAGTCTTAAAGTCATCGGACAAATATTTTTTTATCCATGGCCAATCATAGACTAAGTAACGATAGTGTGGATTGATATCTATCCCTTCTCCTCTTATAGCTGTTGCAAACTCTGTTTTCCTACAACTAATTAACTTGTCATCGACATGAATTGGGAAAAAAAATGGTGAGTCTTCATTAGATATTGAGCTTGGTTTACAAACAATACTTTGAGTAGATATTTTATCACTTAAGCACTTCAGATATTCAATTCTCTTTTTTCGAATCTTATCTAATTTTTCCAAACTACAAATGCCTATAGCGCTAGATATTTCATCAAGATGTAAATTTAATGCTGGAAATAAGAATTGGTTTGGGTTTTTTTCATCGAAATTATCTTCCCAGACCGGTTTACCACGATCAGAATATGCCCTAATTAAGTGATATAAATTTATATTTTTTGTATATACCACGCCTCCACAACCACCTGTACCATGAGACTTTCTATACATAGTTGAAAAAGCCGATATATCACCGAATACACCTACTTTTTTCCCATTCAACTCTGCACCATGAGCTTGCGAACAATCCTCTATGACCTGAATATTATGCTGACTAGCCATGTCACAAATTGAATCAATTGGTGCAGCCTTACCCGCTGCATGAACAACTAATATAGCTTTCACTTTATTATTCATTCTAGCTTCAACCTCATCAATACCTACGTTGTAAGAATCAGGCATTGAATCTGCTAAAACAGGAACATGGCCATTGAGAATTATTGCTGATAATGTACCAGGGTCAGTTATTGGTGAAGTTATTATATGTGATCCTTTAGGTAGCTCTAGGGCTGCAACAGCGACAAACAGAGAAGCCGTCCCAGTACATACTGCATCTGCGTACCCTCCCTCACATAAATACTCTATAAATTTATTTGTGTATTTATTTTCGAATTCATCTTGATAACCAAAATCTAGTTTCCTAGCCTCGTAGCTTTTAAAAAGCTCTTTAATTGCATTTAATTCATTATCACCATAAGCCATACGAGGTGGCATCGGTAATTCTCTAATTTTAGAACCACCAAAAATAGCCAGTTCATTTTTTTTTATACTTTCGAAATTCATATAATATAATTCATGAGAATGAATTTAACTTTCTAATAAGTATGTATTAGATCTAAGATAACTGGTACTTATTTGTGGCATTTCCGAATATTTGTAATTATATTTTTCTATTAAATTATTGTATTTTTCTCTCAGAATTATATCTTCAGTCTCTTCAACCCATGTTTGGTTAAGTCGAGAATGCATTTCAAATGCTAAGGCTGATATTTCTTCAGAAGTGTTTTCAATTAATTTAATTCCATTATCTGAAAATTCACCCGCATGATGAATTAATTCATACTTATTATTCAATATTTCTGTAAGGGACAAACACCTGGATTTCGTTACATCCCAATATTTTTTAGGAATAAAAATATCCCTGGAACCCGGATAATCTTTCATTGTAAAGAGTGGAGCTACATTTGCATATGCTATATCTTTTCCTAAACCAGTACATAATGCACCTAACCCACTATTAATACCAAGCACAAACTCTGCATTGGAAATAATATACAAGTCTAATAATTCATCTCGTATGTGATATGCGTAATCAAAAATCATTTCATTATCAGACATTAGTTGCTTTTCAACATCTACACCCATTCTGATAACCTGATATTCTAATTCTGTAAGTTTTTCTGCCGCTAATAAGTAATTTTGAATATCTGCATTTCTGTAATCATGATAAGTAAAATCATGCTCAAATCTTTTACTTAAATATGATTTATCTCTATTAAATACACATATATATTTATCATTAAGCTTGATTTTATGACTATCTAATCTTTTTTTCGCCTCGCGTTTTTCTTCATTAGTCAGGATAATAGGTGTAGGCATCTTGAGAAGTTTTGGAATATTTTCTACATTCACATATAAGTCAATAAAGTCTTTTTTATAATTAGGAAACCATTTATTTACTCTGTCTACATATTCAAAAAAATTACATATAAATACTTTGTTTTTCCATTTTTCACTTAAATATTTATTGCAAGTCTCATCTTTATAAAAAAACACATCAATCGTTTTATTGCTTGGAGGATATAATTTCATATTTGATAGATATAAATAAGGCCCCAAAGCCAAATGACCTAAGCGCCCGGCATCTATCATGCCAACACGAAATAGTATAATTGGTCTAACTAACTTAAATATTAACGCAACTGGAATTGCAAGTATGAGAAGTAGAACGTCATGAGGATAAAAATATTTTTTTAATTTCAAATATAAAATTATATTTTTAATTTTTTCTGAAAATTTATTAATCAATGCAGTATATTATGGTTGTTAAAAGAACAACCATATGAGATGTATTTTATTTATAATGAAAGAAGGATTAAAAATATAAATTCAATCTAACTTTGATTTTATATTTTTTAGAGACAAACCATGTTTTTCTAATAATTCAGGATAACTGCCATAAAAATGAATAAATTTATCTTCCAGTGTAAAAACTTTCAAATCACAATTACTATTCACATCCAAAGCAATCTCTTTGACTCTTGAGCTCAGTCCACCATGAGGAACATGTTCTTCAATAACAATAACTTTAGAGTAACTCTTTAATACTTCCGATATTCCTTCTTTATCTAGTGGTTTTAATGTGTGAACAGAAATGATTGATGCCTCATTCTGCTTCTCATTGTATATTTCTTCTGCCAAATCAAATGCCATTTTCATTATTATGCCATATGATAATATGCATATATCGCCAGCACCTTTTTTAAGATAACGAATTTTTCCAATTTTAAATTCATCAGCAGAAGCAGTTAAATCAGGTTCTCCTACTTTGCCTAATCTCATATAAACAGGGCCATTACTCTCAGTGGCACACCATGTTGTAGCATGTTTCATCTCATTCGGGTCGCATGGAGACAAAACCGTCATGTTTGGAATTGCTGAAGCTATTGCAATATCCTCCATAGTATGGTGGGTACCGCCTAAAGTTGAATAAACGACTCCAGCCCCCATCCCAATCACCGTAACGGGTAGGTTTTGATAACACAGATCATCTCGTATCATCTCAAAAGGTCGATATAATGAAAACGTAGCGATCGTATAACAAAATGGTCTCATTCCTTTTAATGCCATTCCTGCGGCAATACCTATCATGGATTGTTCCGCAACGCCACAATTAATAAATCTTTCAGGAAAATCCTCTCTAAAATTTACCATTGAGCCTGCTGGTGATATATCTGCCACGATTGCACAAATTCTTTGATCGGTTTTACCGATTTCATAAAGAGCATCAGCGAACTTATTTCTCATGATGACACCTCATCTAATTCATTTATCGCTTGTTCATACTCTTCTGGAGAAGGTGAACGATAATGCCATATTGCAGTATTTTCCATATAAGAAACACCTTTGCCTTTTACTGTATTACCAATAAGCATATATGGTTTATTTCCTTTACGTGTTTTGATGGCGTCATATACCTGATTCACATCATGTCCATTAACTTCAACTGTCTCCCATCCAAAAGCTTCCACTTTTTCCTTAATCGGATAAAATTCTGGATGCGTTTCTGATGTTCTACCGAATGATTGGAATCCATTATGGTCTAGAAAAGCAATAAGGTTATTTACCTTTAAATTTGCAGCCATCATCATATTTTCCCATGTTGAACCTTCTTGTAGTTCACCATCACTTAGTACAGTGTAGATATGACCTCTATCTTTAAGTACATATTTTTCTGTATAAGCCATACCAACAGCCATACCAAGACCATGTCCAAGCGAGCCTGTAGATGCCTCGATGCCTGGGTTTCCATAGTCTGGATGACAACCTAAAATACCCTCAGGTTTACAATACAAATCCAAATCTTTTTTAGATAAAATCCCTCTGTCTTCAAGAATCACATATTGAACCATACAACCATGTCCCTTAGACATAATAAAGGAATCGGATGATTCACTTTTAGAATTCCATTGCATAAAACCATTATATATACAATCAACCATTTCCATTGCAGAAAATGCAGCAGCACCATGTAATGCGGTGACTTGTTGAGAGATATCCAGAATCCGCCGTCTATACTTTAAACAGCGCTTTCTAGATTCTGAAGCGTTAAATTGATCATCAGGCATTATTAAAAACCTCAATTAAAAAGTTGTTCATTCGATAATCGTCCAATAATAATCACCTGTATATCCAGCTTCAGTAAATAGTTTAATCCATTCATCAGGATAATCATAAAACCGTGCCGTCAAAACCCAACTTTCAAAAATCTCTTTTTGTTGTTCGGTTCTAAAACTATCTACCTGAATAAAGCCTTTGCCTGGTGCTAAGCGTTGAATCTGCTTAACTGATTCAATACATCTTTCGCGTGGCAAATTGTGGATTGTGTTAATTGATAGGACAGCATCAAAACTGTTATCAGGAAATGGTAAATCATCTGCACTTCCAATTTGTAATCTACCAATCACCTCTGGCTCACAATTCATAAGAGCATATTTTGATATATCAATACCATATGCATCGATTCCTAAAGACAGTAAATCTTTTACTAAAAAACCTTTTGCACACCCAATATCTAATACCTTATCACCAGGTTTAAGGTCAAAATGTTTAATGATATCTTTTGCTACAGGAATCCATCGACCATCGTATCGGTAGCCACCATAACCGTATTCACGAGGACCATCAAAGTACATTTCACCATATTCTCTAGATATAGAAATGTGTTCATCTGTCTTCGCAGTCTCTCTTGATTTTACATTTCGCTTCCCTTTTGGAAGAGAATTCAACAAGTTAATTTCAGACAATTTTTCCTCCTGTGGCTATAGTATGGGTCAATGCTATTCCTTCACCGATATCAGTATATTTAAAATCAGGAAAAGCTTTGTATGTAGAGG
Source organism: Gammaproteobacteria bacterium (assembly GCA_028279365.1). GTDB lineage: Bacteria > Pseudomonadota > Gammaproteobacteria > Eutrophobiales > Eutrophobiaceae > JANQNX01. The sequence continues at coordinate 99,506 of JANQNX010000001.1, read as the reverse complement.
ACGGATCAAATGGACGGTATCCATTATGGGGCATTTCTCCTTGTCTTTCTGTGTATTTAATTTTTTTAGATTCATTAAATTGTGAGATAACACATTCAGCAATTTCATGAAATGACTTCACAGTTCCTGTTGCTGCATTTAAAACACCACTGCTTTTGTGTAATAGCATTCTCACAATTAATTCTGCCACATCATCTATCAGAACATGATCGCGTTGTTCTTCTCCCTTGCCAAATAAGACTACATCTTCATCTTTTTCTGCCAATCTTCTAAAACGGTTTGGCCCATAACCGTTATGAGGATCATTCACTCCATAGATTAGAGTTGGCCTTATAATAGCTAATGGTCCTGAATACGTATTTGCAATCATTTTTTCTCTTGCCAAATGCATGACACCATGCAATGAACTAGGTTGAGCACATGAATTTTCAGATAAAGGTTCAATACTATCTTTATAAACAGCATCTGAACTAACATACAATACATGTCTTATTTTTAGATCTTTGATTGCCTCACAAATATTGGATGCCATTTTAATGTTTCGCATGAGCATATTATTATTTTTTACCGGTGCCTCTGCAGAAACAAATACCAAACTGTCTGCTGTGTTTAGTGTCGCATGTAAATAATCAATGGAATCTTCATTAAGCAAATCAACTTCTTCTCTACCAAGAGCTAATGTGGACACATCAATTTTGATTAATTTCTCTTTGACTGCATTACCTACAAAGCCCTTAGCACCAAGTATTACAACCCTGGAAGGTTTCTTTTCATCAATGTCATTATGCTTTAACATTTTAGTTAATTACTTGCACCTAGTACAAAATGTTCAATATGATTTTCTTTTAAAAGCACAGTATCTAAAATACGATATGGATCTATAATAATATTCCCATTCATTAAATCTTTAATTTTTTTAATTGATAATTCTCTAAATTCTTGCCATGGCGTCATAATCAAAACAACATCAGCTGAATCAACTGCTTCATATGCAGAATCTTTTACTTCGAGATTATTAATCTTTACTCTGGCAACCGGATCATAAGCGACTAATTTAAAATCAGATAGACTTTCAATTAGTAAAATAGCAGGTGAATTTTTTATACTATGAGTGTTTTCTTTGTATGTAAGACCTAAAATTGCTATTTTCGCATTCTTGATTTTATTAAACACCTCTTTCTCAAGTATTCTTAAAGGCCAACTTTTTCGATACTTACTATTGTTCAACCATGCTTTCACTATCCCACAATCTGTCCCGGCACTTTCAGAAATCTTAATTACCGAAGTTAGATCTCTCTCCAGGTTTCCTCCGGAAATACCTAAGCCTGCTTCAATATAGCTAAATTGCCCAATTCTTTTATCAAGTCTCAAAGATGGAATAATCTCTTTCCAGTCAGCTCCAATCTGTTCGCAAATCTCAGCTAAAGTATTTGCAGTACTTACCGAAGCAACTAAACACATATTAATAGATATCTTGGCTAATTCTGCACTTTCATAACGCATAGGTAAAATTGGGCAATCAAAAGCATTTAAATATTTTACTAAACTATTTGGTAATGGATTAGATGGATCTGAACAACCAATTATGAACCTTTCCGGATTTGTAGCTCGATCAATTGCTCGACCAAAAATTAGTGTTTCAACTTGATAATATAAATGTTTATGTAATTTGGAAAAGTTACGCGTAAATCCAGGTGAGACCTGACTCAAAATTACTAGAACTGAGTCTTCTTTTACATAATTCGTTACGAGCTTAAATAAATTCTCAACGTTTGAAATGTCACTGATACCATTCTCATCTGTAGGAACATCCGGCGCGATGTAAATAACATCACATTGTTCTAAATCATTTAATGATGCTGAAAATGTGAGTCTTTCTTGATATTTATCAACAAACTCAATTAAATCTGGTTCTTCAATAGGAAATTCATGTCGAGATAAGTTTTCGATTAACTCTTCATCAAGATCAAACCCAACTACTTCAAAACCACGAGCGGCACTGGCAATGGCAGAATTTATTCCAAGATGTGTCATCCCGCAAAAACCTATCACTGTCTCTGACATTAATCCTTTTCCATGACATTATCAGGTAATACTGATTTCAAACCTACTTGTTTGGCTAGTTCATTAAGTTTTTCATTTAGCCAAATATCCTGTCCTATATTTCCAGTTTTATTATTTAGACATAAATTAATAAAATGCTCGTGTTCTAGTTTCCAAGTCGGATCGTTCTGTACCAGAGTAAATGATTCTTCGGGTGGGCGCCCACTCGGTAATACTCGAGTACGGTAAGTAAACTTACAAGGCCCCCATTTACAAAGAGATTCAATGTGTGCACTTCCTTTTTCTGCATAGATATCACAGGTAAAATGATTTCGCCAACTCAAAAGCATCATTTCAAGCTGAACCGAAAATTGGCTATCACTTTTCAAAATCACATGATCAAATGCACGATTTTCATGACATAGTGCACTGGAAATATTGAAATCCAGTTTACTACAGTCTTTTATCCAATAATCCAATGTGTCAAGTAAATGACTACCCAAGTCCGGCAGAACGCCTGCAGCCTGATCACGCCATTGACTATCATGGACCAATCGAGCTGTGCCATTGCCATAAAACATGCGAATTGAATATATTTCACCAAGTCTATTACTATCGATAGTTTTTTTCATACGAACGAAGTGTGGCTCGAATCGATGATTATATGCTGTATAACATACAACGTTGTTTTTCTCTGATACTTCTTTTATTGCCTGTAAATTCTTGGAATCATTTGCTAATAATGGCTTTTCAACAAGTACATGTTTCTTGTTTTCAAGTAAATATTGTAATAATTCAATTTTAACTTCATCAGGTGTGCAAACAAATGCTGCATCAAAATCTACTAAAGGCACATCATAAATAGTTTTATAAGTTGCTTCAGAATTTAATGGATCTATTGTAGCGATGACATTATTGCCTGCCACTTCTTTACGCTTGTATCCTTGTACACCCAAGCCTATTACGATAAGTCTTAAGTCTTTAGTCACTATTCGTATTGGGCAATTTTTTGTATGGCTTCGATTTTTCGAGTCACATCACCCGGTTTAACTGGAATATTTCCATCATATTCACATTCAATCGCTGCAGCCATCGAACCTAAAATTGTAGAAATAAATGGAGAACCAGAGTGCAACATTGATAACGTCGAGTAAGCTAATAAGGCATCGCCGGCTCCAACTGCATCAATGACATTATTAGCAAAGCTATCAACAGAGAAATAAATCTGATCATCTGAATCTTGTTTATTTTTTGCCAAAACAAATACGCCTCTCTCACCCAGTTTCAAGATTAAATTATTACATTGAGTCTCTTCTACTAGTTTTCCAGCAAGGTGTCCCACTGTTGACTCTTGATCTGCAAGTGCAAATCTTGCTTCACGTTCATTAGGAGTTATCAGATCAAAAGATTCAAAGTCAGTTATATTGCCCCACCGGCTTGCGACCTGGCTATCTGCAACCCGATATATATTTTCTGGTATTGCGTTAGTAAATTCTGGTATTGTGAGTTTATTAAAAATACCATGTCGAAAATCACTAAAAATTATTGCATCACATTCTATTTCTGATATTGAGCTAGATATTTTTTCAACAATATGCTCCGAAATTGAACGATTATCGAGTGTATCAACTTTTAATAATCTATAGCCACCTGCAATGATCGCATTTTTGTTAGTTGTCGGTCTTGTTTTGTCGATTATTACGTTACATTCAATATCTGAATTTTCTAATCCTTTAACTACAAAGTCTTTTAATTCATCATCTCCAAGAACTGTGGTAAAAACCACATCAGCACCTGCAGCTCTCATATGCTGAGCAACAATACCAGCACCGCCAATATAATTATCAACTCCCTGATAAAGCACGCTAAATGTAGGAGTTTTGGTTTGACCTCCAATTAATGTAGTTCTTGTGTAACTATCAACGATAGTATCTCCAATCACATGAACACGTTTACCTTTTAAATTATTTAACACTTCATGAAGATCTTCAAAAGTAAATGATTCTTCTCGCATTGATGCAAGTAATTTTTCTATTTGTAGGTTTGGTAGAGCCATGTCGATTAGTTTTGATGATGAATAAACGATATCGCCCGGTGTAAAAATAACATCGCCTCCATAACCTTCAACGAGATCCACTTCTTCTTGTGTATCAGGGGGTAATCCTTTCGATGTATATTCAAATCCTTTTGCAAATAAATCTGGTTTTAGAAATTTCAAATTTTCAAGAGGCTTTTCGTTTATATCAATCAATACATAATCAACCATTTCAAAGGCGGCAAGATTATGAGCTCTCAGATTTTGAGGAACATGAGGTCGATATGTACCTTTTTTAATATGCTTATCACAGGTGATACTGGCTATGAGAATGTCAGCCTTACTCTTAGCATAAGCTAAATGCCTAACATGGCCGGGATGCACGACATCGAATACTCCGTGACACATTATAGTTTTATTGTTTCTAGGAAAATCACCAATCTCACTTAGAATTTCTTCTCTAGTCTTTATTTTATGTTCATATTTTTCAAAAAAATCATTTGTCATATATCTTTACCACTCGACATATATTTAAACCAAGCTCCGGTCGCACGGGCAATATTTTCTGGTTCCCACAATGGAGCATCATGCCAATTATCAATTTCTTGCAACATCATATTTACACCACTTTCGAAAGATATTTCAGGCTGCCATTTTAATTCAGTTTTTATTTTAGAAATATCTGCCCAAGTACAATCCGGCTCACCAGGACGATTTGGAATGTAAACAACGTCGCCTCCTAATAATTCTACTAATCGATTAACAGATTGTGGGTTCCCAGCACCTAAGTTAAAAATCTCGCCAGATTTATCAGATATTGCAGCTAAATAAAAAGCTTTTGCCACATCCGTAACATACAGAAAATCCCGGGATTGAGTACCATCACCAACAATAGTATAGGGTTTTCCAGAAAGTTTTTGCTTTAAAAAAACACCAAATACAGCACCATAGGCACCTGTAGTACGAACTCGTGTGCCATAAGCATTAAATATCCGTACAGAATTAACTGGCAAACTATAAACATTATTCCAATGTAATGCTGACTGCTCCCCTAGGTACTTACTTAATGCATAGGGATATAATGGATTTATAAGATGATCTTCACGAGTTGGAGTATCAGCTAAGCCATAACATGAAGATGAAGCTGCATATACCAGTTTTTTTACTCCTTGATATCGAGCTGCTTCTAGTATACGAACAGTTCCTTGTACATTAGTTAACATATAATCAACTGGATTTTCTATTGATGGGACAATGTCGCCTATACCAGCATAGTGGAAAACATACTCTACATCTTTGAACAAAGTCTCAGAGTTTTGTAAATCACAAATGTCTTTTATTTCAAATGAAAAATCGGAATTGGTTTTATGATGTTCGATATTCTTTTCATGGCCGCCAGTAAGATTATCTATGACACGAACTTTAAATCCTTCATTTAATAGTAGATCAACTGTGTGGCTACCAATAAAACCTGCACCTCCAGTCACCAGAGCAATTGGTTTACTCATTAACTGGCACCAATTTTTTGCATCGTACGTACATTATAATACCAATCATTATTAAAACTATCAGGCAATTTGTTATCCCTAAACGCTTTACAAAGATCTCTGATAGCATCTTCAACAGAAAATTGAGGCTTAAAGCCTAAAACATTTGTGATTTTATCCGAGTTAATATGATATGAACGATTATCGTCAGAAGGCGTTGTTTCAATCGAAATCTCGTTTAGTTCAGAAAACTCTTGCTCAACGACGGACTTAACAGTCTTTGCTATTTGCATAATACTCATATTTTGATAACCACAATTAAATATTTGATCTGCAACTTTTTCATCAGGAGCTTCAAGTAAAACCTTGCATAAATCTGCATAATCCTGAACATGTAGGTTCGGCCGTAATTGTTCTCCACCAAACACAGTAATCGCACCCTTATTTATGGCATGATTCGTCAAGATATTTACAGACAAATCCAATCTCTGTCTTGGAGCATAACCACAGACAGTTGCTGGTCGATAAATTACTCCGGTAAAATTTTCATCCGTGTGTTTCAATAATAAAGGCTCACACATCCCTTTATATTTATTGTATAAAGTTAGTGGTACAAGTGGATGCTCCTCTGTGACATCAGGTTCATCACTTACTCCATAAACTGAGCTGGAAGATGCATATACAAAACGTTTGACACCTGCCTTTTTGGATGCAAGAACCATTGGTTCAAACGCATCGTAATTAACAGTTGTTGATAAGTTTTCATCTAAAACAAAACTTGCATCATTTGAAATACATGCGAGATGTAATACGGCATCAATTCCTTGCAATGATTCGCTTAATTTGTCTATATCTCTTATATCTCCTTTTATTAAAGTTAGATTTTTATTATCCACAGGGAGAAAGTCTGAACCATAATACATCATGTCATAGACACTAATCTTGTAGCCAAGGTCCAATAACTGCGGAACAAGTAAACTACCGCAATAACCGGCACCACCGGTAATTAATAAGTTATTATATTGCATTGTCATAATTTAAATATTTAGTAATTAAGAATCTGTATTAATTGAATAACCTGCTGCTGCTGCATCGTTATAAAACATTTGTACTGTTTCTAAACTAAATTGCTCAAGGTTTTTACCCACACCACTTAACTTTGATAACAGATCTGGGGTTACCGTGATAATTCCACATCCACATTCATCAGCATGGAAAATATTAAGCAATTCACGAGGACTTGCCCAAAGCAAATCTGCTTTGGGTTTATCTAATAAAATTTGTGCAGCCTTTGTCATTAATGGAATCGGGTCAATACCAGTATCAGCTATGCGACCGGCAAAAACAGATACAATAGCGAAAACACCTTTATTCAAAACATTTGCTATAGCATGGACCTGATCTAATGTCATAATTGCAGTGACGTTAACCGCAACTCCAGCATTTGACAGACTCCCGACCAGTTCCACCGTTGATTCACCTTTGGTGTTTGTAATGGGAATTTTTACATTTACATTTTCACCCCATGACGCAATTTTTAATGCTTGGCGCTCCATGCTATCAATATCATCAGAAAAAACCTCAAAACTAACCGGTTTATCAATAATGAATTCCAAGACTTCTTTTGCAAATGCCTCATAATTATCAACACCCGCATTTCTCATCAAGGTGGGGTTGGTTGTAAAGCCTTTTACTAATGGATTTTCAGAAAGTTTTTTAATCGCATTAATATCCGCCCCGTCAGCAAATATTTTTACATCAAGTTTACTCAGATTATTCATATGTAACCCTCTATTAAAAACTCAATTCTTTTCTAAAATATATTCTACTGCTTCTTGTAAATTCATTGTTTTTTTATCAACTTTTTTTGGATGCTCGGAATATCTATAGCCACGATCTATGAAAACCGTCCTACAACCTGCAGCAGCCCCTGCTTCAATGTCACTTCTACGATCACCAATCATATAACTATTAATTAAATCTAAATTAAATTCTAACGCAGCTTCAATAAGCATACCTGGTTTCGGTTTACGACATTCGCATTGATCAGTTTGTTTACAATAACAAACCTTGATCTCGTCTAATGGTAATTCATTTAATAAAATCGCATGCATGCTCTCAACGGTTTCTTGCTTTGTTATCTTATTACCGACATCTGGCTGATTTGTTACAACCACCAGAAAATAACCTGATTGCTTTAATTGATCTAACAATAAGCGTACATCAGGTAATATTTCGAAATCTTTAATTTTTGTTGGTGCGTATGGCTTCCCATACCTCACCATAGTTTTGTTAATTACTCCGTCTCTATCTAAGAATATAGCCTGTTTTTTTTTCAATTTTTAAATTCTAATGATCTTATAGGGTTTATCATGTTTGTTAATTTGATTTAATATATATTCCATTTCACTATTAGTAGTCGCTAAATATATATCACTACTTCCAATACCAGTTGAATAAAGATTAAAATGTGATCCTGGCTCACTCATTGAATCTGATTCAAATATTTTTAATTTGCCGAATATATTATAAAAATATTTGTACTTATATTGACTTAACACATTTTCCTTTTGAGTTATTTTATCTTCAATTTTTTTCTTGATGATAGACAAATGGGTGTCATATTTTCTATCTAAATTATAGTCACGGCCAACTTCATCTAGTTTCAATGGAAGATTTATATGAGTAGATATTCTTCGTGCTGCTTTTTCCTTGTAATTAAATAATTTTGTTTCTAAATATCCAAATCCATTCTGGGATAAATTATACGAACCTTCTCCTGGGTATGGAGTTACATAGTTAAGATATATATCATTTGTAGCCAAATACAAAGCAATCCATAGTTTCCCAAGATTATACCCTCCCCACATTAAATTATTAGGACTATAAGTAAATTGCTCAATAGGAGCATCAATTATCAGAATACTATCAATATGTTCTATTTCTTTTATCTTTATTGATAAGTCACCAGCATATCTCCAAAAAGGTATTATTTGATTTTCATATGTTTCAATCCTATTTAATTGTCTATGATCAATACTTTGAAGTTGAATATCAACATTATCATTCTGACTTTTACATGTGTATTTTGTAACGTCTTGTATTAAAGCATGTGCGCATTCAAAATTTGCTATGTATTCTTTAAATCTATGCGCCTCTTTAAAGTTTATATAACACTGAGATGTAAGAAATGAGATAAATAGCAAAAAAGTTAGGAATATATAATTCCTAACTTTATAAAAATAATTAATACCGACACCAATTAAAATATAAAGAGGGACAATGACGTAAAAAACTCTATATGGATTTAGTGTTGTAGCCCCGTTAGGTAGTATTAAAGATAACGAAATAGGGAAAATTGTTAAAAAGAGTAGCATGCATATAAAAAATGCTTTTCTCATACTCATTGATGTAGGCAATGAAATTAATCCAACAATTGAAATAATGAAAAGTGGCAGGCTCAAAATTTTATAAGGCATACTAATTATAACATCGGTGGAATATTCTCCAGAAAAAGCAGAAACTCCAACAATCAAACCAAATATTTTCGGCAAATTTATATATATACTACTAAATATAGATTTTAGATCTCTAGCATGCTCTGCATTATAAGGTGATAAAAACTCAATATTTATGAGGTTAAAAATATTTAATGGATGAAAAAGTGTAAGCGTTAAAAAAAATAAAAGGAAAAAATATAAATAATATATATTCTTTTCTTTCTGAAATAACCATAGTTTATTAAAGTTATATTTATCTTTTAATGTATATCCTCTTGATAACCAAAATAATAATATAGAAATCATACAGTACCGAACTATTTGATAATGTAATGATGCAATCGAACAGGCTATTGCAAATATTAACACCCTGTTTTTATTTACTTTATTAGTATCAACAAGATAAAACCCATAAACACAAAATATAAAACTAAAAAAAGTAACAATAGATATATTTAATTGCGCTTGAAAAATATTAAATATCGGATTAATAGCAAAAAGTGCTGTCGTCATTAAAGCAGGAACACGTGAAATAATTAACCCTAACAATTTGTATAAAAAATAAAGAGATGCAAAACCAAATAAAGCGGGCAATAACCTTATTGAGAACATGTTCAAGCCGAATAATTGCGCAACATATCTGCTTAAATCTAATGCTGCATATTCATAACAACCGATACATGCTCTTGGATTAATAAGAAAATTTATCCAGGTTTTCTCTGCTTCAAAAACATGAAACAAAACAGAACTTTCCCATAAACCTAAAACAGGTGGCTGCCAAACTACACTTACAAAAAGGCAAAATAATATTAAAAAGACTTCTGGTAAATTTCTATAATTGCAATCTATCGTATTTTTAAAACTCAAAGACACTTTATTTTGGATTAAGCAAATAAGTTGAACGAGCGGTATTAGAGTATGTGAGATCTTCTTCGAGTCTATCTACCTTTAAATCAAGACCACTGGCGATCTCAATAAATTTCTTTTCTTTTAGTTTATAGTATTTATTATTTCTATTTAAAACATTAAGTATTCCACCCCAAATTATATGCACCAACATATAAAATAATATGTTATTTTTAAAAGCAATATTTAACCAATTATATACATCTTTAACCACATCATAATGTTCATCTATTGCTCCTGTAATAATAACAGTTGATTCATCTTCATCTCTTAGCCATTTTTTAATATATTTCAAAACCTCAACAAACTCTTCTTCATCTTTGATGTATTGAACAACACCATTTAGTACTATGAGGTTATAGTGATTTTTTTTTATTTCTTTTTTAGTACTATAAAATTCTGATTTATCAGATTGATATTTTTTACGGCATCTTGTTACCACATCTTTCCTTATATCATAACCATCGATATTTTTAACTTTATTAGAAATTTTCTTCCCTAAATCAAACTCACCACAACCATAATCTAAAATTACACTTTTAGAATTTATATGTTTATTTTCTATTAACCAATTTATTAATTTTTTAACACCTAACTCTCTAACGGCAGCGGTCCTATAATGAAAATATTTTAAATTTTTATTTCCACCGAAAAGATCCATTCTATACGACTCGCATATTCCACGTGCAATATTTGTAACATGCATATATTTGATATGCTCAGAGTAATTATTTTTTAAATATGACAACTCATCCTGTATTAAACGATACGATTTATATGTATTGATTTTAGACTTTAACAATAGCGATTGCTGATCAAGTATTCCTTCGCTTTTTAACATATTAAAAACGTCTTCATCTACTCTCATTGACGGGTCATTTCTAGTTGCCTCATAATATTTATTTTTTAATTGAGCTATTACTAATCTCTTTTCTTTGTTGTTATTTTTTGGCTCAAAAAGTCTTCCTATCATTTTATTTGTTCCCATATACATATATGGAATCGGTGATGTTTTTTTATCATTAAGAATCAAATATAAATCATAGGAATTATTTATGTTATATTTAGGAATCCACACATTATTCTTTGTTGCTATTTCCTTTATATGCGTTCCAGTAGACATATAAATATATTCAAAAGTGTATTTCTCTTCATTTGATATTATATATTGCCCATCATCATCAATATATATATGTTGATTGTCCTGCTCAGTTAATATTTCACCGTCGAGCTCTAATATTTTATTTTTTAATTTATTAATAATTTCATTACATCCGCCTTTTGTATACCTAACATCTTTTATAAAGAATGAAAGAATGACTTGCCATAATATTTTGAGAAATTCACATGCTTCAGAAAGATATGTGTTTTTTACATCCCAAACTGATGGATTACTTTTGTATTTTTTGTTTACGAATATAGGTTCAATTACTGCGACTAAATATCTTATAAAGCTATTGTAATGAAATTTATATCCCCTATAAAAATAAACAGGCTGCGGTTCGCTTTTAATCAAGGAAAATCCTAAATCTTTTTCCATTATCTTATACGCGCGATAATCCTGAACAAAGATATGGCAATGAGAGTCAGTTTTCTCAAACTCATCAATAGAAATTGTCGACCATGCGCCGCCCAAGTTTCGTTCTTTTTCCAGGACCAATACTTTTTTTCCTGATGAAGCTAATCTAATAGCCAGTGATAAAAGCGGAGGTGAACTACCTAGAATAACTGCATTAAAATTTTTTATTTTAACAGTCCTTTACAATCTTAAACAAACAACTTCAGTATTATTAATTATTTTTTACTGAAATTACCATTGGTGTAGAAATTTGTGCTGGAAGATACATTAATATCTTATTGAAGATTTTATATTTAAAAGGCATTAACAACACACTTAAAAATTTATGCCTCTGTAAAAAGTTAATATCAGAATATAACCTTTTTACTGTTTTATAAAACACCCCTTCATCAAATTTAATACATAAATTTAACTGTGTGCATATATTTTTTACCGAAGATGATTTAATAAAATTGAGACTTTTCCATAAATGATCATCTCTTAGATAGGGGAATAATACAGGCATTTTCTTTTCCATCCCTGGAATCAAAAATATTCCAAAATGTGGCTCATATGGCACTTGATAATTTGGGCAATTATGCCTCATCAGCCCTGTTGCTTCCATTTTTTCAGACATACGTTTAAATGCTAGTTTCAAATCAGACAAATGTTCTAATACGTTATTTGAAAAAATCAAATCATATTTATCATTTATTTTATCCAAGTCCTCTACTTCTAATGACAGCCATTTATCTTGGTCTAAAGATAAAGAATTAATAATATGACTTCCTATTTCATAATAATCAGAATGCGCATCATCACTCGGCTCAATAGAAACAATTGAATAGCCTTTATGCTGTAACCATACATTTACAATTCCAATTCCTCCACCTATCTCCAATAGTTTAGAGTTATGATTATAATAACCTTCGATAGTTTTTAATGTTTGTATCCCTTCTTCAATATAAATTGACACTATTTTGTCTGATTGAATATTTACAGATATTTCTTGTGTTTTCCTAAGATTCGAAACGGGGGACAAGTTTAGTGCGTTATTTATATTATCGTCGCATAATAACGGAGCCACCTTATCAATAACAAACTCCCTAAATTCATCATATTTATTGTCTAAAACTTCCATTACTTGATTAATAACTATACTTTATAGTTCATTGTAATTAATTAACGTGATGTTCTTATTTTTAAATAAATTATTTTCAATATCATCAGAGAATAAACATTCCATTTCGCCCTCCCATGAAAAGTTATATTTATAATATCTATTCCAATCAAATGACTGATTTAACAACTCATCTGACTTACCTAAATGAAAGCCGATTTCATAAATTAAGTTTGATTTCAAATTATAAATCCAATTATTTAATCTATTGGAATTAATATTTCCAGAATTATAAAAGCCTAAGAAATAATCTGGCCCATTTAAAACCCCATATTTTAACCTGGTGTATTTAAATATTATGTTTGAAAATATTTTTACAGGATTACTAAAATCAATTTCAAAAAATGGAGTGTTTACATATCTAATTTTATTAATGTTATATTCTTTTAAAACAGGCAAGATAGATTTAAAGACAAAAGGAAACAAATGCAAATGTCTGTGCCCGTCAATATGACTAATATGAAGCCCACTTTTTAAACATAAATCCAATTGTGCACGTAATTCGTCCTGTATATCTTTTTGAGTAATTTTATTAACCAACAAGTCTTTTGCAAATTTTACATGGTCATCATAAAAATGTTCGCCTAACAGCAATGTATTTTTTTCTTGATTGTCTGAGATGGGTGGCCCTTCAATTATATTAAAATGCAATCCTACAGATATATTTTTTGCTTTTTTTAATATTTCAACAGCTTCATAAAAAGCACTACCATTTGCAACTATTGAGACATTAGTGATTATTTTTTTTTCTATTGCTTCATTTACACACTCATTGATTGATTGATGCATCCCTACATCATCGCATGTGACAATTAAATATGGCCCCATTTTATAAACTGCATTCTCTAATGATATAGTCAGGACGTCTTTTCGTCTGTAAGTATATTCTAGATATATATTCTCCCATAAGACCCAGTCCTATTAGCTGGATTCCGCCAATCAATGTAATGCTAACTACTATTGAAGCCCAACCTGGAGGCAGAAACAAATTTTCAAACACAACAAAGTTTATTATTCCAAGCACAATATAAATAAAGGCATAAGATAAACACAAGAAAGAAAGAATTAATCCTGCCCAAAGCAATAACCTCATTGGAAAAATTGAAAATGCAAAGATTCCATCTAATGCAAAATTGACGTAATTACTTATTTTAAATTTAGATTCACCATACTTTCTATTCGGTGGAGTATAATTAATTCCAGTTTGTTTAAAACCAACCCAATCAACAAGGCCTCTCATAAATTTATTCTTTTCAGGAATATCACATACCACTTTCACAACTTTTTTATCAAGCAACCTAAAATCTGACTGTCCGAATGATAAATTGATATCTGATATTTTACTTATTAAGCTATAAAACAACTTTGAAAAATAAAATAAAGGCTTTGATTTAAATTCATAACCATTTTTAACCGTATAGACCACTTCATACCCTTTCCTCCATAGATCAACCATCTTTACAATTAATTCGGGAGGGTGTTGCAGATCTCCATCTAATGTAATAACTGCATCCCCACTAGCATTGTCCAAACCCGCCCATAAAGCTCCTTGATGCCCATAGTTTCTAGACAAGCTAATATAATTAACGCTTTTATCTTTCTCATGAATTTTTTTTATGTATTCCAATGTATTATCAGAACTACCATCATCTACTATGATTATTTCATAGTTTTCTTTAGTCTCTTCACACGCATTTTTTATCCTCTGAACTAATTCGCTGATATTTTTTTCTTCGTTATAAACTGGTGTTGCTATACTTATCATAATTTAAGCCTTTAAAATTAATTCTGTCTTAAATATTTTTTTTAAATACATGGTATTTATTAAGGCAATAAAAAACCACTAAATAAAAACATGATGCAAATGCTTGTGATAAATATGGATTGATTAAGCTACTTATTAATACATAAAGCACTAATATATTAATTGAGTAAGCGGTTATGAATGAATAAATAAATCTCAATAATTGTCCTGATACTTTATTTGTTCGCGCATCAATAAATACCCAATTACGATTAAACAAAAACGATGAGATCAAGCCCACAATATATCCAATAACATTTGAAATGAATACGTTCACTCCGAAAAACATTAATAAAAAAATAACTGCATAACCTAATATTGTATTTATCAGACCTACAATAGAATACCTTTTAATTTCTTTATGAATATCAATTATCTCTTATAAATAATCATTACCATTTTGTTGACATTAGCTGCAGCTTTGGATGTGATACAAGACAATGCCATACTACAGCCTGAAAAGCTTCTGTGTGGGGAGTGACGTGGTTTGAATGAACCTCTGGAATTAGCACAACATTGTTACCTACCTGTTTTGTAAACCCTCCATCTCTACCAACAACACCATAAATACTTGCCCCAATTTTGTTTGCATATTGAAGCGCCTTAACCAAGTTAACACTGACATTTTTTTCAACATTACCTCCACCAACTGAAAATACTAAAATAGCATCATTAGAACTTAAGTTACTGGTTTCAAGCCAAGCACTGAATACAGTTTCCCATCCCTCATCGTTAGTTCTCGCAGTCAGTTCTGATACGTTGTCAGTCGGTGCGTAAGTTTCAATGCCGCATAATTTTCTAAAATCATTTACAGCATGTGAGGCATTAGCCGCACTTCCACCAACCCCAAGGATAAACAATCTTCCTTTGTTGCCCCTGATTTTTGCTAAATCAATAGCAAGTTGGTCTATTTGTTCATCATTTATTGATGCAGCGATTTCTGCAATATTTTTAAAATACAGTTTAGAATGTTTCATGTTATCTTTTATAGTAATGTTGTTTACAATTGCTGTAGCTTGATTAGCTCTGAAAATATACCGTCATTGTTTATTAAGGTGGTATAAGCACCCTCCTCCTTCACATACCCATCATCAAAAACGTATATATAATCTGCATTAGCAATGGTAGACAATCTATGAGCAATGACAAGTACGGTAGTTTTCTTTGAGATTTTATTAATTGCTAATTGAATCTGTTTTTCACTTGAACTATCTAATGCACTAGTAGCTTCATCAAGAATTAAGATTTTGGGTTTCCGTATCAATGCTCGAGCTAGCGCAATACGTTGAATTTGTCCTCCTGACAATTTTGCACCTTTATCTCCTACTAGAGTATCGTATCCATTCTCTAATTTTTCGATAAATTCATGTGCATGAGCTAATTTACATATTGAAGTTACTTCTTCATCACTTGCAGTTGGATTACCCCATAAAACATTATTTTTAATGCTATCATGAAATAATTCATTACCTTGAGGCACATAACCTATTTTATGATGTAAAGAGTCTATATCTATATCAGAGATATTTATATTATCAAATAATAATTCACCATCAGTACAGTTTAATAGTCCCATTACTATATCTATTAATGTGGACTTTCCAGAACCAGATTTTCCTACAACTGCAGTAATCTTCCCTGATGCAATCATCAAATTGATATCTCTCAAGGCATGATAAGGTTTAGCATCTCCCCCTGAGGCTGGATAATAATAATTTACATTTTCAAGTTTTATTCCAACTTGCAAATCATCAAACTTGATATTTCCTGATTTAATTTTTGATTTGAATGCATTTTCTGCGGTGGACATTACTATTTCATAGGCTGGGTATACAGATAATAAAATATTTTTGTATCCTACGAATTCAGTTCCACAAGATGCAAGCCTATAAAAGGAATAAATCATAACGATGATTTCTGAAGTTGGCACATTAAACTTTTTCCCAATTAAAAATGTTACTAAAACAACTAGTATACCAATTGGTCCATATGCAGATTTGACAATTATTTGTACTGATTGTAAGTAAATTGAATTTTTTTTGTGCGTGTTAAATGCATCATCAATTCGTTTTATGGCTGTTTTTTTATTTCCAAACCCTAAAATTAAACGCAGCTGTGAAAAAGTTTCTTGTAAAACGACGTTATACTCATTGCCGGATAAAGTGTTACTTCGACCAAATTTATATAAATATTTATTAATTAGTTCTAGAGGTGCCGATAGTAATATAACAACAAGTATAGAAACAAACGTAACCTGCCAAGAAACAAATAATGGTATAACGATTAAAACACTCATTTGTATGAGTGGCGCAATGATCCTCGATAATGCGGTAAATGCATCACCAACTTTAGACAACTCTAAAAACATTGCATTCACAAAGTCACCTTGTCTTTGATCTTTTACAAAACTCATACTCGCGACTAAAATTTTATTTACAACTTCTAACGTAACATCATGAATAACATAATATTTTGTCTTTAAGATAAAGCATTCGATCCCAGCTCTCATCAATACTCTTGTAATACTCAACGTAACAAACAAAAGAATAAAAAACTCAAGATTTACTGGCGTCCCATATTTCTCAAAAACTGAAATAATATAACTGGACAGATAATCACCAGATCCTCCATCTTGTATTAATGAAACGATTGGCGCGATTGAAAAAATTGATAAGCCATCAATTATTGTTAGAAATACTGATAGGACAACATTAATAGCAAAAAGCTTTCTAAACCGGTTAAATAAAGCAACCGCAAAGCTAATGATTCCTGTATATGACAACTCTTCCATTACTCTAAAAGCAGTAGGAATAACTATAAATAATGTTTAAATATTTAAAATTCTTTTAAGATTTTCTAAGATATAGTCAAGATCGCTATTTTTAAGGCCAGGATGTACAGGAATACTTAAAGTTTCTTTGTAATATTTATCAGCATTTAAATAGTTACAAGAGTATCTACTATTAAGATTAGTATCGTGAAAAGGTTGTGTATGGACTGGTATATAATGTACCTGAGTAAGTATATTCGACTGTTTCAATTGTTCCATAACCCTATTTCTAGTCGTAGAAAATTTTTCGTAATCAATACCAATTGTATATAAGTGCATTGAAGATCGACTTCTTTGATTTACATCTGATTGATGAATATTTATTCCTTCAATATTTTTTAAACAGCTATCATAGTACGAAGTGATTTCTCTACGACGGTTTATAAAACCATCTATTTTATCTAATTGGGTTAAACCAAGCGCTGCCTGTAAATCAGACAACCTGTAATTGAGACCAAGGTAATGTTGTTCGTAATACCATGTACCATACTCATTTTTTTTATGATTTATAAAATTCTCAATATTTCTTACGATTCCATGATTGCGCAAGCTCCTCAACAAGGATGCATATTCATCATTATTTGTGGTAATTGCACCGCCCTCTGCTGTAGTTATTGGTTTTACAGGATGAAAGGAAAATGTTGTCATATCTGAAAAATAACAAGAACCTATCTTCTCGCCATTTTCATAACTACCACCTAGTGAATGCGACGCATCTTCGATAATAATGCTATCTCCAGAAATCTTCTTAATTTCTTTCATTCCCTGAGATAAACCAGCAAAGTGCACTGGTAGAATTACTTTTGTTTCAGGATATTTTGATAAGAATTTTGCAAGATCAACATGTGACAACCCCAAGCTATCACTATCGACATCCAATAATCCTGTTTTAGCACCACATAAATAAGGTGCATTTGCAGTTGCTAAAAAGGTAAGTGTAGAAGTGACAGCAATATCGTTCGGTTTGAGACCTGCTACTAAACATGCTAAATGTAATGCAGCTGTTCCATTTGAAACCGCTATAGCATGTTTTACATTTACCTTCTCAGCAAGTTTCTTTTCAAACTGCTCAAGAACAGGTCCTTGTGTTAACCAATCTGACTTTAACACCTTGATGACACTATCTATGTCATCTTGTTCAATTATTTGTTTACTATAAGGTATCAACTATTCAGATAATTAGATTGTAATATTTGTTCTACGGATAAAAATACTTTATTTGTACCAGAGTTATAATCTGTTCCTTCTTCGACATATTTTCCATTTTCACCTAGCTGATTTGTCGAATAGTCCTGTTTTATTTCCCAGAATTTGATTGCTGGCGCAATTATATAATGATCTGGAAATTCAATTGTTAAATGAGAATCATCAGAAGGACACATAACTTCATGTAATTTTTCTCCTGGTCTAATTCCAATGATTTTTTTTGGTATTTCTGGAGCCATTGCTGTGGCAAGATCAACAATTCTTATTGAAGGTATTTTAGGTACAAATATTTCTCCTCCTTGCATTCTTAAAAAACTATCAACTACAAACTTAACTCCTTGATCAAGAGTTATCCAAAAGCGTGTCATTTTTTTATGCGTAATTGGTATATGATCAGTGTTATTTAATATCAGTTCCTTAAAGAAAGGAACCACAGATCCTCTAGATCCTACAACATTACCATATCGAACCACACTAAAACGTGGTTTATTATCACCCACCATATTATTTGCTGCTACAAATAACTTATCAGAACAAAGCTTTGTCGCACCATATAAATTAATAGGATTAGCAGCTTTATCTGTCGATAAGGCTATAACTTTACTAACATTACATGATATTGAGGCTTTAATTATATTTTCGGCTCCATGTATGTTTGTTTTTATACATTCCATAGGATTGTATTCGGCTGCAGGCACTTGCTTTAAAGCTGCAGCATGTATTACATAGTCAACATTTCTCATAGCCTGAGTTAATCTATCTAAATCTCTAACATCGCCTATGAAATAACGCATGAGATTTGAATTAAAGTCTTTCTGCATCTCATATTGTTTAAGCTCATCTCTTGAATAAACAATTATTTTTCTTGGTTTATATGTTTCTAAGAGATAAGCAATAAACTTTTTACCAAATGAGCCTGTACCACCGGTAACCAAAAATGTTTTATCATCGAAAGTCATTTGCATATTCTTTTCCATTTATATATTCACTTACGATTTGCCACACAGGGCTGTTTTTAGACATGTTTCGCTTTATGTAATTCTTACGAAAGTTTTCGTATGCATCCTTATTTACCAGTAGAGCTCGATTATATTTATCTAAAGTCAATATATTCTCATCTATTTTATGAATAGGTATCGATAATTCTTTAGAATAATTTTCCATTGTTGAATTATATCTGCTGTTCATAATTTCATTAGTTGTTAGCAAAATGATTGGCTTTTCCCAAAGCACTGCAAGATTGATTGATGTTGATATATGAATAAGAACAAGCTTTGAGTCTCTTATTAATTCTGCTGTATTTCCTTTTACTATTTTTCTGTTATCAAAATGCTTTTTAAGATCTTCATGGATAGTTCTTGGATGCTCTGCTATTACAACTGGTAAATTAGTGAGCCTTTCTACCTGATTAAAATATTTATTAAGTGAGCTATAGTAGTTAGATTCAGACACAGGTGAATCAATACCTAATAATTCAAAGTCACTATGTTTTATCAAATTCTGATCAACAAACAACACATGATCTTCTCTAGTTGCTTTATTATTATTTTCTAAATACAAATCATAATCTAAAGAGTGTGCCCATATAATTTTACAGCCACTCATATTTACTTTTTTGTGACTATATTCACCAGAAGCAAGAACAATATCTGGTTTTATTTTATTTTCTGACATTACTATTTCTTTCAAATAGTGTACTAAAGATTTAATTATGATTTTTAACTTTGATAGTATATTGTTTTTTTTATGACTGACTTTAAATTCTGGCCTTAAACCTAAATAAAGAGACACTATTTTCCCATCGTTATTTTTTATATGTCTTTTTATTTTGTCCGCATTCTTGGCTCCAAATAACAGGTCCACAAATAAGCTTTTTTGATTATCATCTTTTTTTAAAACCTCTGTTAATTCATCATGTGATGTAATCACTTTATGATTTTTAAAAGGATAATGCCAAACATTAAAATATTTAGCATTAAACTGTTTGTTTAAAAAACCAGAACAATCATAAACAAAAACTTCGATATTATTTTTATTTAAAATATCAATTCCAAAACGCTTATAATCCCTCTCTGAAAATGGAATACTGGTCAAAAAACAGACTGATTTTTTCATTTATCTATATGCGGTTGCAATTAATGTATCAGTTTGCTGAATACGACATAACATTTCACTGTATTTCTCATCTAATTCTTCTTGATTAAGATCACTCCATATTTGTTGGCCTCCGGGTTTTCCATGACGCAACCAATAAAGATGATTAGACAATCCATATCGTTGATATCCATTGATTTTAATATCTTTAAAACCTATATGCTCTAAAATATATCTCAAGCTGGATTCTGTATGTAGAATTAGATGTTCACTCCATAAGAGAAAATCTTTAGCTGGAATACAATCTAATCGATTCATTAAAAAATCATTAGCATGAGGGACTTCCAGAATTATTTTCCCACCTTTTATAATCTTATTTGCTAATTCTGACAGAAATTCAACAGGTATCAGTATATGTTCAAAAACGTGAAATAATGTGACAACCTCAATACTATTATCTTCTATTTCAGATAGACTTTCTTTAACATCTAAACCATTCTTGTTTGCAATTTCTCTTCTTAACTTATGTGGTTCTATCCCTATACACTTATTCGCAACATCTTTATTCATTTCAAGAATGAGTCCAGTACCGGTACCAATATCTAGCCAAACTTTATTAACAATATCTTGATTGAAATATTTAGTCCTTCTTAAATTATCTTGATTCTCTATTGTTTTAATCTGTTCAACATCTATATCTTTTGTTATTTGATTTACATTTCTTGACTCATAGTATTCATGCGTTATATGTTTTGTAGTTGATAACGCTATCACCCCCGTTTTTCTGCATTTTAGAACTTCCATATATTTATCATCTCTGACGCATGGATGATAGTGTTCAAGATCCCGAAAATTCAAAAAGCCAATTTTTATAAAATCATCAATAACAGTACTGGAATATTGCATAACTATATAGTTACTTTACCACTCGAGATTAAATATTCTGCATATTCAATATCATCAATGTCATCAATGTCGATGCTTGAATATTGGTCCATCTTAAACAATTCAGTCTCACCAGGAATTACAAATCTCTTTTTATTCCTAAGCTGTTCTATAGTTGAAATGTATATTGCACCATTTAGTTGATAATATGCTGAACTCAGGTTTTGACGATTAATAACCGTTCCGTCTGTATGGTCTAAAAAGTTCCATTTATTATTTGACGCATCAATACAAAGATTTGGATGTATTATCATCTTACAAACACTCACCAAAGATGATTTATCTGTCTTCTGATATTTTTCTATAGCATTAATAACATGTTGTACACGTCGAAATGGGGAAGTAGGTTGCAACAACATAACGGTTTTTAATTTTTTCTTATTTTCTACCTCCCACCAATTACAAGCATCTAATACAGCATCTACAATTTTTGAATTGTTACCTGCTAATTTTGTAGGTCTAATATATTTGTTATTAAACCCATTTTTTTCACAATACTCATGAATTTCTACATCGTCTGTTGATATAAATGGAATCAGCTTATCTTCCATTTTTCTTAAGATGTTCAACGTATATTGAATTAGGGGGATACCATTAATTTGGTGTAGGTTTTTTTTCCGTATTCCGACAGAACCACCTCTTGCGGGTATGATTGCAAGAGGAATGTCAATAATATTAGTTTCCAAATTTTACTTTAAAATTGTTTTTATAAGGTTACAAACTCGCTCAGCATCACCAATTTTCATTCCATTGGCCGTAGGTAAGCTTAAACCATTTTTTGCAAATTTTTCTGATACTGGATAGGAATTAATATTATCCGATCTATATGCAGGTTGATTATTTAGAGGCGGAAATACTGGTCTCGATTCTATCCCGACACTTTTTAATCGAGTCATCAACATATTCTTTGTTATAAGTGAATCATTATCTTGGAGTTCAATTGAATAAAGCCAATATATATTCTTAGCCCAGCTTTCTTCCACAGGTCGAACGATTGTTTTAATTGAAGCTAATTTTTTATTATAAATATCAACAATTTCTCTTCTGTCAATTAAGAATTTATCAATTTGTTCCATTTGTGCCAAGCCAATTGCCGCTTGTAAATTAGTCATACGAAAGTTATATCCAGGCAACTCATGCCAATATCTTCTTTTGGGTGACATGCCGTGATCTCTTAATAATTTCATCTTGCCAAGCAATGAATCATCTTTTGTCACTACCATTCCACCTTCACCTGTAGTAATAACTTTATTTGCAAAAAAACTAAAGCAAGAAACATCTCCAAGCAGTCCTACTTTTTTATCTTTATATTCAGCTCCAAGCGACTCGGCACAATCTTCTACTACATAAATATTAAACTTTTTAGCAATTTCTAGAATTGGATCCATGTCACATGGATGACCATAGAGATGTACTGGAATCACAGCTTTTGTTTTATTTGTTATTGCATCCTGAAATGCTACTGGGCACATTGTTTTACTTCTAGAGTCTATATCAACAAAAACAGGAATTGCACCGAGTTGAATAACAGCATTCGCAGTTGCCCCAAAAGTGATATTTGGAACAATGACTTCATCTCCACTTGTGATTCCTAATGCGGCTAGAGATAAGGTTAGAGCTGTCGTACCAGATGATGTGCAGAGTCCTTTACCGCCACCCAGGAATGACACCATAGATTCTTCAAATTTTTCAATATAATGACCTTGGGAAGAAATCCACATTGTCGATATACAATCGGTAATATACTTTAATTCGTTTCCTCCAAGAAATGGTTGTGCAATGGGTAAACTCCATAAATCGGACCACGAAATCATATCCACAGGAATACCAGATTCATCGAGAATGGGTAAATGATGTACTTTATTATTTAATAATTTTATATTTTCTGACCTGGATGAATTGATTGAACCTGATACAAAATTATCATTCATTAGATCATTAACTACTTTATCTGTAGATATACCTTTCAATATTAATCTTCGC
Source organism: Gammaproteobacteria bacterium (assembly GCA_028279365.1). Classification (GTDB taxonomy): domain Bacteria; phylum Pseudomonadota; class Gammaproteobacteria; order Eutrophobiales; family Eutrophobiaceae; genus JANQNX01. Next base: position 75,935 of record JANQNX010000001.1, on the reverse strand, counting down.
ACATCTCCGTCAGTTAATATTCCTTTCATTATTTCATTATCATCAACGATGAATACGACTCCACCAGAATTTTCGTCCAATCGTTGAATAACATGTTCGAATGTTGAGTCTGTTGAAACCAAATATTTTTCGATTGTTTCACTCATATATCAAAGATATTTTGATACTAATTCCAGTTGATTTTGTATGTCTTGAATGCTTAATCTATAAGCTTCTAATACAATTTCTAAATCACTATAGCCTTTTAATAATGGCATAAACCAAGAGTCTTTATTAACAGGTAAATTTTGATCTTCTCTTCCATTGTTATCACTCAAATGGAATGCTTTAATATGATTTCCAGATTTTTCAAAAAAATCAAAAGGATTAAATTCCAATGCCGTTGCTGAGACCTTTGCATGAGCAACATCTAATAATAATCCGACATTCTCAGATTCTAATTCATCAAAGAATTCATTTACCTCATTTGGAGTAGTTAATAACAATGGATTAATAGGCATTTTTTCGAGATACAGTGGAGATATCACATTATTTTCAATTAACAAATCCATGTTAAATTTCTTACAAAAATCTGCCAATTGACTTACTGATTCCAACATGACCGAGAATGCTTTTTCCCTATCGATATCACTTTCATTAAGCGAATTAGCCTGTTGTTCAGGTTTTCCTAAATCTTGATGTCTTAAATTTGCTGCAAAACCAGCGTGAACACTATAAAACGGAGCATCAACATGACTAGCTAATATGATCGCTCTTTTACAATGTTCTAGAGATCTTTCTAACTCTTCATCTTTTAAAGAAGCTATATTCAAAACAAAGGGGGCTTTAGGTGGAGGGAAATAATTATGTACAAGGAAAGTACCTCCATTACGATGTTCCTCAACAACGACATCAACTAAGTCTTCCGAATGTGCCATGCCAGAACTTAACTCGATATTATTTATTCCAGCAACTCTCGCGACTTCCAACAATTCGCTAATATTTCTGGTAAGAAACGCCCCTGATGATATCCAGATACTCATATTTTTTTGAGAAATTCTAATAATATATTCATCAGAATAAGCTTTACTTTTTTTCTACAATGAAATTGTTCATGACAAGAATATCTAGACCGCTATTGAAAAAAGTGTTTAAGGCATCATCAGGTGATAGAACAATTGGCTCACCATTAATATTGAATGAAGTATTTAGAATTACTGGCACTCCACTCAATTCATAAAAACTTTGTACTACATCGTATAAATTTTTATTGGAAGAACTACTAACAGTCTGTACTCTACCTGATCCATCAATGTGCGTAACTGCACCCAATTTTGTTTGCCAGTTCTTTCGTATAGGCACCACTTTCTCCATATAGTTACATTCAAAACCCGAACTGACTTCAAATATTTCTTCAACAAACTCTTTTAGAACTACTGGTGCAAATGGTCTATAAGATTCTCTATACTTGATAATGCTATTAATTTTATCTTTAACTTTACTATCCCGAGGATCTGCAATAATCGAACGATTACCAAGGGCTCTGTCTCCAAATTCCATGCGACCATTAAATAATGCAACTATCTTCCCATCATTTATATATTTTGCTACATCCTCACCTATTGTATTACTAGTTAAATAACTTATATGTCTCCTCTCTAAAGCTGATTTAATCTCGTCACTAGAAAACTCTGGCCCAATATAACTACTATTATTTATTTGATTTCGATCATGTCCGAGAATACAGTAGTTTAAATATAATGCTGCGCCAATACTGTTTCCGGCATCTGAAGGAGCATATGGAATGAAAATATTTTTAAATTGAGTATATTCATGAATTTTACCGTTGAAAACAGAATTCATGAAAAATCCACCTGATAGAACTAAATTCTCACATTTTGTAATTTCGTACAGATGATTTAAAAAATGAGTAGCTATCTCCTCAGCTGCAGTTTGCATAGCTTTCGCTACTTTGCAATGCCACTCATCGAACTCTTCACCTTTCTTTCCTAATCTTCCTCCGAGCAAATCTATTAGTTTTTGTGTATATAAATTAGGTTGATCTAGAATAGCTCCTTTGTAAAAAGATTGGTCTAAGACTAATTTTCCACATTCTTCTAAGGCATATGTTTGTCTTATTTTTGATAATTCTTCTTTACAGTTGACATCAAAGGATGAAAGAGCCATTACTTTCCACTCATCATTATCCGGCTTATACCCTAGAAGTTCAGTATAAGTTGCATAGAACATACCTAATGAATGAGGTATTTGTTGACTTTGTAATACATTAATTTTGTTTCCTACAGCTTTACCAAATGTTGCACAATCAAATTCCCCTCTAAAATCACATGTCAATATTGCAGATTCTTCAAAACCTGATAGAAAATACGCATTCGCTGCATGACAGAGATGATGTCTAATAAAATAAATCGGTGGTAATTTGTCATCGGATTGAGACAAACATGTCCAATCACCAGGATTACGATTTTCAGTTTGATTAAAAAGGTTATCTGGTACTGTGTAATAAAATAATTCTCGCTCTCTTCTGTGTTTTGATATTAATGGATTATATTTTTCCCAAGCGATACCCGGATTCCATGCTTGCGCTATGTAGTCACAATCTTCTAATGATATGTTGGCCGTTTCGAGACAGTACTTAATGGCGCCATGTGGAAATAGTTTTGTCATTTTTTCCCTTATGAATCTCTCTTCTGGAGCTCCAGCTAGAACCTCTCCGTCTCTTACGATGGTTGCAGACGAGTTAAACTCTCCATTATTTAAACCAATTACAATCATCTTGTTTCCATAATTTTACGAGCTATTTTTTTAACTTATTCCAAGATAAAAATTCATCTTTTGATATATCATCTATCGCATAGGTTCCAACTACATCCTCAATCTCAACAGGGGTAATACCTATTACAGGCCTTTTGAAGGTTAAATCAGAACTCTTTATTTCTTCTCCTTTTTTTATATCTTTGTTTGCTACAATACTTCTTCTCATAGCAAAAATATTTTTTTTCTCAGAAACTGTAGGAGATTTTTCCTTATCTCCTAGTGCTATTTCAGCTTCTCTAATTTGATTAACTAAAACCTTAAAACCTTCAGGTGATTCAGAAGTAGATTGATCAGGACCAGGCAATGTTTTATCAAGTGTAAAATGTTTTTCAATCACACATGCCCCTAAAGCCACAGCAGTGATTGCTGATATATTTGTCTGTGTATGATCAGAGTAACCAACAAGACATTCATATTTGCTTTTCATTTCTAACATTGCTTTCAAATTACATTCTTCAATTAAAGAAGGATAATTAGAAGTGCATTGCATAACGACAAAATTATCATTTCCGGCATCTAGTATTGTCTTTATTGCTATATCTATCTCATCTAATGTTGCCATACCGGTTGAAATTATCATTGGCTTTCCTTTATTAGCCATGTGCTTGAGAAACCTTGGTTCAGCTATATGTATAGATGCAGCTTTAAAGATCTGCACGTTTAGATCATCTAAAAAATCTATATCTTCCTCATTATAAGGTGTGGACATAAACAAAATATTGTTGTCATTACATGAATTAATAAGATCACCATATATATTCTCATCGATTTCTAATGCTTTAAGCATATCGTATTGTGATTCATCTGGATCAGTTGTATGATTTTGATAGTTTGCTTTGGGAGCAGATTTAGAAACTATACGGTCAGCTTTAAAAGTCTGAAATTTTACACAGTCCGCACCAGATAATTTTGCTTCTTCAATTAGTTTTATAGCGATATCTTGCGACCCCATATGATTCACACCTGCTTCTGCAATAATAAAAACAGGTTCATTATCCCCAACTTTCAAACTGTCTAAATTAATTTTCAATGTAATCTCATTTCAAGATTGAATTTATATTAATCTTAATAAAATATCTTTTTTGCAGAGCGCCTCAAGCATTAAGTTAATAATTTAATCACTTTTATAATTTACTTTAAATAAAAGAGGATAAAATTAAGAAATACTAAATATATAGTGTCTTTATTAATACATTTCAAAAAAAAGCCACCACTCCAGCTAAACATTTACACGTCTTTTAAAATTTATTAATGATTTATGATACTTATTGAACTTAAAATAAATTAAAAACAACGCTACCGCCCTGCAGTGTACAATTAAAAGTACCCTACATAGAAAATATTCTAATTTTCAACTACTAATCCTTGGGATAAATGCCTAGTATTGAAGGCAACAATATATTTTCTTTATTTATATGTTTATTCAAATCTGAATAAGTATTTAACGATTTTGATAAATCGGTAATCACGCAATTATCAAATTCAGGCAAATTTTCTAATGAATTCCAAACAGGTTTGTTAAGATACTGATTTATCTTTGCGTCTTTGTCATAGTATCCAATCAGATTAATTCCAAAGTCAGAAGCTCTAAGTGTTGCTATTTCTGCCAGTTCTGATATTCCACAAATAATCACATTTTTTTGCTGTTCTTCTTTACAATATTTAAAAATTTCACTGCAAGATCGAGAAGCCTGACGATAAAAATCAAAAGACGAAATTAAATATTGGGTAGTTAGACGACTTTTTTCAGCAAAGCCTTTAGGAGTAAGATAATAAAGATATCGATTTGCGGGTGCTTGGTGTATTTTTACTAACCCTTTACGAACACATCTTTTTAAGTATGAATTGGCTAATCCAAGTGCAACCCCTAAATTATCTGCGAGATGTCTTTGAGTAACATCATTTTTGTGTTCAATAGCCGATAAAATTCCTAGAGTTAGGTTATCTTCTTTTTCAGAGCTGTTCATTATTTGAACATTATATATGCTAATGTTCAAATAATGAACTACTAAATGTAGGGTTAGATCAAAACTAATTAATACATATAGTATTGAATTTTGTCATCTGATAATTGTTAAAATTGTACGAAAACTAATGTGATTAAGATAATGTGAATTATTTTTCTGTAGTATCTGAAATTATTCCTATCGTTTCATAGCTAATTAATCAAAGTTGAATATTTTACAGATTTAATTACATTTATCGTCCAATGCAATGATAATCAAAGCTTTTTTCTTTCATCATTTCTGGCTCATAAACATTACGTAAATCAATAAATACCGGTTTATTAAGTTTTGATTTAACCAAGTCCATATCTAGATTCCGATACATATTCCATTCAGTCATCAAAACTAAAGCATCAGCACCACTAATAGTCTCATAGATTTCATCGAAATATTGGACCTCAGTAGGCAATAATTCTTTAGCTTCATTAATACCCTGAGGATCATGTGCTTTAATTCTACATCCGTTTTCCATTAACTTTGGCAGAATAGCTAAAGAAGGGGCATCTCTCATATCATCTGTCTCAGGTTTAAATGTCAATCCCAATACAGCAATAGTCTTACCGCTCTCATTGCCAGCAAGAGCATTACGTATTTTTTTTATCATTCTCGCTTTTTGTCCTTCGTTAACCTCTATAACTGTTTCAACAATTCTACTCGAAACACCATTTTCTTGGGCAATACGGACCAAAGCTTGCGTATCTTTTGGAAAACATGAACCACCATATCCAGGACCTGGATGTAAAAACTTGCGGCCTATCCTGCCATCCAACCCCATCCCCCTTGCAACTGAATGGACATCTGCACCAACCTCTTCGCATAATACAGACATCTCATTTATGAAACTGATCTTCGTCGCGAGAAATGCATTAGAAGCATATTTAATGAGTTCTGCACTTTCAAGATCAGTTGATAATATTGGAGCTTCAATCAGGTTAATAGGGCGATATAGCTCTCTCAAAACATTTTCAGCACGTTTATTTTCGACACCAATGACGACTCGATCGGGTCGCATGAAATCTGATATAGCAGCACCTTCCCTAAGAAACTCAGGATTTGAAGCGACATCGAAATCTGCCTCAGAGTTTACTTCCCGAATTAGTCTTTTTACATTTCTTGCCGTACCAACAGGTACAGTAGACTTATCAACAATGACAGTATAACCATCTAATAAAGGCGCAATATCCTGGACTGCTTGATATACAAAAGACAAATCTGCATGTCCATCACCTCTGCGTGTTGGAGTACCAACAGCAACAAAGATAAGATCCGATCCGGGGATAGATTTATTTAGATCATCAGAAAAAAGCAACCTTCCCTGTTTTACATTCTTCTCAATTAAAGAATCAAGACCAGGCTCATAGATTGGCACTGCACCATCTTGTAATTTCTTTACTTTAATTTTATCTACGTCAAAACAGGTAACATTGGCACCAAACTCGGCAAAACAGGTCCCCGATACAAGACCAACATAACCACAACCAAGCATTGTTACTTTCATGTTTTTATTTCCGTTAACGTTAAATGTAAATTCATAACCTGAGTAAACGAATATTATCTGGAGTCTTATCTCTATCAAGAGCACTCTTGATATCATATACAATACCGCCGTTAGAGTTCATTAAACTCCCAACAAGATTCCATCCATCATCAATAAACTCATCATGACAGACTGCCAGTACAATGACATCGGCTTTTTGAAGTGAATCATAATCCTGAAGTTCTATTTGATATTCTTGCTTAACATCATCCGCATCAGCATGCGGATCATAAACTTGTAATATTACAGGTTTATTGCCTAGTTGCTTGATAATATCGACAACTCTGGTGTTGCGGATATCTGGAATATTCTCTTTGAAGGTTATTCCTAATATTGTAATTACGGTATTTTCAATATCTTTATCAATGTTGTTTAAAACATCCAGTAAAGAGTCTGCAATAAATTTGCCCATGTTATCATTCACTTCTCTGCCAGATAATATAACCTTTGGAGAATATCCCAATTCTATTGATTTATGAGTTAGATAATATGGATCCACCCCTATACAATGTCCTCCAACCAAACCTGGTTGAAATGGTAAAAAATTCCATTTTGTCCCTGCAGCCTCCAAAACATCACTAGTATCAATATCCATTCTTTCAAACAAGACTGCTAATTCATTCATTAATGCAATATTTAAATCCCTTTGTGTGTTTTCAATAACCTTGGCTGCTTCTGCGACCTTGATAGAAGAAGCTTTGAACACGCCAGCCTCTACTACTTGTGAATATATTTCTGCGATTATTTCCAAAACCTCCTTGTTTTGTGCAGAAACAACTTTCTTTATTGATTTAAAAGTATGTTTTTTATCTCCAGGATTAATCCTTTCCGGTGAATACCCTAAATAAAAATCCTTGCCACTTATCAACCCGGAGACTTCTTCAAGAATTTGGGCACACTCTTTTTCAGTTGCCCCTGGATATACCGTCGACTCATAAACAACAATATCGCCTTTTTTTAATATTTTTCCAACTGATCTCGATGCTGATAATAGTGGTGTTAAATCTGGTCTATTATTTTCATCAATGGGCGTAGGTACAGCAACGATATGGAAATCAGCATTAGCAAGTTGATTCAAATCAGATGTATATAGCACATTACTGCTGCCAAGGTCGGATGAATCAACTTCGCCTGTTTTATCTATACCATTTAAAAGTTCACTAATTCTTTTGGAGTTAATATCAAAACCGATGACTTTGCAACATTGGCCAAATGCAACTGCAACGGGCAAGCCAACGTAACCAAGGCCTATAACAGAGAGACGACGGCCTAATAACCGACTCATGCCTTGTAGTATTCCCTGTACCATTTAATGAAATTTTCTATGCCTGACTCAATAGTGGTTGAGGGTGAATAATCAACGTCTTCTATTAATGCATTAACATCTGCATAGGTTTCAGGTACATCACCAGGCTGGAGTGGCAAATAGTTTTTAGTTGCTTTAATACCCAGGTTCTTTTCTACCAATTCGATAAAATACATTAGCTCAACAGGTGAATTGTTACCTATATTATACAAACGGTAAGGTGCTTTACTTGTTGCCGGATCTGGATGATTACTATCCCAAGATTTATTGGGAAGCGCTATATTATCAGTTACACGTACAATACCTTCAGCGATATCATCCACGTAAGTGAAATCACGTTTATGTTTTCCATTGTTGAAGACTTCTATTGTGTCACCATTCAATATTTTTCGGGTAAATATGAACAAGGCCATATCAGGCCTACCCCAGGGCCCATAAACTGTGAAAAATCGTAATCCACTTGCCGGAATACCATACAAATGACTATAAGTATGTGCCATTAACTCGTTGGATTTTTTTGAGGCCGCATACAACGATAGCGGATGGTCAACATTATCATTAACACTAAATGGCATTTGCGTGTTAGCACCATATACTGAACTGGAAGAGGCAAAAACCAGATGATTAACTGGATAATGCCTGCAAGCTTCGAGGATATTCATGAACCCTGTAATATTAGAATCAATATAAGCATAAGGGTTTTCTAACGAGTACCTAACGCCAGCTTGCGCGGCAAGGTGGATCACATAATCCGGCAACTCTTTTTCGAAAACCAGGAAAAGGGACTCTTTATCAATGATATCTAATTTGTGAAAACGAAAATTAGAATGCTGTTTTAACTTAGATAACCGAGCATGCTTTAAAGAAGGATCATAGTAATCATTTATGTTATCTATACCGACAACTTCATCATCTCTTTTAAGCAAGTACTTCGAGGTATGAAAGCCGATGAAGCCAGCCGCGCCTGTAACTATTATTTTCATATTTGTTAGCTAAAGAATATTTATGCAATAGTCTACAATCTTAATTTAATACTAACAGCCGCTTTTCAATATACATTCATTCTTAACAAACATAAAAAAACCGCAATGAAGCGGTTTTAAAATATGGCGTCCCCAAGGGGATTCGAACCCCTGTTGCCGCCGTGAAAGGGCAGTGTCCTAGGCCTCTAGACGATGGGGACAAAAAATGTCCAAAATTTTTTGGTGGAGCTAGGCGGGATCGAACCGCCGACCTCTTGCATGCCATGCAAGCGCTCTCCCAGCTGAGCTATAGCCCCCGATTTGATACCGCAATAATATCAGGCGGCGACTCTACGTGACACCTTTATCACTGTCAAGATGAAGCGCGGTTTTCGATAAAAATGATTGATTTTTCAAGCCTTTCCAGCGTTTTTTGTTTTCCTACCAACCGAACCGTGTCATCTATATTTGGTGATTGTCCGGCGCCGGTCACAGCCACACGCAAAGGTTGGCCAAGTTTTCCCATGCCTATTTCATATTCAGCCGCCACATTTTCAATCTGCGCCTTAATAGGTGCATTTGTCCAATCTTTCAAACTAACGAACCGTTCTCGTAATGTCCGCATAGGTTGTAGTATCACCGGTCGCAGATGCTTCTTAGCGGCATTAGCATCAAATTCATCAAAATCCTGATAATAACAAACGCTCTGTTCTGCCATCTGTTTGAGCGTGTCAGTTCGTTGTTTCTGTACGTCAATCAAATCCATTAAATCAGGACCGACCTCAATCGAAACGCCCATCTCTTTAAATATTGGCATTAACTGCTCAGCAATCTCATTATTTCTGGAATTTTTTAAATAATGCTGGTTCAACCAGAGCAACTTCTCAGGGTTAATGCTAGCCGCTGACTTATTGACATCTTTAATGTCAAATAACGAAACAAGCTCTTCAGAGCTGAATATCTCCTGGTCACCATGAGACCAACCGAGACGAGCAAGATAATTAAGTAGAGCATCAGGCAAATATCCCTGATCGCGATACTCTAATACGCTGGCAGCCCCATCTCTCTTTGATAATTTTCGTCCATCGGGCCCTAATATCATCGGAATATGCGCGTAAGTCGGACAATCTGCATTGAGTGCCTTAAATATATTCATCTGTCGTGGAGTATTATTTAAATGATCGTCACCCCGAATAACATGAGTGATTCCCATATCCATGTCGTCCACCACAACAGTCAGGTTGTATGTTGGCGTTCCATCAGAGCGCGCAATAATCAAATCGTCTAATTCGCCATTATCAAAACGAACCACCCCCTGAATTTCATCATTCACAATGACTTCGCCATCAATTGGATTTTTAAAGCGAACCACACCTTCATCCAGGTTTAAGCCACGGCAATGCCCGTCATAACGAGGTTTTTCTCCCCTCGCCATCGCTTCTTCTCTCAAGGCATCCAGCCTCTCTTTTGAACAAGTGCAGTAATAGGCATCGCCTTGCTCAAGCAATTGGTTAATCACTTCACGATATCGATCAAAACGTCTTGTTTGATAATAAATATCTCCATCGTGCTCTAGCCCAAGCCATTCCATACCCTGTAAAATGATATCTATGGCTTCATCAGTTGAACGTTCGCGATCAGTGTCCTCCACTCGCAAGATAAATTTGCCCTGATGATGCCGCGCATATAACCATGAGAATAACGCTGTTCTGACACCACCTATATGCAGTGAACCGGTGGGACTAGGAGCAAAACGCGTTATTACCTGCATAATTAAAATAAGTGTTATTGATAGTTATTAAAACGAACTAAACAGGTTCTATTTCATGCTGGTCGAGTTTTAAATTAACAAAATTTTCCGCAATTTTGAGTAGTACCAATACCCGATTTTTAGCCTGCTTATCTGAAAACACTGCCTCATAACCCTCAAACGGTCCGGTCATGATGCGTACGATCTGCCCCTGTTTAAACTGCTTATCTGGCAAATCAATAATGCCTTCAGTATTTTCTCTTTCCCGAATTGTATTGACCAACTTTTCAGGGACACGCGCTGCCTCCATACCAAACTTGACCAAATTAGCAACACCAATTGTTGAACGAATAGGCCCCCAGTCATCAGTTTGATTATCCAAATGGATAAACAGATAACGAGGAAACATCGGAAGGATAGATTTGATAGAACGTCCCTGCTTTCTTTTAAGTCCCATAACTTTGGGTAAATAGGTCTCGTAACCTTGCTGCTCAAGATTAAGTTTGGCGATATCTTCTTGCTTGGGTTTGGTGTAAATCAAATACCAGGCTTGCATACACTATCCGTTATTTTCAGGAAACAACCATGGGGCTTGTGAAGCTCTCTTAGTTTCATATTTCCGAATTTCATCCGCCATTTGTAATGTCTGGCCAATATCATCCAGTCCTTTAATCAATCGCTCTTTTAAATTCACTTCAATGTCAAAAGAATACGTTGGACCGTTAACCAATTCTACGATTTGCTGTTCAAGATTTACCGTGGCCTGCTGACCGGTATTTGCAGTGACACTGGCAAAAAGTTCGTCGATATCATTTTCCTTTAATACAACAGGTAAAAAACCATTTTTAAACGAGTTACTGTAAAAGATGTCGGCGAAGCTTGGTGCCAATACCGTACGAAAGCCAAAGTCAGTTAAGGCCCAGACTGCATGTTCCCTGGAAGAGCCGCAGCCAAAATTTTCTCTCGCTAATAACACTTCAGCCTTATCATAAGGCGGCTGGTTTAAAATAAAACCCGGATTAATTTCTCTTGATTGATCAGTATTAATTAAATCTGCCTCATCGAGATAACGCCAATCATCAAACAGATTAGGCCCGAAACCACTACGTTTGAGTGATTTCAAAAATTGCTTGGGAATAATCGCATCGGTATCCACATTGGGACGGTCTAACGGCGCAATAATACCGGTGAATTTGCTAAATGGTTTCATAATCAGTCTTATATTTCCCTTACATCAACAAAATGGCCGGCTATTGCTGCAGCCGCCGCCATTGCCGGACTAACAAGATGAGTACGACCGCCTTGCCCTTGTCTACCTTCAAAGTTCCGGTTAGACGTCGATGCACAGCGTTCACCCTTATCAAGTCTGTCCGGATTCATTCCCAGACACATTGAGCAACCGGGATCGCGCCATTCAAAACCGGCATCAATAAACACATCCGCAAGCCCTTCTTCTTCAGCCTGTTTTTTCACTAATCCGGAACCAGGCACAACCATTGCCAATTTCACGTTAGCAGAAACTTTTTTATTTTTTGCCACTGCTGCTGCTGCACGTAAATCCTCTATACGGGAGTTTGTGCAAGAACCAATGAAAACTTTATCGATACTGATGTCTTGTATCGGAGTATCAGGTTTCAGACCCATATATTCCAATGCCTTTTCCATGCCCTCGCGTTTTACCGTATCAGCCTGTGAATCCGGGTTAGGTACGCGATCATTAACTGACACCACCATTTCCGGCGATGTCCCCCAAGAAACCTGTGGCTCTATCTCAGATGCATCCAATTCAATAACAGAATCAAAATATGCATCGTCATCGCTCTTTAGCTCGCCCCATGCGGTGACAGCTTTGTCCCAATCACTCCCAACGGGAGAAAACGGTCTGTCTTTCACATAATCCAACGTCGTTTGATCAACCGCAATCAAACCCACTCTGGCACCCGCTTCAATACTCATATTACAGACTGTCATTCTCCCTTCCATTGACAATGCTTGAATGGCCTCGCCAGCAAATTCAATGGTGTAACCGGTACCTCCAGCAGTGCCAATCTCGCCAATGATAGCAAGTACAATATCCTTGGCTGTCACACCAGGACCCACATGACCATTAACCCTAACTAACATGTTCTTTGCTTTTTTTAACACCAGACATTGTGTCGCCAACGCATGCTCCACCTCAGAGGTTCCAATACCAAACGCCATTGCTCCTAAGGCACCGTTAGTTGAAGTATGGGAATCACCACAAACAATCGTCATGCCTGGCAATGATGCGCCCTGTTCTGGTCCAATCACATGCACAATACCCTGGCGTGGGTCAAACATATCAAATTTGGTAATACCGGTGTCAGCACAGTTTTCGTCCAGCGTATCTAATTGCAGCTTTGAAATTGGATCTTCAATCACCTCGCGATTGACCGTAGGCACATTGTGATCGGGTACAGCCAGATTCGGACTCAATCGCCAGGGTTTTCTTCCAGCGAGTTTCAAGCCCTCAAATGCCTGTGGAGACGTGACTTCGTGGATCAGGTGTCGATCGATATAGATAAGCGAGGAGCCGTCACCAAAATCATGCACAACATGATCATCCCATAATTTGTCATAAAGCGTTTTTGCTGTCATACAGTTCTCTATCTCTATTCAGGCGCACAAATTTCTACTACGCTGCGGCCGCTGGTCTTACCTGAGAGCATTTCTTCAAATACCCTTGGTAACTGTTGCAAACCAATAATTTGCGTCACTATCTTATCCAGATTTCTGGGTGCCAAATCACTCGCGAGCCTATCCCAAAGCAATTGTCGATATTGAGTAGGACATCCAGAAGAAGTGATGCCAAGCAAACTGACGCCGCGAAGTATAAAAGGCATTACTGTAGAATTGAAGTGACTTCCTCCGGCTAAACCGACGGAAGCAATACTGCCCCAGGGGTTCGTTGTTCTGACCAACCAGGACAGCATATCTCCACCTACATTATCAATAGCGCCTGACCATTGCCCTTTTTCCAATGGTGGCCCATCAAGCTCTAATTCATGCCGATTCATCACTTGTTTTGCCCCGAGTGTTTTTAGTGCTTCGATTTGTTCTGGCTTACCGCTCACCGCCACAACGTCAAAACCAAGAGAAGTCATGATATCGATAGCAAAATTACCGACTCCACCGGTTGCACCGGTCACGACAAATGGCCCGTCATCTGGGTTAATACCATTATCCTCGAGACGTTTTACCGATAGCGCCACGGTAAAGCCCGCTGTTCCAATTGCCATGGCATCAAACAAAGACATGGTCTCCGGAAGCCTGACAACCCATTCAGCCGGCACACGCGCATATTCCGCATAGCCACCGTCATGACTGACACCAAAATCATAGCCCGTCACAATCACCTTATCACCAGGTTTGTAGGTTTCATCTTTTGAATCAACTATAGTACCTGACACATCAATACCTGCAATCAGTGGAAAACGACGAATAATCTTACCCTTACCGGTCGCGGCAAGTGCGTCTTTATAATTAACCGACGAATATGCGCACTTAATCAGCACCTCGCCAGCACCTACCTCATCCATAGGTACCATTACCTGACGGGCTGAAACCTGATCATTTTCCTCAAAAACCCTGAAAGCGTGTACTTTTTCCACTGTTTTACCCTGATTTATTTACAAATTGTGGCTTGCGTGAAACAATCCGCCGCTTTGACAGACTAAGCTAATTAAACTGCCGATACATTTAATATATGGCAAATAATAATTATGAAATCTTACACAGCTTAATCAATAGCGAGCATGAAAATGAAACAACTTAACTTATTCTTTTTAATTATATTTTTAGCTTTTTCAACGATGGCCAAAGCAGATTTTAATGATGGAGTCGTCGCCTACGTCATGGGTGACTATGATAAGGCATTTACTACCATGCAGTCACTCGCAGAAACTTCTGATCACGGTTTTGCACAATATTATGTTGGCATGATGTATTTGAAAGGCCAAGGTGTTGAACAAGATTACAAATTAGCGGGGGAATGGTTTCGTAAGGCATCCGAGAAAAATATTCCACAAGCTCAATATAAACTTGGTAATTTATATTTTACTGGCAGAGGCGTGCCCAAAGACTACGAATTTGCATATGTCTGGTACAGTGTAGGCGCAGCGCATGATCATCAGCTTTCAAAACAATCGATTGATAAAGCGAAAGACAAGTTATCCAATGAAGAACTAACTGAGGCCGATAAATTGATTGTCAGTTATACTGAAAAGTATGGACCAAAAGAAGATGTTGACCCCAGTCAGCCCATTAATATCAGTAACGAATAACTAATCATTTAGCTGACGAAGCGAGTTTTAACAAATTGTTTAAGTTTGCTAACGAGCTTAAATGAGCGTAAATCAATTCTAACTGATCAGTTTTAAGCATCTCGGCCAATTTAGCCGGTTTAATAGCTTTAAGCTTCTCGCGATTAACACCCATAAAACCGCTCAAGGTATGTTTTTTACCCTCAGCTAATTCAATATTCGCCTGCATTGGCTCCAGTAAATCCAGTTTTACCAAATTATCACAAAAGAGCTTGGTCAATTGCACATGAGATTGATAATCTTTAAGAAAATCAACAGCTTGAGACAACACATCGAGCTGTTTACCTTTCTCATCAAACAACGGTTTACCTTCTTTAGCAGTATTGAAACCGCTAAAGCTCTCATCGATACATACGGTAAAATTATCCACTTTAGGATCCGGTGTTGCCAAAATGAACGGGTAGCGTCGGACATACGCCGGAATATAATTCGCCAGCCATTCACCTTTATTATTCACAAATAAATTTTTATTTTGTTCTAAACCGAGTAACACAACAGGGAAGACACTTTCAGAGTTATCTTTTGCAAAAACGATAGGGTATTCATGACAAGCCCTAATAAACTCAACGGCAGCAATATATACGCTATTTGTTTGTTTAGTATGCAGGTAGCCGTCCACTGGTTCGATGTAAAGTTGATTGTGCACCTCTTTGCTAAGCGGTACGACTTTCTTGTAAAAAAGTGGAAGCTGTGCAGAAGTCATTTCTTTATTATTTTCAGTTGCCATAGTCCATCAAATCAGTTTGTTATTAATTAAATTCATCGGGTAAATCTGGAATGTCCCATTCCGACTCATCATCTTCAAGTTCTTCCTCTTCGAACAGCTCAAGATCATTAACATATTCCAGTAACTCAGCATCTCTGGCTGTCTCAACCGGAAAATCGGGTTCGGATTGCAGTTCTAATGAATCATCAAGAAAACCACCACCTTCATCAAGCTCACTGGAGAGCGACTTTAATTTTTCCAGATGCGAACCAAAATTATCTCGTTCATTCATGTACGCCGTCAAAACCTGATCGATAGCCGCAGGGTCTTCAGCAGCTTCTTGCTTTAGTACCAAACTATTGATGCGCGCATCCAGCGCATTAATTAGCTCATTAAGCTCATCTTGATCAACCGACAACGAACATAAATCAATGCCATCACATTGTGCCAGTGATAACGCTACCCCCATGCTGATTGATTGAAATACAGCAGTTTCATTATCCAAAGTTGTGAGATCAGCCTGCTCCATTTCTGACTGACTCAATATCGCGGCAAAGGAATTGCCCAACATCAAAGCTAATAGAATTAATACTTTGCTAATCAATCGCATGTCAGTGGATGTTCAATAATTTTTCCGGAGAAATCGCATTATCAAGATAAAGCAAATCAGAGCCGTAATGCAGCGTTTGCATGGAGCTAAAATCTCTTACTTCAGCGGTAAAAACTTCAGGCACATCTAACATAGCTTCTTTGCCTTCGATCAACAGTCGGATTCGATTCTCGATAAATCCCGCCTCTGCCTTCGCCGCTTCTATGATCGTGTCTAATGCTTCAAGCGTTAATTCAATACCGGTGGCTTTGCTCAGTCTTGCTCTTTCATCCGGGTTACCCTTCAGACTCTCCAACCATTCTATACGTCGATTGACTGTCTCTAGTACTTTCGCGAGCACAGCAACACTATCAACATCCGGTTCGAGAGTTAATTCACCTTCTTCTGGCAAGTCTTCATCAGCAAAATCGTCATCTCCAAAATCATCTTCAGCAGCAAAAAACGCTTCCAAATCTTTCTTGTAAGATTGGAAGGCGAGAAGTTCAATATTAAATCCATCAATCAATTTCTCTAATTCTGCACGTAAATCCAACTCGGGTTCTGCGACCAGTCGTCTTTCAAGTTCAAGCAACCTCGCTTCCAAGGAAGCGATAAGCGTATTGAGTTCATCTTCCGTGACACTCGGTGCGCAGCCCTCTTGCTCCTCACACTGCGCCAGTGATAATGCGATACCTGTACCAATGGTGCCATAAAGTTGTAATTCTTCTTCAAATAACCCCAGGTCAATAAAAGCCAGGGTTTCCAAACCAATCAACGCCGATGCCGGGTTGATAATAACGACATTGTTAATAGTAAAGCTTGTAGTAAGTCCCAATATGGCAAGGTTATTTACAAACGCCTCAAAGTCAGGATTAGTCGTCGTATCACTAACAATACTGGCACCACTGAACTCCACAGCATCCGTATTACCGACAGCGACATCAACTTCACCACCACCGAAATTCAAAAGAATATTATCCGCGGACACAACATCATCTGTAGCAATAAAGACGGCTGATGGTGGGTCTGTACTGATAGGAACATTCAGCGTCACTGCACCTGCTGATGCATCAATCACACCGGTAGTACCAGCTTGAACTTGATCACCCCCAGCCAAAAACGCAAGAGTCGTACCGGCAGTAATATCGCCATTTAAGAAAATATCACCCGCTAAGAATGATATCGTTCCTCCTGCATTAACACCCGCAGCATCCACAGTAATTGTATTAGCTGTGATAACTATCTCGCCAGCCGCATCGATAACCGGATCATATAGCAGTTGTGGGGTCGTACCACCGGTGCCACCATCCAGAACTTGCCCACCAATAACCAAGTGACCGGTGAAACCTGTCAAGGTTGGTAAATTCAAATCAGCCGCATTAATCGTTACTGCAGCACCTGCTGTACCCGAAATCTGAAGTGCGCCGGTACCAGTCACAGCACCACTTGTTAAACTTTGGCCGGCTGTGTAGTTCCAGCGGTTATCTACTGACTCATTAATAACGATATTGCCTGTGTAAGTACCACCACCTGCCGGGTTAGTAAACGTATCGGCACCGGTTCCAGTTTGAATGGTTGGAGTATTTTGAAAATCTATATTAAACCCTCCAACGCTAATACGACCAGAACCGCCTGCAGTGCCATCATCTAATAGCCAGGTATTAGCCGCTGCACTGCCAACTAATATTCCACCACCACCCATGTCGATAGTTTCAATATTTGAAACACCAGTATTAGTGCCGTTGACAGTAACCGTTTGCCCGGCTGTGAAATTTGCAACATCACCATCGCCATTACTGACTCCATCAATAAGACCAGTTACAACATGTCCTAAAGTAAAGGTGTCAGCTGCAGTACCGCCAGTCCAGTTTTCAACAGCACTAAATGCCTGGCCATCCAAGGTACCCGCATCAGTGGCTGTCGAATTCCAAGTATTAATGTCATTCTCGCCGACAATAGTATCGGTATCGGCACCACCCGTTAAGGTTCCAATCGTGCCGGCGTTGTAATTAATGATATCTGCACCAGCACTGCCAGTAACAGTTCCACTAACGCTATGATTTATCGTAAAAGTATCGACAGCACTGCCACCAGTCCAATTTTCCACCGCAGTAAAAGCCTGACCATCTAATGAACCAGCGTCAGCTGCTGAAGTAATCCAGGTATTAGCATCATTCTCGCCGACAATTGTATCGTTATTAGCACCGCCAGTTAATGTGCCAATAGTGCCCGCGTTATAGTTAATAACGTCATCACCAGCAGCACCATCAACTGTGCCGGTAATGTTATGACCTAAGGTAAACGTATCAACAGCAGTTCCACCAGTAAGGTTCTCCATGGACGTAAACGCCTGACCATCCAAGGTACCGGCATCCGCCCCTGTTGTTACCCAAGCATTCGCATCATTTTCACCAATAATCGTGTCGTTATCTGCGCCACCAGTTAGGGTTCCAATCGTACCCGCATTGTAATTAAAGATATCCGCTCCTGCGCTACCCGTTACCGTGCCTGTAACGTTATGACCTAATGTAAAAGTATCAACCGCTGTGCCACCGGTCCAATTTTCAATTGCACTAAATGCCTGACCATCCAAGGTACCGGCATCCGCGCCTGTCGTTACCCATGCATTCGCATCATTTTCACCAACGATCGTGTCACTATCTGCACCACCTGTTAAGGTTCCAATCGTGCCTGCATTGTAATTAATAGTGTCTGTACCAGCACCACCTGTGACAGTGCCTGTCACATTATTATTGAGCGTAATTGTGTCGGCATCGCTGCCAGCATCTATACTACCTGTCAGCACTGCTCCGACAGTAAAAACGTCTGCGCCATCACCTCCAGACAAATCACCGGAATGTGCTCCCGTTACATTAAAGGTATCGGCACCAGTACCACCAGTAAGATTTTCAAAATCGGAAAAGGCCAAATTAAATCCGCCAGTAGAATACTGAGTGCCACCGCCATTAACAGTAAATGTTGCCGTAGCATTTTGACCAGTCAGAAGATCAGTCTGACCACCAGTTGTACTGCCTCTGACATCATCAATCGTAACAAAGCCGCCGGTAATACTGGCTTCAGTACCGGAAAAACCATTTGCAGCAGAAGACGTCAACGTTACGCTACGCGCAGTTGTATATGCATTCCAATTTAAAATATCGGTTCCTGCGCCACCGGTAATTGAACCACCGACCGTTCGTGTATCAGCAAAGGTAAAAGTGTCGTTACCACCGGAACCATTCAGCGAACCGGTCCAGTTTTGGTTGATAGCAAACGTATCAGCACCGGTATCGCCCACGGTAGTCGTACCGTCATCGGTTGCATTAGTACCATCAATGTTCGTTATATTAGTCAGATTAGTCGCACCAGCACCGCCTGTCGGTGTGATGGTTACCGCATTGGCACCTGTAATAACAAAAGCATCGACACCTAGACTTCCCGCCAAAGTATTTGTCCCGGTTCCACCATCTATACCACCAGCAATTGCAGCAGTCGCATTATTCTGGAAAATAAACGTGTCATTAGCAGTACCACCGACAATAGAAAAATTATTAAACGTATTCGTACCAATTAATGCCAGCGATGTGCCATAAGTTCCAGAATTTGCACCGGTAATATTCCAAAACGTATCAACATTTTGACCAATAAGGCTACTAATATTATTACCAGTCAAAATATTGATATCGGTAAATCCGGCTGTCATCAAGTCTGTATTCGGAGGAGTATTTTGTCCCGGATCATCGACAATCGTTCCTGACTGCCCATTAGCACCTGAGCCAGTAATCGATACACGCTGCGCTAGTGTTGAGCCATTAAAGTCAATTGTGTCTGAACCTGTACCACCATTAACATTTCCAATAACACTAGAAGTGCCATCAAAATCAAAGGTGTCATTACCGGCATCACCTACCAAGTTCCCTGTAACGACAGCAGTACCACTAAGATTAAACGCATCGTTATTAGCTTGTCCATCAAGATTACCTGTATGATTCGCAGAGACATTAAACGTATCGATATTGGCATTACCGGTAAAATTTTCAACGGTTCCATCAGTAATCGTTAATGTATTGGTGCTAAGGTAAGTTTCGTTACCTGCCTGAATTGTCCAGGTAGCAGCATCATTAATACCAGTTAATGTATCGCCTGCAGCACCGGAACCCGATGCAGCAGATCCCGTTAAATTTGTAATACCTGTAATTGTCCCAGTAACTTGTGATGCACCGTTGGCGGCGATATCAAAACCGTTGGCACCGACTGAATCCAAAGTAACTGCAATAGGTCCGGCTAAGCCTGAATAATCAAGCGTATTTGTACCCGCTGCTGCTGTGATATTCCCGGTCAGTGAACCGCCGGTAAAAGCAAAATTATCAGCACCGGCATTACCGGTCAGATTATGGAAATCAGTGAAGTTTGCATCAGATGATAATGATGCATTTCCAAGAGTCCCATCGTCATCACCTGCATTTAGTGTAAAAGTATTCGTAACGTTTTGAGCAACCAGAGTATCTCTGACTGCAGCCGTCGTATCCGCCCCACCATCAAAATTAATCGAATTAGCCGTAAGTGTACTACCACCCAGATCAAGAGTAGCTGCCACATCATTATTCGTATCAACATTAAGATTTATCGTACCAGCTGCCGCACCCGAATTAATCGCAAAGGCACCAATAGTTATATCGTTAGATGAGTTTAAGGTGATTGTGCCGCCATTAGCCGTAGTTATTGTATTGTTAACTGCGATATTGCCGCGACCCAAAGATGAGATGGTAATGGTATCAGCCGCCGCCGCTGCAATAGCGCCACCAATTGTCAACGTATCACCCGCAGCGTCGCCCGTATTCCTTATTGTAATATCGCCGGATGTTGTAGAAGCAGCATTGATGGTTAAGGCTTCATTACCGTTCTGATCAAAGTTAATCGTACCGGTACCCGTCTGAAGATTAGTGATAACAGTGGTAACGCCGGTAATCGCTGTGTTATCAATATCAATATTGCCATTGGTTGAAGTAGCAGTCTGTGCCGCAGAGTTAGTTTCAACCTGTTGACTATTACCAATACCTGTAGCAGCACTAAAGGTTATTGTGCGTGCAGTAATATCAGTCGTGGTATCGGTGCTCGCATCGTTAATGGAACCAGTAGAGGTAATGGAAACTGTATCATCGGTCGTATCTGCATTAATCGCACCGATCAATACATTCGCGCCAGCACCACCATTGACAACAATCGTGATATCGCCATTAACCGTGTCTATATCGGTTAATGTCGCCTGTGAATTTCCTGTTTGAGTGTAATTAATCGTACCTGTTGCAGCAGCATTATTAATCTTTGTTACAGTCACAGCTGCAGTCGACGCATTACTGATATCAATATTGTTTGAATTTGTATTATCAACATCCAGCGATGTGACGATTGTTTCTAATGTTGTACCAGAAGCGACACCATCACGTGCATCGATGGTAAGTAATGCGGCGCTGACATTATTGGTCACGCCATTGCCATCAGTAATATTGCCCGCAGCGGCCGTTAATGTCACATTGCCATTAGCACCAGCAGCAGTGCCAGCACCACCGAGGGTTGTTAAGGTACCTATGGAAATATTATCTCCATTACTACCGCCATTATCACCGGCAGTAAGCAGTATATTGGCCGCATTACCACCATTCTGCCCAGTACCTACACCACCTGAAGCGGTAATATCTGCCACGGTAATGCTCCCATCGAAGGTGTCGATATTCACCTGGCCGCCGTCACCCGCGGCACTGGCATTACTCGCCGCCCCAGTCGTTACAATATTTCCTGTAAACGCAACATTACCCGCAGCTGTGACATCAATATCGACTGTCCCCGCATTGTCCGTTGTATCTGCTGCATTAAGGACACCCGTGGTCACTATATTGCCGCCATCAAGTGTAATACCACTCGCGGCACTTAATACAACGTTGCCGCCATTGGTATTAATATTGTCATTTAAATCAATTGTGTCGGTCGTGATGCTAACGTTCGTGCCTGCTGCAGTTGTATCGACCTGACCACCAAATTGTGATGTACCTGTACCCGCACTTTGCGTGAAGCTTGCAGCCTCAAGTGTGGACGTCACGGTTACATTATTAGCCGAGTTAACGGTTGTAGCACCCAACTCCTGATTAACACCTGAGCCCACTGCACCGGTAAAGGTAATACTGCCCGTACCCGCTGTTAGGCCTAATGTATTATTTCCTGAAGCTACACTATCGAGAGTTGAATCAAAGTTTATATCGCCTACGTTTGTACCCGTTGATATGTTTATATTTGTTGCCAGTTCTGTTGCCGTGCCTAATGTTATGCCACCACCGGCTGAAGTAGTGCCCGAAGTTAAATCACCATTTAATGTGACGATACCTGTACCAACAGCATCATTATTTAACTCAATAATGCCACCGCCACCACCACCAGCACTATTCGTTGTAATCGCCTGAACAGAAATTGCGTTGGTAAGATTCGCATCGATATCCACTGCGCCGCCAGCACTCAGGCCTTTACCCACCGAACTAATCGCACCACCAACTGTAATAGTACCGCCAGTCGCATCAATGGTGATCGCACCACCGGCCTTATTCGCCCCCGTGTCCGCACCATCTGTCGTAATAGCATTAGTATTAATTGTGGCGCCAGAGATCGTTACGCCACCATCTACCGACTCAGTGCCACCTATTGCTCCCGTTACTGTGACGTCACCAGCACCGGCGACGAGGGAAATACTTCGATCACCAGATAAAGACTCGGCGTCATCTGAATCAATCGTCGATGAAAAAGAAATGTTATCGCCACCTGCACCAGCAGTGGTTATAGTGATACCATTGTTAACTAAATCAACCGGGCCGGTAAAACTGATCACGCCTGAACCGGTACTTTGATATGTCGTGCCATTCAGGTCAATATTGGTAGCGGTATAAGACTGCGCACCCGTAGTTCTCACATTAACAGCATCAAGTTGATTGGCATTGGTAATGGTCAAACTTTGAATTGCGTTCGTTCCACCAACTGCTTGTTGGAAGTTGATATCACCCACAGTGCCCGTATCAACAACTAGAGCCGTATCACTAGCAACATCATCAACAGTACCTCGGAATGTAATATCACTATTCGCACCGCTGGTAGTACTTATCGTTGTTGTACCGCCAGTCTGATTCAAAGTTACAGGGCCATCAAAAAGGATAGTGCCCGATGTAGGAGAATTTATTGAATCATAATTGGCGCCATTCAGATTAAGCGTAGTGGTGGTACCTAGGGTACCTACAAATATATTTGCTGCAGCACCTGCACCATCAACACGAATACTATCAACATTAATCACCAGGCCATCAATATCCGTATTGCCTACTCGGGTTGTGCCACCCAGTGCGCCGGAAATCGTAACGTCACCGGCCGCACCCGCATTAATTGTTACACCACTATCGCCAGCGGCATTATCATCAACCGTGCTGGTAAAGCTAATGTCATCGCCGGCACCACCTGCCGTTGTAAAACTTACACCGCCAGAAGCAGTAAGGTTAACTGGTCCCGTAAACGTCATTAAACCGGATGTATTCGCATTATAACTACCGTTTAAATTGATCGTCGTACCTGTTACGAGAATATTAGCCGCTTCGACAGTAATATCACCGATATTAATTGTTGCACCATCAATATCGACTGTTCCCGGGCGTATGCTGCCACCAATATTACCTGTACTAACGTTACCATTCGCACCCGCATTCAGTGTTAATGCGGTATTACCATTCACATCATCGTTAATCGTCGATGAAAAGGTAATATTGTCACCCGCACCACCGGCTGTTTGTACGGTTGTCGTGCCACCAGCCTGGGTTAAATCAACGGCACCGGTAAATGTCGCCGAACCGCTGGTCGTAGT
This sequence comes from Gammaproteobacteria bacterium, assembly GCA_028279365.1. Taxonomy (GTDB): domain Bacteria; phylum Pseudomonadota; class Gammaproteobacteria; order Eutrophobiales; family Eutrophobiaceae; genus JANQNX01. Next base: position 52,028 of record JANQNX010000001.1, on the reverse strand, counting down.
TTGATAAGTTGAGCCATTTAAATTGATGTCTGTACCAGTAATTGCGATATTACCGGATGTGACTTCCACATTTGCCAGATCTACCTGATTACCAACAACCGTAAACCCGGTCAGATCATTAGCAGCTGCACCATTAACATTGGTTCCAGCATCACCTATATTAGCAACAACGTTTACTGCGCCATCTGTTACAGCATCTGCATCCAACGTTAACGTGTCACCTGCAGTATCTACAGAACCAATTTGACCATCGATCTGGATAAACCCTGCAGTACCTGCTCCCGAGCTCGATGAATCCAGCGTCCGCACGCCATCAACCAGTATCGTGTTGCCAATAACAATATTTCCATTGTTAGTCGTGATGTTGCCACTTAATAATGTAGATGTTGTGTCAGCAACACCGGCTCCTTCTATCGTGAAGGCTGAGTCCGCATTTGCCAGCGTAATGTCACTATCAATATCGACATCACCAGCAGCAGCCTCTACTCTTAAACGAAGTCCCGTGTTAGAAATAGCAAGACCACCTGATTCATCAACAAAGATTGATCCAGATTGGGTGGTATCGACACCAATAATAGTTTCAGTGAATGTTGAATCTATGCGATTTAACTCAGCCTCAGACAAATTCAATGTTGCTGTCAGTGCATTACCTTGATCCCCAAGCCCTATCGTCGTCGCATCGGTTTCACCGGCAAAGGTCACGCTAGTAGCACCACCGGTTGAGGTCAGATTAGCCGTCGCATTAATTGCGATATCATCAGAACGTAACACCATGTTGCTACCGTTAGCATCTAACGTTACTGCACCAATCGTAATGCTGTCATTATCACCACCACTCTGTACCGCCGTCGCCGTAATCGTGGTCGATTCCACATTGCCATTAAACGCAATGTCATTACCATCTACGATAAGAGTACCAATTGCGTCAGCGCCTGTACCCACCGTACTTAAGGTCACATCTGCCGTGCCCGCATCGACTGCCAGGTTGAAACCACCTACGCCGCTGTCTTGAACCGCACCTAAGTTGATATTCGCATCAGTGCCTGCCGCGTCCGTTGTAATCGTCACAGTGGTTGCATCCACTGCCCCGCCACCATTTAAAAGAATTGCCCCACTAACACCTGAGAAATCAATGGCACCTGCATTCGTGCTCGTTGCATCGTTCGACGTGATATCACCATTCAAGGTTAAATTACCCGTGGTATTAATATCCAGTGCCACTCCTGCATTACCTGCACCATCTCCAACAGTCGTGTCGCCTAGTGCAAAACTTGCTGCAGTGACATCTAGATGATCCAGGTTTGTAATTGTCGCACCGGTTACATCAATGGTTGATGTCCCGGCATCAAGGGTTAAGCCATCTAACCAGGCCGTCGCTGATTCCAGGCTACCACTGGTCGTATCGATGGTGATTGCTGCATCAGTACTACCATTTGAATTTAATGCAATCGTGCCCGGACCCGCACCGACTAACCGAATGTTATCCGCAAATAAACTAATCGCGCCGGCACCATTGGTCCCATCATGTGAAATGAGGTTACCATTTAATGTCAAAGTACCATCCAGACGTGTCGTGGCATTAGTACCTAATGTAATCGCACCGGTATCGGTCGTGACATTTTGCAATGAGACATTATTTGCTGTCGTAACGTTGAAGGATAATAATTCTGCACCTGCCGTACCGCCTGCATCACCACTTAGCGTCACGTTAGCCGTGCCTGCTGTTAACGTAAGCGCGCGATTCGTACCCGCACTCGAATTGACGGTACTGTCAAAAGTAATATCACCACCGGTTGAACCGGTCGTAATCGTGATCGGTGTTGCCCCTAACTCAGTTGCACTGCCAAGCGTAATGGCACCACCACTGGTCGCACCCGTCGAAGTTAAATCACCGTTTAGTGTAAGTGTGCCAGTTCCACCACCATCATTTAATACAATGTTGGCGCCGGTATCAGTCGTGCCACCACCACTTGCGTTAATGGCTTGCACCGATACCGCATTGGTGCCGTTTGCATCAATCGTGACTGTACCACCGCCTCCCGTGCCATTACCGACTGCATTGATTGCACCGCCAACAGTTACTGTTCCACCGGTTGCAGCCAGCGTGACTGCACCCGCCGCTTCATTCGTATCTGCCGAGCTTGTGGTAATCGCAGATGTGCCAATGGTCGCACCGGCTATATTCACGCCACCTTCTAATGCTTGCGTCCCACCAATGGCACCGGTAACTGTCACATCGGCCGCACCACCCACAATCTGTAAGCTACGGTCATTCGTTGTCGCATCATCGGCATTGATGGTTGAGTTAAAGGAAACGGTATCGCCTGCAACACCACCGCCTGTAATAACGACATTGTTGTGAAGATCGACTGCTGCTCTAAAGGTAATGGCATCAGCAAGTGCACCACTGGTGACGGTATAGGTTGCGCCATTCAGATCAATATTCGAACCTGAGATATCAATCACACCAGCTGTACTTGCTGTACCGGTGACTTCGATATTGTTTAAATCAACTTGCGCTGCATTTGAAATGATAAACGCCGTCAGATCATTCGCGGCCAAACTATTGACCGTACCAGAGCCTACGGTACTTTGGATATCAACATCACCATTAGCAGTACCGGATGCCGTCAAGGTTAAGACATCATCACCCGTACCTTCTGCACCTATTGCATCTGTGATACGTATCAACCCTGCCGTCGTCGGAGATCCTAAACCTGAATCAATCGTACGATTACCATCGACCAATACAGTGCCGTTAATTAAAACATCGCCACCTCGAGTTGTGATATCACCCGCCAATAAGGTAGAAGTTCCTGCTGCCTCATTCGTTTCTATCGTCAGGTTTGAGTCGGTATTATTAATTACAAGCTCATTGTCGATATCCACATCACCACCGGCTTCTACGCGCAAACGCAGACCGGTGTTTGAAATAGTAACAATGTTATCACCACCACTGTCATTGACGTTTATTGTGCCGGATTGGTTCGTATCGTTACCGACAATAATCTCAGTAAAGGTCGAATCGACCCGGTTCAGTTCTGCTTCTGTCAGATTTAATATGCCGGTCGACCCTGCACCAATACCTATCGTCGTCGCATCGGTTTCACCTGCAAAGGCCACGCTGGTCGCACCACCAGTTGATGTTAAGTTCGCTGCTGCATTGATAATGATGTCATCCGAACGAAACACCATATCATTAGCATTCGCATCTAACGTCACCGCACCAATTGTAATGCTGTCCGCATCCGCTGCTCCTTCTTGAGCAGTGACATTGATCGCTCCAGATTCGACATTACCATTAAACGAAATATCATTACCAGTAATGGTTAACGCGCCAATTTGGTTAGTTACGCCGACAGCTTGTAATGACACATCACCATCTGTACCCGCATTCAGTGTCAAATCGCTAGTCGTTCCCAACTCATCAATGGTTGAAGTAAAGGTAATATCGTCACCCGTTCCACCGCCACTGGTTACCGTAACAGGTCCCGCACCTGCATCGAGATCGACTACGCCGGTAAAGGTAACCAGGCCAGTAGTACTGGTATAAGTTGTGTTGTTTAGATCGATGTTTGTAGCAGAAACAGTTAGATTACCATTCGTCGCAATAATATTCTGCGCATCAACCTGGTCAAAAGTGTTGATATCGATATTACCATCTAATGACGTCAGTGTATCAGTCAGTATTAAATCGTCATTACTACCTGTACCGGTTAACGTTACTGTGTCAGCAGAAACCGTACCGAAGAACTGTGCTTGTGAATCTCCAGTTATGCCAACGTTTGCCGTAAACGTCCCAGTACCATTCATGTTGACTGAAGAAATATTCAAAGCACCATCGGCATTTACAGTAAGACTAGCATTGGCAGAATCTGTAATATCAGCTATCTGAACAAGACCACCACCGTTACCATCAATGGTAAGTAGTCCTGCACCAGTTACATTGAATCCCGTCGTGACACCCGATCTTAAATCGATGGCACCATTGGTAGTTTGAATCGTTGTACCACCAGCCGCATTTGTTGTATTTGTTGTGTCAACAGCGATCGTTGTGCCGGCAGTGATACCCGCATTTAAATCAACTGTATTAGCATTAGCAATTAAAACAGATTGCGTAGATGTTATTAAGCCATCAAACGTCATCGTTTCGTTTCTGGCTCCACTACCTTGAATATTTATTTCATCACCGGTTATTGCACCAGTAACACTAAGTGTTTCACTACCATCATTGTTATTATCAACTCTTATTGTTAGGTCACCATCGGTCGTCGTATCATCCAGAATAATCGTACCTGCTGTTACACCACCTTCTGAGTTAATTGTTAGGCTCGCCGAATTCGTACCCGACGCATCATCGGCAATGTTAGCGAATGTCGCATTACCACCGTTTGCGTCGAATGTGACTGTGTTTGAACCGTTATCCAAAGTAATCGCCGTTACATTGCTATCCATCGCCAGGTTGCCGCCATTTGACGTCAGCGCCCTTGCCGCACTCGCGTCGACCAACACACTTGATGCATTCTGAACGGTTAACGCACCTGCCGTCGTCGTGATGTCAGCATTGATATCAATCACATCATTGACCGTAGTACCGCCACTTAAGGTCGCAGCTGCCACATTAGTAATCGCACCGCCTACTGTTAATGTCTCGGTACCGTCATCGTTGTCATCGACCGTGATACTCAAGGTGCCATCGGTGGTCGTATCATCTAGACTAATCGTGCCTATGGTTACGCCACCTTGTGATGTAATCGTCAGATCTGCCGCATTGGTTCCTGATGCATCATCTGCAATATTGGCAAAAGTCGCATTACCACCATTCGCTTCGAACGTGACTGTGTTTGAACCGTTATCCAAGGTAATCGCCGTCACGTTACTGTCCATCGCCAGATTACCACCATTTGACGTCAACGCCCGTGCCGCACTCGCATCGACCAACACGCTTGATGCATTCTGAACGGTTAACGCACCTGCCGTCGTCGTGATATCAGCATTAATATCAATGACATCACTGGTACCCGTGCCACCACCGCTTAAAGTAGCAGCCGCCACATTGGTAATCGCGCCGCCGACTGTTAATATTTCGGTGCCGTTATCATTACTATCCGCCGTGACAATCAACGTACCGTCAGTCGTATCATTAAGATCGACGGTGCTTAACGTCACACCACCGCCTGATGTGATGGTTAAGTCTGCTGCCGTACCGCCAGCGCCATCGTCTGTTACACCCGCTATCGATATATCGCCATTATTTGTGTTCGTTAAAGTCACTAATGACGAACCGTTGTTTAATTGGATACCGCCTACATTTGTTGTAATCGATAAGTCTGCAAACGATGTCAATGTCCGGGCAGCACTCGCGTCCAACTGTACCTGGCTCGCATTCTGAATTGTTATCGCACCACCTGTTGTCGTGATGTCGGCATTGATATCAATCGTGTCATTAGCCGTGGCACCACCCGCTAATGTCACCGCACCATCACTGCTTAGTGTGCCGTTTACCTGCAAGGTGTGTGTTCCATCATTATCGCTGTCAGCTGTTACCTGTAACAGGCTTCCGCCCGCATCGTTTAACACCACACCTGCCAAGGTAACATCACCTTGTGAACTTACAGTTAAACCCGCATTGGCACTGTCTGTCACCGCTGCCAAATCTACCGCGGCATCACCGAAGCTAGTTATTATATTTGTCCCTGTCCCACTTAGGACTATTCCTACAACATTACTTGACGCTGTCACCCCTGTACCGCCAGCAGCCAAAAGATCAACATCTGCTGCCAAGTCTACAGTCGCCGCATCCTGAATCGTTAATCCAGCTGCTGTCGTCGTGATATCCGCATTGATATCGATAATGTCGTCTGAGGCTGCTGTAAACCCACCACTCAAGGTGATGTCATTTACGTTTGTAATAGCGCCATTTAGCGTCAGTGTTTCTACTTCGGCATCGTTATCATCACTATCCACGGTGACGTTTAATGTACCGTCCGTTGTATCGTTTAAGGAGACTGTACTTAACGTGACATCGCCTTGTGAAGTAATTGTTAAGTCTGCTGCAGTTGCACCGACACCATCATCAGTCACTGCTGCTAACGCAACGTTGCCATCATTCGAGGTCGTTAACGTCACGAGTGATGAACCGTTGTTCAACTGAACCCCGTTGACGTTTGCAGTCATGGTGATGTCGCCCGCCGCTGTTAACGTCCGTGCCACACTTGCATCCAGTTGAACCTGGTTCGCATTTTGAACCGTTATCGCACCTGCCGTTGTCGTGATGTCGGCATTGATGTCAATCACATCGTTGGCCGTGGCGCCACCACTGAACGCCGCACTCGCCACATTCGTAATCGCACCACCTACTGTTAATGTTTCCGTACCGTCGTTGTTATCATCGACCGTAATGTTTAAGGTACCATCAGTTGTTACGTCGTCCAGGTTAATCGTGCCCGTTGTTACGCTACCTTGGGATGTGATCGTTAAGTCGGCGGCATCGCCTCCCGCTGCATCATCCACGATATTCCCCAGAAGCACGTTACCGCCGTTTGATTCTAACGTTACTGTGTTCGAACCACCGTCCAGGGTCGTCGTTGTTGCACCAGTGAAATCCAGATTGCCGTTATTCGCTATTAATGCTCTCGCTGCACTTGCATCAATATTCAGGTTTGTCGTGTTTGATACATTCAGTGATGTGCCTGCTGTTAAATTGGCATTGATATCAGCGGTAGTCGCTTGATCTATAGTAAGACTTCCCGCCACACTTATGGCAGTGTTCACAGTTGTCGTTGTATTCGCACGTAAGATGACATTACCCGTTGCGCTGTTTAAATCTTCCGCAGAAATTGTATTCGCAGCTTCTGTATCTGAAATGATTAAGGTATCCGGGGCATCTGCTGCATCAATCGTAAAATCCTGAAAGGTCATTGTTGTATTGACTTGATCAATACGTATGCCACCACCACCGGCATCATTCATATCAACATGCAGTTCAATATTACCTGTCCCTGCATTGAGGCTTGCCGCAGCACCCGTACCCACACTGACACTGTCACCAAACAGCACGATGTTTTGATTGTTGCCCGAGGAATCAAGGGTTGCAGCACCCGCACCGGCAATTGTTAAATCACCCGTACCGTTTTGTTCGTCATCCGCATTCAACGTCAACGTACCGTTCGATGCCGTCAACGTCGCATTATCTATATCGATCGAACCATCTGAATTAATCGTCAATGATGTTCCTGCGGTAATACCTGCATCAATATTTACCGTTCCGGTCACATCATTCGCGCCACCGATCGCGAAGCTACCCAAACTGCTTATTGTTGCGCCCGCAGTAAAAGTAACATTATTGGCATTATCGATAGTAATATTGCCTGTGCCAGCAGTGATCGTATTCAATGTGCCATTGGCACCTATAGTAAGATCACCTGCCATATTATTGTTTGCATCGACATTTATATCGATAGCACCACCACCAACAGTTCTGACCGTTGAAGCATTGCCACTATTACCGATAATAATATTCTCGCCTGTTAGCGTCAGTTGGCCATCGTTAGACTCAACCGTTGCTACTGCAGCACCACCTATCGTTATATTACCGATACCATCTGCTATACCACTATTAGCAACAACATTGAGCGTGGTGCCTGTTCCCGTTGTTTGAACTGTTGCATCGATAGTGATGTTATCCAATGCATCAATTTGAATGTTGCCATTCGTAATTATGTTGCTATTGATATCAACCGTGCCTGGAGCATTAGCAGGATCGATGCTAACACCGCCCGAACCCACAGTAACCGCACCGCCAATTGTTACTGTTCCGCCCGTGGCATTGATATCAAGTGCGCCAGTACCAGAAGGTACTCCAACACCACCAGCACCTAACGTTAAATCTTGATTAATATTAACGCCACCATCAGTTACATTAATTGTCAGGTTGGCATTATCAGCAAAGGTACTGGCCGCATTAGAAACATTCACTATGCCAGATGAACCACCATCTGCATCGATAACTAAATTAATAGCGCGTGTGGGAGTGAATGTATCGATTGTGACTGTCGCGTTATGATTGCTGCCAATGTTGATAGTTGGTGTATCTGCACCATCTCCAAAGAAATCGATTTCGGTATCATCTATGGTGAAGTTTAAAGCGCCTGAGCCTAACGCTATGGTACGATTGGTATTACTCGGAATTAAATTAATGATGCCATTATCATTATCAATAAGCGTACCCGCACCGAGAGTCACCTCAGCAGCAGTAATAGTAATAGTGTTATCGTTTGTTGTAGCCAGTACCTGAGGAGCTGTTCCCTGCGTTGTAAAAGTACCCGTATTATCATTATCACTGTCAGCATCAATGTTGATGGTATTGTTATTAGCTTGAACAGTTGCATCATCGATGGTGATGCCATCTTGCCCGATAATGTCAATGGTGCCAGTACCACCCGCAATAACGTCATCATTTACAGTGACTGTACCTGTTCCCACATTAGTCGTATTGGATAAGGTTACATTTCCAGAAGTGGCATTGACCTGTTCGTCAACAATGATATTTGCACCATCGTTTATAATCTGAATATTACCGGACGTCGTTGCAGTAAGCCCAGTGGTTGTACCTAATACACCGGTCGTTACCTCATCAACAGTAACATTGGTACTGCCATCATTCGTAATAAAGATACCACCGGTATCTGTCGTTGCCGCAACTGATGTTAAACCATCGACTTCAATCGCTTGACCAGACGTACCAATACCATCACCGGCAGTCATTTGTAATGCGCCGGTACCCATACGAATCTTAACGCCATTTGTAAGCTGGGTAATGTTGCCGGTTCCGTCACCTGCACCGCCAGCACCATCACTATCTGCAAAAAGTACTAAGTTTCCAGCGGAATTATTCGTTTGAAAATCGATATCAGCATTATTCGTTAAGATAATATTGTTTTGCGCTTGCAGGGTTAAATCTCCGCCACCTGCACCAGGTTGTATTAGTGCATCGACAGTCAGGTCACCTAGATCACCGCCTGATGCAGTGGCTAACACATGTGCATTACCCGTATTGAGTACACCAAGCAATGTAACAGTAGAAATATTAGCACCACCCGCTGCTGTTGGTTCAAATGGATCAGCTTCTGAACCTGTACTACCATCAAGTCCACCATCTACGCCGCCAATAGTGATATTGCCTGGGTCCAATAATAAGGTACCCAATTCCCCATTAGGCGCGGATAAGTTGGATGTCCCCTCAAAGACTAATGCGCGTTTTCCTGAAACCTCTGCAAATCCACCATTACCCGACTGCTGTCCACCTCTAGCACTAATGTGACCATAAAATCGCGTTGTATCATCCGCCCAAACAATAGCTTTACCACCATCTCCTTCATCAATAGCGTCGGCGTTGATAACAACATCTTCTCCCACATAAGTAATATATGCGTTATGAACATCAGGATTAGAGCCCTGAAGATCACCACCAACTAGAATTTCACCACCGCCAGTTTCACCGGAAGCATTAATTGTTGTTGAATCAAATAAACCAACCCTATCTCCCGTGATCTCAATGTAGCCGCCTGTGCCCGATGAAGAAGCCGCAGTGATTAGGGCATCTTCAGAAATTATTGTTGTATCGCTGGCAAAGATTTCAATCGTGCCGCCATCGCTATCAGATGATGAGGCATTTAATGTGCCGGTATTAATAAGTGAATTGCTGGTACCGCTGGCTACCAGTTTAATGACGCCACCTTCATTAGAAATTTTATTGGCGCCAATCATGCCGCTGTTATTGACGACATTGGTAAAAACATCTTTTGCTGCTGCGCCTTTTAATAAAACCGTGCCACCATCAGCATTGATAGTTCCTGTATTAGAAATAGCATCATCTAGGTCATGTACGTTCTGCAGGATTTCTTCATCGACAGTAAATTGCATTAAACCATCGCCATCAAAATCCATCGTCACCTTTTTACCCGCGACTAAATTGACCTGACCAGCGGTGGCGAGAATGGTGCCTTCGTTTATCACGGCTCCGCCTATTAAGTTGACTGAACCGCCTGTTGCCGCATTAATGATGCCCTGGTTTACGACCATGCCGCCTTCACTACCGTCCTGATTAAAGAATTGATGATTACCGCTCATGAAGCTCTCATTGGAAATATCCAGACCCGAAGCAGTCAGTCCACCCACATTGACGCTGGCACCCGGCTTGAAGAAGACACCGTTCGGATTAACTAACAGGACTCTGCCATTAGCATTTAGCTGGCCATAAATCTGACTTGGGTTTTGATCGAAAATACGGTTAAGTGCCTGCGCCTGTGCATTAGGCTGATCGAAGTTAACGACTTCATTCGCATTAATATTGAAGGATTGCCAATTAAGAATCAGGTTTTGCGACACTTGATTGATGTTGGTTGTCGTCGCATTTGGCGTCGAAATACTACCCTCGCCAGCGGCAACCACACCACCTTCAGGACCGGCATAAACTGAACCTACATGCAGCCCGAATAACAAGCCAGCGGGTAAGGAAGTGCGGATAAAAGCCGTGATCGGGTTTAGACGAAAATTAACATTCCGAACCGACATATTTTTCGCTGGTCGATTTCGATTACGCTTTTTCGTTCTTTTCATTAACTCTCGACCTTTATCCTTATTTGATTTTTAGTTTTAGCACTTTACGAAATAACATACTGTGATTAAGTTCTCATGACATTTTAAAAACTGTAAGTAAAATCACCCCAGATTTGCCCGGCTCTTCGGTTATTTGGAACTTCTGGACCTAGTCCAGTGGCGTACATCAAACGACTATCGATAGTTCCTGGTAAATTAAACCGCAAGCCGGCACCAACACTGCGATGCGTTACCCATTGACCTGAGGTATTGCGATCCGAATCGGAGTTAATTGCATCGTTCTGCTGAGAGGTAACGAAGTCATAGAAAAAAGACAGTTGTAACAACTCGCCCCAGGTTCTGTTTTGGAACGCCGGACGATCCGCAATAAACGGCGCGTTAAAGATGTATTCAAATGAGAGAAAGTAGGCTCGATCAAACAAACCCTGTGCATCCTGAAATCCGCGCACATTTTCAGGTCCACCGACGGAATATTGCTCCAGCGGCACTAACAAATCGTTACTCCACTGGAACTCTGTTCGAAATAACAAAGATTGGTTGTTGGTAATCAACTGCAAACGCTGATAATTGGCAGTGATTTTGTCAAACTGTCCTGCTGCAAAGCGTCCACTTTGCCCCTGACGGCTGGTGCGACTTGAACTTGGAATCGATAGTTGATCAACATTTGAGCTAGATGCGCCAAAAATGTCGTTGAAACCTCTACTAAAAGATACAGTAAGAAAGTTAAGCCCACCGCCAAAATTATCCGGTTCTTTCTTAAACAAATTAATTAATTTACGGAAAGGATGAAACGTATCCACTGAGTCATAATCAATATCCAAAGACAATACAGCTAATCGGTCTGTATTCGTCTGCAAACCAGCCGTCGTCGTTGTTGATACCTTTCTTGTAAATGCCAGAGTGGTAGATAAGTTTTCCTGACGACTGCGAATAAATGACTTATTCAATGCAATTGAGTGATTACGGGTTTCTGCAGAAATATTACTTGCAGCAAATTCCCCACCTATATCAAACCGGTTTTTAAACGTACCTACGCTAAGCGTAAAATTATTACCAAGATAAACCTCGTAATCCAAGGCCCAATAGTCGTTATTTTTCGGATTATACGTCTGCTGCAACGTGGCCGATAATCGATCAGCAAAACCTAATGGGTTGTTCCAATCAACAGTTGTTCGAAAACGCGCTCTACCTGTCTCCTGAAGACCATGGTTATCTGCGCGATAAGCCACGTCATACCATTTCTCTTCCTGCACCTTCAATACTATATCGGCTTCACCCACCTTCTGCCCTGGTTGAAAAACACCGAACACACTCAGACCAGGATACTCCGTCAGCGTTAACAAAGCGGCTTCTATATTTTTCTGCGAAACCGGCTCACCAATAAGTTTTAAGAAGGGCTTCTTCAGAACACTCGCGCTGTAATCTTCGTTACTTTCCGCAATGACTCTACCCAACCGCCCCACAAACACCTGAATATCGACATTACCATCAGCCACAGTTTGCACAGGAACAACGGCGGTAGAGAGAATCAATCCTTTGGAACGATAATAACGCGTTACCTGGTCAGCGGCTTCCTGTAATTCACCAATGCTGAATCCCCTCTGAGGTTGCTGCAGTCGAAACTTTTCAAGGAGCTGTTCTATTTCGTTGATGCTAATTTCATATTCAGGCAGCTCTTGTACATCTAACAACCTGAATTCTGACACGACCACATACGGCCCTTCCTCAATATCAAACGGGCGATCAATCACCGCCGGGATATCAACATTATCAGCATTTTGCGGCACAACTTCGGGCGGCAGGTCGGTTTTGGGTCGGACGGCACCAGGCCTGGCTGAATCCGGTAAACCTAGTGGCCCGGCAGCAGAATGGTTAGAAAACAACACTAAATTCAACACGCTGGAAAAAATGATCAACTTTTCTAGGGCGCGTTTTATAATTTTCAGTTTCACAAATTGTGCTTATAATTCAACAGGTTAAATTTAACCAAGAAGTGCACAAACAGCTTAGCTTTATTTTAGTAAAACTACACTCCTTCCCAGTAATGAACTATATCAATTTCAATAGGTTGGAGCAAAACAAATCGCTAAAGAAAATTTATAGGTTAAGTTTCTAATTAATTGATTAATAGAAACTTTTATAAATGCATAAAAAGACGTATTTATGTTGTAATTTAGCAACAAAAATAATCTTGAAAGCTGAGTTACTGGCTAGAAACAGTGTCAGTTTTTAATCTTAAACGCCATTCCTCAATCTTGGTATCAGTAATTGATTGCGGAAATTCTTTACTTGCCTGAGCAAAGATGGCTTGTCGTAATTGGATATTTGCTTGTTTAACCAGGAGTTGCCGAATTTGCTGTTCGACCTGGGCTAATTCCACTTGAGTAGACTGGATAGTGGCACCTTTTTTCAATATGTGAAAACCCGAGTCAGATTCGATCGGTTGGCTGATCTCCCCTTCTTTCAATTTTGCCAGGTTAGTCTTAATTTCAGGAATCATCTCGTCAGTTTTGATCAATCCCATGTAGCCACCGTTGGCTCGACTAGGCTCATGTTCGGACTGCTCAATAGCTAACTCACTAAAAATAGTCGCTTTTTTCTTAAGCTTTTTATAAGCCTTATCAGCGTCAGCCTTGGCTTTTTTTACCCCATCAGCTCCCTCTGGCTTTTTAAAAAATATCTGCCAGACATGTGTCCGATCAGGGATGACAAACTGGGATTTATTGTTCTCGAAGTATTCCTCAACCTGCTGCGCGGTGGGAAAATCAGTCGGCAACTTGCTAAGAATTAATCTGTTTAAGTAAGCCTCGCGCAAGATATTCTCCGCGCCACGCTGCATTAAAAACTCAACATTGCTGTCTTTATCCATATTGTTCGCGATTGCCGCTGATAATACAGAGCGGTTAACCGCTTCGTTCTCTATCGCTTGCTTGAACAACTTGTCATCCGCAAGCACTGCCTGCCTTTCAGCGGGTTTCATATTAGCAACCAGCATTTCTACTCGTTTTAGATCAAGCTGCGGGTTGATTTCACTCGCATCAGTTGAGGTAGCCGCCCATTCGACCTTTTCTTTTTTGTTCGTCGAGGAGTCTTTACCATCGGGCACTTCTTCTTGCTTTTCGGCTTTATCGAGACCGAGTATTTCACGCACCGAAAAAGCAGAAACGCTGGCCGTCTGCGAGACAATAAAGATGACAATTACGATAATAATAGAAACAATTGCTTTCATAGTTGTAGACATACTTACTTAATGATGGATCTTTAATATCTATAAGTTAAACGCTTTTACATCGTCAAATTGGGTTTTTGCAATAATTATAGAAACCGCGGCTAACTTCATTTTCGTGCTTAATTTTATGATGTAAGATGATGACTGTATATCAATAAATCGTTATTATCGAACTTAATAGCACAGGTTTATTAAAGAATTATGTCTCACAAAAAAGACATGTGCTGATTAACGGGAAGCAAAAAGTTGGAATCATAACGGGTTCAATTAAAACTAATAAGAAATATGCTGCTAAGCAACTGTTTTTTAATACTATTTAGCCAATTCAATGTCGCCTAAAACCACGAATATTGCGATCATGTTTGCTGATATCAGCGGCAGTACTCGTTTGTTTGAAGTCTTGGGCGATGCTACCGCACGCGTCACGGTATCTGAAACCCTGGAATTACTGACTAAAGTGATACACGCACACAATGGCACCGTCATCAAAACGATTGGTGACGAAATCATGTGTACCTTTCCAACTGCAGATGATTCTGCCAGTGCCGCCACCGATATGCAGGAAACACTGGAAGAATCAAATGACATGAAAGACGGAGACGGACCTGACATCAAAATCCGAATTGGCATGCACTTCGGCCCGGCCTTACTTGAAGGCGGTGACGTATTCGGCGATGCGGTCAACGTCGCAGCGAGAATGGCAGCGCAGGCCAAAGGCGACCAAATCATTACCACAAAAACCACCATCGATTTACTGGCACCGGTGATGCGTGCCAGCAGCCGCTTTGTTGATCGTGCACCAATCAAAGGTAAAAAAGACGACATCGAAATCTTTGAAATAATCTGGCAAGAAGAGGATGTCACACGTATGGCTACCGGCATGCTTGAAGAAATGCCGAGCATCCCGCAAGTTTCGCTAGAACTTAACTACAAAGGCCAATCAATCACTATTAACTCCGATAAGTCTGGCCTAGTGATGGGCAGAAGTCAGACCTGCGATCTGCCAGTCAATGAAAAGCTGGCTTCACGCCAGCATGTCAGAATCGAACTGCGAAGAAATAAATTTTTTATTATTGACCAAAGCACCAATGGCACTCACGTCAAATTAGAAAGCTCGGAAGAAGCGTTCCTCAGGCGAGAAGAGATGCCACTCAATAGCAACGGTGCAATCAGTTTAGGTAAATCATTTTCAGAAAACCCAACCGAAGTGGTTGAGTTTACCTTACGTACATCATAACCATGACCGCTTATTACACCGGTGACAGGCTTAAATAAAAACTATGTCTAGCACAAGTCAATCATCGGTCAAAAATACACTTTCATGGCACTCGCATGGAATTTCTGACGTCGGTAAAGTACGCAAGCACAATGAAGACTCCATGCTGGAAAGACCAGAAGTCGGTATGTGGATTGTTGCCGATGGTATGGGCGGACATGCTGCCGGAGACGTCGCCAGTCAAATGATCGTCAACTCCTTGAAAAAAGTACATGAAGGCCTGTCTCTGGAGCGATTCATTGATGACATTGAAGATCGATTGATTACGGTCAACCAAAAACTGATCGAAAAAGCCAACGAATCAAAAAAACGCACTACAATTGGAAGTACCGTTGCCATCCTGGTGACATTTGAAAATTTCTGTGTCTACTTGTGGGCTGGTGACAGTCGTTTATACCGCTTAAGAGATAAACAATTGCGTCAGATGACAACAGATCATTCTCAAGTCGAACAATATGTTGAACAAGGATTAATCAGCCGTGAAGAAGCGGCGGTCCATCCACATGGAAATATGATTACTCGTGCGGTAGGTGCCACCCAGAATTTCTTCCTTGATATGGACATCCAGGAAATGCAGCAGGGTGATAGATACCTACTGTGTAGTGATGGTTTGACTAAACACATTGTAGACACCGAATTTGAAGAGATGCTACAAAAAGGGTCGACTGAAGAAACCTGTAAAGAATTAATTGATCTAACATTATCGCGTGGTGCCGGCGACAACGTGACGGCGATACTGGTAGATATAGATTAGTAGTTGTCAAAATGAGAATTCTCATGGGAGTAAAGATAAGTGGCTGATTTCAAGACTGCACTTGAAGCCCTCGCTAAAGGCGAAGTAAAACTGGCGACATTATCCAAGCAGTTGGATGTTTTGCTGAATAAATCCCCCAAATTTGCGACCCGCATGCTTGCGCAGCTTGATGAAATTCATGAGCATAAGAAACTCGACGATCAAAGCTATGCACATTTAAAACGTCAGATAAATGAATTCAGACGTTCGCACGCCTCTGAGACAGAATCAGAAGGCGCCTCTGGAAGTGCAGAATCTACCGTGTTTGCAAAAGACTCGATTTCGGAGACAGCACCTCCAACCACACCGCCAAAGGATAATGCTGGTGATTCAACCGTTGTCATGAGCGACGATGAAAAACCCGCCAACACCCAGGCTGATGCGTCTGACTTTTTTGACATCAGCATGCCGGGGGCCAATACCGAGACACCTTCTATTACCTCTGCTACCGGTCCAACGGGTACTGAATGGAACGATCCTAATGTTCCGGTAGGTGATTTATCCGGTGGTTATGGCGAGGGTTCGGTGATCAAACAGCGTTTTAAATTGGAAAAAGTGCTGGGTATAGGCGGCATGGGTAAAGTCTACATGGCGCTGGATTTACTCAAGGCGGAAGCGAAAGATAAAAAACCGCATGTCGCGATCAAACTCCTGAACGAAGATTTTAAAGATCACCCGGAAGCCTTTATCTCTCTACAAAGAGAATCAAGTCGACAACAAAAACTAGCCCACCCGAATATCGCAACCATTTATGATTTTGATCGTGTAGGCGGCCCCGGCACACCGGTGTTCATCACCATGGAATTGATGGAGGGCATGGAATTAAAAGACTTCATCAAGAAACAGGTCAGACCCAAAGGTGGTCTTCCGTTTGATGAAGCCTACGAGATTATTAAACAGTTAGGCGCAGGTTTGACCTATGCGCATGATCGAAGACTGGTGCACTCTGATTTTAAACCCGGCAACGCCTTTTATTGTAATGATGGCACGGTCAAAACACTGGATTTTGGTATCGCGAGAGCGGTTAAGAACCCGGTAACCGGGGAAGCAGAAAAGACCTTATTTGACCCCGGTAAGCTAGGAGCCTTAACACCGGCCTACGCCAGTCTGGAAATGCTTGAGGGCGAAGAACCTGATACTCGCGACGACACCTATGCGCTTGGCTGTACTGCCTATGAACTGTTAACCGGCAAACACCCGTTCAACAAATTACCGGCAAATAAAGCAAGCGAAAATAATTTAGTCCCGCCCTACATCAAATCGTTAAACAAAAAGCAAAACCGCGCATTGCGTCGTTCGGTCGCTTTCCATCGCGCGGATCGAAGCCCAACGGTGGATCACTTTGTTGAAGAGTTAGCGGGTAAAGCAACCTGGCATAAAAATCCTTTTGTCATTGCTGCGGCAGTGCTGTTAGTGATCAGCTTAATGCTGATCGCACCAGCCATGGACTATCTGCATCAAAAACAACTGGACACCATGATTGCAGAAATTAATCAGGGCAGTGAACAAACCATTGTCGCCAAACTGGCCGAGATAAAACTGCTGGAAAAAGCCGATCAGGCAACGGTAACAGATGAAGCAAAAGTCGCGATTCAAAATTATTTCAGCGATGAGCTGGAAAATTCAATTGCGACAGCAGAAGAAACCTATGACTATCGTGGACCCGAGCAAGTTTTAACCGAGGTCAGAGAATTTTATTCTGGTTCAATTTACCTGCAGGAAAAGACTGACTTACTTGCTAACAGTAAAAAACTTGTCATCGGTAATTTAACCTCTGAATACGTTGCGGCATTAGCCGATGAGAGTTTAATCAGCAATACCAAGACTATACTCGATAATATAGCCAAGGTAGATGCTAACAACCCGCTACTTGAAGATACCTCACCAGCTAATGCTTATCGATTACTGGCACAATCCAAGTTCGAGGCCAATGAACTGGACGCCGCACTGGCACTGGTGACATCAGGTATAGAATTTTCCGCAGGTGAAGACCAGCGGCTGGTTGATTTACAACAAAAAATAGATCGCACGATAACTATTAATCAACTGGAAGGTGAGCTAGGTCAAGTTCAAGGCACACTAACATCGCTGTCTGATTTTAAACAGCAACAAACGTCAATCGTACAGCTAGCGAAACTGAAACCGAATAGCGAGTTACTGGCGGGCTTAACAACGCAATTTAAACCGTTAATTGATGAAGAACTTAAGAGTATTCAGCAACAGGGAACACGAGAAGACGCAGAGATTCTTGCTGCCGAATTCGGCGAACTATTGAACGGTCTTCAATTAAGTCAGGAATTGACAAAAATCAAACTGGCAAAACTTTCGGGTAATGCCCGAAAAGAAAAGGCCGCCGAGTTGGCAGGCGTCAGTACAACGAATATCGAAACATCACTGGCTGATCCTAAAATTGAAGATGCGCAATGGGAAACACAGTTATTAAAAGATATTCAGCAATTAGACAGTCTGGTTAGCGAGGACGAGAGTATTACCGCTACCCTGGAGACATATCGTAGTCAGATCGCTGACATCTACATCGCCAAAGCGGAAGAAACCCTGCAAGTTGAGCGTTTCGATGTCGCTGACAATTATGTCAATATTGGTGAACGTTTTGCCCCCGCGCAGGAAGGCTTGCTGCAGACACGCGAATCCATCGCGAGTGCGCGTGATGAAGCCGATCGCCTGGCACGTGTTGAAGCCAATAAACTGCCGTTCCAATCATTAACTGATGGTAATAACGTTGCTGAAGCAGAAAAAATATTTGAACAATTTAAGTCTGACTTACCTGCTGACGATTTGTATTTGACCACAGAAGCGGGACCAATGTTGGCTAGCGCCTACGCCAGATTGGCCAAGAGTAAGGCAGAAACCAAAGAGTTTATTGCTGCCAGTACCTTTGTTGCTCGCGGGTTGGAAATCGATCCAGGCAGTATTGAGTTAAACGATCTCAAGCTTACTTATGAATCTGAAGCAAACATTATCGAGCTGTCGGAACTGTTCAAAACCGCGGTAAGTTTTCCTAGCGATGTTAGACAAAAGGTGCAGCAGATTGCTAATGCCGATCCGGTTCGCTTCGCTCAATTCAGCAATACATCCGCATCTGTGCTGTCAAAGCGTATCAATGAGCTGCGTGCCGCTAATGAGAAATCTGCTGCGACGCTGGCAAATGTTGCCGCAGGACTGTTTCCTGCAAACCCTACGCTTGCCAATTTAAAACGTGAGTTGCAGCTGCAACCCTGGGCACAGTTCGCTAATGCGAATGCAGCAGTCAATGAAGGTAAGTTAACGTTGGCGACACAGATTCAGCAAGCAGCTGCGGCTGAATTTACCGGCCATCCGCAATATGTGCAGTTTTCAGAAGCACTGGCGCAACGCATTAAAGCGGTCAATGATGAATACACCGATTACCTGACAGAAAAAGAAGCCGCCGGTGAAAATTATGACGACTTGCGGGTAGCGAAAAAACTGCTTGATCGCGTCATGAAAAAATGGTCTGACAGCCCTGACTATGCAACTGCACAACAGGAACTTGATCAACTGATCGCCAAAGTCAAACCGACGCCCAAGCCCCGAATCAGAACGGCAGAAAAATCCCTAGACGAAATCTCTACCGCAGCAACCAGTTCCGCTGGTGGGGCTGCTGCCATTGAAGTTAAGTGGGAACCCATCGAGAGTGATGCCGAGTGCACTTCACGTCTTGCCGGTTATGGAACTCGCGCCAAAGCCATCTGTTTCGACATGATTCACTCTTCGGCACGCGGCCCATTAATGGTAGTGGTACCCAATGGCGAAGGTTTCGATAAACCCTTTGCCATAGCAAAATACGAAATCTCGGTCAGTGACTGGAGCAAATACTGTATTTTAAGCGGCACTTGCCAGCCGATTAAGGACAAAGCAAGACGTAATGAACCGATGACAGGCATTAGTCTGCAACGCGCGCGCGAGTATGCAGAATGGCTGTCTGAACGAACGGGTAAAACCTATCGCATTCCTAACAAACAGGAATGGGAATACGCCGCCAACGCCGGCGGCAAACAACCAAAGAAAGATTTTAACTGCCGCGTTTCTGTCGGTGATAAACTGATCAAGGGCACCGGCACCGTCAGCGTCAAGTCAGGTAAATCAAACGGCTGGGGCTTAAAGAATTATGTTGGCAACGTTCAGGAATGGGTACTGGATGGCGAAAGCACAACAGCCAAAGGCGGCGCGTTTAGCGACCCCCATGCTAAATGTGAAATATCCTTGGAACGAAGCCATGACGGTAACCCGGACGATGAAACCGGCTTCAGATTGATTCGCGAAGACGTAGGATAATCGACATGGATTCCGCCACTCTCAGGTCTCTCGCCCGCCAGTACGCGACCGGTATCCTTAATAAGGAAAACTATCGCAAGTCGCGGGGCGAATTAATCCAGAAAATTGTCTCCGGCGAGATAAAAGTTAAAGCTATCGATTATCTGCCTCCGCTGGTTCTCGAAGACGACGTAACGACAGAGACGGTACAGCGTGATCGCACTGAAATGCGTCCCCCTTCCGAAAGAGCAAAAAGCAACGAAAATCTTCCTGTCATCCCGGATCAGCCCATCGTATCGAAAAAACCCATGCCGATGGGAATGATGCTGCTGGGCGGTGGCCTGGTATTAATCCTGATTATAGGGGTAGTGTTGTTTTACCCTAAACCACCGGGCTCAGAAACGGATAACCTTGCTGAAACCTCCGCAAATGCAACAACTGAGTCTTCGCAAGCCAATAGCGCCGCTAAAGCCGGTATGGGAGAACAGTTAATTGCTGATTTTTTAAACAGCAAAGACTGGAAAAAAGAAAACATGGATAACTTCATCGCTGCGTGGAATGCATTAGAGCTTGAGGAGCGCGCTGCTACAGCCAACACCAAACGCATGCAGCGCTTGAGCTCGACTATCTATAAACAGTTTCTTGAAGCTAAGGCGCTTTCCGGTATCAATAGTGAACAGGCTATCGACAAACAAACAAACCTGATTAATTTTGCCAGTGCCATCGGTATTGTCGATAACCGAATGACACTGGATTAATTCAACTATTTTCCTGTTTAACTAGTCAGGACTATTCCGGGAAGTCGGTAATTGTCCCGTCATTGATTTGATTTGCTCGCCTTTCAAAAAAAGCATTTTTGGTAAACTCATATTTGTCGAGAGAGGCTTCACCAATCAAATCGGATGTGCTGAGCAAATCAGATTTAAAATCAACATAGTTCAACGACAATAAGCCGGCTCTTAATTTATCACTTTCAAGATACTGAATTGGGTTCAGTAAACCGGTGTCAACGGCAAAACCGGTAGCATCACGAACCGTGCCCGGACCAAATAAAGGCACGACAACATAGGGACCTGGACCCACCCCCCAATGTGCCAGAGTCTGGCCGAAGTCCTCACCGCCAGATGGCAGTTCGGAAGAAAGAATATCAAGAAAGCCAAACAGACCGATTGTCGAATTGATCATGAAACGGACTGTATCGTTAACGGCTTTATCAAATTTTAATTGCAATAAGTCATTGGCAATATTTGAAATTTGACCAATATTACTAAAGAAATTACTGACGCCGTTATCCAGAATATCAGGCATGATAAAGTTGTATGCTTTTCCCAAAGGGTTAAATAAAACATTATCAACAGCCTCATTAAAAGCGAACACGTTCCTGTTGAAACCTTCCCATGGGTCTCTTTCATCAGCAACATTAGTAGTTGCACAGCCGCTTGCAGAAAGGATAAATAAAATAAAGACGATGTGCTTTAAGCGTAATGCAAAACTATTATTCATTTTCACGATTTCCTTAAAAAACTTTTTTAATTATTTGTATGCTTGAACCCGAAACCCTGTCGTCAAAAAGATTACTATAGGACTATGTTAAAATCTACGCTAAAACTGACTTCAAACGTGTCCTGATAAACCTGGTGATGAACTGATTTAACAATTATGATTGATATTCAATATCTTGCACAAAATAGCTAAACCAATTTAAAACTTTACATTTTTTACACGCATGTCCTACTCTGAAAATGTCGATGCTAACGAGCTAAATAAGTTTTCCTCTCACTCCTCCCAATGGTGGGATACGCAGGGTGAATTCAAAACGCTGCATGACATCAATCCATTACGACTTAACTACATCCAGCGTTATGCAACACTGGAAAACAAAACGGTAGTAGACATTGGTTGTGGTGGAGGTCTTCTGACTGAAGCAATGTGCCAATCTGGTGCCGCCGTTTACGGGATAGATGCCAGTGAAGAAAACATCCGAATTGCGAAACAGCACGCCATCGACAATCAACTTGAGATTGATTACTCCGTGATAACGGCGGAGTCGTTTGCGTTGCAAAAGCCGGCTTACTTTGATGCAGTTAGTTGCATGGAGTTACTGGAACATGTGCCGGACCCCGCTTCGTTAATTCAAGCTTGTGCTAGCCTAGTCAAACCGGGCGGCTATGTTTTTGTATCTACGCTTAACCGAAGCCTGAAATCATATTTACTGGCTGTGCTTGCCGGCGAATACCTGCTCAAGCTATTGCCTAAAGGTACGCATGATTACCAAAAGTTTATTCGCCCGTCTGAATTACATCAATTCTGTCAAGAGGCTGGACTGAGGATTAAGGACATCAGCGGTGTGAACTATAACCCTGCGTTTGGCCGCGCAACGCTATCCGACAGGCCAGATGTAAACTATATTTTAGCTGCGGTCGCTGATTAACAGACAATGATTACCCATGTGCTTTTTGATCTTGATGGCACGCTGGCAGACACTGCGCCGGATCTGGCGCGCGCGCTCAATTCGACAAGAATGTCACACGGTAAAGACGCATTGCCGCTGGAGACCATCCGTCCCGTTGTCAGCCTCGGCGGCAATGCCATGGTCAAGCTTGCGTTTGACATCGAAGAGTCTGATGCGGGTTTCGAAAAAATACGCGATCAATTTTTACAAAATTATTATGACGATATTGCTTCTGATTCCACTTTGTTTGACGGCTTCGATAACGTGCTTGATGGATTGGATGAGCAAGAAATTGTCTGGGGTATTGTGACAAACAAGAGTACCTGGCTAACCGAACCTCTGATAAAAGTATTGAATCTGGAAAACCGTGTTGCCTGTGTCGTTTGCGGAGATACCACTGAACATCGAAAGCCACATCCAGCGCCAATCACTCATGCCTGCAAGTTAATGCAGGCAGCACCGGCAAATACAGTGTATGTCGGCGATGCAAAACGCGATATCGAATCCGGACGTCGAGCCGGGACAAAGACATTAATTGCTTTGTATGGCTATATCGCTGACGATGAAGACCCCACTAGTTGGAATGCCGATGGCACAATCAACTCTCCCTCGGAAATTCATGTAAAGCTTAGTGAACTCTGTAACTAACTCTAATCATCAATACTGTATCAACAAGGCAACGCCTGCAGGTTCAAATTTTTATTATGCCTGCCTGTTTGTTAATGAGCATGTTAAAGCCAAACTCGTGGCCATTCATGCCCTGGCCAATGAACTAAACGATATCATTATTGAATGTACTGACCCGGGCGTTGCCAAGATAAAATTTAACTGGTGGCTGGAGGAATTATCGCGCCTGCAACAACAGCCGCGACATCCGGTGACCAAGCAAATAAAACAGCTATTTGATATTGATCCAGCACTGCTTGGCTCGCTCAACCAAGCTGTTATGAATTATGAAAAACTGATTCAAGTTCCTCAACCACTACAACTCAGCGAAGCCTTGCAACAAAGCCGGCAATGCGAGGGAGTAATCTGGAAACTATGCGCTCAATCGCTTGGCCTGAATGAGCCACCAGTGCTAAATACAATTGAACAAATCGCTGGTGTGTATCATTTTTTTTGCTGTCTGCAAAAACCATTCACTTACGTAACGCATTCGCGTTGTTTAATCCCCGCAGAATACCTTGATATTACGCAACTGGAACTGCCGACAGACAGTGAAACGAATCGCGACCAACAATTACAATTCAGGCAAATGATTCAAACATTAATTACATTGAATAATGAAGCCGGTGCAAGCCTCTCTCACACTGACAGACAACGGTTCTTGCACGGTGTCATTCTCAGTCGTATTGCTTCAAAAACACTGCGAGAAATGCTGAATACTGACCTCGTTCATACCAGTACCAGTCTGACACCAATCAGAAAATTACTATTGGCATGGTGGACAAAAATCACGCATTAATCGTTACCCATTCGATGCAATAAACGTATGCGCAGACAGCGAAATAAATGCTCTTCCAACATGTCCGGGGTAAAAATGAAAGACTGCTTTTTTCCTGCATGTACGACTCTGACAATAACCAGCCATGGATGAACAAATTGCACATTGGCTAATTCAACAGCCACGACCTGACCATCTGTCATCCTCAATTGCCATTCATCCGAGGCATTTGCAATCAACTCCTGCGATTGCTGTTTAAACGCATCGTTCAACTTGCGTCGGTAACCGATTACCCAGCTCAATATGACTATCAGGCTTACAGATATTTTTTGTGCCAGACTTAATCCTGTCATCCACGGTATCAGGATAGATAGAATGTAGATGATAATCACCGCCAGATGTATGGGAAGAGATTGCTTGATTGGCAACCTTAATAACGCGAGTGATGATTGCTGCTCAGTGTCCATGATCACTCAGATAACTCCTTGAAATCCTTTCATTTTAACAAGATACTATCGGCTTTTATTTGAGCAGCAAAGTGGCCACCTACTGCAACAAAGCATTTTATCTAACTTATTGAATAATAATAAGAAAATGGAACAGGACGAAAAGAAAACGGGCAAAGATAATCAGCCCGTCAGTAAAAACGACGCCAAACCCAAGCTCAAAGAAATCGGCGGCCCTAAAGGACCGGAACCAACTCGCTATGGTGATTGGGAAAAGAAAGGCCGCTGCATCGACTTTTAAAATAGTAAGACTATTTCACATTGCCTGATAAACTCTCGGGCTGATTAACAATTGAGGTAATAATTATGCAATCGGTGGAGCGCCCGTTATCACCCCATTTACAGGTATATAAACCACAAATCACTTCAATGCTCTCTATTACGCACAGAGCGACGGGGGTGTTTCTCAGCTTAGGCGCCCTGTTTCTGAGCTGCTGGCTGGTCGGCCTAGCTACCAGTGAACCTGCATTTAACAATATTCAGCAACACGTCAGTACCTGGTATGGAAAAATACTGACCGCAGCATTTGTATTTTCTATTTATTACCATCTTGCCAACGGCATCCGTCACCTGTTCTGGGATGCCGGTATGGGACTTGAGATCGAAACCACATACAAGAGTGGTTATGCAGTCATTGCCGTTAGCATCATCCTGACAATTGCCACGATGATAGCGGGAGTGGCAGCATGAGCTTACAAACACCGATTGCAAAAGCGCGTGGTCTGGGTTCTGCGAAAGAAGGCACACATCACTGGACTGCACAACGCCTGACTGCCATGGCATTGGCACCACTCAGCCTGTGGCTGATATACACACTGGTCTTTGTCACCGGTGCTGATTACTCCAGCCTCGCCGATTGGCTAGGCAATATTACTAATGCCGCCCTGCTGTTGCTGTTCTTGTTCTCACTTTTCTATCACGCTCTACTGGGCGTGCAAGTCGTGATTGAAGACTATGTTGATTCAGAATGGCAGAAAATTGGTTGTTTGGTATTGGTCAAATTCCTCGCCTGGTTGGCCGGACTGTCTGCGTCGATTGCTGTACTGAAAGTTTATTTAGGACTATAAGAATAATGACTGACTCTTACAAAATTATTGACCATAAATACGACATTGTTGTCGTCGGTGCCGGTGGCGCAGGTCTGCGCGCAACGTTTGGTATGGCAGCGAAAGGGCTAAAAACAGCCTGTATCACTAAAGTGTTTCCAACCAGAAGTCACACCGTGGCAGCACAGGGTGGTATGAGTGCGTCATTAGGCAATATGGGGCCGGATGATTGGCGCTGGCACATGTATGACACAATTAAAGGTTCTGATTGGCTGGGCGATCAGGATGCGATTGAGTATATGTGTCGTGAAGCAGTACCGGCAGTAATCGAACTGGAACACCAAGGTGTCCCATTCTCCCGAACTGAAGAAGGCAAAATATATCAACGCCCGTTTGGAGGCATGACCACAAACTATGGCGAAGGGACTGCACAGCGAACCTGCGCGGCCGCAGACAGAACCGGGCACGCGATATTGCACACTCTCTATCAACAGTCTTTAAAACATGAAGCCGAATTCTTTATTGAATATTTCGCGCTTGATTTGATTATGGATGATGGTGTTTGCCGTGGCGTGATGGCGATAAACCTGGAAGACGGGACGATTCATCGTTTCCGCGGTCACCAGGTAGTGTTAGCCACTGGCGGTTTTGGACGTTCTTATTTTTCTGCAACTTCAGCCCACACCTGTACCGGTGATGGTAACGGTATGGTGTTACGAGCTGGCCTGCCCTTGCAGGATATGGAATTCACCCAATTTCACCCGACCGGTATTTACGGTTCAGGCTGTTTGATTACAGAAGGTGTGCGTGGTGAAGGTGGCTACCTGACCAATTCTGAAGGCGAACGCTTTATGGAACGCTATGCGCCCTCAGCAAAAGACCTGGCATCACGTGACGTTGTCAGTCGTTCAATGACCATGGAAATTCGAGAAGGTCGTGGCGTTGGCGAAAACAAGGATCACATTCATCTCCATTTAGAACATCTGGGTCCGGCAGTGATTAATGAACGTCTACCTGGCATCGCTGAATCAGCAGAAATCTTTGCCGGCGTCGATGTTACCAAAGAACCGATTCCGGTTATTCCAACGGTTCACTACAACATGGGCGGCATTCAGACCAATTATCATGGTCAGGTAGTGACGTTGAAAGATGGCGATCCCGATGCCGTGGTAGAAGGCTTGATGGCTATTGGTGAAGCGGCTTGTGTATCGGTTCACGGTGCTAACCGTCTTGGTTCAAACTCGTTACTCGATTTGATCGTATTCGGGCGCGCAGCGGCGAACTTCTGCTCTGAGAACATGAAACCCGATGCGCCACATAAGACGCTAAAAGACGCTGGCGATGAGTGTTTAGCCCGACTCGATAAAATTCGTTATAACAAGGGCAATACACCGACAGCAAAAATACGCGACAACATGCAGCGCACGATGCAAAACGATGCGGCAGTATTCAGAACCGGTGAGACCTTGAAAGAAGGCATGGATAAAATGGCCGAAATTTGGCAATCGTTTAGCGATGTCAAAGTTGAAGACAAGAGTCTGGTTTGGAATACCGATTTGATCGAAACATTAGAACTGGAAAATTTGTTAGGCAGCGCTGTCACCAGCATTCATTCTGCTTATAACAGACAGGAAAGCCGCGGTGCCCATGCGCGTGAAGATTTTCCGGATCGCGACGATGAAAACTGGATGAAACACACTCTGTCGTCACTGGATGATAAAGGCAATGTCAGCTTCGAGTACCGTCCGGTGCATATGTATACGCTGACAGACGAAGTGGATGTTTTTCCTCCAAAGAAACGCGTCTATTAATCGAATTATTTTACTAGAGAAAAATCATGGCCGAATTTACCTTACCAAAAAATTCAAAAGTCAAAATAGGAAAGACGTTTTCCAATGCGAATGGTGCGAGTAATAAAAAAACCTTTCGCATTTATCGTTGGGAACCCGACTCTGGTGAGAACCCTCGTCTGGATACTTATGAAATTAATCTTGATAACTGTGGGCCAATGGTATTGGACGCGATTATTTATATTAAAAATGAAATTGATTCGACCCTGACCTTCAGACGCTCATGTCGAGAAGGCATTTGTGGTTCTTGCGCTATGAATATTGGTGGTACCAATACGCTGGCCTGTACCAAGGCGATCAATGATTTCAGCGGCGACATCGCAATTTATCCATTACCGCATATGCCGGTGGTGAAAGATCTGGTTCCTGACTTGACACACTTCTATGCACAATACGCATCAATCAAGCCATGGATGCAAACCCAAACACCACCTCCACCTGATGCCGAGCGCCTACAATCTAAAGAAGACAGAGAACTGCTTGATGGTTTATACGAATGTATTCTCTGTGCTTGCTGCTCGACCAGTTGCCCAAGCTACTGGTGGAACAGCGATCGTTATCTCGGCCCGGCAATATTGCTACAGGCCTATCGTTGGATCGTAGACAGCCGAGATGAATTTACCGGTGAACGTCTGGATAACCTGGAAGACCCATTCCGACTGTATCGCTGTCATACCATTATGAACTGCACCAACACCTGTCCTAAAGGCTTGAACCCGGCCAAGGCGATTGCAGAGATCAAAAAGTTGATGGTTACGCGCACACTTTAAGTTCTGCCCGAAACGATGAACGATAGATCCCGCTTATTCTGGCGCTGTCGTCGCGGTATCAGAGAAATGGACATCCTGTTTCAGGATTTTATCAAGACAAAATACGATCAACTTTCTGAAACAGAGAAGCAAGGCTTTGATAAGCTACTCAATGAAGCCGATTTAGACATCATGAACTGGATTATGGGAAAGGATAAATCGCAATCAGATGAACTAAACCATATTGTTGCATTGATCCGCGAGACCCATAATCTGCATTAAGCTTTATGAACACTGACTGGCAAGACTATTTAAAAGGGCTTAATGCAAACTGGGAGCATGACTGTCTTTCCGACTTTGGTCACCCTGATCAAGAACTGGAAGCAGCACTGCAATCGCCCAGCTTAATCCCCATCACTGAATTTAGCTTATTGGAAATCAGTGGCGAAGACCGCGAGTCATTTCTGCATGGGCAACTCATCACCGATATAAAAGACCTTAGCCCGATGCAGTCACAATACACTGCCTGGTGTAACCCCAAGGGTCAGGTGATTAGCAATATGCTGATCATGAATATTGGTCATAGCTATCTGCTGCTCATCAATACAGAACAAAAAAACTATCTTGTTAAACGGCTACAAATGTTTATCCTGCGCTCGGATGTCAACGTCATTGATCAATCAGACGCGATGCCAACACTTGGACTTGCCAATATTTCTTCACTCCCAGCATCGTTGCAAACCGAACCTGTATTAAATGAATCTGACATTAGCGCATTAGATGATGGCTATCTCTGCTGTCTGCCTGGCGAAGCACAACGATATATTGTCATTGCGAATAGCAACAGGCTGATTGAACTTGTAAAACATCAATCAGACATGACACTCGCTGGAGCAAAAGCCTGGCGCCTCCTCAATATTCAGGCAGGCATTCCCTGGGTAAGCACAGACACACAAGAGCAATTCTTACCGCAAATGTTAAACATGGACCAATTTGACGCGTTGAGTTATCAGAAAGGTTGTTATCCCGGGCAGGAAGTCATAGCCAGATTACATTATCGTGGCGAGGTGAAAAAACGTGTTCAGTTTATTCATGCAAAACAAACCTTAAGCTCAGGGACGCAGCTACTAACCGCAGACGCGACAAAAGCCGGCAGTGTCATCAATGCAGAAAGCCATCCTGATGGTCATTACTATGCACTAGCCGTATTGGATCTGGATAAACTGAATCAGTCCTTATTTGCAGATGGCGACAACACCAATCCGATAGGCGTTAGCTCTCTGCCCTATACCGTTGAAGACTGAACAAAGCGTAAGACTTCCCGCTGAATGGGAGCCACAGTCTGCGCTTTTACTCACCTGGCCACATAAACAGAGTGATTGGAAAAATTCGCTTGCTGAGATTGAACAGATCTATTTAGAAATTATTATCGCCACATCAGCTTGCCAGAAAACCATCGTTATTTGTTATGATGAATCTCACTCCTATCACATACTTAATCTACTGCAACAAGCCTCAGTTCTTACACATCGTTTCCAACTAATCGTCTGTCCAACCAACGATACCTGGTGTCGCGATTATGGTCCGTTGTTCACATTAGTCGATGGAAAGCCAGTGCTTAATAATTTCAGCTTTAACGGCTGGGGAGAGAAATACCCGTTTGAGCTAGATGATTCGGTTAATAAAACCCTTTATCAACAGGGGTTATTTACCAACACAAGTTTAAGAAACATTGATATCGTATTGGAGCCAGGCAGTATTGATACTAACGGACAAGAGACGCTACTAACGACATCGTCTTGTTTGCTGAAACGATACCCTGACAAATCCAGACATGACATGCAGAAGTTGTTTAAACAACACCTCGGCTGTGATCGTGTGCTATGGCTTGAACACGGTAGGTTAACTGGAGATGATACCGATGGCCATATTGACAATCTTGCACGTTTTGTCGATACAAACACCATCGTTTATTGCAGCTGTCAGGACTCTGCTCATCCAGATTATCAATCGCTGCGTGACATGGAGGCTGAATTGAAGGCATTAACTGATGACGGTGCACTGAATTTCAACTTAATCCCGATAGCAATGCCGGCAACAAGATTCGATGAACAATACCTGCCCGCCTCTTATATTAATTTCCTTGTTATTAATGGCGCAGTACTGGTTCCCCAGTTTGGCGTTGCTGAAGACATAACAGCGATGAATACGTTTAAGCAGTGTTTTCCAGATCGCCGCGTTATTGGCATCATATCAACGGCATTAATTAAACAATATGGTGGCATCCATTGTGCGACAATGCCGCTACCCTCAGGAGTAATAAACAGTGAAAAAGCTTAACGTCGCCGTCGCGCAACATCATTACAGCCAAAGCTATGCTGATAATCTCGATAAAAACCGCGAGCAGATTATATCTGCTGCGAAACAAGGCGCGGATCTGGTTTTATTACCGGAATTAAGCCTGTCTCATTACTTTTGCATTACTGAAAACCCGGTGCACTTTGATAATGCAGAAACCATCCCGGGCAAAAGTACGGAAGTATTTCAGCAACTGGCCAGAGAAAATAACATTGTCATCGTTACCACATTGTTTGAAAAGCGATCAGAGGGCATTTACCACAATACAGCAATTGTTTGTGATAAAGATGGCAGCCTGGCTGGCAAATACAGAAAAATGCATATTCCTGATGATCCCGGCTTCCATGAAAAATTTTATTTCACTCCGGGCGATCAGGGCTTCAAACCTGTCTCTACATCAATTGGTAAACTCGGCGTATTAGTCTGTTGGGATCAATGGTTTCCGGAAGCAGCGCGAATGATGGCAATGGCCGATGCGGACCTATTATTATTCCCAAGTGCCATTGGCTGGGAGCCAGATGAAGATGCAACTGAAAATCAAAGACAGCGCGAGGCATGGATAACCATTCAACGCAGTCATGCGATTGCGAATTCCTTACCCATCATGGTCAGCAATCGGATAGGACTGGAAGCAACTGACGATGCCAACATGCAAACACTGTTTTGGGGTTCTGGTTTTATCGCCGGACAACAAGGTGAGATCCTGCAACAGTGCACAAGCGACAAGGCCGAAGTGATCATGACAGAGATTAGTTTAGATCGCACTAAACAACTCAGACGTATATGGCCCTATTTTCGCGATCGTCGTATCGATGCCTATCAGGGTTTACTAAAACGACATATTGATGAATGAATACACAGGCGAAGACGCCATCAAATACGGTCGTATAGTCACCAGTAAATTCAAACCTGTCTGGTGGTGTCGTAACCGCCATCTGCAAACTTTATTCCCGGCATTATTCAGAAACCCACCGGAGATCGAGACGCAGCCCGAACAATTTGAATTACCGGGTGGTGATTTTATCGATCTTGTCTGGACAACAAATACAACTAGCAAGGATTCGCCCATCGTGGTTGTGCTTCATGGACTGGAAGGCTCAATCAAATCTCCCTATGCCAAAGGTTTACTCAACACCATAAAAAACAATAACTGGCAGGGCGTGCTGATGCACTTTCGTGGTTGCAGTGGCAGACATAATCGTCACGATAGAAGCTATCACTCGGGTGATACTGGTGATATCCATAGCTTACTTTTAGCATTAAGAAAACGTTACCCGTCACGGCCATTAACCGCCGTCGGGATATCTCTCGGAGGTAATGTGCTGCTGAAATACCTGGGCGAACAAAAAGATAACACCTTACTCACTGCTGCCATGGCGGTATCTGTGCCGTTTGATCTGGCTGACGGGGCACGGTCACTGGGCAGCGGTTTCTCAAGAATCTACCAATGGCATCTAATCAGTCATATTCGCAACAAGATGAAAGACAAATTCAAACACAGGCCAGCGCCAATCAACATGAACCATATCCATCAATGGCGTGATTTCTTCTCGTTTGATGATAATGTCACCGCACCGATTCACGGCTTTGACGGTGTGAATGACTACTACAGCCGTTCAAGCTCGAAACAGTTCCTGAAAGCTATCCAGACGCCGACCTTAATACTGCACAGTAAAGACGACCCCTTTATGAGTGTGTCATCAATTCCAACTGCAGAAGAATTATCCACTACCACCAAATTGGAATTAACCAACCGTGGTGGCCATGTCGGTTTTATACATCAGGATGAGACAGGCAAAACAGAGTATTGGATAGAGACAAGACTGACTGATTTTTTCAGTCAATATTTAACAAAACAATAATCTCTAGCCAAAACGCGGCAACACATAAGCCAGGGCTAATGGGATGGAAACAACACTAAAGGCATTACCAAATAACACCATTGCTGCCACTTTAGCCGGTTCCTGATTGTAGTGTTCAGCAAATAGGAAATTCATCACCGCTGGTGGTAACGCACCAAATAAAAATAGCGCGCCCTGCTCCAGTCGGGTTAATTCGATAAACGGAGAAATCGCTAATACGATAGCAATACCACTTATAGGCGATAACAACGCAGCCAACATACCGATACGCCACTCACTTAAACGTAAATCAATTAATCTGACACCCAGGGCAAACAGCATTAACGGCACACAAATATTGCCTAACATACGGACAGGCTCTAACAATGTTTTCGATAATGGAACATCCGCAACACTGAGCAATATCGCCACTAACACCGTAATAATCATGGGTGTGAATAAAGGACGAAATAAATCAGGTTTATTGCCTAACCAATAGCTGGTGATCGTGATATGTAAAAAATTACATACAACAAAACAGATCACTGCCTCAGGTAAGGCATTTTCACCAAAGCTAAGAATAACCAGCGGTAACCCAAGGTTACCGGCATTACCAAACATAATTGTCGGACACAGTGTTTTTGCCTGTATCTGAAACAATCGACCAACAATAAAAGCAATAGCCCCTGACAATAACACTACAAGCGAAATCGAGAGCGCCAGATTTCCAAATAATCCCGACACCCCTGCCTTTTCATAGATCACACTAAATAACAAACACGGGATAAACACGTCCATGTTCAAACGATTTGGCAGGCTCATGTCCGGGTTAAAACGTCTGGCGTAAATCAATCCCGTTATGACAATAGCAAATACCGGAAACGTAATTTCAATAATTCGAATAGCAATCATGATGATATAATTGGCTAAAAATCTGACAAAAGAGACAGAGGAACATTTTTTTATTTATACTGTCCACAAGTTAGCACAAAACGAAATATCCTAAACAACTTAACACTTCATTATGACAAGGTTATTTTACCTGGCTGTATTTGTCGGCTGTCTGGGTTTACTTGGATTCGGTCTATATCTTGAGCATGCTCAGGGTCTGGAACCCTGTCCGCTGTGCATCTTTCAACGTATCGCCTATATTGTTGTAGGTGTTATCGCGTTAATCGCGACGATTCATAACCCATCAGGCTGGATGCAATATGTCTACAGCGGTATAACCATTATCACTGCAGTGACCGGGCTAAGTATTGCGGGGAGACAAACCTGGCTACAACATTTGCCTCCTGAAAAAGTACCAGAGTGCGGCCCTGGTCTTGACTACATGTTGGAAGTCTTTCCTTTGGCAGAGGCATTAAAGATGGTACTAAGTGGCTCGGGTGAGTGCGCTGAAGTGCAATGGACGTTTCTGAGCTTTAGTATTGCCGAATGGAGTCTTGTTTGTTTTAGCCTCATTATCCTGTTTACGATAATCATCACGTTCGTTGTTAAACCCCAACACGCGCTTGAATCAAACTGAACCTACTGAAAAAAGCGAATGTGATCCTTACGCCTTAATCTGGGCGTCCACGGCAGCAATGGCACTCACGTTTACCAGCTGTCTTACCGTGGAAGACGGCGTCATAATATGTACAGCGTGGTTCATACCAACCAGGATAGGGCCAATGGTAATACCGCTTGTTAGTACCTTTACCAGGTCGTTGGCTATCTTGGCCGCATCAACATTTGGCATAACTAACAAATTCGCATTCTCGGCAAGACTGGCATCAGGAACAACACGATCGCGTATATTTGCCATCAATGCCGCATCCGCCCTGATCGGCCCTTCGACTTCCAGCGTTGGATCCATTTGCTTAAGTAAGTTCAATGCATCACGCATCTTTATGATAGATGGCGAATCAATATCGTCATCATTGGAGTAGGAAAGCAATGCCACCCGCGGTATCAATCCGAAACGCCTGACGACATCGGCTGCAAGCAGGGTATTTTCTGCTACCTGTTCGGCCGAGGGATCCATTGTTACTGCGGTATCACACATAAACAGGGCGCCCTGCTTTACTAATAACACGTTAACAGCAGCAGTCTGTTTCACAGCATCATCGATACCCAGTTTTTCAACTACATGGGCCAGATGATCATGAAAGTGGCCATCAGTACCGCAAATCATCGCGTCAGCATCACCCACTTGTAACATTTTACTGGCAATACAGGTATTGATTTCCTTTACTTCTGCATAGTCAAGTTGATGTTGTTGCATGTATGCCTCTGGTTCGACGATTGTGCAGTCAACACCCGGTCGCATGCGTAAACCGATTGCCTTGATATGTGACTCAATCGTTTGCTGCTTACCAACGAGGATTGGCCTTGCCAACTTCTCATCGATAACCGCCTGCACTGTATGCAATACCTTTTCCTGCTCACCCTCAGCGTAAACCAGTCGTTGCGGCTGTTTCTTCGCGCTTTCAAACAACGGTTTCATCAAGATCACGCTTTCAAAGATATACTGTGACAGTTTGTGTCGGTAGGCGTCCATATCTTCTATAGGACGCGTTGCAACGCCACTGTCCATCGCAGCCTGCGCGACAGCCGGCGCCAGTTTGATAATCAGTCTTGGATCAAACGGTTTGGGAATCAGATAATCATTGCCAAACTTAAGTTCTTCACCTCCATAGGCCGCGACCACGGACTCTGGCGTTTCTTCGGTCGCCATTTCCGCCAGCGCGTGCACCATGGCGATCTTCATTTCATCATTGATAACCGTCGCACCTACATCCAGCGCACCGCGAAAGATGAACGGAAAGCACAATACGTTATTTACCTGATTGGGATAATCAGACCGACCAGTGGCAATAATGGCATCTGAGCGCACTGCACGTACTTCTTCAGGAAGTATCTCAGGAATCGGGTTTGATAATGCCAGCACGATGGGACGTTCGGCCATGCTTCTTACCATTTCCTGTTTTAAGACGCCCGGTCCGGATAAGCCCAGGAAAATATCAGCACCATTCATTACCTCTGCCAGTGTTCGTAACTTGGTATTACTGGCGAACTGCTTCTTATGAGTCGTCAATTCTTCACGGCGATTGCGATAGATGACACCCGCCCTGTCGACTGCAATGATGTTTTCCTTTTTCATGCCGAGCTTGACCAGCAGCTTGAGACAGGCAATACCCGCCGCACCGGCACCGGTTGTTACCAGTTTGGCATCTTCAATATTTTTATCGACGAGCTTTAGCGCGTTTATCGTTGCTGCTGCAACAATGATCGCTGTGCCATGCTGATCGTCATGGAACACCGGGACATTCATTTTTTGTCGTAACTTGCCCTCTACCAAAAAGCATTCCGGAGAACGAATATCCTCGAGATTGATGCCGCCAAAAGTCGGTTCCAGACTGGCAATAATGTCTACCAGCTTTTCCGGATCCTTCTCGTCAATTTCTATATCAAATACGTCGATGCCAGCAAATTTCTTGAACAACACGGCTTTACCTTCCATAACTGGCTTTGCGGCCAACGGACCTATGTCACCAAGGCCTAGTACAGCAGTGCCATTGGTAACCACAGCAACCATGTTGGAACGAACGGTTAATTCTGCAGCCAGTTTGCTGTCTGTAGCGATAGCCTTGCAGGGTTCCGCTACACCGGGACTATAGGCCAGAGCCAAATCGCGCTGGTTCGCAAGAGGTTTGGTAGGTGATACGCGAAGCTTACCGGGAGCGGGATAGCGATGATAATCAAGCGCAGATTTTTCGTTGTCCTCAGACATCTAGAAAGGCATACCCGGCATTTTACCACCCATTCCACGCATCATTTTTGCCATGCCACCCTTGCTGGAAAACTTCTTCATCATCTTTTGCATCTGTTTAAACTGTTTGAGTAACTTATTCACATCCTGAATCTGAGTACCAGAACCAGCTGCAATACGTTTTTTTCTCGAACCGTTGATAATGTCCGGTTTAACTCTCTCTTTTCTTGTCATCGAATCAATGATTGCGCCGAGCTTCATGAACTCTTTCTCATTCACTTGTGCCGCAGCTCCTGCAGGTAATTGATTCATGCCTGGCAATTTATCCATCATGCCCGCAATACCACCCATATTATTCATCTGTGTTAACTGATCGCGAAAATCTTCAAGGGTAAAAGACTTTCCTTTCTTGATCTTTTTTGCGAGTTTTTCAGCCTTTTGTTTGTCCGTTTTTTGCTCAACCTCTTCAATGAGACTGAGCATGTCACCCATACCCAATATACGTGACGCAATTCGTTCGGGATGAAACGGAGCCAATTCCGTTGTTTTTTCTCCGGTGCCCATGAATTTTATCGGTCGACCGGTTATTTTCTTGACAGTGAGCGCGGCACCGCCTCGAGCATCACCATCAGTTTTCGTCAGTATGGAACCCGTTAACGGTAAGGCATCATTAAATGCGCTGGCAGCATTGACGGCATCCTGGCCAATCATACTATCAATCACGAATAAGGTTTCGATTGGCTGCAAGACATCATGGACGGATTTAATCTCGTCCATCATCGCTTCATCAACGTGCAAACGACCGGCGCTATCGACAATCAGTACATCAAACGCCTGTCTTCTAGCATGATCCAACGCTGCCTTGGCAATATTAACCGGCAACTGTTGCTCATCACTTTCAATCCAGGTTAGGCCATTATCATTGGCCAGTGTTTGCAGTTGTTTAATCGCTGCAGGACGATAAACATCACAACTCACCACTGCGACTTTCTTTTTGTCTTTCTCTGTCAGCAAGCGACCTAATTTCGCGGCACTGGTCGTTTTACCTGCGCCTTGCAAGCCTGCGAGTAAAATAACAGCCGGAGGCTGACTACTAAGGTTCAGGGGCTCATGCTGATTACCCATCAGCTCAACCAGTTCCTGATTGACAATCTTGATCAGAACCTGACCCGGCGTCAGGCTGGTCATGACTTCCTTATCTAATGCACGCTGTTTCACATGCTGGATAAAATCTCGCACGACAGGCAGCGCCACATCGGCTTCCAGCAAAGCCATACGGACTTCCCGTAGGCCATCAGAAATATTTTCTTCGGTGAGTCGGCCCTGACCGCGAAGGTCCTTGAAGACACGAGTCAGTTTGTCAGAAAGCGTATCGAACATGATTAAATTAACGACGTCTGGTTTAAATAATTACTGTTATTCTAACGTATTGGCATCAATAAAAAACATCGGAAAACATCAACATACAGCACTATTAGAACAATGGATAATATGAGAACATTGCTTCTCAACGCTCGAACCGATTAACAGATGAACATAACGCCATTCATTGCCACTTTTATGTATTTAGCTGGCGCAGCCGGTATTGCGGTAAAGACTTTCAGGCCGAACCAGGCCCCGAAATATACCTTACCGGCATCGTTGGCATGCAGTGCGGTCGCACTTTGTCTGCACGGGCTTATGTTGTACCAGTATTTATTCGTTGCTGACGGTCTGGATTTGGGCTTTTTCAACACATTCTCTTTGTTAGGCTGGCTGGTAACTGTTTTCGTACTGCTTTCAGCACTTTACCGCCCGCTTGAAAACCTGCTGCTAATTCTATTGCCTTTCGCTGCGTTGACCTTGAGTCTCAAGATCCTGTTCCCGGAACAGCGAATTCTCAGCGAATCGCTGACGTTGGGATTACAAATCCATATCTTGTTATCTATCTCGGCCTATAGTCTTTTAATGATAAGCGCATTACAGGCAATGCTGGTTGCCTTTCAGGAAAGGCTGATCGCAACCAAACAAGTCACCAAAATAATCAATGTACTGCCTCCGCTACAGGTGATGGAACAATTGTTAATACAGTTCATTGCCATCGGTTTCTTCATGCTGAGTTTAAGCCTCGCCTCCGGACTGATGTTTATTGAGGATTTCTTTGCACAACACCTGATCCATAAAACGGTACTGTCGATCCTCGCCTGGTTCATTTATGGCATTCTGCTTTGCGGTAGGTGGCTGGCAGGTTGGCGAGGCAAACGTATCACGCGCTGGGCGCTGGGTGGATTTATTACCTTATTATTTGCCTACATGGGCACGAAATTCGTACTTGAATTGATTCTAAATCGAGTTTAGGTGAAGTAATTTACCTAAATATCTTGACAGCCCTACCCGTTACACGCTCACAATAGCCTATCTTAATTATTCGGAGGATCGCTTTTTTTGGACGACATTTCGTTATCGTTTTTGTGTGGAGCATTAGTCTTACTGGTATTTCTCTCTGCATTCTTCTCCAGTTCAGAAACTGCCATGATGGCGCTGAATCGCTACCGATTGAAACACCTGGCCAAGGAAGGGAAACGCAGTGCTATTATTTCTCAAGCCTTATTGTCTCGACCCGACAGATTGATAGGACTGATATTACTGGGTAATAACCTGGTGAACATTATTGCCGCGACCATCGCCACGCTGATTGGCATGCGCCTGTTGGGTGATTTAGGTGTGGCAATTGCCCCATTTGTACTCGTGATCGTTTTCCTAATCTTTGCTGAAGTCATGCCAAAAACCATCGCGGCTTTTCACCCGGAAAAGATCGCCTTCCCAGCCAGCTATATATTGACGCCGTTAATGAAGATTGCCTATCCGGCGGTGTGGTTAATTAATTGGGTGTCAAACGGCTTGTTGAGCCTGGTCGGTATCAATACCGAAGAACAAAGTGACACACCACTATCTCGCGACGAACTCAGAACCGTAGTCAGAGAAGCCGGTGGTTTGATACCGTTGCGCCATCGAAAGATGCTGCTAAATATTCTGGAACTGGAGAATGTCACCGTCGATGACATCATGGTACCCAGGAACGAAATGGTCGCCATTGATCTGGATGACCCGATTAAGGAAATCATTGAACAGCTAAACCACGCGCAACACACGCGCATCCCGGTCTATCAATCCACAATTGATAATGTGATCGGTGTTATTCATGTGCGCAGGATACCGCGTATTCTTAATGACAAGAGTGACATGGCGATCGAGACAATCAAGAGCATATTGTCCGATTGTTACTTTGTACCTAAAGGCACGCCATTAAATACACAGATGCTGAATTTTCAACGTAATAAACGCCGCTTTGGTATTGTGGTGGATGAATACGGCGTGATACAGGGACTGGTCACATTAGAAGATATCCTTGAGGAAATCATCGGTGAATTTACTACCGATCTGCAGACCCATAACCTGGATATTCAACCGAAGGAGGACGGCAGTTATATGATTGATGGAACCGTGCATCTGCGCGAGATCAATCGCCAGCTAAAATGGCAGCTACCGACCGATGGGCCAAAGACACTCAATGGTTTGTTACTCGAACACCTGGAATACATCCCCGAAGCGGGCACTACGCTCAAAATCGATAATTATCTTGTCGAAATCACTCAGGTCTCTGACAGCGCTGTCAAAATGGTGCGGATGAGCTGGCAGGAAAAAGACGTGGAAGACGCTCACTCCTGACTCAAGTTTTGCAGTCATATGCCGCTGTCAGGATAGGAGTGAATTATGTCTAACAACACAATCAGTGAAAAAAGACGGTTTAGTCGCATCGCATTCGATGCACCCGTGGTAATACATCGAGGTCAACAAAGCTGGCAGTCTGAGCTTATGGATATCTCATTAAAAGGTGTATTGGTAAAACTGCCATCCGAATTACATGGTGTCATTGGAGAGATATTTAAACTGGAAATAGAACTTCAGGGGACCTCAATTGAGATGGAGACCAGTCTCGTGCATATCGAATCGGATTCTGTCGGCTTTCTATGTGAATCTATCGATCTCGACAGCATACAAAGACTAAAACGTTTAATTGAATTAAATCTGGCTGATGAGCAGCAATTACAACGAGAGATTGGTGAGATTTTAGGGCAGCAAGCCCTCACCGCCTAGGGTATTAAAACAAGGACATCACCTCGGATAGTCTTGATATCGGTTCGACCTGTATACCATCCAAATCCGTTTGTGGCGCATTTGCTTTTGCAATAGTCGCATGACTAAAACCATGTTTCGTCGCCTCCTTTAATCGTTCAGTTCCATTTTGAACCGGCCGAATTTCTCCCGACAAACCCACTTCACCAAACACAATACGATCGGTCGGAAAAGGCTTGTCCCTTAAGCTGGAAATAATCGCCATGATGATGGCCAGGTCAGCGCCTGTCTCATTAATTTTCACACCGCCCACCACGTTAACAAACACGTCTTGATCGGCAGTGCTAATGCCAACATGGCGGTTAAGCACAGCAAGCAACATCGCCAATCGATTCTGTTCTAAACCGAGTACGACACGACGAGGATTTCCCAAAGGAGAATGGTCTACCAGCGCCTGTACTTCAACCAGTAAGGGTCGCGTGCCTTCACGAGTCACCATCACCACACTGCCTGAAACAGGCTCTTCATGTCTCGACAAAAACATTGCAGAGGGATTACTCACCTCTTTTAATCCTTTTTCCGTCATGGCAAACAGACCCAATTCATTTACCGCAC
The DNA here is from genome assembly GCA_028279365.1 of Gammaproteobacteria bacterium. Classification (GTDB taxonomy): domain Bacteria; phylum Pseudomonadota; class Gammaproteobacteria; order Eutrophobiales; family Eutrophobiaceae; genus JANQNX01. Next base: position 11,086 of record JANQNX010000001.1, on the reverse strand, counting down.
CAAAGCGGTTTTTAATGGCTCTTACAATACGAAAGCGACTGCTATTATCCCCTTCAAAATAAAGCACGGTATCAACCATGTGCTCCAACACTCGCGGCCCAGCTAACGCACCATCTTTAGTAACATGGCCGACCAGGATGAGTGCCATGCCAGTTTGCTTGGCGAAACGCACCAGCTGCGCCGCACACTCACGCACTTGTGCCACCGCACCGGGGGCAGATTGTAAAAGATCGCTGTAGACCGTTTGAATAGAATCAACCACGATCACTTTGGGCTGTTCCTGACTGGCAATGTGAATAATTTTCTCCAGGTGGTTTTCCGTCAGGATACGCAAACCTGCCAACGGCAAACCCAGTCGCTGCCCACGTAAACCGACCTGCTGCTGAGATTCTTCACCGGTCACATATAAACTCTTGATGCCGGTATTCACATCCAGTTGCGATAGCATCTGTAACAATAGGGTCGATTTGCCGATACCGGGATCACCGCCAATTAAGGTCACCGAGCCTTTAACCAGACCACCGCCAAGTACGCGGTCAAGTTCACTAATACCAACAGAGGAACGCGCTTGCTCTTCCTGTTCAACATCGGCTAATGAGCAGACTTCACTTTGTCCGGCAAGGTGTTCTCGAAAACGACTCACGTTTGCTGAAGGTTTCTCAACGATCACTTCTTGCAAACTATTCCATGCATGACACTCAGGACATTGTCCCACCCACTTTGGCGTTTCCGCCCCGCACTCAGTACATTGGAAACGCAGTTTGGCTTTAGCCACGCTCAATGAACTCCAAACGTTTATGTACGCCACACAATAATTCATAGGGAATGGTGTTCGCATGCTTGGCAATTTCTTCGATTGGTAGAGAATCGCCCCAAAGCACGACCCGGTCACCAATACGAGCATCGGGTTGATTACGCAAATCCACCGTTAACATATCCATCGATGCGCGCCCCACCAATGCACAGCGTACGCCGTTGACTAAAATCGGCGTGCCGGATTCAGCATGACGTGGAAAACCATCACCATAACCCGTCGCCACAATCCCAACCGGCATATCTTCAGGACAACGCCAGGTCGCCCCATAACCGACCGGTTCATCTTTGTTTAAATATTGAATCGATATTAACTCTGACTCCAGTGTCATCGCCGGTTTTAAATCGTGATCGGCGGCAGTCCCCTCAGCCATTGGCGATACGCCATACAGCATCAATCCCGGTCGAACCCAATCTACGCGAGTATCAGGATGACCTATCACTGCGGCAGAATTAGAGATCGTTTTTTCCAGATCAAATTCACTGCATAGCGATTCAAAACAATCCAGCTGCTGTGCCGTTAGAGGATGTTGTGCTTCATTAGCGGTAGCGAGGTGCGTCATCAGTCGCATGGGCTGTTTCACATTTTTCATCGCATTCAAACGCTGGTACACATCGTTGAATAAGGCGGGCGGGAATCCCAAGCGATGCATACCTGTATCGAGTTTCAGCCAGACTTGCAAGGGTTCGACCAGGTCAGCTTTGTCGAGGATATCAAGCTGATGTTGATTATGGACAACGATGTCCAACTGTAATTCTGAGATCGTGTTTAGATCGACCGCCTTGTGTGGGCCCTCCAGCAAGACAATTGCGGACGTAATCCCTGCTTCACGTAACTGGATTGCCTCTTCCATAAACGCAACACCAAAGGCGTCGGCATCATCCAGGGTTTGTGCGACGCGAACCAAGCCATGCCCATAGGCATCGGCCTTGATAATCGCCATGATTTTGGAGTTGGGTGCGTAGTGCCTGACCCGTTTTAGATTATGTTTAAGCGCTTGCCGATCAATGACAACCCTTGACGGTCGCGTCATTCATAAACCCCAACCGGAGGCAATGCATAGTCCTCAACATAGTTTTCAAAACGCGTGTACTGACCGCGAAACGCAAGTTTCACCTTACCAATCGGTCCATTACGCTGTTTGCCGATAATCACTTCAGCAATACCTTTGTCAGGGCTTTCTTCATCGTAGACTTCATCCCGGTAGATGAACAAAATAACGTCGGCATCCTGTTCAATCGCGCCCGACTCTCTCAGGTCTGACATGACAGGACGCTTATCCGTGCGTTGTTCCAGACTTCGATTTAACTGTGATAAAGCAATCACCGGTACACTGAGTTCTTTTGCCATAGCTTTCAGCGATCGCGATATTTCTGAAATCTCGGTTGCGCGATTTTCAGAGGTACCGGCAACCTGCATCAACTGTAAGTAGTCGATCACGACCAGATCCAGACCATGCTCGCGCGAAATACGACGACATCTTGCGCGCAATTCTGCCGGCGTCAGTGCGGGCGTGTCATCAATAAACATTCGCGTTTCCTGCAGGATACCAACCGCTGAGGTAAGACGCGGCCAATCTTCATCATCAAGCTTACCTGTCCTGACCTTATGCTGATCAATACGACCTAACGACGACATCATACGCATCGCAAGCTGCTCACCCGGCATTTCCATACTGAACACAGCGACACTTTGCTTGTCTTTAATTGCAGCATGTTCAGCAATGTTAATTGCCAGCGCAGTTTTACCCATTGATGGTCGCCCGGCGATAATAATCAGATCAGAACGCTGCAGACCTGCAGTCTTGATATCCAAATCGTCAAAACCGGTAGCAACGCCGGTAATGGGGCTGTCTTTATGAAACAATTCATCGACTTTTACTAACGCATCTTTTAAATACTCTTTGATGAACTGATAACTCTTTCTACCGCGATTTTCCTGCTCTGCAATTTCGAATACGGTTTGTTCTGCAAACTCGAGAATCTGTTCACTACTGCGACCTTGAGGATTAAATACGGTATCGTTGATATCTGTCGTCGCGTGTATCAGCTGTCTCAAGATAGAACGTTTACGAACAATGTCAGAATAGGCACTGATATTACTGGCACTGGGCGTATTTTCGGCCAGTGCTGCCAGATTACGCATACCTCCAGCCTCGTCCAGCAGCTGATGATTTTCCAACCATTCTGCTACTGTCACAATGTCATAAGGCAGGCCCTCGTTACTCAGCTGGCTGATGGCGCGGAATATAATGCGGTGGTCTTTGCGATAGAAGTCTTCTTCCCTGACACGCTCTGCGACTTTGTCCCAGGCTTCCTTATCAAGGAAAACACCGCCAAGCACAGCCTGTTCGGCCTCAATTGAATGCGGCGGTATTTTTAACGATGCTGTTTCAACGTCACCCTGCAGTGGCGTTGGAAAACTGTCCTGCATTCATACTCCTTAAACCAATTATTGGTTAGATAAGAGTTTGCAAGTCATTGCTAATCACTTGCAGGAAAAAGAAATATCGTTGTCAGGTTCAGAGGCCCTAGGCTTCTTCTTCAGGAACAACAATCACCTTAATTGAGGTTGTTACGTCAGCATGAAGCTGAACATCGAATTCATATTCACCGGTTGCGCGAATCGGACCCTCGGGCATTCTGATCTCATGTTTTTCCAACTCGGTACCTTCGGCACCCACCGACTCGGCAATATCGATGGTACCGACTGAACCAAACAATTTACCCTCAGAACCGGCTTTACGGGCAATGGTGACAGCAACTGACTGAAGTTTTTCAGCGCGGCTATTGGCCGCAGCCAATGCTTCCTGCTGCTGTTTTTCCAACTCAGCCTTGCGGGCTTCAAACATCGCAACATTGTCTTTCGTTGCTGATACCGCCTTACCACTAGGAATCAGATAATTTCTACCATAACCGGGTTTCACATTAACTTTATCGCCTAACTCACCCAGCTTGTAGACTTTTTCTAGCAAAATAACTTCCATCAGATAACCTCAATTCAACAAATTATATAATAACAGATATAGACCCAAATCAGTCCTCGCCGATACTCAATCTGATACTTTTTTTACCCGCCACTGCAAATAAATATCGACCATACCCAGCAAAGCAATCAACAGACCCAGCTGCGGCAACAATAACAAAAACAGATACATCGATATCAGCCAGACTTTGGATAGTTCATACCTGGCAACATTACGATGCACCGCCGAAATGCCCTGTATCAAATACATGAACATCAATACAAACAGCATATCGCGTATCGCATATTGCAATGATGCTTCTGTTATCGTCACCAGCAACAATGCAATAGCGCTGACCGGTAACACCAGAGTTGGCAAACAAAGCGCATGAAATTCCTTTTTAAATGCGCCGGGATTAAACAGTCCCGATTGCCACCATCGCGCCAATAATACTGCGCTAAACACATTCAACATAAAACCCACATTCATTATCGCGTTCAGCAATACTGAAAAAGGTTTTAGTGCCTGCTGATATATCGTCAACGTCTCAGCCGGTGCAGTCCTTTCCAGAATATTCAAAAACCACTGGTACCACCATAAAGAAACATCATCCAAACGCAGGTAAAATGCAATCACTAATAAACAAGTGATGAAACCGGCGATAAATAACGCCGCACCCTGCGATTCGCTCAATCTTAATACTGATGCCACACACCATATTGGCAGCCAGACAGCAACTAAAAATCCTACGCTAATCAGCCATGAAAGCCCTGACAATAATGCAAATACGGTTAATATCGCACCACTGACCAGCATCGCCTGCAAACCATACGCCGGACCTTTTCTTAAGGTTATCAGGCCGGCAACAGAACCACTGATTAAATAGGCAAACGGCGATAATAACGAGGCTAATATAGCGCTGCTGGCCAACATCATCGTGGCCGGGTAACTACCGCTTAGTATGTATCTACCTATCAAGGTCCCTGAATTTTATGTCCTGAACATCTCGACATTGTTCGATCCAAGCCGAACAATGCATAACACTAATGCGCGTCGCAATACGGGATCAAAGCAAGATAACGCGCTCGTTTAATGGCTGTTGACAACTGTCTTTGATAACGCGCATTCGTGCCCGATATTCGGCTTGGCACGATCTTTCCACTTTCTGAGACGTAGCTCTTGAGTGTATTAATGTCTTTATAATCGATTGAGGTCACACCCTCAGCGGTGAATTTGCAAAAACGTTTTCTTTTAAAATAGCGAGACATGATTCATTTCCTCCAATTATTCTTCGGTGACCGGTGTTTCGCTGTCTGCATCCGCAGCTTTAGCATCAGCGGTACCCTCTTCTGGATCAGAAACCGGTTCCTCAGCGACAGCTTCGCTGTCAACAGCAGCTGCAGGCTCAGTAGTCTGGCTAACAGGCTCCGGACGCGACTCTTCTTCTTCCTTTGATTTGATCAATGGGGATGGCTCGGTCACAGCATGGTTCATTTTAATAACGAGATTTCGAATGACGGCATCATTGAATCGAAATCCTTCGGTCAACTGCTGTAATGTCTCCGCGTCACACTCAATATTCATCAACACATAATGTGCCTTATGGATTTTATTGATGGGATAGGCTAACAGGCGTCTGCCCCAGTCCTCTAAACGGTGAATTACGCCACCTGAGCCGGTAATCTGGCTCTGATAACGCTCAATCATGGCTGGAACTTGCTCACTCTGGTCAGGATGAACCAGAAATACTATTTCATAGTGTCTCATTAACGATCCTCTCGGTTAACTCCTCCCCACATCGTTTCGGGGTGAGGCAAGGATAAAAAGTGTGCGGATTCTAATGGATCACCAACACCAAAGCAATCAGGACGCTAAAAATCAGTTATATTGCGCGTTGTATTAATTTTGCGATCGTAACTATGTCCCCTGTTTGTTGTTTTTCTGCCAGCAAGAACGCGATTATCGCTATATTACTGAGTATCATGTTGCTATCCGGCTGCGCTGGAAAAAAACAACTATCAAGCATTGAACAAGCTATAGGCAGACAAGCAGGTTATCTTGGCGCAGTATTCAAACCTCATCCCGAATATTCGGGGCTTATTGTTGAACGTCTGCTCCCGGGACCATTGTTATTAACGATTCGCCAATATTCGAACTTCGATATTAGCAAACATATACTCACGCATATCAATGACACAGCTATATCTATTGATAATTTACAAACTATAGTTAATAGCTATTACGCAGGAGATGAAATCAGACTCGAATTTTTATCGCTGGATAACAAACTCTCCAAAAGCTTTACATTAACTATGACATTGGGGGCACGTTCGGCCTGGCAAGGACCCATATCGAAATATGCCGAGATCAAGGCAGACGACCAACGGCCACATTATTTACCTGATGCAAACATAACAGCGAAACATATGGCTGTGATCTCAGAGGCAATCGATCAAAATCAGCTAAGCGAAAATGTTGACGCATTAAAACAACTCTTCCTGAACTGGGAAGCACAACATCGTGGGTTTCATTCGCTGTCTCGGGTTAACTATCCATTTCAGTCGCCAGATAATCTGCTTGCCCTGGAAGAAACTATTACTCAACCGCTTACACAACTGCAGCTAAAGCCACAAACCATATTTCAGGAAATAGCGAAGAATCTGGATCTCACTTTACCGGCGGAAAAAGCTTGCTCAGAGGCAGACAGTCAATGGGAGAACTTCCATAGTGCGCTGTTAACCAGTCAACAGCAGTTACAACATGCATTCAGGCATTTTAGTGGGACTGAAGTGAATGAGTTGCAGCAAGATATGGCCTACTTCTTGTCCGAGCTATCGTCACTTCGTACTTTTACAATACAAGAACAACCTTCCCGATCGTTAAACGCGATTAACGCCAGCATGAAACTCGACTTTAACGCTTTATTATTCTCTGCACATGCGCTGAGTTGTTACCTGGATTCATCCCTGAAACTTGCAATGTCATCAACCGACTCTGGCATTCCTGCTTCAATCAAAGCCGCGATTGAAGGTGAGACCCAAGCTATTAAAAAAATAGAAAATAGTTGGGTGGTCTATGGCGGCACAGGAGATAACACATACGATATGTCTGTGATTGATGTCGTATACGACCCGGATGGTAATGACACTTACAGTTATAATCAGTCGACACCGTTGCAAGTCAAACTCGTCATAGATAACAAAGGAACAGATAAATATGTGTCTGATGAAAACACTGGCAACGGCGGCTGGTTCGGCATTTCAATCATCGTCGATCATTCTGGCAATGACGAGTATCTCGGACATATCGCCAGCAATGCCAGTGGTGTCATGGGCATTGGCATTATCGTCGATCATAGTGGCGAGGATTATTATCAAGCCAATCATTTTTCGAATGGTGCGGGAATCTACGGCGCCGGTATCCTGCTCGACTTGGGACAAGAAACGGATAACTACGAATCGATCAACTTCAGCCAAGGTTTTGGCGGCCCACGCGGCTTCGGTATGATATATGAACATGCGGGCAACGAACTTTATCGTACTAATCAACAGACACCATCAGTCTATGGCACACCATCAGTCTATGCCAGCTATAGCCAGGGATTCGGGTTTGGCCTGAGAAAGTTCGATAGCGGTGGCATCGGTGTAATCTACGATAATGCCGGTAATGATCGCTATGAGGGTGGTGAATTCAGTCAGGCCGGTGCTTACTATTGGGGACTGGGTATTTTACATGATGAGCGAGGGCGGGATTTATATTACGGCAATCGTTACAGTCAGGGATTTGGTGTACATCAAGCGACCGGCATACTGGTAGACCGCAGCGGCAATGATAGCTACTGGTCAATGACGGCGGCCTGCCAGGGTGCAGCCTGGGATGTCGCAATGGGATTATTGTTAGATGAACAAGGTCAGGATCACTATCACGGTGACAGTTTATGCCAGGGCTCAGCGGCGATGCAGGCAATGGCCTGGTTGATTGACTTGCAAGGCGATGATCACTATTCGAGTAGCAGTCCTATTTCTCAAGGCAATTCAGGAGAAAACACCTACCACTTTGATGCCGACTCACCAGTTTATAGTTGGTCGGTGTTGCTGGATATGGAGGGGCAGGATCATTATTCCAATAACTTTCAGAATAATTCCACCAAACATAATTTAATCCTGCGAGAGCAGCAGCCAGCAAAAAGCCAGCGCGATGGTTTATTCATCGATCATTAGCAAGCCATTAAAAATCGTGATTACTTCGAATCTATCTGCTTTTGACGAACCACTTCATAAAGCGCGACACCTGCGGCAACAGAAACATTGAGGCTCTCTATGTTTCCGAAGATCGGGATCGACACCAGATAGTCACAGGCTTTGCGAATCGATTGACGCAGACCTTTATCTTCACCACCCATCACTATCGCTGTCGGTCCACTCATGTCTAGCTTATAGATTAACTGTTCCGCTTCACCAGCTGTACCGATAACCCAGACACCCTCGGACTTTAACTGCTCGATTGCCCTTACCAGATTAACAGCGGTAATAACATACATCTCCTCCGCCGCACCGCTGGCAACTTTTCTCACGGTTTCATTCACTGAGGCTGCTCTGTCTTTTGGAATAATCACCGCTGTCACCCCGGCCGCCACCGCAGTCCTGATACAGGCACCAAGATTATGTGGGTCTTGTATGGAATCCAGTATTAAAAATAAAGAATCGTTATTGATACCTTGCGCCAGTATTTCATCCAAACTCTTTTGCAACTGCTTTGACTGTTGTTTCGCTTCAATGACAACTCCCTGGTGTCGTTCTCCATTTGCCATACTGTCCAGCATTGACCGGGAAACATTCTGAATTGTCAGACCCAGTTGTTCGCACTTAAGCCTTAGGTTTTGCAGCTGCTTTGATTGCTGATGAGCCAACATCCACACCTGCAAAATTGACTCCGGCCGAGTAATCAACACTTGCTCCACAGCGTGGATGCCCAGTATTTTTTGCGATGCTTTACTCATCGTCGATTAACTCAAAATCAATTTTTTTGTCTTCCAGATCGACATTAGCAACGCGCACTGTTAACTGCTGACCGATTTTAAAAAGCCGTTTACTTCGTTCACCTTTCAACAGATGGGAAGTTTGATCAAAATGATAATAATCTGCAGGCAGTGTGCTGATGTGAATCAAGCCTTCGGTGTAATTTCCATCCAATACGACAAACAAGCCAAACGCCGTCACTGAACTGACTATGCCACGGAAATCCTCGCCCACTTTGTCTTTCATAAACAGACATTTCAAACGTTGTATCACATCACGCGATGCTTCTTCGGCACGACGTTCAGTCATCGAACAATGCTCGGCCAGTTCCAACACCGCTTGTTTGGAAAAGGGATAGCCTTCAATAGATTGCTGCTCGGCAATATGTTCTATTGCCCGATGTACCATCAAGTCCGGATAACGTCGAATGGGAGAAGTAAAATGTGCATAAGCCTCGAAGCCAAGTCCGAAGTGCCCCTCGTTTTCAGCACTATAAATAGCCAGCGGCATGCTTCTCAGCAACGCAGTCTCAAGCATGGCCGCATCATCACGTTGACGAATTTTATCCACCAAGTCTGCATAATCACTGGCATGCGGTTCCTTGCCACCCGGCAATTGTAAGCCACATAGTTTCAATAACTCTTGCAAGGCTTCCAGTTTTTCCGGCTTCGGCGTGTTGTGAACACGGTACAAAGACGGTATTTCATTTTCCTCTATCCACAGCGCCGCTGCGATATTTGCTACCAACATCATTTCCTCAATCAAACGATGGGCGTCATTACGTTCGACTTTTTCAATCGCATTGATATGTTTATTCTCATCGAAAACGAAGCGACACTCGATTGATGAAAAATCAATCAAGCCATTTTTTTTACGCTGTGTATTTAATAGCTGATAGAGCGAATAGAGATCATCCAGATTGGTTAATAATGCCTTGCGCTGATCGCGTTTTTGCTGGTTTTTATCAATGACGATACTGGCCATCTCACCATAGGTTAATCTTGCTGAGGAACAGATCGTGGCTTTATAAAACTGATAGCGTTTTACCCGACCTAGATGATCAATGCTCAACTCACAGACCATACTTAAACGATCTTCATTCGGTCGCAGTGAACACAAACCGTTAGACAGTTCCTCAGGTAACATCGGTATCACCGTTTCCGGAAAATAGACCGATGTCCCGCGTAACCGCGCTTCCTCATCAATCGCGGTGCCGGGCTTAACGTAGTGTGAGACATCAGCAATCGCAACTAATAAGCGCCAGCCCTTACCCTGTTTTTCACAATATACCGCGTCATCAAAATCTTTCGCATCGGCACCATCAATGGTGACAAAATTTAATTCACGAAGATCAACCCGATCATTCGTCTCGTTCGGATCAATCTCGGCGTTAAACCTTGCCGTTTGCTGCTTCACACTATCAGACCATTCAAATGGCAAATCATAGGTCCTGACCGCAATATCCACTGACATGTCTACACCATCACCAGAGCCAAGCACTTCAGTAATACGTCCAACAGGCTGGCGATGCTTATCAGGTTGATGAGTGATTTCGACAACAACATATTCACCGTGCCGGGCTTTGTTATTTTTACCAGGATTAATCAATACATCCTGGCTGATACGTTTATTGTCTGGTACAACAAACATGATGCCGCTATCTTCAAAATAACGTCCCACGATTTGCTGGTTAGCGTGTTCCAATACTTCAACCAATGCGCCGGAACGTTTACCATTGGCATCAACACTTACCTGCCGAACTAACACCCGATCATCGTGTAATACCGAGCGCATTTCTCGTGCGGATAAAAACAGATCTTTTCCACCCTCATCAGGAACGACAAAGCCATAGCCATCAGGATGACCGATAACTCGACCACGAATTAAATCCATCTTTTCAATCAAGCCGTAACTGCCACGGCGATTCTTAATCAATTGACCGTCCCGGAGCATCGCTTTTAAACGTCGACCCAAGATACGCTTAATCTCAGGATCGCGGATATTGAAATAGTCAGATAATTGTTTTCTCGATAATGGCCGACCGGATTCTTGTAAACAGGCGAGGATGGCTTCACGCTCCGGAATAATAACGCTTACTGTATCTTGTAATTTTGTCTTGGAACGCTTACTCATTTTTAATCCAGATTGACAATAGAATGGTGGCTGGGTAAAGTCCGCCTCGCTTGCCTTGCCGAGGTGGCGGAATTGGTAGACGCGCTAGCTTCAGGTGCTAGTGGGGGTAACCCCGTGGAGGTTCAAGTCCTCTTCTCGGCACCATTCTATAATTTA
>JANQNX010000002.1 GCA_028279365.1 Gammaproteobacteria bacterium | reverse complement strand
GTTACCCATGTTGTCCTTAGCAGCATTGTTGTTAGGACAATCTGGGCAAACTGCACCCGCAGGATACATGGTCAGGTTCGCGTTAACGTACGCTTGACCAGCCACATACTGGTTTGCACCAGCAGCATAGCTAACGGGCTCGTAAGTCATACACACGTGATTGGTTGGCACGTAGAACAGACCGGTACGTGGAGAGTAAGCAGCAGGCTGCTGATCCTTGGTACCCAGTGCTGCAGGACAGATGTCCTTAGACACGACGTCTTCACCGTTAAAGTGGGTAGAGTACTTGTTAACCGTTTGAGGATAACCCGTCTTCATGTCAACGTGGGTTGCCCAGTTAACAGCAGGGTCATACTTTTCAGCAACAAGTAATGCACCGGTTTTACGGTTCATGGTGTAAGCGAAACCATTACGGTCAAAGTGGACTAACGCAGGGGTCATTTTACCTTTGACTTTCATGTCAACCAGGATCATTTCGTTAACACCGTCATAATCCCACTCATCATGTGGTGTCATTTGGTAAGCCCAACGAGCCACACCGGTGTCGATGTCACGTGCGAAAATAGTCATCGACCATTTGTTGTCGCCAGGACGTACAACCGGGTTCCAGGTTGAAGGGTTACCAGAACCGTAGAACACCAGATTTTCTTCAAAATCTGCTGGCCACCAGCCCCACACAGAACCACCACCTGATTTCCACTGGTCACTCAAGCCTTTACACTTGTTAGGACCAGTTGCAGGTGCTTTCCAGTCAGAGTTTGAACACCAGGTGTTCAGAGAAGAGTTCTTGCCGACTTTCTTACCTAAAGAGGTAGTATTCGCGTCGAACAGAATGTCTTCGTCAGGACCCATGCTGAAAGCACGCCAGGCTAGAGAACCGTCTTTGGCATTGTAGGCTGCGAACCAGCAACGCACACCAAATTCAGCACCAGAACAACCCGTCATGACTTTATCTTTAATCGGATGAGGTGCGTTGGTGTTGGTCATACCAGAAGCAGGACCGACGCCACGACCTTCTTTAGAGTTCAAATCGCCAGTGATTTCGCTGCCGTTTTTAACACTCCAATTAACCTTACCGGTCTTGGCATCCATCGCAACCAAGGTTGAATCAGCTTGTTGCAGGTAGATCTGACCCATTGAATAACCTAAACCACGGTTAACGATGTCACAACACATCACTGGAACGGTTTCCGCTTCGTCTTGTTGTGGCTCATGGAACCAAACGATGCTCAACGTATCCAGGTTAATCGCGAAAACGTCATTAGGGAATGAAGAATGGATATATAAAGTATCGTGTGGCAAGCCAGTTGCGCTTGTAGGCAATACTAATGGACCACCTTCATGACCTTGTAAACGACCAGTTGAAAAAGTCCAGGCGGTCACAATTTTGCTAGCATTTTTCGTGTTGATTTGGTTCAACTCGGTATAACGCCAGTTGTTGTAGTCACCACCAGGGAAAGCCCAATAATTAGGATCTGCGTTCAGCTTACGAACTTCATCGTTCGCCACCACTGATGCAGAAAGACCTAATGCCAATACGGCAACGAGCCATTTCTTGATTAATAATTTACTCATGACCTCCTCCTCTATTTAGTTGATCATGTTTGATCTCTTAAGTCACAGAAAACCCAAAAGCACCTCGAGATCATAAAGCACTTTTAAGTTGTAAAAACGGTAATTTGAAAAATGCAGGAATAGAACAGGTGAAAACTCGGGATACAGCAGACTTGCAAATATCCTTGAATAGAGAATTATTATTTTTATTAAAGCTAAACGCAGCTAGATGCATATGTGTAATTCTTATCCAATACCGAATGTATTTGTTAAATTACTTAATTCCTGGCTAACTTATTATTCCGTAAAGCGATTATTAAATAGCGAACAGAGTTTAGGAAATTTTCCTTCTATACGCAAGCTATTTGCCCAACGAATAAAACTTTATCTAGACAATCAATCTACATAGTAAATTTCCAGTATGAATGGCAGCTGAATGCTGCATCGCAACAAGCCATACGAGCAAACAACGATAACAAATTATGTAATTTGCCAGATAGCTTAATTGTGTTTAACAATGAACTTACTACTCAACATTAAACACAATTAAGTCGAAATTAAGTTTGCTGAAAATTATTTTGCCGCTGAACGATCAACCCTGACGCGTTTGACGATAGGACAGGACGCATTGGCTTTCTCCCGAATTTCAAGAAGCGTTTCGTAAAAACCCTCACCTCTTTTGTTGTCACGAAAAAAGCTCCCTTTTTCACCGGGCATTGCCTTGTTTCTCTCGTAGGTCACTCCCTCTTCATAATCAGAATAGGACAATGCAGCACGAATAGTGTCATAACGACATATACAGGTATAAAGATTCTCATCATTTTGCGCTCCCAAATTCGACATACAGTTCAGGACGAAGCGCACTGTTTCTTCAGTCGGGTATTCAGCGGCTTTTGCGGGAAGACTTATCAAACATGCGATAAATACCAGCAGGCATAATTTTTTCATTCGTAAATTCCTCTTGATTGTTTTAAAAATAAATTGCTCTTTAGATAACTTTTTTTTGATTAGTTGCAATATGCTCCAGAAATGGCCTTAACAATGCCATTAAGTTATCAACGCTGCCCCTATTATTTGTAATTGTTATTTTCGCTTGTTTGCCAGATGCTTCAGTTTTCGTCTTATCTGCAAAAGCGGAACATACAGTACTTGCGAGTTCATTGGCTGAGTTCACGGTCACAGCAGCATTACAGTTGTGAAGCATATTACTTATTGCGGTAAAATTGTAGGTGTAAGGTCCAACTATTACCGGAAGTCCTAGGCTGGCAGGCTCAAGCATATTTTGCCCGCCTCTATCGACCAGGCTACCGCCGACAAAGGCGAGATTGGCAGCCGCATAATACGCATACAGCTCGCCAAGTGTGTCCAGGATAAACACATTTAGCGACTCATTAAAATCCAGCTCATCCGTTTTTCTGATAACATAAAGGTTTTTATCGTCGCATAATGCTCGGAGTTGCTGGGCACGATCCGGGTGTCTAGGCGCCAGGATCAACAAGCTGTCCGGAAATTGCTCCATGACCAATCGATGCGCTTCCAGTATTATTTCCTCTTCTCCGGCATGAGTACTTGCCGCAATCCAGATAGATGTTCTTCCAGAAAAATATTGCTTTGCCAACTCTGCTGTTGCCAAAGCGCTGTCTGAAATCTGTACATCAAATTTCAGGTTACCCATTACCTTGACGTCTGCCTCGTTTGCACCGAGCTCGATAAAGCGTTTCCTGTCACTCTCAGTTTGTGCAGCAATTAATGTGATATTTTTGAGTGTCTCAAGTGTTAATGCTGATACTAATCGATATCGATTGGCCGACTTCTCACTTAAACGCGCATTAACGAGTAGTACTGGTATGGACCGCTTATGGGATAAATGACAAAGATTTGGCCATATCTCCGTTTCGAGAATGATGACTATGTCGGGTCGACAGCGATGTAAAAAAGCACTTATAAAAAACGGTAGATCATAAGGTAAATAATAATGACGCAGATTTTCCGCAAAATCCTGTTTTACGACTTCAGCACCGGTCGGTGTGACAGTGGTGATGATAATTTGATGCTCAGGATATTCTTGCAATAGTTGCTTGATTATCGGTTTCGCTGCGTTTACCTCTCCGACCGAAACTGCATGTACCCAGACCGTCGGCAACCCCTGACTAACATAGTCAACCATGCCAAAGCGTTCCCTCCACCTTGACCAATAGGCCGGGTTTTTACACCCCTGAAAAACAAGCCTGAGAATAAATAACGGAAATAACAGGATTAGAATAAATGTATAAATTAGACGCAAAGCAGGATCATCTGTTTGGTATCAATCAGGAATTGAGCGCTTCCATGTAGGTATTTACGCCATCACTCAGCGAGGTAAATTCTGCATCGTAACCTGCCCGTCTTAATCCTGTCATATCAGCCTGGGTAAAACTCTGGTAACTTTCTTTCAATGAATCGGGAAAGGGAATGAATTCAATTTGACCTTTACCATGCCAGCTAATAACTGCGTTGGCAGCTTGATTAAAGGTATTTGCTGAACCGGTGCCGACATTATAAATTCCCGAGACAGAAGGCATGTCTTTCAACCACAAGTTAACCTTAACCACATCTTCGACAAAGATAAAATCTCGCAATTGCTCACCATCCTGATAACCGTGGCTACCCTGGAACAGCTTTACCGAGTCAGTTTGTTGCAACTGATTATTAAAATGAAACATCACGCTGGCCATACTGCCTTTATGCGATTCGCCCGGGCCATAAACATTAAAATAACGCAGACCCGCGACTTGAGAGTCAGCCGCAAATCCATGACGTCTTACATAATTATCAAATAACAGTTTTGAATAGCCATAGACATTAACCGGATTTTCATTTTCTACTCTCTCAGCAAAAGTGGTGTTCACACCATAAACAGCGGCACTGGACGCATAGATAAACGGTTTCGATTTCTCTAAACAGAAGTGCAATAACTCTTTTGAATAAGTAAAGTTATTATCCATCATGTAACGTCCATCCCATTCTGTTGTGACTGAACAAGCCCCCTGATGGAAAATCATCTCTACATGCTCTAATAGAGGATGGCGGTTTTTGACCATTTCTCTAAACTCAGTCTTATCAAAATAATCAGCAATCGAATTTGCTGCCAGATTACTGAATTTTTTTCCGTTAGATAGATTGTCAACGACGATCAGGTCTTCCCTTCCGGCTTGATTTAATCCGGCAACAAGCTGACTACCAATAAACCCTGCGCCACCCGTGACTACGATCATGAAATACCCTGTGCTCTATTCGCTGCTTTTAAGATTTCAGTCGTGGAGTAACCTTGATGAAACGGTAATAGCTTCACTTCACCACCTTGTTGTTTGACAAATCCGGCACCGGCGATTTGATCTTCACTATAATCACCACCTTTAACCAATACGTCAGGATTAATCTTTTTGATCAAATTTTCCGGCGTGTCTTCATCAAACGCTACTACTATGTCTACACAGGCTAATGCAGCCAGCATTTGCATCCGGTCTTCCAGTTTATTCACGGGTCGCGAGTTACCTTTTAAGTGTTTTACTGAGCTATCGGAGTTAACCGCTACAAGCAACTTATCGCCAAGCGCTTTGGCTTCGCGTAGATAATTAATATGCCCGGTGTGTAATATGTCAAAACAACCATTGGTCATAACAACGCGCTGACCTGCATTTTTATAATCATTGCTTATGACGACAGCCTCATCGGCACTCATGACTCCGGCCTGTTGATTTTCCTTATTGATTGAGACATTGATCTCTGCTGATGTGATACTGGCAGCGCCCAGTTTTTCGACGACTAGACCGGCCGCTATATTCGCAAACTTCATCGCCTGACCCAGTTCGTAACCACAAGCTGAGGCTGTTGCCAGCGTAGCAATTACCGTGTCACCGGCACCGGTGACATCATATACTTCATGCGTTTGTGCCTGCAGATGTTGATGACGTCCATTGTCTTCTATCAAGGTCATACCTTTTTCACCCCGGGTCACGAGTAACGCTTTCAGGTTTAACTGCTCACGAAGTTTGTGGCCTTTTGTCACCAATGCTTCGTCCGTCTCACAATGTCCAACTATTGCCTCAAACTCTTTTAGATTCGGAGTGATCAGGCTTGCATTTTTATAGACGGAAAAATCATTCGACTTTGGATCAATGAACACCGGAATATTATGTTGATTCGCTAAATCAATCATATTCATACTTTCAGCCAAACAGCCCTTGGCATAGTCAGAAAGAATAATAACCGAGGCTGACGGGACTAATTCAGCATAGGTATCCAATAAAGCCTGAAGATTAATCGCATGTTCAGCATTTTCGTAATCGAGTCTTAACAGTTGCTGGTGTTGACTTAACACACGTTGTTTGGTGATGGTTGGAAAATCTGACTGTTTGAGTAAGTGAGATTCGACCGAAGCATCAGATAATAGATCGGACAGGCACTCAGCCGCAGCATCGTTACCAACCACACCCACTAGCTGCACCTTAACGCCGAGTGATGAGACATTTATTGCGACATTTGCGGCTCCACCTGGGCGATCCTCAGATGAGCTGACTTTGACGATGGGGACAGGTGCTTCAGGAGATATGCGCTGAGTGTCACCATAAATATACTGATCCAGTATAATGTCACCCACAACCAATACGGTCGCAGTCTGGCTTGGCTTGAACAGGGCGGCTTGTTGCATGAATTATGTGATTGTAGATTTTACCTTAATCGAATTTTAACATACCACATTTGTCATAGTATTCATTATGTTAGTTAAATATACTGCTGCTGTTACATTGCTATTTACACACTTGGCAGCCAATGCTGTCGATATTCAGGTGCCGGAGCAATTCGATGTCAGCTATACGCTGCACAGCAACGATACCAAGATAGGTATCATGGAACGGTCACTTACATTACTCGATGATGGCAACTACCTGTTCTCGTCCAAAAGCAAAACGACTGGTTTTATCGCTTTATTCAGAAAAGACCATATTGTCGAAACCAGTCTTTGGAAAACCTCTCACGATGGCTATGTCCCCATCTCATACACCTATAACCATACCGGTGGGAAAAAAGATCGTTCGGTAAAAATAGATTTCAACTGGGAAAAAGACAAAATAACCAACCGCGTGAACGACTCGACCTGGTACATGGATACTGAAGAGGGAATCCTGGATAAGTTGCTTTATCAACTCACCATCATGTCCGACCTGAAATCAGGCACGGTACCGGATCAATACACCATCGCCGATGGCGGTAAAATCAAACAGTATTTTTTTGAGTACCTGGAAGATGAGGAAATCAATACGCCGCTGGGTAAATTCAAAACGATGAAACTGGCTCGGCACAAACCCAATAGCGATAAAACAACCTGGCTATGGTGTGCGTATGAACTTTCATTTCTGCCAATTAAAGTGGTGAATACAGAAAAGAAAGGTCGACTGACGACAGCGACGATCAAATCATTAAACGGCTTGGGCTATTCCAGCGAATAGTTAACGGGTGATTTCCTGAATCAATCTATCCGGCGGCATATAACCCGGTATCGCTTTACCATTTTGCGAGTAAATCGCTGGTGTACCGCGCACACCAATCTGTCGACCCAGCTCATACTGGGCAGCGACAGGGTTATTACATTCTACCGCAGCAATGCGTTCGTTATTTTTTGCCTTGGTCATGGCCTGCTGACGGTCTTCCGCGCACCAGACATACTCCATTTGCAGTGCCGCATTAGAACCGATTCCGGCGCGAGGATAGGCCAGATAACGCACGCTGACGCCCAGTTCGTTTAATTCTTCGACGTCCTGGTGAAGCCTGCGACAATAGCCACAATCAATATCGGTAAAAACATAAACAGTATGCTCAACCTCTTCGCCTTTAAACTCGATGTAATCGTTTTTATCAATGCTTTCCAGCAATGAGACCCTGGAATCTGCCCGTACGTCCTCGGTCAGATTTCGGCGTTGATTAATATCAAGCAGATCGCCTTTGAGTACATAATTCCCATCTCCCGTCATGTAGATCACATCCGGCCCTACAATGACCTGATAAACACCGGCTATCGGTGTTTTATTAATACTTTGCACCTCCAGATCCGGGGCTAATCTGGCCAGGCCTGCTTTGACATTTTGCTCTACGCTATCATCGGCAAACACGAGGCTGATGCTTAAGGCAAACACGTATAGGGTAATAAGGACTCTCATTAATGGCTCCGGGTAATTATTCGAATAAGTTTATCAGACTCTAAATAGCAGTGTCTGTTCAATTAATTGGAATGTCATCAAAAACACATGAATATGCCGCACAGACTCTTTATTATAGTTGCTGACTATTATTGCCAGGTTCTGGAAGTATGCTTAATAAGGAAACACAATGGCCGGTAGAGGCACCGATAAAACTATCTTTGGTATTAGATTTACTGGAAAAAGATGGTTTGATCAATCAACAACAAAAAATTCAATTAGGGAATATTCAAACCGATAAAAGAAAAATCAGTATCCATCCATTGATATCAGTTGCTGAACAAGGCTGGCAATCAGCAACTTCACCGAGCTATCCATTAAGTCTTGAGACATTAACCAAATGGCTTGCCGACAAAGTGGGACAACCCTACCTGCGTATTGACCCGCTAAAAATTGAAGTGCAAAAAATTACAGCGCTGGTCTCACAGGCGTATGCCAGCAAATTAAAAATCCTGCCGGTTGAAATCAATAACAAGGAACTGACGATTGCAACCTGCGAGCCTTTTATCTCCGCATGGGAACCTGAGCTATCTCGCATCACCGAACTCACTATCAAACGTGTGCTGATTAACCCTCGCGATCTCGAACGCTATCTGATCGAGTTTTACGGTGTCAGCAAATCGATCAATGGCGCGGTGAACCAAAAGACTGACGAACCCACGTCATTGATCCAGAACTTTGAGCAGTTGGTTAAGGTCGGTAAGGCCGGTGAACTCGATGCAAACGATCAGCATATTGTCAGTATCGTTGACTGGTTGCTTCAGTTTGCGTTTGAACAACGTGCCAGTGATATTCATCTTGAGCCAAGACGAGAAAAAGGTCGGGTTCGATTCAGAATTGATAGCGTGTTGCATGTGGTGCACGAACTTCCAATTGTGTTGATGGGAGCTATCACCAGCCGCTTAAAATCCCTGGGCCGGATGGATGTCACTGATCGACGCCGACCACAAGATGGGCGGGTCAAGACCATCACACCTGCCGGCAAAGAGATAGAGATGCGCTTATCGACCATGCCCACTACCTTTGGCGAGAAACTGGTTATTCGTATCTTCGATCCGGAAATGCTGGTGAAAAGCTATCAGCAGCTTGGATTAAGCAAATATGATGAACAGGCATTTAATACCATGCTGGAAAGCAACAATGGCATCATTTTGATCACCGGCCCAACTGGTTCGGGAAAAACAACCACCCTGTATTCCACCCTTAACCAGATATCCCGGCCCGAGGTCAATATCTGCACGATTGAAGATCCGATTGAAATGGTCAATGAGCATTACAATCAAATGCAGGTTCAAAACACCATTGGTGTCGATTTCGCCGCGGGGGTCAGAACCTTGCTCAGACAAGACCCTGACATCATCATGATCGGAGAGATTCGTGATTGCGAAACCGCCGATATTGCCATTCAGGCGGCATTGACCGGGCATATGGTTCTATCTAGCCTGCATACTAATGATGCCCCTTCTGCCATCACCCGCTTGATTGATATTGGTATGCAACCATTTCTTTTAAACGCGACATTGCAAGGCGTAATTGCACAGCGGCTGTTACGAACGCTGTGTGTACATTGCAAAAGCCCTGTAGAAATTGATCGTGGCATGTGGGAAGAATTCGCAAAACCGGACAAGTTGAAGGCGCCCAAAACCATTTACGAACCGAACGGTTGTGAGGAATGTCGACATACCGGTTATATGGGACGAACCGGGATCTATGAACTACTGACCATTAACGCTTCAATCAGAGAACAGGTGACGACGCAAACCAATCTTGATCAGCTACGCGCCACTGCAATAAAAAACGGTATGCGTACGCTCAAGATCGGAGGCGCCCAAAAGATCGCAAATGGCTTAACCACCATGGAAGAACTCTACTCGGTCCTGCCACAACACCAGCTTTAATGCACTAGCCTCTTGGATGATGCTGACTGTGAAGGTTTTTCAGACGTTCTCTGGCGACATGCGTGTAAATCTGGGTGGTTGATATATCGCTGTGGCCTAACAACATTTGCACGACACGCAAATCCGCACCATGGTTAATCAAATGCGTGGCGAAGGCATGACGTAACACATGTGGCGATAGCGGTTTAGTGAGATTTGCCTGTAAGGCATAGCGCTTGATCATGTGCCAAAACGTCTGTCTGGTCATCGCATTGCCACGCTTACTGGGAAATAAATCATCACTACGATTGCTATTCAAAATCTCGGCGCGCGCAGCGTTAATGTACTTACCCAGCCAGACACCGGCTTCTTCTCCAATTGGCACCAATCTCTCTTTATTGCCCTTCCCTGTTACTCTTATGACGCCTTGTCTGAGATTTAACTGCGGTAACGTCAGACTGACCAGTTCAGACACACGCAGACCGGTGGCGTATAACAATTCCAGCATAGCGCGATCACGAATGCCTAAAACAGTGTTGGTATCTGGTGCGTTTAATAATGCTTCGACTTCGTCTTCGGTGAGGGATTTGGGTAAGGAACGACCCAATCTTGGCGCATCAATATGGCTAACCGGATTCAGCTTGATTTGGTTTTCGCGCACCAAATATTCATACAGACGTCTGATACTCGACAAACGCCTGGCAACGGTTCGGGCTGATTTATTGTCTGGGTTAGATAGATAAGCAAGGATATCGGCCGTGTCTGCGTTATTCACCTGGCGTTTCCTGGTCGCTATCCAGTTGGCGTATTTCAATAGATCACTACGATATGCATCGAGCGTATTCTTGCTAAGACCTCGTTCAATCCATAACGCATCGAGAAAACTATCAATCACGCTTTCTGATGCATTTACCAGGGCAAGTTGGGACTGACTTAATTGGCTCATTACTATTATTGGATAACAATTACTTAAACTGTAACTGCTGCGAGCCGGAAGGTACAGGTCGGGCTGAAGAAATCAGCCCGACCCAAAGATTAAGAAGAGCTTTTAATTTTTTCCTTAATACGTGCGGCTTTACCACGGCGGTCGCGCATGTAATAAAGTTTTGCACGACGAACATCGCCACGGCGTTTGACTTTAATCTCAGCGACGCTGGGACTGTAGGTCTGGAATACACGCTCAACACCCTCACCATAAGAAATCTTGCGCACGGTGAACGAAGAATTCAAACCACGATTTTTAACCGCAATCACCACACCTTCGAACGCCTGTAAACGCTCGCGCTGACCTTCTTTTACTTTCACCTGAACAACAACGGTGTCGCCCGGGTTAAATTCAGGGACGTCTTTTGTCATTTGTTCAGCTTCAAGCTGTTCGATAATGTTTCCCATTTTCCTGCTCCAAATAATAGCTAGTCTTGATATTCCGCAATAAATTCATCCAATAAGGCTTGCTGTTCTTCATTTAACTCAATCGATTCCAGCAAGTCCGGCCTGACCTTCCAGGTCTTGCCGAGGGCCTGTTTCATTCTCCAGCGCTGAATTTCAGCGTGGTTGCCGCTAAGCAATACCTCAGGCACTGACAAACCGGCAATATTTTCAGGACGCGTATAATGCGGATAGTCAAGCAATCCGTCAACAAATGAATCCTGACTGGCCGAAGATTCATGTCCCAATACACCGGGCAAGGTTCGACAAACCGCATCGACCATGACCATCGCCGCCAATTCGCCGCCGCTGAGGACATAATCACCAATCGACCATTCTTCATCGATATGTGAATCAATCACACGTTCGTCCATGGCCTCATAGCGTCCTGCCACAATGATAAGTCCATCTCGCTGTGCCAGTTCCATCACTCCCTGCTGGTCAAGCTTTCTGCCCTGCGGCGTCAGGTAAATCACCCTGGCCTTCGGCTGGCATTGTTTTGCTTTTTCAATCGCAGCACAAAGGGGCTGATACAGCATCACCATACCCGGACCGCCACCGAAAGGTCGATCATCGACCGTTCGATGCGAATCTGTCGTGAAATCACGCGGATTCCAGTGTCGATATTCAATACGCTGCTGTTTTACCGCCCTACTAATCACGCCATGTTCAAACACCGACGAAATCAAATCGGGGAACAGACTCACAAAATCTAATTGATAAGCCGAGTGAGATTCAGTGTTCAATCTTCTAACACCCAATCAACCAGAATACGTTTGTTAGTGACATCGATGTGTTTGACGTAAACATCCATCACCAGCGGAATGAACGTTTGTCTATTTTGCTCAGACTCAACCACCAGCACATCATTGGCGCCCGTTTCTCTTATTTCTTTTACCCGACCAACAGGCTTTTGATCCTGATTGATGACATCCAGACCGATGAGTTGATGCCAGTAAAACTCTGCTTCGACCAACTCGGGCAACTGTTCATGGGCGATGGCGATATCGCACTGCTGAAACAATTTGGCCTGTTCCGGTGACTCAATGCCGGATAGCTTAATCAGCAGATGTTTACCCCGACTTTGGGCAGCCTCTACGGCTTTCTCTTGCCAATGTCCTTCAATATCCAGTAACACCGGCGAGTAGTTCAATATATTATTTTCTGGACGGGTAAAGGATCTGACCTTTACCCAGCCTTTAACACCATAAACGCCGTTGACTCGGCCGATGATCAAAGGCGATGAATCGGATTGCATTACCTGTCTAACTTGCAGTGCCAATCAGAATGATTGAACTGCGGACTTGCAATGGCTGGCTGAGCCTTACGCCGCTGCCTTGGCGTTATCTTTAATTAATTTCTTAACGCGATCAGATGTTTGTGCACCTTGTGATACCCAATAATCATAACGCTCTGTATCCACCTGCAGTGGAATCTCCTGCCCTTTTGCACAAGGATTGAAAAAACCGATTCGTTCAATCGGGCGACCGTCGCGTTGCTTGCGACTATCAATCACCACAATATGATAAAACGGTTTTCTTTTGGCTCCTGTACGAGACAATCTAATTGCTACCATCAGCCTAGCCCTCTGTATTCTGTATTTGACGGAATACTCCGCCCTAAAAAAAGGCGCTATTGTACGTATTTGCGCTAAAAAAGAAAGCACGGTGAGACATCATTATACTGGCTGATTTATGCTCGTTATGTACTGAAAAATGGCATGATTTTAATAACAGCTAATGCAGATCCTAAATATCTAATTTCATTTAAGTTAGTAGTGTAAGCTACTAATATAATTATAGTTTATGAAGAAAGCATGAATTTACTTGAAGAAAAAAAACAACTCCGAGCCAGACTAAAACAACTTCGCGCTGATATTTCAGCCGAATCCAGACGGAAAAAAAGTGAAGAAATTCACGAGAAATTGGCTCAATTAGCACTATTTGATGACGCAAAAACCGTTTTTTGTTTTATTTCCTATCTTAATGAGATCGACACGCACCCGCTGATATCGCAGTTAATGGAACAGAAACGTTGTGTTTGTGTTCCGAAAATCATCGACAAGACCACCATGATCGCGGTCAATGTGACCGATTGGGAAGAATTAGCACAAGATAGCTACGGCATCCTGACTCCGATATCCAGTGAGGCTGCCGATGTCGAGTTTGATATTGCCTTGACGCCGGGGCTGGGATTTACTCGTGCTGGAGGGCGTATTGGCTATGGTCGCGGCTACTATGATCGCTGGTTCTCGAAAAACCGGGTCAAAACAAAAATCGGGCTCGCATTTAATGAACAAATCATCCCCGAACTACCTATAGAAGAGAATGATGTATTGCTGGATATGCTGATCACAGATCAGCAAACCATCATCATCTGACCAGATTCAAAACAAACTAGTAACTCGAATTTGGTGTGTCTTCAGGATTGATCTCGCCATACACTTCCTCGGGATCAATATCATTATTAGCCAGCACGCCCCTGACCTTTTCAATATGCATCAAAATTTTTTCGCAACGGTCGCCATATTCGTATTTAGTGACTTCGATCGCCCTGGGCATATAGGTAAAAGCAATCTTTAACGCCTCCAATTCTCTTTCACTCATGTTTTCTGACATATTGACCTCATTCAATTGATAATTCTTAAACTAAATACTCGCGTTCATGGCGACAGCATTGCCTTAACCCGGCTCAAAATCAGCCAGCTCGATTAACAGGTTGCCTTTATCCAACGCTGCACTTTGCGTGGTCTCTTCACGCTGCATTTTTACCAAACCAATATTTGGTGCATACCAGCTGGTTTCTTCAACATTGACCATGGTTAGCCCGACATAATTGCCCGCGTCTTTCATGGTTGAACCTGATTTGATGATTTTAAGACAATTTTCAAATGTCCCTGCTGGCACGGTAATGGTCTCAGACAAGGACTCAACTGTAGCATCCATTGGCACCCTGGCGACAATCTTGAATTCTGTCTTTTGTGGCGGTCCGGTTTTTTTTAGCAAGCGCGTCTCGGTTACCGTTTGCCAACGGCTGTCTTTTTCAATCGGGTAGGGAAATATGACTTGTTCATCCGGTTTGAATATTCTGCCGAGGTTCAAATCGCTAACATGCCCGAGATAAGTAATACCTTTTTCGTTTTCAGAATAATAAAGCGCACTCCCATCGAGTGAATGTTTCACAAACACCGCTTTGTCGGCTAATTCCTTTTTACCAAGGCTGTTTAAAAAATATTTTTGCTTTTCGAGTCCATCACGGGTAGTCAAAGCAACATCGTAACGCCACTTGGCACCCTTATTTAATGGAAAATAATTCGCTTGATTATTATCCGCGCAGGCCGTAGTGAAACAGACCCATACAGCTAGAACAATAAAACGAATTTGAATTAAACAACGTTTAGTTAACATACCTCATCATGCCTTGTCTTTTGACCACCATGCAGCAAGCATTGAACCACTTATATTATGCCAGATACTAAAAAAAGCAGCTGGCAATGCGGCCAATGGCGTCAAAAATTTATTCGCCAATGCCACTGCCAAGCCAGAGTTTTGCATCCCGACTTCAATGGCTAAAGTTCGACAAACGCTCTCATCATAACGGAGCAAACGTGGAATCAAATAGCCAAGCAATAATCCTGTCAAATTATGCAATATCACAGCAATGATAATGACAACACCAATTTCATTTAACTTCTCATGACTGATTGCGACAATCACACCAATGATCAAAATAATCGAACACATTGAAACATAAGGTAAGACATGGCTCACGCGTTCAATTTTCTTATGCCAATAACTATTTATCACCACGCCCATAGTGACAGGCAACAGCACAATATAGAAAAGGCTTTTCATCATCCCATCAACGGAAACAGTGATGTCCTGGGCAACATAGAGATAGGTCATCAGCGGTGTCGCAATAGTGGCAATGATTGTCGAAACAGCCGTCAGGGTAATGGATAATGCAACATTGCCCCTTGCCAGATAGCAAATCACGTTCGATGCGGTTCCACCCGGACAAGCACCGACCAAAATGATACCCGCTGCAATAGACGAACTGAATCCAAAACCAATGCCCAGCAACCAGCCAAGCAGAGGCATTAATAGATATTGCATTGACACACCCAACAAGATTAACAACGGCATTTTTATGACCCGTTCAAAATCGGTCAATTTAAGCGTCATGCCCATGCTAAACATGATGAAGGTTAACAACGGCACAATAGCGGACGCATAACCATCGAGTAGTCGTGGATAAACTATCGCAACAGCAGAAATGAATAATGCACCAATGGGTAAAACTAGCAGGTGTGCCAACTCGCTCTATTCCAAATTATTTCAATCAACGGGGTTTGTGGTTACACTTTCGATCAAGACCAAATCAAGCATGACGCAATGAAAACATTATCATACCCCGCCCCATTTATATTTTTTTTATTGCTTAACCTTGCACATGCAGATGAAATGCAGCGCGATACAGGCTGGAAACTGTATGGTGAAAATTATGCCAATCAACGCTTCAGTCCGCTAAGCCAGATTGATCGTCAGTCGGTTTCTAGACTCACATTGGCGTGGAAATACCAGACCGGTAAAAAAGCGACATTTCAGACCAACCCATTGGTTGAAAATAATGTCATGTATATCACGACCCCTTTTAATGATGTCATCGCACTTGATGCGGCATCAGGTCAGGAAATATGGCGTTACCAACATCAACTAAAAAATCGCAATTTTTGTTGTGGACCGGCAAACCGGGGGCCTGCTCTGTCCGGCAATAAAATTTTTACTGTCACTATTGATGGCAGACTGATAGCACTCGATAAGCTAAGTGGAGCGATCGTTTGGGACAAAGCCATTACCGAAACGGATCAAGGCAACGCCGAGGTGATTCAGGCCGTAGCTGATATCGATGAATTCAGCGGAGCGATTCAAACCGGACAAACTGGCTACAGCGCTAATCTCGCACCGCAGATACATGATGGAATCATCTATATCGGTATTACTGGCGCAGGTTATGGTTTACATCTGGAACAGGAAAAAGCAGGCGAGCAAGTGCTTTCGGTAGGCAGTTTTTCCGGCGGGGGGCATGGTCTTCGCGGTTTCCTTGCTGCTTATGATACGGAGTCAGGCGAAGAACTTTGGCGCTGGTACAGCGTACCGGAAACGGGCTGGGAAGGAGAATGGACCACACAGCTTGATTATGGCCCAACGCTTAATCGTAATATCACCGAGGAAAAGGAAGCATTCAAGCGCTATGCGGATACCTGGAAACTTGGCGGTGGCTCTGTCTGGACGACGCCTGCGATAGACCCTGAAGCTGGGTTACTCTATATCGGTACGGGCAATCCGTCTCCACAGATGGATGGTTCGACTCGTCCCGGAGATAATCTCTATACCGTCAGCCTGGTGGCGCTAGATAGTAAAACCGGAAAACTACGCTGGTATTACCAACAAGTGCCGCATGATCGCTGGGGTTATGATGTGGCCAGTCCACCGGTACTTTTCGAGTATCAATATAACGGTAAAACCATTAAAGCAGTAGGACAAGCGAGCAAATTAGGCTGGTTTTTTATTCATGACCGCATCACCGGGGAACTCATCAAAAAATCAGAACCGTTTATCCAGCAGGAAAACCTGTTCGCGCTACCTTCTGAAGAAGGCACACGTATTGTCCCGGGTACACTTGGCGCTTCATCCTGGTCCCCGGTTGCGTATAACCCCAATACTTCCCTCGCCTACATCATGGGCATTTATCAACCGTCATTATTTATATCAAGAAAATTGACCCCCAAGCCGGGACGACCCTGGGAGAGTTATACTTTTTTTCAAAAAACCGGGGAACCTGATTCGGGCACGTATACTGCGATTGACGTTAACACCGGTAAAATTGCCTGGCAAAAAAATATTGATGACCCAATGGTCGGTGGTTCAATGGTGACTGCAGGTGGCTTGGTATTCACTGGTGAGGGCAATGGCAATTTTAATGCCCTCGACGCCGAGACTGGCGAGACGCTATGGCAATATACCAGTCGTTACGGTGTGAATGCACCGCCAATCACTTATCAAATCAACGGAAAGCAGTACATTACGGTGGCGGCAGGTGGTAACAAACTTTACGGCTATGCAACCGGTGATGAAATTCTGACTTTTGCACTGGATGCAACACCAACAAAATGACAGCAAACACCAATAAATTACACCAGATTAATATGCAATACTCACCTGTCGAGGACAGAATTCTGGTGCGTACCTCCACCACCAATAACGAAGAATATTTAATCTGGTTAACCCGCCGCTACACTCGAATACTATTGGATTTAATCCAAAAAGAGATTGATGAACGCGGTGGGACCACCAATGTTGCCTCGAAACAGGAAACCAAGCAGTTATTTAAACAAGGTGCCTTTGAAAAACCCTACGCGGAAGAACAACCCAAAACCAAGCCACTGGGCGACAAAGGCATACTCGCTTACGCCATTAAATCGGGAAAAGACAGCAATGGTAATTTTGTCCTGGAACTGAAATCAAATGACAACAAAGGTATTACCTATAATCTGAACGACACGATGTTGTACATGGTCTATTCCTTGCTTTCACAATCGATAGCAAAAGCTGAGTGGAATCTGGGCTATATGGAACAACCCACGTCACAATCACAGATACATTAATCTCGCTATATTTTTTGTTCCATAGGCATCATCTATTAGGCTTATAGAAACTTTCAAATTCAATTCTATTTTTGCTGTCGCTAATATTTGCGCATCACTTTTCAACCTCCTAGGAGAATTTATATGTCTTTAGAAAATATTGAAGGTAAGAACGTACCCAACGTCACTTTTCGTGTGATTGAAGATGGCGATTGGAAAAACGTCACGACTGATGACCTGTTTGCAGGTAAAAATGTTGTAGTTTTTTCATTACCAGGTGCTTTCACCCCGACTTGTTCTGCTACACACTTGCCTCGTTACAACGAGCTTGCACCTGTGTTCAAGCAAAACGGCATTGATGAAATCGTATGTATTTCTGTTAACGATACCTTCGTAATGAATGCCTGGAAAGAAAACCAGGAATCTGACAACGTGACGGTTCTTCCTGATGGCAACGGCGAATTTACCGATGGCATGGGTATGTTAGTCAGCAAAAACGATCTGGGTTTTGGCAAGCGCTCATGGCGTTATTCCATGCTGGTCAAGGACAAAGTCATAGACAAGATGTTCATCGAGCCAGAAGTTGAAGGCGACCCCTTCGAAGTTTCCGATGCGGACACCATGTTGAATTACGTTAATGCCAATGCGGTAAAACCGGAATTCGTTTCAATCATCTCTCGTAAAGGCTGCATTCACTGCGAACGTGCCAGAAACCTTCTTGAAGCTAACAACATGCCTTATGAAGAAATTGAACTTGGTCATGGCGCAACCAGCCGTTCATTACGTGCAATTTCAGGCGCTACCACCACCCCACAGGTATTTATTGGTGGCAACCTGATCGGTACTGCAGACGATCTTGAAGCTTATCTGAAAGATAAGGGTCAAAAAGCTGCATAGCTTAACACTCCCCTTCAGTATGTTAAGTGAGAAAACCGGGCGCATGCCCGGTTTTTTTATTTCCAAGCGCTACTATTTGCAATAGTCATTGTTGTTTGATAATTGAATCGTAGACTTTTGAACCCAACCTGCTTTTAATCATTTCGACAGAATAATCTGGATAATTAGATCTCAATTGATTCAAAAGCCGATTAGCTTCTTCAAGTTTCCCGTTTTCGTATAATGAGATAATTGTCAGCCAAACCTGTTTTTCATCACTAATCAGCGCAGCAGACTCGGCTTCCATATCCCGTCTCATTTTTACTTCTGGAGTATTAAGCTCAACGACTTTCCTGCCTAGTCGTTTTTCCATTGATTCTTGATTGAGTTTCTGTCCAACGCGCGACTGTAATACCTGCTGTTCTTGTACGGAATCGAAACTTTCTGTCGACTGAATTTCACTGAAGCTATCCAACATTGTTGGAACCACACTATCAGACATCATCTCCATGGACGGTTTTGCTGCACTTATAACATCAGATGGCTCGTCTTTAACTACGTCAGGTGATAGTTGTTCTATTTTCGCTGAAGGTAATTGTTTTTTTACAGGAGCAGCGTTAAACGACTCTAACTCATGTTTTCTCATCACTGTTTGCCCCGTCTCTTGCTGCATAGATATGACCAGACTCACACATAATGCAATGCTAGCAGCGATAGAGAGCGGCTTTAGCCAGAACGGCTGACGCCTATGGTGATCTGAGACCGAAGCATCTTTAGCTGCGCTAAGTATTGCCATGTCAATGGCTGCAGGCGGCTGTTGTTGACTTGCCTCTGAATACCTTTTTGATATCTCAGAGTCGCCTTCTAAATAGCGTTCAAAATGCTTGTCGTCTTGTTCGTTAATACTCATATTTCAACCAAAGCATTACGCAGTTTATTAAAAGCATAGCGTAATCGACTCTTTACTGCTTCCTGATTCACGCTTAATGTTTCTGATATTTGTTGTAAAGACATCCCTGCTTCTTCCTTCAATAAAAATACTTCGCGCTGTTCCTTTGGTAAGGTCTCAACTGCTTGAGTAAATTTATCGATATCCTGATCCAATTGCGCCTGTTTTTCCGGGTTAAGATTGATATGGTCCGATTCAAATTCATCCATATCCTGTGTTGCATCGGAAACAATACGGACGCTTTGTCTGCGGTAGTGATCGATAAAATGATTATGCGCCAACTTGTACAAATAAGTGGTAAATTTTGCCGATACAGAATAATTCTTTCTTGCATTAATGACTTTCATCCATACTTCCTGAAATAACTCTTCGGCAATCGCCTGATTCATGCATAGTTTTAAGATATAACGATACAACGCGCCCTTATGACGCGTATACAAGGCGTCAAATGCAGTTGCATCGCCCTTAGCATAGCGCAGCATCAGCGCCTCATCAGAATCACTATTCTCACACATATTTTTCAGTGTATCGATTGCAGCCAATAAATAAAACTGACACAAGCACACGCCTGAATTCGGCATGTGCTTGTGTGACATAATCATCGATTAATGTAAGCTAATGTCTTTTGATCTATTATGACTGGCAACCGTGCCCAGGGACTTTGCCAGATTGACTAATGACAGGAACTCACCACGATAACCAAAACGGTCTTCGCCTCTGGCATTTCTTGCAAGCGTTAACATGTCGTCATAGTCATAATCATGCAGATAATCGCCTCCGCGCAATTGCTGCGCAAACGCGGCAACGGCTGCCGAGAAGCGAAAATCATCTGATGTCTTAGCGATGTCCTTGATGATCTCTTTTTGTTTTATCGGCCAGCTTAACAATTGACTGGCATTTTCATCAGGCTTCTTATAACGAATTTTAAGAAAGGCAATTTCATTGATTTCAGACTCAGTCTTAGGGCCTGTTTGTGGTTGATAACGTAATGGATCCATCGCGCCCGCTTTACCGTCGTTTAACTTGATCTCGTAGATTGCCGTTACCGTATGTCCGGCACCAATCTCTCCCGCATCGATTTTATCGTTATTAAAATCCTCGCGTTTCAAATGGCGATTTTCATAACCAATCAAACGATATTCGCTAACCGCAGCAGGATTAAATTCAATTTGAATCTTTACATCTTTAGCCACTGTTAATAGCGTTGAGCTCATTTCATCGACCAGGACCTTTTGCGCTTCATTCAAAGTATCGATATACGCATAGTTGCCATTGCCTTTATCTGCCAACTGTTCCATTAATTGGTCATTATAATTACCGGTCCCAAAACCAAGTGTACTTAATGAAATGCCAAATT
Source organism: Gammaproteobacteria bacterium (assembly GCA_028279365.1). GTDB lineage: Bacteria > Pseudomonadota > Gammaproteobacteria > Eutrophobiales > Eutrophobiaceae > JANQNX01. The sequence goes on along the minus strand of JANQNX010000002.1, from coordinate 43,578 downwards.
GCCGTTTTCGCTCAATCAAATCCATCAACTGCTCATGATTCACAGTGCCGACATTGAAATCTCCATCCGTTGCGAGAATGACACGATTGATGCCGCCTTTTATAAATTCCTGCTGGGCAAGGCTATAAGCCAACTTGATTCCCGCTGCACCATTGGTACTACCGCCGGCGGTTAAATGGTTTAATGCCATCTGTATCGTCGCTGTTTGATTGCCTTGGGTGGGCGGCAATACCACACCACTAGCCCCCGCATAAACAACAATGGATACTTTATCGTTTGCGCTTAATTGTCCACTGAGCAACACCAGCGATGACTTTAATAACTCAATCTTTTTGGGCGATTGCATAGAGCCGGACACATCGATCAGAAAAACCAGATTGGCATTAGGTAGTTCAGTCTGTTCTTTGTCCTGTGCCTTAATACCGAGATGTAACAGATAGTTATTTTTGCTCCATGGCGATGGCGCGATTTCTTTAACGACGGCAAACGGACTATTATTATCTCTATTGTCTGGATATTGATAGGAAAAGTAATTGATCAATTCCTCAGCCCGAACGGCATCCTGAATCGGTAATTGTCCTGCATTTAGCATACGTCGAACATTGGCATAAGCCCCGGTATCAACATCAATACTGAATGTCGACACCGGCTGTTCTGTCACCAGCTTGATAGGGTTATCACTAAAATGCGCGTACTTTTCTCTATTCGTTGACTCAGAGACATATCGAATAGTGTTAAGCACTGACTGATCATGCATCAGTATCCTTTTTGATCGATGTACGGTGTACGCAGGAGAAACTGCCTCAGACGCAGGACTTGCTGCCATATCAGCGCTATTTACGCTTAGCTGTTTTTGCCCATGCTTGATATGTGCTTCCGCTTCTTGAGTCATTAACACTTGCTCATCATGATTATGCCGATTTGTATCAGTGATGACATGATCAACCATGGTGGCTTGCGTGTTTGAATGATTTTGTTGAGAAACTGCCTCGGTTTGCTCGGTATTAATTTGTTTGCAACCGATAATGATAATAAACACCGCGATAGTCAGTGCGTGAAACAGTGGCTTAAACATTATAATTCTCCTGTTTATAAAGGTGACAAACCTATAAACGCAAGAGAATTAAAAAAGGGTTAAAAATATGAAAATATTTTTATATTTGTAATTTACTATTTCATCTTAACCGAGTGCTATATTCCGATTTCCCACCGTATTGATTTACACCCAACAAATAAAAAGGGGCTTTACAGCCCCTTCACAGAATAATTAACGTTAGTTAGTACTAAGCAGTTTCATTGACCGCTTTCATACTGAGACGTACTCGACCCTGTTTATCAATCTCGAGCACTTTTACCTGTACCATTTCACCTTCGCTGAGCTTATCGCTGACGTTCTCTACGCGTTCTTCAGAGATCTGTGAGATATGCACCAAGCCGTCTTTACCCGGTAAGATATTGACGAAGGCACCGAAGTCCATCAATTTGGCGACGCGCCCTTCGTAAATTTTACCTACCTCAATATCAGCAGTAATCTGTTCAACACGCTTCATCGCTTCATCCCCAGCGGCTTTATCCGTCGCAGCGATTTTAACCGTGCCATCGTCATCGATATCAATGGTAGCGCCGGTCTCTTCAGTAATAGCACGGATGGTCGCACCACCTTTACCAATGACGTCCCTGATCTTATCCGGATTGATTTTGATGGTAGTAATGCGCGGGGCAAATTCTGACATTTCTTCTTTATGCGCTGGCAGGACTTCGTTCATCTTACCAAGAATATGTAATCTACCTTCCTGCGCCTGGTTTAATGCCACTTCCATGATCTCTTTGGTGATACCGTCAATCTTGATATCCATCTGTAAGGCAGTAATCCCTTTTTCTGAACCTGCGACTTTAAAGTCCATATCGCCAAGATGATCTTCATCACCCATGATGTCAGACAGCACGACAAACTTGTCGTCCTCTTTAATCAGGCCCATCGCGATACCGGCCACAGGGGCATCCAGTTCTACCCCGGCATCCATGAGTGCCAGGCTGCTGCCACAAACCGATGCCATCGAACTGGAACCATTAGATTCAGTAATCTCGGATACCACACGGATTGCATAGGGGAAGTCATCCATGTTTGGCATTACACCCAAGATGCCGCGCTTAGCCAAACGGCCATGGCCGATTTCACGGCGTTTTGGCGAACCGACTCTGCCCGTTTCATTCACACAGAATGGCGGAAAGTTATAGTGAAACATGAACGGTTCTTTACGTTCACCTTCAATCGCATCAATAATTTGTGCATCACGTTGCGTACCCAGGGTCGTTACGACTAATGCCTGAGTTTCACCTCGAGTAAACAGAGCAGAACCGTGAGTTCTGGGTAATACACTCGTTTCGATAGTGATTGGACGAACCGTTTTTGAATCCCTGCCATCAATTCTGTCTTCGCCAGCTAGCACACTGCTACGTACAATGTGACTTTCCAGCGACGCTATCATGTCGGCAACCTGACCACCGGTCCATTGTGGTTCATCACCTTCGGTCATGGCTTCCACAACCTGGCTCTTGATTTCGCCTATGCGTTCTTTGCGTTCTAATTTATCGCGGATGCTATAGGCTTCACGGATTAAGTCTCCCGCACGAGATTGCACCTCAGTTTCCAGCGCCTCGTCTTTATCCGGCGCGGTCCAGTCCCAACGTTCGCTGCCCGCTTCATCGACTAGTGCCTGAATGTTTTGAATGACAACTTGAAACTGTTCATGGCCAAACATCACGGCACCTAACATCACCTCTTCGGAAAGCTGTTTCGCTTCTGACTCAACCATCAATACCGAGGTACTGGTACCGGCAACGACCAGATCGAGCTCAGAATCTTTTAACTCGGAAAAAGAAGGATTAACAATATATTGTCCATTCTTGTAGCCAACACGCGCAGCGCCTACCGGGCCACTAAAAGGCACGCCAGATAAACCAAGCGCAGCGGACGCGCCAATAATCGCCGGCACGTCAGGATCAATTTCCGGGTCTAGTGAGACGACGGTTGCAATAATCTGAATTTCGTTTTTGAATTCTTTCGGGAATAACGGTCTGATTGGACGGTCAATCAGACGGCTGGTTAAGGTTTCTTTTTCAGAAGGACGACCTTCGCGCTTGAAGAAACCACCGGGGATTTTTCCTGCTGCATAAGTCTTTTCCTGATAATCAACGGTTAACGGAAAAAAATCCTGCCCTTCTTTCGCTTCCTTTTTCGCGACACAGGTAACCAGCACAATGGTGTCTCCCATGCTAACGACGACCGCTCCGGATGCCTGTCGTGCGATTCTTCCTGTTTCTAAACTGACAGTGCGATTACCAAACTGAAATTCTTTTTTTACCACGTTCATGGATATTCCTACTTAGAGATTATTATTGGATTGAATGAATTTTTTCTAATTACAAAAACGCCAAAACCCGCGAAAAGCGGGTTATGTATTATTGTTCAACATGAGCAATGCTGAAGAATTTATTTACGCAGACCAAGACGACCAATGAGATCGCGATAGCGATTAATATCTTTGTTTTTCAGGTAATCCAACAGTTTTCTTCGTTGGTTTACCATACGTAATAAGCCTTGACGCGAATGATGATCTTTATTGTGTTCTTTGAAATGACCTGACAGATCGGTAATACGAGACGTCAGCAGTGCAACCTGCACTTCCGGCGATCCGGTATCGTTAGCATCGAGCTGATAATCTTTTACTATCCCAGCTTTTTGTTCATGACTTAATGCCATATATAAAGTACTCCTGAACCTGTTCGTGTCAAAATTGGCGCGTATTGTAACCGCGCATACCCACTCTAACAAGTGAAACTATTGAATTATTTTATACATCTAGGCAAACGTATTTATTCCATATTAATCAATCGTTTAGGAGACAGTTGTCCGGCGTTTTTTATTTCACCGATGCCGATAAACTTGTCGGATTGATCATAGATTCGCATACAACCTGCCGCGGGCAGTCCTGACATATCCAAAGTCCGTCCCTGACAGATGGACAAGGCATTATCCTCACTTAAGCTGATATCAGGGAAATGACGAAGCGCTGCGTCCACCGGTAATAGCAATTCATCAAGTGAATTACTCTCTTGTTCAACCAATCTCTCTAATTCAGGAAGACCCAACATTTGTGACTCGGAAAACGGTCCCGAGCTGATTCTTCTTAGCATAGTCACATGCGCACAGTTATCTAGCGCAGCGGCAATATCCTGGATCAGTGTGCGAATATAGGTGCCTTTGGAACAAGACACGCTGATTTCAAATTGTTCCCCATTAAAATCGAGCAACTCAATTTCATGTATGCTAATGGTTCTTGGCTCTCGCTTAACCTCGATACCCTGATAAGCCAACTCATAAAGCCGCTTGCCGTTATGTTTCAATGCAGAAAACATTGGCGGTATTTGCTCTTGTTTACCCAGAAACTGCGCCAAGGTTTGATTTAGCAGCCCTTCATCTATTCCGGTTACCGCTTGCTGTTTGAGTATTTTTCCTTGTGCATCGCCGGTGTCTGTCGCTATTCCTAATTGTCCTCTGGCAATATAGGTTTTATCTGCATCCAGTAAATAGCCGCTGACTTTAGTGGCCTCACCCAAACAAATAGGTAACAAACCGCTAGCAGGCACATCCAGACTTCCTGTATGGCCGGCCTTATTGGCTTGATAGAGGCGTTTGACGCGTTGCAAGGCCTGGTTGGAGCTGATTCCTGCCGGTTTATCCAGTATCAGGATGCCACTGATATCGCGGCCCTTTTTTTTTCGGCTACCCAAAATCAGTTTTTATTTATCGGTGTTAACTGAATCAATGATATCCGTCAGACGCTGCGCTCGTTCAAGTGATTCGTCGTATTTAAATTTAAGACTTGGCACACCCCTGGATGTCATTACATGCGATAGCTCATGTCGAAAATGACCGGCCTTGTCGTTAAGCTCCTCAAGCAACTGTTCTTTAGTCAGATTATTTTGGAAAAAGGTAAACAACACCGTTGCGTTTCTGAGATCAGGACTGACGTCAACAGTGGTTAACGTTATCAGTCCATATTCATTAAGAGGAAACTCAAGCTGGATGAGGTTAGCCAATTCTTCTTTTACGAATTGTGCGACTCGACTGTTTCGACCGAACTCTCTCGGCATGATGGATTATAACTTCCGCTCTACGCTAACCCGCTCAAACACTTCTATCTGGTCACCGGCTCGAACATCGTTATAGTTCTTGACGCCAATACCACAGTCCATACCTGACTTGACCTCATTCACATCATCTTTAAAACGACGTAATGATTCCAGTTCGCCTTCGTAGATTACAACGTTATCGCGTAATACACGGATAGGATTGTTTCTTTTGATATAACCAGTGGTGACCAGGCAACCAGCGATATCGCCAAACTTTGGCGAACTGAATATTTCTCTTACTTCAGCAACGCCAATAATCTGTTCGCGAATTTCTGGCGACAGTAATCCACTGATAGCCGCTTTCACATCATCAGTGACATCATAAATGATACTGTAGTAACGCAGGTCTATGCCTTCGGCATCCACTAACTTACGTGCACTGGCATCAGCGCGAACATTGAAACCTATGACAATTCCGCTTGATGCCATAGCCAGGTTGATATCTGATTCAGTAATACCCCCAACACCGTTACTGATAATGTTCACCTTAACTTCTTCATTACTCAGTCGAGTCAATGCATCAACCAGGGCTTCAGACGATCCCTGAACGTCAGCTTTAATTAGCAGATTTAATGAAACTGTCTCGCCTTCTGCCATCTGGTTCATGACATTTTCCAGTTTCGCAGCTTGTTGTTGAGCCATCTTGGTCTCGCGATATTTGCCTTGTCGAAATAAGGCAATTTCACGCGCCTTCTTTTCATCCGGCACCACTATCATCTCGTCACCAGCATTAGGCGTGCCTGAGAGACCAAGCACTTCAACCGGCGTGGATGGCCCAGCCGTTGTCACTTCACTACCGCTATCATCAACCATGGCTCGCACGCGACCGAACTCATGCCCACTTAGAATCACATCGCCTTTTTTCAAGGTACCATTCTGAACCAGAATACTGGCCACCGGCCCACGGCCTTTATCCAGCCGCGACTCAATCACCGCACCGGAAGCCGCCGCATCCTCTACCGCTTTAAGTTCGAGGATTTCTGTCGTCAACAATATATTTTCCAATAATTCATCAACACCCTGTCCTGTCAGCGCCGATACGTTAACGAAAATCGTATCACCACCCCAGTCTTCCGGAATCACTTCCATTTTAGATAATTCCTGTTTCACCCGATCCGGATCAGATTGTTCTTTATCGATCTTATTTACCGCAATGATAATAGGGACATCGCCAGCCTTAGCATGGGTAATCGCCTCTTCAGTTTGCGGCATGACGCCATCATCAGCAGCCACAACAATAATGACGATATCGGTTACTTTTGCTCCGCGCGCGCGCATGGCGGTGAATGCCTCATGGCCCGGAGTATCGAGAAAGGTGATCTCACCATTATCAGTCTTAACCTGATAGGCACCAATATGTTGGGTAATACCGCCCGCTTCAACAGCAGCTACTTTTGCACGGCGAATATAATCCAGCAAAGACGTCTTTCCATGATCAACATGTCCCATAATGGTAACCACAGGGGCACGTGTTACTTGCTCGCCTTCTTGTTGTGTGGCTTGAATCATTTCCTCTTCAAGCGCATTTTCTTTCATGAGTTTGGGTTTATGCCCCATCTCTTCAACAACAATTGCCGCGGTATCCTGATCAATGGTTTGGTTAATCGTTGCCATACTGCCCAGACCCATCATGATCTTGATCACTTCCGAGCCTTTGACAGACATACGTTGCGCGAGATCAGCCACGGTAATACTTTCCGGAATGTCCACTTCCTTAACCACCGGCGCTGTCGGTTTTTCAAATGCATGCTGATTACTGGTCGTAGCTTGCACCATCGGTTTGGTTTTTGGTTTTTTACGACGTCTGGCCGAACCTTTGGTAGCGACATGCAGTTCTTCACGGCCATGGCGTTTTTGTTCTTTAAATAATTTTGGTTTTTCCTTATCAGAAGCAGTTTTTTCAGCCAGCTTACTCAAATCAACTTTGTCAGGCTCTGGCGTCGGTGCTTCTTCTGTTGCAGCGGTTTCTTGCTCACTATCGGCATCTGCTTCAGCGGTGGCATCTGCTGGTTCTGAATCGACTGCTTCAGTCTCAACTGTCTCCGTTTCCTGTTCAGCCTCGATCACTTCCGGCTCAGCTTCAATTTGCTGTTTAGCTTCTTCTGCCTCAGCTTGTTCCGCCTCCTGTTTAGCCTTCTCAAGTTTTTCTGCTTCCTGCTCAGCCAACAGCCTTGCCGCTTCTTCCTCCTGCTTTAAGGTTTCTGCAACCTCACTGCGTTTTGCATAAGTACGACGCTTACGAAATTCGATACTGACCGTTTTTGAACGTGGTTTGGCCCTGCCTTGACTTGCAACCGGTACTTTTAATTCGCTAACGGTCTTTCTGCGTAAGGTGATCTTTTTCGGTTCAGATCCTTCATCTTTACCGTGTTTTTTCCTGAGGAATGACAATAGAGTGGTTTTCTCTGAATCAGTGATAATGTCCTTTTCACCTTTCTCAGACAGACCTGCTTCAACCAATTGTTCTTTCAAACGGTCGACAGGTACGCCAACGTCTTCGGCAAACTCAATAACTGTTGTTTCAGGCATTAACTATCCTTCCTCAAGAGGTAGTCTCTTCAGTTTCTTCGATTTCTTCAAACCAGGGGATTCGCGCAGTCATAATCAATTGACCGGCACGTTCTTTATCCAGTCCCTGGATGTCCAATAACTCATCGACCGACTGTTCAGCGAGATCTTCCATCGTGACAACACCAATACTGGCAAGTTCAAATGCCAGCGCCTCATCCATGCCGTCCATATTCAATAGATCCTCTGCTGGCTTGGTATCACCCAATTTTTCTTCTTTCGCAATGGCGCGTGTCAACATAATGTCACGGGCCCTCTCTCGCAACGCATTCACCAATTCTTCGTCAAACTCTTCGATCGCCAGCATTTCTTTCTCTGGCACATACGCCACTTCTTCAATACTGGAGAATCCTTCTTGTACCAGAATAATGGCTATCTCTTCATCAACATCTAGTTGTTCCATGAACATCGATTGCAGGGTTTCCGATTCGGCCTCGTTCTTTTCTTCCGCCTGTTCAATCGACATTACGTTTAATTCCCAACCAGTCAATTCGCTGGCCAATTTGACATTTTGACCACCGCGGCCAATCGCCTGCGATAAATTCTCTTCCGCCACCGCAACATCCATCACATGCTCATCCTCATCGACCATAATCGATGCAACTTCCGCTGGTGCCATTGCATTAATGACAAATTGCGCAGGATTGTCATCCCATAAAATAATATCGACGCGTTCGCCACCGAGCTCATTTGATACCGCTTGCACTCGAGAACCACGCATACCGACACATGCACCAATGGGATCAATACGAGGGTCATTGGCTTTGACTGCAATTTTGGCGCGCTGTCCGGGATCACGAGCGCCATTAATGATGTCGATCATGCCTTCATTAATCTCAGGCACTTCAATTTTAAATAATTCGATAAGTAACTCAGGTGCGGTTCTGCTAAGAAAAAGCTGAGGACCACGGGTAATTTCCGTTTTCACTTCACGCAAATAAGCTCTGAGTCGATCACCCGGTCGAATTGCTTCGCGCGGGATTAACTCTTCACGTGGAATAAACGCCTCTGCGTTATTGCCCAAATCAACGATAGCACCACTACGTTCAGAGCGTTTGACTACACCACTCACCATCTCGCCAACGCGCCCTTCATAGGCGTCTACAACCTGAGCGCGTTCTGCTTCACGAACTTTTTGTACTATCACCTGTTTGGCAGCCTGCGCAGCAATACGCCCGAACTCTACTGAAGGCATCGGCTCTTCAATAAACTGTCCTATCTCAATATCTGCCTGTTTTTCTGTCGCATCGGCTAATTTAATTTGGCGGGAAGGGACTTCGAGTGATTCCGGTTCGTCATCCACTACTTCCCAACAGCGAAATGTTTCGTAATCACCAGTTTCCCTATCGATGGAAACCCGACTTTCAATATCTTCACGATTGCGTTTTTTGGTTGCACTGGCTAATGCGGCTTCGATAGCTTCAAAAATAATGTCTTTAGCAACGCCTTTTTCGTTACTGACGACATCAACAACCATTAATATTTCTTTATTCATCGATATTACCGTTCAATGTTAACAATTCAGTTTCAATAATCTGGCACCAATCTGGCGCGTTCGATTGAATTAAACGGGATGACAACTTCTTCATCCTCAGTTTGCAGGACGATTGCCTCATCCGTGCTTGATTTCAAAATGGCAGTAAAACGTTTTCTGTCATTTATTTTTTCAAATAAACGAACCTTAATGGTTTCGCCTTGCACTGCCTGAAAGTGCGCCGGTTTGAATAGCGGTCTGTCCAAACCCGGTGAAGAGACTTCCAGCTCGTAATGTCCCTTAATTGGATCTTCCACATCCAATATGCCTGTCAATTGATTGCTAACCAGGACACAGTCATCAATCACAATACCTTCATCTTTATCTATATAGACACGTAACACCGAACGGCCACCATTTTGGCCCAGCTCGACGCCAACCAGTTCAAAGCCGAGAGACATAACTTCCGGTTCGAGCAAATCAATTAATGCCTGATTGTGTCTATGCATATGCTAAAAACAAAAAATGGGCACCAAGGCCCACTTAACAAAATGCTAAACAACGTAATTATAGGTCAGTATTAAAACCCTGCCAAACAAACTACGTCGTTGCATTTAATGTCCATTCCATAAAAGAAAGCCCCTTAACAGGGGCGTCCATACTCAACTGCCATATTCCGTCTGGTCTTACCTGTCGAGTGTTGTATATCTAAAAAGACATACTCGAAATATTGGTAGCGGGGGCAGGATTTGAACCTGCGACCTTCGGGTTATGAGCCCGACGAGCTGCCAGACTGCTCCACCCCGCAACTGTTCTTAAACTACTTAATTTCTTTCAGGTCGCAATACGACCTTCGGAACTTATCGATGCTGGGAGCCCGACGCACTGCCAGACTGCTCCACCCCGCAACTGTTCTTAACGCTACTTACTTACTTTCTTTCAGGTCGCAACACGACCTTCGGAACTTATCGATACCGGGAGCCCGACACACTGCCAGACTGATCCACTACGCATCAGTGGGGGCGAATACTACAGGGCCACATGATGATTTTCAAGGAGGATTATATTTTTGATTTTATTACGATTAAAGGGAATTCTGCAGCCTCACTGGCTGTCGTTTTGCGCCCCAGTTTCCGGGGCGTTGTTCAAACTTTCCTGAACACTGTGACTGACACGATGGACAGCGACCGTCCTCAGTCAAATTCCAGTTTTTTATCTGGTACCAATCGCGGACAATCAATGCTTCGCCACAATTGTCACAAAAGGTAGTATCGCCCTCTTCATCGTGCACATTACCAGTATAAACATAATTAAGCCCATTCATGATGGCAATGGATCGCGCATTTTTCAGCGTCTGCAATGGTGTTCTTGGCTTGTCGTGCATTTTCCAATCAGGATGGAACGCCGAAAAATGTAATGGCACGTTGGCGCCGAGCTGTTCCATAATCCACTGAGTCATTGATTCAATCTCGTCACGTGAATCATTTTCTCCCGGAATCAACAAGGTAGTAATCTCAAGCCAGGTATCCGTCTCTTGTTTAATATACTTTAGTGTCTCTAACACTGGCTCAAGGTGGCTACCAGTTATTTTGTAGTAAAAGTCTTCGGTAAACGCCTTCAGATCTATATTAACGGCATCAATATACTGATAAAACTCTGCCCTGGGTTCCGCACAGACATATCCGGCTGAAACTGCAACGGAGTTAATATTTTGCTCTTTGCATGCCTGGGCCACATCAATGGCATACTCATGGAATATCACCGGATCGTTATACGTAAAAGCGATACTGCGACATTGCAGTTTATTTGCTGTTATCGCGAGTTGCTCTGGACTGGCCGCATCTGCCAGTGTATCCATTTGTCTTGATTTACTGATATCCCAATTCTGGCAAAACTTGCATGCCAGATTACAACCTGCAGTGCCAAAAGACAGGACAGACGTCCCCGGGAAAAAATGATTCAGCGGTTTCTTCTCTATAGGGTCAACACAAAAGCCGCTGGAACGCCCGTATGTTGTCAGCACGATCTGGTCATTATCACATGCCCTGACAAAGCAGAGTCCGCGTTGACCGTTGTTGAGCTTACAGGCGCGTGGACAAAGGTCGCACTGTATTCTGCCATCATCAAGCTGGTGCCAGTAACGCGTTGTTACTATGTTATCAAGCATACGATCGAAAAAAGTGCCATAACAGATAGTATTTTAGACCTATAATAATGCGATTGATAACCTATGTGATGTTTGATGACGTATGACGAGCGCTAAGCAAAATATAATGTCGATCCGACCGCCAGCCGTTGCCGGCAGTTTCTATCCACAGAATGCAACTGAGCTCGATATGATGTTGGATAAGTACCTGCAATTGGCGCAACCCGGCAAGCTGACACCCAAAGCGATTATCTCTCCCCATGCCGGTTACATCTATTCCGGTGCGATTGCGGCGAATGCTTATTCTTTGTTGTCTCCATTACGAAATAAAATCAAACGCGTGCTGTTACTTGGCCCCGCTCATCGCGTCTATGTTAAGGGCATGGCCTTACCCAGCCACAGTCACTTTGCCACACCGTTAGGTAATATTTCCCTGGATGTTGACGCCTTTAACCAACTCGAGCGTCTTCCGTTCGTTGAAAGGAATGATGCCGCACATGCCGAGGAACACAGCCTGGAAACACAGTTACCATTCTTACAAAAGACACTGAATGATTTCTTATTAATACCCGTTCTGGTTGGCGATGCCAAGCCAGAAGACATTGAAACAGTCATACAACAGTTTTGCCAATCAAAGGATGTGATGCTGGTCGTAAGTTCTGATCTCAGCCACTTTCATGATTATGACACTGCAAAAAGAATCGATGCCGATACCACCCGTCTGATCGAATGTTTTGATTTTCAACATATCGGACCTAAACAGGCCTGCGGCTGTAGACCGATGAATGGCCTCTTAAAATATGCCAGGAACAACAAGTTAAGCATTAAAACCCTGGACACTAAAAACTCGGGAGACACTGCCGGTAACAAAGATCGTGTCGTGGGTTATGGCGCATATGCCTTGTTTGAACCAATGATATTACATGCTGAAAATAAAACCCAGGTACTTGCTATTATTCGAAAAAGCATCGAGCACGGTATCAAGACAGGCGAAAAGTTAGTTCCGAAACTGGATGACTATTCATCACCATTAACCGATGACTATGCCGTATTTGTCACCTTAAAAATCGGTGGCAAATTGCGTGGCTGTATCGGCACCACGGAAGCACAACAACCGTTAATTCTCGCTGCGGCAAACTATGCCTTTGCTGCGGCCTTCTCAGATCCCCGGTTTCCTCCGGTCAACGCTGATGAATTTCCAAAACTGGAAATCAGCTTGTCTATATTAACACCCGCACAAGCCATGCAATTCGATGATGAAGCCGATTTATTACGACAACTACGGCCAAATATTGATGGCCTGATTATTAGCAAAGGTCATCGCCGCGCGACATTTTTACCGATAGTGTGGGAATCATTGCCTAAGCCGAAAAAATTTCTTACTGAGTTGAAACATAAGGCCGGTATCGCTTCGAATGAGGTAACGGATGAAGCCTGGCATTACACTGCTGAGTATTATTCCTGATCGTTGGCTAAACGTCGGCACTGACCAACAGAATCTGGTGCGCATTTTATTCCATCCATCCAGATCGCATGATCAAAACGAGCGGATGAGATATCTGCACCTGCCAGTTTCACATTAGTTAAATCAGCATAAGACAGATTAGCCCGGGTCAGATCGGCATAATTAAACTCACTATTTTTGAGATTGGCGCCGACAAATCTGGCGTTTGACAGATCGGCATAGCTAAAATCACTGTTATCAACAATAGCGTATGAAAAATTAGCGCTAGATAAATCTGAACCGATAAAACTCGCGTGACTCATGACTGTGTCAGCTAATTCCGCATTTCCCATGTTGATATTTTCCAGTTGCATTGACGGTAATTTACAATTTCGCCAATTCACCGATGGATTGGGTGCTGCCTGACAATCATTATTAGCCTGACTCAGGTTTGAACGTGTCGTATACGCCGCAAATATCAACACAAGAAATAACAACAGTAGCGATACATAAGGCTTTTTTAGTTTGTTTAATTTGGCCTGCTGGCGAGGGTCGATCGAACGCTGATGTTTTCTGTGGATCATCATTGCCGACGGTTCTTTGCGGCGCCTTTCTTTTTCTGATTGTTTGGTATCATGCATACGTTCGTCAGCCTGAATTCTTGCCAACAACAATGCGTCTTTATTAACCAGCCTGGTGCGAAGCACATCCGGGTAGAGATCGCGCTGACTGGAAACAGGCAGCCAATGCTCCTTATCCTGACTGATTTCATCCTCGGGTTTAATCCTGCCAAGTAATAGATAGCGGCTAATCTGTGCCGCGATAAACGGGCCGCTTATTTGATCTTGCTGACGGATAAACCAGGTACGTCTCAAACTCATGATAATTTCCTGAAATACTTCACCAATGTGACTCTGTTGATTATTTCAATGAAAAACTCAAGTTTTATGCCAATCTGTCGTTTATTCTTGAATGAACATACAGCCACACCTGCTGCTAGCGGCCGTTTCTAATAAAACTGTAGATATTGGCTTATCAGGCCTGTTAAAAGGACACACCCTCAACGCGACGATCACGGCTCGAACCAATGATTCAATCACATTAAAAATCAACAACCAGATTGTTGAAACACGTTCTCAGAAGCCGTTAGCTCTTAACGTTGGTCAACAAATAAACTTGAAAGTTGAACGCCAGTCCAACCCGACAATACTCAAAATCATCGATAGCCCTGTTCAATCACAGTTAGTTGCCTCACAAAAACAGCTAACAAGAGAGAGCCTGCCGAGACAACAGGGACTGGAAACACTGATCAAAACATTAAACCAGCAATTAACCGGTAAAAATCTTGCTGTTTTGCCTCAACCACTGCAGCGTAGTATCCAGCAAATAATAAACCAGTTACCTAGCCCGGCAGTGTTAATCAAGCCTGACAGTCTCGCTAAAGCGGTTCAGCAATCAGGCCTGTTTCTGGAAGCCAGACTAAAAAAACAGAGTCATGAAAATACCAGGCCTATACCCAGTTTAATTGTTGAACACAATAAGGCATCAACCACATCTGACTTGAAGGCACAGCTACTCAAGATATCGACAATAATTAAGCAGACACAAAACTTACCGGCACAATCAATTGAAACTGCCAACGCAAAGCCGAGTGAAAAACATAACCTGGCCCAATTAAACACAGTAAAACAGCAAAGCCCACAAAAAACAGACAACGCCAGATTAATTGATATCGGTAATGAGTCATCAATAGAACGAATCGGAAAACAGGTTGAGGCTTCATTAGCCAGGGTTGAATTGAATCAGGCCAGATCAATCCCGGTAGACAATTCACTATCAACATGGCTGATAGAAACACCAATAAAAGATCGTCAAGACATTGATTTATTGCAACTTGATATCGAACAACAGAGTCATCAACATCATGACGCTAATGAGAATAGTTGGACCGTCGACCTCAACATTGAAATGGAGTCTGTTGGTACATTATCAGCCCGCATTAACATGTATGAAGAGGATATGAATATCACACTATGGTCAGATCAAGGCTCACTGAAACAGTTGCTAGAGAATAATATTTCGAAACTCGATACCAAGCTAAAACAAAAAGGGCTGATTATCGATAACATTTATATCGCTAAACAAACAAACGATGAATATCCGGAAAGACCGCCATTGACACCGAATGATTCAAACCTGATCAATGTCAGCATATAAATGAAACAGGAAACATCAAAAAAAGTGGTGGCACTGCATTATGACGGTGACTCGGCACCCAGAGTCACCGCAAAAGGGCAGGCTGATATTGCAGAAAAGATTCTTGCGCTGGCAAAACAACATGACATCCCGATACGTGAAGAACCGGAATTAATTAACGTTCTCGCATCGATTAAACTCGGAGAGGAAATACCCAGAGAGCTATACGTGGCAGTGGCTGAGATTATTGCCTTTGCTTACATGCTCAAGGGTAAAACCCTGGCAACGGATTAGCCGGGCAGTCTAATCTGCTGGCGTGCTTGTCGAGCCTTGTCTTTGTTTCCCAGACGATCATGGCATTCGGCAATCAACTCCCAGCTTTTATTTTTCAGATCTACTGTATGACTTGCTAATGCAATAGATTTCCTTGCCAGCGCAATGGCTTGTTGCCATTGCTGTTGTTGAAAGCGTAAAGCCGCAAACTCATACCATAGTCTTGAATTGTTTGGCTCTATCCTTAATGCCCGCTCTATGGTGGCAACTGCCTTGTTTGTATTGCCCGTTTCCTTATGTGCATCAGATTCCTTAAGTAAGGCAAGGATAACCGGACTATCCTCGTCAGGTGCGGCTTTATTATATTGTTCAGATGGATTCGCCGTTTGATTAACCTCTGTCGGTACATTGCGTTCTTCGACAGGAATCAATGCAACAGGTTTACTCGACTGCTGTGCACAAGCGCTAATCAATAATAACGGCAGTAAAGGTAATAGTCGTTTCATCACTAAAAACAGTCTACTGAATTTGGCACAAACCCTTCAACAAACGGATAGGCTTTTGCTGTATTACAGTTAGTTTCCTCATCTAATGCATCATAAAAATCTTTCCAGACAATGGTATCGGGTGCCAGCATCATTAACGGTGTCGGTTTTAGTTTTTTCATGATGTCGATCCAGACTTGCATTGCACCTGTGGAACCGGTTAAACGTGTTGGCTTGTTATCATCCCTGCCTACCCAAACAACACCCAACAATCTATCACCAAATCCAGCAAACCAACTATCGCGCAAACCATTTGTTGTCCCCGTTTTACCCGCTAATGGCAATAATGATGGCAGTTCGCGACCAATTCGTCTGGCCGTTCCATTTTCAACGACCTGGGTTAATAAAAACTGGGTCAGAAACACGCTTTGCGGCTTGATATATTCCCTGACCGACAAATCATATCGCTTTAGTGGTTTATCCTTGGCATCCAGTACCGAACGAACTGTTTTTAGTCTTATTTGCTGACCGCCGCTTGCTATGGTTTGATACATCTGTGAGATCTGATAGGGAGACAGTTCAATCGAACCTAAAAGTAATGACGGCAATTTCGCGATTTCACTGTCGACACCCAGATTTCTCAATGTATTAATGATGTTATCCAGCCCGACCTGCATACCAAGACGCACCGTCGATAGGTTGTATGATTTAGCTAATGAGCGAATCAATGGCACATCGCCATGTGAGCGTCGATCATAGTTATTGGGCGACCATGTTTTGCCATTACCTTGTTGCAAACTAATCGGTGTGTCATTTAATTTGGACAACAGGTTATAGCGTTCAGGTGAATCTAACGCCGTTAAGTAAATTGCCGGTTTGATCAAAGAGCCAATCGGCCTTTTGGCATCAATAGCCCGATTAAAGGCATTCTGCTCCCGGTTTCTGTCACCTATGATTGCCTGTACCTCTCCATCATGCTGGTTCACCAATACCACTGCCGTTTCCAGGGTGTCGGACTTAAACCCGGTCTGTTTATCCAATTTAGTCAGGCTTTTAGCGACGCTGGTCTCTACCATTTCCTGTATATCCGTATTTAAACTGGTATGAATGCGCAAACCTTCATTTCGGAGATCGTCCAACTGATAATCGCGTTTAAGATGTCGACGAACCAGATCGAGATAAGCGGGATAACGCGCACTGGTCCATGAGGGTTTGCTCGAAATCTGCAGCGCCCTCTTTTTAGACTTTTCATACTGTGCTGAACTGATAAAAGACTGATCCAGCATCAACTCCAATACCAGATTGCGTCGTGCCAAGGCTCTATCGGGATGTTTGCGCGGGTTATAGTAGGACGCGCCCTTCACCAGGCCGACCAGCAAGGCCATTTGATCAATCGTTAATTCACTTAACGGACGGGCAAAATAAAACTCGGCAGCGGTACCAAATCCATGAATACTCCTCGCTCCATTCTGTCCGAGAAATACCTCATTCACATAGGCGGTCAGGATTTGGTCCTTGGAGTAATGATAATCCAGCATGATTGACATCAGCAGTTCATTAATTTTCCTGGAATAGCTGCGTTCCCGTGTCAGGAACATGTTTTTGACCAGTTGCTGGGTCAGTGTACTGCCCCCCTGTCTGATTTTACCTGCACGTAAATTGATATAGATAGAACGTAAGATTGCTATGGGATCGATACCGTAATGGGAATAAAAATGACGATCCTCGGTCGCAATTAAGGCATTGATTAACTGCTTTGGTATTTGTTGCTGCTCAATCAGGATACGATCCTCATCATGTAGCGGGAATATTTTGCCGATGAGAACCGGTTCAAGTCTGAAAATTTGCACGGCCTGACGCGAATCAAGATCGTAAATATCATTAATATGATTATTAGAAAACGAAACTCGAAGTGGGCGAGCGTTTTCCTTCGCATCCCAGTAACTAAACTCACGAAGATATAATTCTATGATTTGTCCTGATGAACTGAATTGCCCAACACCTGAGATCTTTTTTACCGGTTTATAACCCAGTAACTTGAGTTTTTTTACCAGCGATGTCTGACTGTAACGCTGCCCAATATAGACTTCGGTTGCCTCAGCATAGACTCTTGCGGGGACCGACCATCGTTTACCTTCAAATTCTTTTTTGATCTGAAAGTCCAGCCAGACGCAATACGATAAAAAACCACAGATAAAAATAACCGATAGTTGTAAAAACCATCTCTTCAGGTATGACGTTTTCTTTTTTGCGCGACTTTTTCGTTTCTTTTTTGAAACTCGTCGTTTTTTTGGCATGTGTTAATCAGAGAGAGGGATTCGGTTAATCAATAAACGCAGTATACAAATTGAATCTGTTCGATGAAGCACAAACACAGGAACTGTTAGCCAGAATTCAATAAAAAAGGCCCCGAAAACGGGGCCTATCAGTAGTTTAGAGAGACTCACACAGCCTTTAAGACTCTAGTAAGTGCTCGTAAAGGGCCTTGCGGCGCCTTTTTCTTGCTTCTATGACTGATCTGGCCTTTTTTTTACGTTCTAAATCAATCTGACCAGCTGTCATTTTCTGCGAACTATTTTTTTTTGGTCTTCCTTCTAGCTTTTTTCTTGCTAGCTTTTTTCTTTGCCTTCTTTTTGGCCTTTTTCTTGGCTACTTTTTTCTTCGCCTTCTTTTTGGCCTTTTTCTTGGCTACTTTTTTCTTTGCCTTCTTTTTGGCCTTTTTCTTGGCCTTCTTTTTAGACGCTTTCTTTTTCGCCTTTTTCTTGGCTACTTTTTTCTTCGCCTTCTTCTTTGCTACTTTCTTCTTAGCCTTTTTCTTGGCTACCTTCTTCTTTGCAGTTTTCTTTTTTGCAGTCTTCTTCTTTGCCATGTCAGAGACTCCCCTTGTTACTGAATAATAGTTAACAGAAATTAAAGATTACAACAAGATGCAATTATAGTCATGTTTTATCTTTTTTCTATAGTTTTTTATCAATTACTTTATTGATGACACAGTTTCATTATTAATATGCCAACTAATTGGCATCAATTTGATTAAATCGGTGATTGATCATAAGTAACGTTGATTAGCTCATTAACTTAACTGTTTAAGAATATCTTGTGAAACTTCATCTACACTTTGCATACCATTTGTTGTGACATACTTTAATAAAGCATCAGATGAAGCTGCTTTTTCAGAATAAAATTTAATCAATGGTGCAGTTTGTTCATGATAAACATTTAAACGTGTACGAACGGTTTCTTCTTTATCATCATCACGTTGAATTAATGCTTCACCAGTCTCATCATCCTTACCTTCTTCTTTAGGTGGATTAAACTCGATATGGTAGGTTCTACCTGAGGCCATATGCACCCTGCGACCGCTCATGCGCTTAATAATAGCCTCATCTTCTACTTGTATTTCAACAACATAGTCAACATTGATACCCAGCTTCAGCATCCCCTCTGCCTGGGCTAAAGTACGCGGAAAACCGTCCAGTAAATAACCATTTTTACAGTCATCTTCGGCCACTCGCTGCTTAACTAAATCAAGAATAAGATCATCTGAAACCAGACCGCCTTCATCCATTACCTTTTTTAATTTAATGCCAAGTTCTGTACCTGCACTAACAGCTGCACGTAACATATCGCCTGTCGATATCTGTGGAATACTAAACTTTTCTTTTATGACATTTGCTTGCGTACCCTTTCCTGCTCCGGGTGGTCCTAATAAGATTAACTTCATGACTTATCCTCCTGTTTTTCTATTTTTTCGATTCAGTATATTCTTAACTAATTAATTACAAGATTTCCTAAGTGTAACATTATGAAAATTGAACTGGATATCAGCGAACCCGATGTACACAAGATTCGTTCTTATTCAAATGACTCATTTACCGTTAATGACTCGGTTATTAATAGTAATATTGTTATTTCCAGACACACATTAGAAGAAAACTGGCTACAACAAGGCTATCAAAATTTTGCAACGCAACATCTTGATGCCATCATCAGTATGAACCCCGAGATTATTATTATCGGTACTGGAGAAAAAATAGCCTTCCCCGATCAAAGTATTATGGCTTACGTGAATCAACATCAGATTGGATTGGAAATCATGGATACCGGTGCTGCCTGTCGAAGTTATAATTTGTTAATTGATGAAGGCAGAGAAGTTGTTGCCTGCTTGTTTCTATGTTCCGATTAATCATCCATGAATAGCGTTTCCAGGGAATAACCTTCTCTTGAGAGAATTTGCCGCAGACGTTTAATCGCTTCAATTTGTATTTGCCTGACTCTTTCACGAGTAACACCCAGTTCATTGCCGATTTCTTCCAGTGTTGCTACTTCGCTACCGTGCAAGCCAAAACGCCGTTCCACCACCGCGCATTGCTTTTCGGTTAATTGTTCTAACCAGGTATCAATATGCTGCTGGACTTCCGTATTTTGTAATAGCATGGACGGATCCGGGTTTTGCTCGTCCGGCAACGTATCTAATAAAGAACGTTCTGAATCGTAGGGGCTGGGAGAGTCGACAGAGGTGATTCTCTCATTCAAGCCGAGCATCTTTTTTACCACATCAATCGGTTGATCCAGCATCTCGGCCACATCCTCCGGGCTCGGTTCACGGTCCAGTTTCTGCGTTAATTGTCTAGCTGCGCGAAGATAAATATTGATCTCTTTGACAACATGGATCGGCAGACGAACTGTGCGAGTCTGATTCATCAATGCACGTTCAATCGTTTGTCGAATCCACCAGGTAGCATAAGTTGAAAAACGAAAACCTTTCTCAGGATCAAATTTTTCAACCGCTCGAATTAAACCCAGATTGCCTTCTTCAATAAGGTCCAGCAATGCCAGACCGCGATTCATGTAACGTCTGGCAATTTTCACCACCAGTCGCAAATTACTTTCTATCATCCGCTTTCTGGCACTCTCGTCGCCTTTCAATGCCTTACGCGAATAAAATACTTCCTCTTCAGCAGTGAGTAATGGGGAAAAACCGATTTCATTGAGATACAAACGGGTGGCATCGAGTTCGCCGGAGGGAATCGCTGCTGCTGCTTTTTCTTTTAATGATGATTTTTCATCTTCAACGGTGTTTTCAATCTCATTAGTATCCGGCTCATCAACATCCGATTCATTGATATCAATCTCGATATCGCCATCTTCTTCGACGCTATCCAGTGCTTTATCGTCTTGTTTTTTACTGGATGTTCTGTCTTTCATCGGAATAGTGTATCAGGCGCGTTTCTTTGGTAAGTAACGGGTGGGATTAATGGGCTTGCCATTTTTACGAATTTCAAAATGCAATACCGTGCGACCGGAATGGTCCTGCCCCATATAGGAGATAGTCTGACCTGACTTCACTCTGTCACCTTCCTTGACCAGTAGTTTGCTATTGTAAGCATAGGCACTTAGATACGTCTCGTTGTGTTTGATGATAATAAGCTTTCCATAACCAAAAAGTCCACTGCCACTGTAAACCACATCGCCTTCCGCTGCGGCTTTAATGGTTTGACCCGGTTTGCCACTGATATCAATCCCTTTTTTTGACGTGGGAGAATTCGATTTCACTATCTTACCCAAGGTGGGCCAGGACCATTTCACTTGTCCGGCAGGTAATGCCGGTTTTTTCGCTAGTTTAGTTTTTTCACTAGTCGTTACCGGTTTCTTGGGTGTGGTTTTTTGCGTGGCTGCTGATGGTTGTTGTGAAACCGGGGTCTTAATCGTTTGTGTTTGTAATGGTTCGGCTTTTTTCGTCGCGACTTTTTGGTTCGGTAACGGTTTTAAACGGATCACCTGATTTGGAAAAATAGTATAGGGAGACTTGATACGATTCCAGCTAGCCACTTCCTTAAAATCTTTATTGTAGCGCCAGGCTATCGAGTAAAGCGTTTCCCCCTTCTTTACCACATGAAAGCCACTGACCTGTTTTTGTGCGGGTTTTGTTTTACTACTGGTTGTGCTTGTTTTAGGTTTGCGTTCCGTCACTGAAGGTGACGCTTGTTTGACCTCGCCGCGTTTATCAACCGGAGCAACAGCAGTACCTGAACATGCTTGTAATAAAAACAGCATAACTAAGCAGAGTGCGTTGCTTGTACTTCGATTCATTCCGGTATCTTAGCTCGTATCGATGCCACCTAACATTGGTACAAAACTAACAGCATCAATCGTTTGTTCTTCATAACCATCATCTGTTCGGGTAATTAATAATAAATCCTGTTTACCTGACTTCCCAACCGGGATAATCAGCCTTCCACCGATTGTCAGTTGTTCCAATAGTGCTTCCGGCACACCAATCGGTGCAGCAGCAACAATAATGCCATCAAATGGTGCATAGTTTGGCCAACCAATATTGCCATCAGCATGTTTACTACGAATATTGCGGATGCCCAACTTATGAAAACGCTCACGTGCTTTGATTAATAGTCCATTGATGCGTTCAACCGTATACACCTGTTGGCAAAATTGCGACAGGATAACTGTTTGATAGCCGCAGCCGGTACCTACCTCAAGCACATTTTGCAAATTACGATCCTGAATCAACGCCTCGGTCATTTTTGCAACAATATAAGGCTGCGATATCGTCTGACTAAACCCAATTGGTAATGCGGTGTTTTCATAAGCGCGACTGGCCAATGCTTCATCAACAAAGATATGTCTCGGTGTTTTACGAATACTTTCCAGTATGGGTTCAGAGTTAATCCCCATTTCGACCAACTTATCAGCAAGCCGATCGCGGGTGCGCTGGGAGGTCATACCGATACCGTGATGTTCACTATTCACGCTTCAATATCCTTTAACCAATCAGATACGCGATCTACCAACTGATAACCGGTCAGATCAACCTGCAATGGGGTAATAGACACTTTGCCATTTCGTATCGCATAAAAATCGGTACCTTCACCGGCATCTTGTTCTGCCCCCACGGGACCTACCCAGTAAACTTTGCGCCCTCTTGGATCGGAGGCCTCCACGGCCGGTTCTGATTTGTGCCGATTACCTAAACGCGTCGCCAGATAATCACTATTCACAACCGGTAATGACTCAGGAATATTGACGTTTAACAACATCTCTTTCGATAGTGGTTGTTTGATCACAGTATTAATAATATTCATTGCGACTTCGACTGATGCATCATAATCAGCCGGTTGCTCACCACATTGTGAAAACGCAATCGCAGGACAGCCGAGGAAACGACCTTCCATCGCCGCAGCAACAGTACCGGAATACAACACATCGTCACCGAGATTGGCCCCTGAATTAATGCCGCTAAGCACCATATCAGGCTCTTCATCCATTAAGCCGGTGATAGCAAGATGCACACAGTCAGTCGGCGTACCGTTTACATAATGAAAGCCTCTGGCATCTTGATTGACATGCAATGGGGCATCAAGGGTCAATGAATTACTGGCACCGCTTCTGTCTCTATCCGGTGCCACTACCGTAACCTTTCCTAACGAAGTTAACGCTTCAGCAAGCGCTGCCAGTCCCGGTGATTGATAACCATCATCATTACTTAACAAAAAATGCATCGACTCTCTTTTAATGAATAATTAGGCAATCAAAAACTCAAGCAAGGCCTTTTGTGAATGCAGACGATTACCAGCTTCTTCCCAAACCACACTCTGTGCACCTTCAAGCACATCAGCCGTCACTTCTTCATCTCGATGCGCCGGTAAACAGTGCATAAATAAGGCATCACCTTTTGCCAGTGCCATTAACTCTGAATTGACCTGAAACGGCGCAAACGCTTTCATGCGTTGCTGTTGTTCCTGTTCCTGCCCCATACTGGCCCAAACATCAGTGACGATTAAATCGGCCTGATCTGCTGCCTCACGCGGATCATGCACGATTTGAACATGCGATGAGGTCTGCTCGAAGATATCACCAGCGGGCTCAAACCCCTCAGGGCAGGCAACGATCAATGAAAAACCAAAAATTTTTGCCGCGTTCATATAAGAATGACACATATTATTACCGTCACCCATCCACACGACTTTTTTGCCTGTGATCGAACCACGCGTCTCGGAGTAAGTAAGCAAATCAGCTAATAGCTGACAAGGATGATAGCTGTCTGACAGACCATTAATCACGGGCACATCGGAATATGAAGCAAATAACTCTATCCGTTCATGTTCAAATGTGCGCAACATAATGCAATCGACCATTTTTGATAATACCCGGGCAGTATCTTCCATCGGTTCACCGCGACCTATCTGGCTGCCGGTGGGTGCTAAATAGATCGCATGGCCGCCAAGTTGCGCCATACCTGCTTCAAATGAAACCCGGGTTCTAGTAGATGACTTCTCAAAGATCATGCCTAGCACCCGACCGGACAAACTGGTCTCAACTGTCTTTTGTTTAAAGCCTGACTTTAATTCGGCGGCACGATTGATCAATGTCATTAATTCATTGCGGCTTAAGCTGTTTAATGTAAGAAAATGTCTGACGGACATAATTAGTTTCCCTGCTCAAGGAAGTGTTTAAGTAACTGACTTAATCTGGTCACAATAGTATCAGCTTCTGCATCGGTTAAAATAAGCGGCGGTAATAAACGTATCACCTTCCCCGCTGTGACGTTAATCAACAGTCGCTCATCCAGCGCCATACTCACCAGCTCAGTACAGGGTTTATCCAGTTCAATCCCTATCATCAAACCTTTGCCACGAATTGATACCACCCCTTTCGTGTCGGCCAAGCCTGAATTAAATCCATCCAGCATACGCTGCCCCAATTCCGCAGCACGTTTATCCAGGTGTTGTTTTTCCAACACGTCTATCACGGCCAGCGCTGCTCTTGAAGCTAATGGATTACCACCAAAGGTTGAGCCGTGACTACCCGGTTGAAACAACGAGGCGGCTTTCCCCCTGGCCAAGCAGGCACCAATCGGGACACCGTTCGCTAGGGCCTTGGCTAGGGTCATGACATCAGGCTGAATCGCTTCGTGTTGAAAGGCAAACCATTTGCCGGTACGACACATACCGGTCTGAACTTCATCGACCATCATCAGACAATCATACTCGTCGCAGTAGTTTCTGACAGCGGTGAGATAGCCATCATCTGGGATATGGATACCGCCCTCACCCTGAATCGGCTCCAACATTACCGCAACAATATCCGGATCAGACTGCAAAAGCCCAGATAGTGCTTCAACGTTGTTATATAGAATATGTACAAAACCTTCGACTAATGGCGTAAAACCGGTTTTCACCTTGTCATTACCGGTTGCTGTTAATGTTGCCATTGTTCTGCCATGAAAACTGTTGGTCATGACGACAATTTTAGGCACTGAAATATTTTTATGATGGCCATACAAACGAGCCAGCTTGATCGCCGCTTCGTTGGCCTCCGCACCGGAATTACCAAAAAACACATTATCCATTCCAGCATGCTGTATTAATTTTTCCGCGAGCTGTTCCTGTAATGGTATGCGATAAAGATTAGACGTATGAATAATATTGGCAGCCTGATCTGCGACAGCTTTCTGCACTTCGGGGTGAGCATGCCCCAACACACACACAGCAATCCCTCCCAATGCATCAAGATAGGTATTACCGTCCGTATCAGTCAGTATTGCACCTTGTCCGGAAACAAAGCTAACGGGTAATGGCGCATAGTTTGTCATTAATGCATGGCTCATGATCTAAATAAAACTCATAAACAAAAAAGGCAGCCTCAGAGGCTGCCATTTTCTGTTTGATATTAATGATTAATTAACTATCAAGGTTTTTAGCAGCGAAATCCCAGTTAACCAATCCCCAAAAGGCTTCAAGATATTTAGGACGCGCGTTGCGATAATCAATGTAGTAAGCATGTTCCCAAACATCGCAGGTTAACAAGGCTGTTTTTCCGTCGGTCATTGGTGTACCGGCATCATCGGTATTAACAATTTCCAATGCATCGCCGTTTTTCACCAACCAGGTCCAACCTGAACCAAAGTTGCCAATAGCAGAGTTGGTAAACTGGGTTTTGAAATCATCAACTGAACCAAATGCCTTTTCAATCTCGGTGGCTAAATCACCGCTTGGCGCACCGCCACCATTTGGTGAAAGTGAATGCCAGTAAAACGTGTGGTTCCAGATTTGTGCGGCGTTGTTGAATACACCACCAGACGATCCTTTAATGATCTCTTCCAGTGATGCGTTTTCAAACTCAGTGCCAGGAATCGCATCATTCAGTTTGGTCACATAGGTAGCGTGGTGTTTGCCGTAATGATAGTCCAAGGTCTCTTCCGAAATATGCGGGGCTAATTCGCCCTTGCCATAAGGTAAATCAGGTAATTTATGTTCCATTAGCTTTCTCTCTCCAAAGCGTTATGTGTGATAATTTTAGTTCGAGTAGTATAAGGGATGTCACGACGTAAACAAAACGACTGAGACCGATGAATGCCATTGAATTAAGCCTGTTTTCCAGTCGCATTAACGCGGTTTGCGAGCAAATGGGGGCGGTATTGCAGCAAACCGCGTTTTCTCCCAATATTCGCGACCGACTGGATTATTCCTGTGCGATTTTCGATGCTGATGGACAACTATGCGCACAGGCTGCACATATCCCGGTACATCTAGGAAGCATGGCGTATGCCATGCGCGATATCGTCAATCAACGCAACTGGCAGGAAGGTGATACCGTCATATTGAATGATCCGTTTATGGGTGGCACGCATTTACCTGACGTGACGATTATCTCACCGGTATTTCATAATGAAACACTACATGCGTTTGTTGCCAACCGGGCACACCATGCAGACATTGGCTCTGATACACCGGGTTCCATGCCAATCTCGTCTCACATTAAACAGGAAGGTCTGGTTATTTCCCCGACGCTGATTGGTCAACATGGGAAGCTCATCAACGAGGCGTTGGATACTATCATTAGTCAGCTTCGATCACCTGAGATGGCAAAAGCCGACTTCATGGCACAAATCGGCGTGAATAAAATTGGCATCGAGCGACTTCAACAACTCATCAAGCAATGTACGGATGAATCATTCAGTACTTATCTGTATGAATTAAACAACTACGCCCGACGCATTGCCAGCAAACATCTCTCTATGATCCCGGATGGGATCTATGCATTTAGTGATTTGATGGATGATGATGGACAGGGCCAAACCAATATTCCCATCACATGCACGATTACCATCAATCAAGATCGTATTAACGTCGATTTCAGCAATACCGCAGAGCAGGTTAATGGAAATATAAACTGTCCTTTATCTGTGACAGCAGCATCCGTGTATTACTGTTTCCGCTGTTTGATGCCGGACTATATTCCAAACTGCGCCGGTGCCTTTGATCTCATTACTTTGTCAGTGCCCAATAATTGTTTGCTCAATGCACACTACCCCGCTGCCGTTGCCGCTGGCAATGTCGAAACCAGCACTCGCGTGGTGGATGTTGTATTAGGCGCATTAGCAAAAGCAGTGCCTGAACAAATCCCCGCAGCAAGCTATGGCAGCATGAATAACATCGCCATGGGCACCGAAGACTGGAGCTATTATGAAACGTTGGGCGGCGGATTCGGTGCAAGCGTCGATACTCCCGGAATTAGCGCCAAACAGGCACACATGACCAATACCTTAAATACACCGATAGAGATATTGGAGTCCCATTTTCCATTACGCATTAAGGAATACAGTATTCGGCAACAATCCGGGGGCAATGGAAAACAAAACGGCGGTGACGGTCTGTTGCGCCATTATGAGTTTCTGCAACCCACCAGCGTCAGCTTATTAACCGAACGCCGCTCGCATTCCCCCTGGGGTATCCAGGGCGGACAAGACGGTAAGAACGGCCAAAACTTATTGAATTCTAAGGAATTACCTGCCAAAACCAGTTTCACCGCAAAACTCGGGGACTCATTGATCGTCAAAACTCCGGGCGGTGGCGGGTATGGCCACTCTGGTAATTAGCCTGTCACGCAGGTTGAGGTATAATCCGTCACACTAAAAAATTTAATCGAGGTAAGAATGATGGATGTAATGGATCAAATCAAAGACACGGTTGAAAACAATTCAATCGTATTATTTATGAAAGGCTCGCCGGATTTCCCACAATGTGGATTCTCAATGCGTACTTCGCAGGCATTAAAAGAATGTGACGTTGAGTTTGCATTCGTTGATGTATTGGCTAATCCGGAAATCCGCGCCAACCTGCCACAGTACTCCAGCTGGCCAACCTTCCCACAGGTATTCATTAACGGTGAGTTAGTGGGTGGTTGCGACATCGTCATGGATCTGTATGAGAAAGGTGAATTACAGAAAATGACGAAAGAAGCAGTAGCGTAATTGTTTAACTGGGAGTAGTAAGCTGTTTACTGCTCCCAACTTACACTTCTTTATTTTCTAGTTTGCTTTTCGCCTGATGGCGACATTCTTTTCTTTAAAGAAAAGAATGCAAAAGAACCTCTCCCTGATACCTTGGTCTTCGACTACCCTCATAATGAAACACTGATTACGCGTCGCGCATACATTCATCCCTGAATGAATGCGCTAAAATAGACTCCTGTCTATTTTCCGCTATCACTATTTCATTACTCGGCAAGGCATCACGGGATAATTCAAAGCATTCCTTTATTATTCAAATCTACAGCAAATTTTCTTAAATATTCTAGCTCATGAAAAGGTTTAATCCATATCAATAAATCTCCTTTTTCATTAAGCAAATGCTGTCTAATCATTTTATTTGGTGAATGAGAAGAAACAAAAAACACCCATACAAAACCAGAGAAAATAAATCTATAACAAATAATATTATCGAGTCTTAATTTATCTGGCTGATCAATAAAATTTCCCGTTAGTTTTCTATCACCTGATAATCCAAACATCAAACATGGATAATCAATGTATTTACCAGGATTTTCATTCAACAACATTTCTCTTATTTTTTCTTGATGATTTCCTAATCTAACTTTTTTAAAGATAGGGTGTTCAGCAATACTAGAACGATAAATTATTGAAATTTGAAAAAGCTTGAATTTTTTATAATCTAAACCTTGGATTTTTAGCAAATTTGACTCTTTAGTGACTTTTAAAGAAGTCCCTCCCTTAATCACGCGTTTAGCGTAATCTTCATATCTGGATAACAAACTTTCACAATCTTTACATAGTAGTTTTTCTCTTATTCCTTTTTGTTCAATTTTTCTTGTTGGTGATAAACTTGTAGACAAGACTTGGAATGTATGTTTTTCATCGTATAAATCTGTATATATAAATTCTGGAATCACATGTGACTTACATAACTCCCTATCTTTTTTGCATAATTTGCATTTCATAATTGTTAAACTAACACAATAAAAAACTTTCCCCTTATGACTTGCTGAGGTGTTATTTTATTTCAAGGTTGAGCAACAGGATGTTGCGAAAGCGCATTAGGACAGGAAGTCCGTATGCGCGTGCCGTTTGAAATAAAATAATGGCGAGGGAATCGCGTAGCGACAAGTCATTGGGGTGGTCTTTCTTTTGGTGACTTTTCTTTGACCACGCAAAGAAAAGTCACTCGCCATCAGGCGAAATAAAAATTAAAACAACGCTTACTCATACCCCGCGTCATACCACACACACTTACCGCCATTCTTTTCCGCAAGTTTATCCAGATACGCCTTATGCATCGCGAGTTCTTCTTCTGTCGGTTCCAGTACCGTTAAGGCAATACGATCCGCATTACTGATTTTATCAATAGTTTGTTCCGACGTGTTGTCTTCCGATTCGGTATCAAGGCTCAGAATTTCCTGACCACCCGTCATTGCCAGATAGACATCCAGTAATATCTGCGCATCCAGTAACGCGCCATGTAGATCGCGTTGTGAGTTATCTATTTCATAACGCTTACATAAAGCATCAAGATTGTTCTTTTGTCCGGGATGTTTTTCTCTGGCAAGTATTAAGGTATCAACCACCTGACAATAGTCATCAACCTTGCCCCATTTACGCCCGAGCTTTTTAAACTCGGCATCAAGAAAGGCAACATCAAATGGGGCATTATGAATGACTAACTCACTATCACGTATAAAATCGATCAGTTCTTGTGCTATGTCGGCGAAATGCGGTTTGTCTGCCAGAAACTCATTACTAATACCGTGCACATCAAATGCGCCATCCTCTATTTCGCGGTCAGGATTAAGATACACATGAAAATGATTGTCGGTCTTGCGCCGGTTAACAATCTCGACACAGCCTATTTCAATAATGCGGTGACCTTGTTTTGGTTCAAGGCCGGTGGTTTCTGTATCCAGTACGATTTGTCTCATGATTAATAATAGTTATGTATTTATTCGTTATTAAATTACTAATGGAATCACGAAAAGTTATGACAACATTTCGTCGATGGCCTTATTCGCCAACTGATCACAACGCTCATTCTCTTCATGACCGCTGTGTCCTTTTACCCACTGCCATTCAATAGAATGATGTCGTTGGCAGGCTTCATCCAGCCGCATCCATAAGTCCTGATTCTTTACCGGTTTCTTTGCTGCGGTTTTCCAGTTACGTGCCTTCCAGTTAGGCAACCATTCAGTAATACCATTTTTCACATAGGTCGAATCTGTCGTCAGTATGACATGACAGGATTCCTTAATGGCTTCCAACCCCTGGATCGCACCCATTAATTCCATTCTATTATTGGTCGTGTCTTCATCTGCACCATAAAGCTCTTTTTCATTGCCATTATATTTTAATAGTGTCCCCCATCCCCCTGGACCAGGGTTACCTCGACAGGCGCCATCAGAATAGACGTTGATGAATTTTCCCATTTAAAAATGTTTTCCTACCCGGTTTGATGAACGCACTGAAGGTTCTACTACACTCGTGCCGACCAGTTGCGGTTTTGTTTTCCACTGCATTTTAATTGGATTCAACGGTACCGTGCGTTTCTTTCCTACCATGACATAGATGCCACCAAAGATAGGCCAGCATAGTCGCCCCAGTCGTTCTATCGGCAAACATTTTTTTAACCACCTCGAATTTTTAAGCGGCGGCGAATAAAAACAAAACTTTGTTTGTTTGATTTCAAAATCAAGTAGCGACAACCAGTCTTTCATTCTGTGAATGGCGATTAATTTTCCGCTCCAGGGCATACGGTTCCACCAGCAACAGCAGAGATGCCATAATCCCCACAGCGAGAATCGATTAATCCCGATAACAACGACATGTCCATCATCAATCAGCACGCGATCCACTTCTCTCAATAAGCGATGTGGATCTTTTGAATATTCCAACACGTGCGGTAGTACCATGACATCAACACTATCAGCAGCAATCGGCAGATTTTCTGCAATGGCGCATATCCCATTTTGCGATGTATCGACCTCACATTCATCCAGATACAGGATCGATTTATCCACGATTTTTGATGACGCGAGTAAAAAGTTTCGATTGGGGAAACCGCACTGCACGATGTGATAACCAAACAATTCAGGCAGCAGATCTTCCAACTGTTCTTTTTCCAGGGTGGATACGCGCTCACCCAAGGCTGTTGCAAACCATAGCGAGAGCTGTGCGCGTAATGTCCGTGCCTTAGCAGATGCAGCGTTCATGTATTTACAGGGTAGTGATAGACTTATTCAGTATAAAACAAGGTTAACCATTATGCTTGAAATCCTGCCTTTGCCCGCGCTAAAAGATAATTATATCTGGCTGCTAAAACACTCCGAGCGAGAACACGTCGCTATCGTTGATCCCAGCGAAGCTGAGCCTGTTTTCGATTACCTAAATGATAATAAACTAACACCGGCAGCAATTCTGATTACGCATCACCATTGGGATCACGTTGGCGGTATTCCAGCACTCACGGAGTGCTATACCATTCCTGTTATCACACCTGCATTAGAAGAAGTGCAAGGCAGTACACGTAAAGCTGCCGAAAACGACAGCATTGACCTGCAAGAAATAGGCTGTTGCTTAAGCGTGTTGGATGTCCCCGGTCATACGGCTGGCGCAGTGGCCTACTACACGGATGAGTTTGTATTCAGTGGCGATACGCTCTTCACCGCCGGTTGCGGGCGCATGTTTGAAGGCACAGCCCCTCAAATGCATACCTCGTTGAGTAAATTCAAAGCGCTGCCTGACACAACAAAAATATATTGTGGGCATGAATATAGCGAGTCGAACCTGCGTTTTGCCTCAACTGTTGAACCGGACAATACAGCAGTTCAGACCCGACAAGAACAGGTTAGCGAATTAAGAAAACAATCCCGGCCTACGGTACCGACAACACTGGCGCTGGAAAAACAAACCAACCCGTTTTTGCGCTGTGAGGAACCGTCGGTCATTCGTGCTGCGACGGAATACAAACAAGCAGAATTAAATCAGCCACATCAAGTGTTTGCCGCATTACGCGAATGGAAAGACAATTTCTAGCTGAAACAAGAATTTACTTGACCTGCTTGTTACATAACTCTAGGATTCGCCCATGCATTTAACACGCAAAGCATTACTATGCTTTATTATTCTGATTTTAACAGGCTGTAACCTCTCCACCGTTAGAAAAGACAGCACCCCTTCCGCGACGACGCAGCATGAGGCTGCTCCTAAAGTCATCGTCGAAACCAGAGAAAAAACTGCTGACAACCAGGCAACACCGCTTGAGCAATCGGTTTCTGCAAGCCAGGCGCATCGAGATGTTTGGCAACAAATCAAAAACGAACTCACTTTTGCAACCCATGCTGATAAGGCATCAGTCAGAGCAAAGATACAATGGTTTGCTAAAAACCAGGCGTATATCGATCGTGTTTCAGAACGTGCCCAACCTTATCTTTACCACATCGTCAGCCGTTTAAAAGCGAGAAATATGCCGCTGGATTTGGCGCTGTTACCTATCGTCGAAAGTGCCTATCAACCGTTTGCCTACTCGCCCAGTCGCGCTTCAGGTATCTGGCAGTTTATCCCTGCCACCGGCAAACGTTATGGCATGAAACAAAACTGGTGGTATGACGGCCGACGCGACATTATTGCTGCAACCGAAGGCGCGCTGGATTACCTTGAGATGTTGCATAAACGTTTCAATGGCAATTGGAATCATGCCCTGGCGGCCTACAACGCCGGTGAAGGTAATGTAGAACGTGCTATCCGACGTAATAAAAAAGCCGGTAAACCTATCGACTTCTGGTCATTACGCTTACCTCGAGAAACACGTGGCTATGTACCCAGTCTGTTAGCGGTGGCAGAAATCCTGAAAAAACCGAATAAGTACCCGATTACATTTAATGAAATTCCAAACCAGCCTCATTTTGAAGCCATTAATGTCGGTAGCCAGATTGATTTAGCCACCGTCGCGCGCTTGTCAGACATGAGTATTGATGATGTCTACAAACTCAACCCCGGCTTCAACCAATGGGCGACTGACCCTAACGGTCCGCATCGCATATTAGTACCCATTGATAAATCTGACTCATTCAAACAAAAACTGGCTGCCCTGCCGAAGTCAGAGAGAATAAAATGGACACGCCATACTATTCGCGAAGGTGAATCGCTGGGTGTGATTGCACGTCGTTATAACACCAGCGTCAGTGCATTGAAATCAACCAACAATCTTCGTAGTAATCTCATCCGTGCTGGCCGTTCGTTACTGATCCCGACCTCAAAAGAAGCGACTAAATTTTATACCTTGAGCGCAGATGCCCGAAAGTTTCGCGGTTTGAAAACCACTGGTGATGGCAAGCGTTATATTTATAAAGTGAAACGTGGCGATAACCTTTGGGATATCGGTCGTCACTACGGCATTAGTGTCAAACAACTCACTCAATGGAACGGTATCAGTCGCAAGAGCCTGCTTAAACCCGGACAGAAGCTTACGGTATGGGTCAAAGATGATGGATCGAACAACGGCGGTATGGTCAAAGCCGTTGCCAAAAACAAATCAGATGCAAGTTCCTATACGGTTAAACGCGGCGATTCACTCTGGTTAATCGCACGAAAATTCGACATCCATGTTAAAGATTTGTTGGAATGGAATAACCTGAAAAAAGGTCGTCATCTCCAACCCGGCCAGACGCTTATTGTCAAACAAGACGCCCTTACTGGCGCCTAGATAAAACTTATAGCCCTCTCTATTCGTTTGTAAAACACGCGATCCTGCCAGAAATAGCGTATTATTCTGTAAAAGAATAATAACGGTTGCTTATGATTTCTGTGGCAAAATTTTTTCTTAGGTTATTACTACGTTGTCTTTACCGCGTAGAAGTCACTGGCTTGGAAAATTATGAAAAAGCCGGCAAACGTGTGCTAATTATTTCCAATCACACTTCCTTACTTGACGGCGTATTGCTCTATGCCTGGCTGCCGGAAACGCCGACGTTCGCCATTAATACCGATATAGCTTCGAGACAAATCTTTAAACCGTTTCTTCGCTTTGTTGAATTATTTGAAATGGATCCGGTTAATCCCCTTTCGATTAAATCGATGATCAAATTCATCAAACAGGATAACAAGGCGGTGATGTTTCCTGAGGGTCGTATTACCACCACCGGTACCTTGATGAAAATCTATGAAGGCCCGGGCTTGATAGCAGACAAGAGTGACGCCAATTTATTACCGATCGCGATTGAAGGAGCACAATACAGTCGTTTGTCTTATATGAAAGGTCGCAATCAGGTTTATTGGTTTCCTAAAGTCAAAGTAACCATTCTGCCACCGGAAAAAATTACTGTCCCTGAGGATTTAAGCGGACATGAGCGTCGTAAATACGCTGCGAGACAGTTACAAAATATCATGTATTACCTGATTTATCGTACGGTCGATCAGGAGATGACTTTGTATCAGGCGTTAATTGCAGCCATGCAGCGTTTCGAAAAGAAAAAAATACTGTTTGAAGATATCTCACGCGATACGCTTAATTATAAACAACTCATTGTTCGTAGCATCCTGCTTAGTAAACTTCTCAAGAAAAAAACAGCTGCCGATGAAAATATCGGTGTGTTATTACCCAATGTGAATGGCTTGCCGGTTGTTTTCTTTGCCTTGCAGTTTATCGGTCGTATTCCGGCAATGTTAAATTTCACTGCAGGGACTCTTGCGATAAAACGCGCCTGTCAGACGGCAAAGATCACGAATGTGATTACTTCCAGAAAGTTTATCGCCAATGCAAAACTGGATGCGTTAGCAGCCGAACTGGAACTCGCATTAAACGTTATCTATCTTGAAGATCTAAGAGAAGAAATCGGCTTATTCACAAAGTTATCTGCATTGTATAAAAGCCTTAACCCTGCGCGACATTTACTCAAACAACAAATTAACACTAACCCGGATTCACCGGCCGTGATTTTGTTTACCTCAGGTTCGGAAGGTCATCCAAAAGGCGTAGTACTCTCGCATCGGAATATACTCGCTAACTATGCACAAACGCGATGCAGTATTAATTTCAATACCAACGATATTGTGTTTTGTTGTTTGCCATTATTTCATTCGTTTGGATTGAATGCGGGCTTTCTAATGCCAATATTAGGCGGCGGCAAGGTCTTTCTTTATCCAACGCCATTACACTATCGCATTATTCCTGAATTGATCTATGAACTTGGCGCCACCATCTTTTATGGTACCAATACCTTCTTTAAAGGCTATGCACGCTATGCGCATCCCTTTGACTTTGACACGCTCGACTACATCGTAGCTGGCGCGGAAAAATTACATGATGATACCATGCAGCTTTATATGAATAAGTTTGGCAAACGCATCCTGCAAGGCTATGGCGTCACCGAGACCAGCCCGGTCATCGCGGTAAATAATAAAATGCAGAATAAAACCGGCACTGTCGGTTGTTTGATCCCTGATATGCAGTATTACATTGAACCCGTTGATGGTATTGAAACAGGTGGGAAACTGGTCGTAAAAGGCCCCAATGTCATGCTCGGTTATCTACTGCATGATAACCCCGGCGTGATTCAACCGCCCTCCACCGAACGCGGTGCAGGCTGGTATGACACCGGCGATATTGCGGATATGGATGAGGAAGGATTTATTCGAATATTGGGAAGGGCCAAACGCTTTGCCAAGATCGGCGGCGAAATGGTCTCACTCTCTGCTGTAGAAGAGCTGGCGTCACTAGCCTGGCCAAACACATTACATGCAGCAGCAAGCATCTATGATGAACGAAAAGGCGAAAGAATCATCCTGGTCACAGAAAAGAAAAACGCCGATCGTAAGACCTTGCAAGATACCGCTCGTGAACACCAGATTGGTGAATTAACCATTCCGAGAGAGGTAAGAGTAGTCGAAAAGGTACCAGTATTGGGCACCGGTAAAACCGATTACATGACCTTGGCAAAACAGCTTAGTGAAAATCCGACTCCTGAACCGGAAGAAAAACCAGGCTTAATGGGTAAATTAAAAAAGCTGGTTGAACCTGAAGAATAAAACTTAAACAAAAGTTTATTATGAGTTAAAAATTGTATTTAATATTTATTACAACAAAATATTGCGTCTCGCCTTCTCTCATCAGTTCAATTTCATCATCCACTTTTTTACCTAAC
This sequence comes from Gammaproteobacteria bacterium, assembly GCA_028279365.1. Taxonomy (GTDB): domain Bacteria; phylum Pseudomonadota; class Gammaproteobacteria; order Eutrophobiales; family Eutrophobiaceae; genus JANQNX01. Next base: position 7,351 of record JANQNX010000002.1, on the reverse strand, counting down.
AATAATTTCGATAAGGGTGCGTCTACCGTGATGTAGCTCTCATGTTGATCGAATTCATCAGCACCGACGATACGATGTTGTTTTTCATTGCCTTGTTCATCTTCCAGTGTCACCCAGGCGCCAAAAAAGATTTTGCTTTCATCCTGCACTTCCTTGACGATGGTTAACTTTGGCATACGGCGCTGTAGATAACCAATACGTGAATCGATTTCACGTAATTGTTTCTTGCGATAGATATATTCGGCATTTTCGGAACGATCACCCTCTGCTGCCGCTGCAGCCAGAATCTTCGCCACTTCGTTGCGCTTTTTCCACAGCGCTCCGGATTCGTCCTCCAGTTTTTTATAACCCGTTGCCGTAATGTAGGGCGCGGATTTTGGTGCCGGTGGTCGCCAACGTCCCATGACTTAATCAATCGAACAGGCCAGGATCATACTGATCTGACAATAAGGTAATTTGGACTCTTTATGCCATTGATTCATACAGGCTTGGACATGACGTAGTTGCGTTTTTGATTTTGGAATAGTGTCTATCGCACCCCACTTACCTAACGCACGAACCACATCCGAAGTGAGTAAAAACGTATCTTTTTTTATTCGTCGTAAAAAATAAGGCCCGGATGCACCACCTAATTGTTTGAATCGTTTTTTTAATAGATGCCAACATTCAACAATATCGTTAGCTGGCCAGTCCGCAATAAGATTCACAAACCCGCCCTCTTCTTCATTAAACTCATGAATCATTTGTGCATTATGTCTGACGCTTTGTATCTTGCCCCAGTGACGCACGATACGAGTATCCTGCATTAGCCTCTCCAGGTCTTCATCGCTCATCATCCTGACGACATCAATATCAAATCCGCTAAATACCGACTCAAATGCCGGCCATTTATTATCAATCATCTTGCGATTCAATCCGGCCTGAAAGATTCGCCGAGACATATTCGAGAGACAAAAGGCGTCGCTTAATGCATGCAGTTCTTTCTCTGAACGCGGCACGGGCAGTATTTGCTTTAACGCTTTTTCACCACCATAGTTGACTGACGTTTTATGATAAATCGTATCGAATGACTGCATGCGCTCTGTTTTAGAAAATATTATTGATGAGAATGGTATTATATCGTCAACATTGAACAACGCTAAGTGGAGCTAGTAATGGAACGATTGGAAAAATATATTCGAAACATCCCGGACTTTCCAGAACCGGGCATACAGTTCAAGGACATTACCCCATTAGTAAAAGAACCGGACATGCTACGTCTTAGCGTACATCAATTGATTCATCCCTTTCTTGGTCAAGGTATTACCTATGTGGCTGGCATGGAAGCGCGTGGGTTTATCTTTGGCAGTCTTGCGGCTTGGGAGTTAGGCGTGGGATTTATTCCGCTAAGAAAACCCGGCAAGCTGCCCTATGATGTAAAAAGCCTGTCTTACGATCTGGAATACGGTTCGGCTTCATTGGAAGTCCATATTGATGCTGTCAGTCAGGGCGACAAGATTTTATTAATTGATGATTTGATTGCAACCGGGGGCACGGCTGCAGCAAGTTGCCAGCTTATCGAACAACTGGGTGGTGAAATAGCCGGCTGTGCATTTGTGGTTGAGCTCGATTTTCTTAAAGGGCGAGACAAACTGAGTCAATATCACATTCATTCATTAATTCATTACTAATTCATCTTTCTTCAGATTTACTTAAAACATGCCTCAACATCTAAAAGTGCTGATAGCAGGAATCAGCAGTCTGGTACTCACGCTGGGCATAGCACGCTTTGCCTATACGCCTATGCTGCATGTGATGCAGGAACAAACGGCTTTAAATGATGTCATTGGTGGCTGGCTAGCAAGTTTTAATTATATGGGTTATCTAACCGGCACCATGATCGCCATGTTTGTAAATGATTTGGTATTTAAGGATCGTCTTTATCGCATCGGACTCGTCCTCGCTGTTATTACTACATTCATGATGGCGGTGACTGAGAACTGGATCATCTGGAGCATCTCCCGTTATTTAGCAGGACTCAGCAGCGCTGCCGGTTTATTACTAGGCTCCGGTTTAATATTAAACTGGTTAATCCGTCACGGCCACAAGATGGAATTAGGCATTCACTTCGCCGGCTTGGGCATCGGCATTGCCCTGACTGCTGTCGTAGTGGAAACGATGTATCAGCTTCTCAACTGGTCGATGCAATGGCATTTGTTTGCTGTGATTGGACTGCTGTTAATGTGGCCAGCCTGGTTCTGGTTGCCAAAACCGGATGGGCATGATGTGACCAAGACCGGTGAAGAACTGGTGGATAAACCACCTTCAAAGAACTGGTTAGCGTTGTTAACGGCCAGTTATTTTTGTGCTGGCGTGGGCTATGTCATTAATGCGACCTTTATTGTCGTGATTGCTGATAATCAGCCTGCATTAGCCGGTTATGGTAACTGGGCCTGGTTAATTGTTGGCGTAATCGGTGCGCCCTCGTGCATTATCTGGGATCGTATTGCACGAATTACCAGTGAATTAAAAGCATTGATGATTGCCTATGCATTACAAATGTTTTCTATCCTTTTATTAAGCGTTGACTCATCTATCACCATACTCTTCATCAGTGCGGCGATGTATGGCGCCACGGTATTTGGTATTGTCAGTTTAATGTTAACCATGGCAGGCAAACTGTATCCAACCAAACCGGCAAAACTAATGGGAAAGATATCGCTGTTTTATGCTATTGCGCAGATTGTTGCCCCGGCTATCGCAGGAACCATTGCGGAAACAACAGGCAGCTACAACATTTCACTTTATGCAGCGACGATTATTGTCTTTTCAGGTTTGCTAATGCTGATTAAATTAACACGCATACCAATGAATCAAATTGAGCAATAACGCTTTTATTGATTTACCTGCTTTTAAATAAAATCAAGTCGATGACTTGGCAAGACTATAAAGTGGTTAATGAAACTAACGTAGAATAATAAAGTATCGTAATTGATATTAGACTGATTCTAAAATATGCAAACATAAATTTTTATATAGTCATGTAATACATTTGTCATAACTTAGTTGTAAGTTTATGTACGTGGAAATTACTGATGTGATACATGATGTATAAGAAGTTTTTTGTTTTATTCGGCATTGCGCTTTTCTCTATCATTCCTTCGTTATTATCAGCAAACGAAACACTTACTTATCATTACGACTCTTCTGGTCGTTTTAAAGATGTCGTAGGTGCTGACGATTTCACCATATTAAAACACGACGCTGCGGGGAATCTCACCTCTCGTCGTCACTGGAATAAAAACACCACGTTAAACGGGCCACTGGATTTACAAGCGATAAAATTGAGTGATGCGATTTACCTGACGACATTAACCCTGGATGGTACTGGTTACAGCAACTTTTCTGAGATAGATACGTTGACGAGTCTTAACTCTTTAGACGTATCAGGTACAAATATGACGTTAACTGAAATTCAAGCGCGTTTAACCAGCTTAACGGGCCTTACTGTTTTCGATATGAGCGGGATCGCCTTTAGCGATGCGAATGCGATTTCATTTTTACAAAACGCTCCCAACTTGGAACGCGTGTTTGTACAAAGCAATACTTATGTGAATACGCACTGTTATGACTTCTCTTTTTGGTTAGGTACGCCTCCACCGGTCTTCATGGATAGCGACATGGATGGCGCCGACAACTGCACAGAATACACAACCGGTACGAATATGTGGCATGCCAATAGTGCCCCGTTATTTGCAGAACGCTTACGCGTAGCCGGACAGAATGATTTTATCGAGGTCGACATGAGTGCCGCTTTTGCTGCGCTGAGTGGTGTGGGGGACTTAAAGCGTGGTTGGCATCCTGTCTGGTCCGATCTGGATGGAGATGGTGATTTGGATGTGGCTGTCTATATCCACGGCAAATATGAAATTGATACGGATGAAGAACTGACTTGTGTTATCGATTGTTCTTATGGATATAGCGGTCGCCTGGAAGGGAAACTGCTTATCTATGAGAATGTGAACAATATCTTTACTGAGAAAACGGTCACGGGTAGTACAGAGCCACGTTCAGACATTAATGATTTCTACGTCTACGATTATGATAACGACGGTGATCGGGACCTCTTACTAATTACTTACTATGACATGGAGCTATATCGAAACGATGGCAATATGTCATTTGTCAACAATACGGCTAATGTGTTCGATGATAATAGCGCTGTTGCCGAGACTAACCTTCTTGATGCCAACATGGACGGTTATGTGGACTTACTGCTTACCTCCTATGGTGGAGCCGTTCTTTATCAATACGATACAGGTTTAAACAAGTATGTTGACGTGACAACCGGCTCAGGATTAACCACTGCTGGCACGTTGTTATATCAAAATACGACGCTACTTGACGTTAACCAGGATGGAGTATTAGACGTCGTCACGCATCGTCAATCTGATAGTTTACACCCGATTCACGTTTATACAGGTGATGGGGATGGCACGTTTCAGCACACGTCGCTCGCGGCGTCGCATTTCCCGGGTGTTACCACGACTGAAAATTTCCCGTTACATACGCGTGTTACTGACTACAACCATGATGGCAAGCCTGACATTATCTGGTATGAGCAGCGTATTATTGATAATGGTGCGAACATCCTCAATCTCGATTATGCCGGATCAGAAATTCGATTATTAACCAATACGACCGATCTCACAGCGTCGCCGGTTGTTCCCTCATTCAGTGAAGACACGTTAGCATCAGGATTGATTGACCCGGGTAGCACTGTTGATCATCCCTTAGGTGGAACGCTGATCGACTTTGACAATGATCGGGATATTGATTTGATGAAAGCCGAGCGTAATAGTTTGCGAAAACATTTGCATGAACAAATCAGTAATGATGCATTTGTGTTGCTTGACGACAGGATGATCAATCTTAGGTATGGCAACAAACATCCAATCATCGCCGATTACGACCTGGATGGTCGGGTCGATATCTTAATGCCACGCTTGAGCCAATCCAGGGCCCAGATTTATTACAACACCAATGCTAATGGAAACCAGGGTATTACGTTAAAACTCATTGGTAATGATGCCATTCCTCATTTGGCCACGAATTATACCAGCAGCCTTGATGCGGTTGGCGCACGTGTCACAGTCGATGACGGCACCACCACTCATACCCAACAAGTGTTACCGACGTTTGGACAGGATGCGCAACTCTACTTCGGCGTGGGTACGGCAAGCACAGTAGACGTCACGGTTGATTGGCCCAGTGGCAGGAACAGTCAACATACAGTAACAGTCGGCCCTGGGCTGATACAGATTACTGAACCATGAGGTCAAGACTAATGAATCGGGATGTCACTACTAAAAAACGCGTCGGCCTGATGCTTTGTTTGATGTTAACTCAACCAGTTATCGCTGAGGAGTTGGGGCTAAATAGACAAGGAAATAAAAGAATCAAAATCGAGACTGAGTTTTCTGAGCCCAAATTAAGTCAACGACAGCAAGCCGAGAAAGAAAGCCTCTATACCATGCGTCATGAGAAACCGCATCTATGGAAACGCTACCGCCAGCAACACGGGCTGGATGCACAGGGTAACTCAATGATGCAGCGTCCGTCTTTTGAAAAGCAAATGCAAAACGCAGAAGAAGACAAACTCTATCAAACGCTGGCAACGGAAATGACACAATCACAACGGCGACAGTATTATGAATTACGTGATATGGCTGAAGCGGGCGATACTGATGCACAAGCGCTATTACAACAGATCGAACAGCATTTTGAGTTGGATTCAATTCAACTGAGACGAAGCATTATCTCAAGATGAGCTTTTCGAATCATTTTGTGAAATTAATTTTCTTTATTTAAATTTATAGAAACGTATGAAAGGTATAATTTTCTATATAAAGAAAATTGTGTCCATTACACTTATTTTTTTTATTTTAGTTCCTTCAGCTTTTTGTCATCAACACTATGTTAGAGCTTATTATTTAGATCATGAGCTGACGCAGGGTCTTTTTTATAAACACGATCTGCCAGGCAAAAAATTATTCTTAAGCCCTATGGAAGCATGTTCTAGCATAGGATTAAATTTTGATATTCACTTTGGAAATATATGCTCTTATTGGACAGGCACTACGAACAATTTCTATCGTAGAATTCGAGTATATGAAAAACACTACAATTGTATCGATAATACGAAAGTACCTGATATGGAGAGAATGTCAGGATATACCGATACTCTTAATACAGATAATATTATTTGCAAAGAACCAGAACCGACAGATCAGGAAAAACAAGAAGACAAGCCATGTTGCGGTTCTCCAATAGAAGGGAACCCGGTTAATCCGGCCAGCGCGAATAAATATCAGCTTGAAACTGACTATATTGGAACTGGTCCATTTCCACTAAAGTTGGAGCGCCTTTACAACAGCAAAAGACCAAATTCCCCTGCATCTCGTTTTGGAAATAGATGGATCGGTAACTACAATAAAATAATTGCTGCATTTAGTATTTCTACTGTTTTAGTTTTTCGTGAGGATGGCAGGAAGTTATGGTTTTATAGGCAGACCGATGGCTCCTATAAAACATTTAAAAATGACGTGGTTGAAAAACTGGCGAGTCATGGGAGCGGCTGGCAAATTAAGACCAGAGATAACCAGACAGAATTTTATGATTCAAGTGGCCGATTAACGAGTATTAAAAATTTAAACGGTCAGGCATTATATTTTAATTATAGTTTGTCCGTGATTGATGATGGTGATGATGATTCATCTACGCTTGATGAAGTGAGTGATTCTTACGGAAAGAGTCTTAAGTTTACATACAGTCCTTTGCTGAAGCGCCTGGAAACAATGACCGATCCTGCTGGTAATGTGTACAAATATGAGTATGACACAAATGGTAACCTGGAATTTGTCACTTACCCCGATGAAGACGCTGATCCAAATAATAATCCTAAAAGACAGTATCATTATGAAAATGCTGACTTCCCGTCCGCATTGACTGGCATTACCAACATAGCTAACGGAAGCGCAAAACGGATTTCGACATATCTATATGATAATGAGGGTCGTATAGAAGTTACCAAACAAGCGGGTAATACACTGGAAACTACATTTAACTATACTACAAATAAAACAATCGTTACTGATGCAAAAGGTAGAGTCCAAGAATATAACTTTGCTAAGTATTTTGGTACTTTAAAAACCACATCAATCAATGGAGGGAAATGCCCTTCTTGCGGTTTGCCATATAAATCTTTTCAATATGACAGCAACGGGTTTTTCTCAAGCCGCACGGACTTCAATAACAATGAGAGTCGTTTTGAACACAATGACCGGGGGCTGCAGACGTGTCGCATCGACGC
>JANQNX010000017.1 GCA_028279365.1 Gammaproteobacteria bacterium | reverse complement strand
CGTTGGAACAAGGCAAGATTGACGAAGCCATGAATGAAACAGTGCACGATATTGTTCAGGATGCTCATGAGGCTGTCAGAGCGTATGAGCAGGGTGAGGGGAAATTGGATGGCGTAATTTCAGTGGTTGAAAGTTTGGGGCTAAAAATGCTCGAACTTGGTTTAACTCAATAGGAGGTGATCTGTGTTAATTGAAGCATTAGGCGCAAATGTTGCCGAAAATTTAGTTCGTAAAATCATGGTCGCGACATCATTAGGCTATCGTACGTATATGGATAATAAGGATGTGGATGCAAACGTCATGGAGGCCGCATTGTCAGAAGATCCAGATGATGCATTAAATAATCTCATCGCCAGTTTTGACGATAAGATCGAGGCCGAATTAGAACGTTCCCGGCAGCTTAGGGGCGTCTCCCAATAAGCCATGGAACCCAATAACGAAACCCTAGCACTCCTTGTCCAGGGGGGTGCTGTGGGGATTGCCATCGCGGAATTGATCGTGTTGGCTTTTGTGGTATGGGTCTTTATCAAACAAAGCAAATCTTATAACCAGTCCATGATGGAAAAAGATAAATTATTTGTTCATCAGATTGACAAAATGAATGAAGCGCATAGCAGCGCGTCTGAGGAGCTTCACACTCACTTAAAAGAACAGAGCAACGCATTTCATAACCTTGCTACTAAAATCGAAGTCTGGCGAGAAATCAAGTGAACGTGAAAGCGGTGTGGGGTAGTTTAACGGTCATAGGCGCGATTGCTTTTACTGGCTGGGCGGCGAATGAAAAATTTAATGAAAAGGTGGATCGCTTTGAATTGGCAGAAAGTCAATTGGAACAGGAAGTGCGTGTTTATGATGTACTGATTGAAGAAGCGGAAGACGAATACTACGATATAAAATACAAAGACAAACCCTTAACTTCACGGGAAGAACGCCAACTTGAGGTGCTGGATAACCGGATAGAAAAATATAAAACCAGGCAAGAAAGATTGTACGATAAAAATAGTTAATACTAACGATGAAGAGTTCATTTGTCGGTAGGTGGTTCTGGTTTTTGCCGCCAGTGAGTTATGTCATAAAAACATTTGCCTTGCTGGTCTTTCCAGACCCAAAAACCATGATATGTATCGCCTGTAAAAATTCCGAAGTAATATCTCCACTTTGATAAATTGCACGGTAATTTGTTTTTACGTATAAAACATACCTCCACCCCAATTTCGGGCCGCTCTTCTCCTACGCTAACCCACCTATCATCACATACAATCTCATCTAGGGCATCTAAGTTATTAGTGTTCATATCGGCATCTCTTTTGGTTCGCCACCACTTGCACAAATCTCAAATGTGTTATGGCAAAAAGGGCATTCAACCATTTCAATAGCAAACACTTCTTTGAGTTGTTCGCGGATTTGTACATGAGATTGATGCTGATTGATGTTAATGTCAGTTTCCCATTCGATTAATATCTCATCTATCTGTTTATCTAATTCACTCATAAGTCATTTACTCTTTAACTGCCCATGTAAAATATTCAGATTCTTGATTGCATATCATAAAAACATACCCATCTGGCAACGGATGGCTTTGTAATACCTCTTCACAAAATAAATTTAATTCCTGAAACGAATCAATATCCTTCTGTGCCACCATATAGTTTTCTTCTGGTTGGCCATTCTCATTTCTGCTTTGGTGATGTATTTGTATTAGCATCATTCACACTCCATCAAATCTTTTAACTGCTTTTAGTTGCATAAGTATTTGTTCTGGTGTTTTTACAGGTGCAATTTCTTGGCCTTCAAATCTGAATGCTTCAGCACCCATCTCATTGCCAAAACGTATACAATCACGGCCGTAAGCTTCTATTATTTCAATCAACTTAGCGTCGATTTCTTCTTGTGTCTTTGGGTTAGTCATTGCTTGCCTTCTTCTTGTTGCTGCATTAAGTAAATCTCATGATTCCATTTATAAATGCTAGCAAAACGATCATCATCAACAGTTTGTCCGCATTGCTCTATTAGATATTTCTTAATTAACTTAGATCTGCGCCATACCTCAGTTACTATTACATCTTCCTCACACTGCTGATGTAATAAGTTCTCCATTTGTTGCTCATAGCCATTCATACGTTATCCTCATCGTGTGGCGGTTCTATCTTTTGGAACGTGTTGAGATGCAACATGTGCGCACTATCAGCAGATAAATTACCTCGGCACATAAATCGATCATCAATCTTTAACTCCACCCCTTCAGGCACTAAACGCTTCATTTTCAACCTTACTAATTCTGAATTACTCCAACCGGGAATAACGATATAACATGTTCCATCTGTACCAACATGAACAACTCTGAATAAGATGTTATATTCATCACTCATGGCTATTTTTCTCTGGCTTTAAAGAAAGGCTGCAATTTAATTTCCTCTATAGCATCTTGTTTTGTGCGTGGCTGATAATTACTTGTTACTTGATAGCCTTTTGTATCAGTGCAATTTGCATATGATTTTTCTTCGCTATATGGCATATCGTCACCTATGGGTTGAAGGGGTTATTTATCAAAGATTCTCTGAGCAACGCCAAAAGCTCTTAATGCTTCTTCATCTGATAACATATGGTCATTTGCAAACTCACGCATAAGCGGCATAGCGTCTTTGAGAGGAGCTTCGTTACAACGTTTGAAAACAAACTCCAAATCGTTAAGCGTTAAGTTTTCTATTCCATTTATATCCATACTCTTTACCTAACTAGTTATTCGCTATCGACTTCATTTATTAACTGAATATCAACATCAGAAAAATATCCTTTGCCATCGTTTTGTGTAACTAACACACGCGTATCTTTGCAATATAAGTTTTTTGAAAACCTCTCACATTTCCCTATCCAATCCTCTGGCTCTTCATCACTATATGGATTAGCGTTTTTAATACATTCGAGAATAAAATTTTTTCTGTTTTCTATAGATGAGTCATGACAAATTGTTCTAATATCACTAAATTGTCGTGTTTTAACTTCATCATTACATCCGCCTAGCAATGCAATGCTTAATATCAGCATGATTAATCTATTCACATATCACCTCATTCATTTAGCTTGTGGGGTTAGCCTAATTCATTGCTAAATGTTGATTGCAAAGCCGCAGCATCTATAGCCGCTTCAACAGCATTAGCTAAAATATTTGCGTTTCTACGTGTCATAGAGTCGTCTTGCCAAATTCCATGAGCACCGCCCAAGACATCTACAACTTCTTCATCGTCTAACCACTCTTGTAGCTTATCTGTAAGTTTTGCTTTAATTGATATATCCATATCTCATCCTCGGGTTAATAAAATTAGGGGTGTTAGTCATGAAGCCAATCATCAATTTCAGGCGATATATCTGCTTGCCTTCTGCCGCCAGTAGTTGGTTTAATATGTTCTTTCAACAAATGTTTTAGCAAGTTCATGTGTGGATAACCATCACGGATTGAATCAGCTATAATTTGTTTTATATCGTCTTCTATATTCATCTCACACTCTCATTAGGCATTAACGAAGGAATGGGTTAGTTACTATTTGAGTTATCCATAAGCTCATTATGAGGATTGACATCAGGATTTAAGACAGCACCATTATTTTTAATGTCAGCCCATGACCAGGATTCAGCGCCCATAACATGCAGATGAAAATATATTTCACCTTTTGGTAACTCAGGATGGTTGGTATCGCGCAAAACTTTTTGCACTGCTTCTGATATTTCTCTTTTTTGTTTAACTGAAAACATAATTCATCTCCTATAAGTGGCTCTGATTGAAATTGTGGGGGTTAGCAAGAGCCGTATCGAAAAGACATAAATCCATCATCTTCTTCTCCTACAAAAAACCCAAGATTCTCTAACTCTTTTTTGTCTTCATCGCTTACTTCTTCTGGCTCAACTCCACAGATATATAATGTGTCATGTTCACAATGGAATGGGCTGTGTATATTCGGGTTGTACTTCATAAATATATTTAGTGCTTTAATTAGGTCTTTCATAATCCTGTCTCATAGTGAAATGTGCCTTTGTTAAACATTATTGGGTCTGGTGTGATGGCTTCATTAAATAATCGTAATAATCAAAACCATATTTTGTTGGCTTAAATTTATACTTATACACAAGCGGTTGGCCTTGCATTCCTAAAGCTATAGTGGCGCTTTTAGTAACTTCGAATAAACTAAGGTCAATAAACTTACCTAACCAAACAGATTTAAAATCAACCCACTCACATTCAGCTTTACCAAACCAAATCCCATGATTCTTAAAGTCTGTGACCTCAGAAAACGCACCACGAAACCATGCCGTGAATGCTGTTCTTTCAGTTCTTGATAAAGCCTCGTCAACTTCATTAAAGGTAAACATTGGGTTCATATCTCAATCCTCAAAGCATAGGTGGATTAGCATCTTGCAGCGTCAATACAAAGAGCAATAATGAAACCAGCTACAACGACGAAAAATAAAAGCTGTATGTAATTCATTTTTGGCATAATCCCTCCGTTATTCGATGGCTTTCATAGGTGGGTTAATCATGGCAATATTTACCTTCTTTATATAAATCGTAATATTTATTATCAGAAGGATAAGAAACTACTCTTTTGCCTGTTATTAAATCTGTAAATTCCCATGATCCATCAGTACATACAGAATGATCGTTTAAACTAATTTTGGAACTCAGACGATATGTTGGGAGACCCTCTATCGTCGGGCGCATCTCATAAACCCCTTCACCACACGGCCAATCAATATTGTGAGGGCGAAAACATACATCACATCCACTTAAAACTAAAATCAATCCAATCAATACGTATTTCATATCTCAATCTTTATGGTGTTTCTCTTATTGCAATTTCTTTTTTAACTGGACGATATCAATTTCTTTAAGATTACGTTTTCCGTGTCTCGTTGTTTTTTCACTCTGATTCTGTAGAAAATCACCTGACGAATGTTCAAGCAACAACTCTAGACATCTCCATAATATGAGTCTTTGATTAATAGACTCATTGTATCGTTTGGTTAGCTCATCTAGCAGGGGTAAATCTTCTTTGTTGCTTTTATTTCTGCCTGTTGCATAACCGGCGGTATAGCCTTTTTTGTACTCGGGATGCTGACTCATGGTTATTATCCTGTTTGTCTCTTGTTATCAAAATCATCCAGTTTTTTATGAATGTTTCGTACTCGGTTACTGATCGCTTCTGTATAATCATCAAATATTAGACATATCTCGTCAGTGGCTTTCTGTAATGCCTCAGTACTGCCGATCTCTGGCCCTAGATGATATGCAATGGCTTTTTCTATTCGTTCTCTGTGGCTCATTGTTGCTCCCTAGTAGAAAAGAAATTGTTTAGTATTGGATATTCAGCCATGGCTAACCGAGATAACCCAGGAGTATAAATATTATTTATTTTAAATAGCTTATCGCTATCTTCCATGGCCGTTTGCCATCTCAATACATGAATAATGGCACGGGCTGACCATCGTTTTAATCCTTTGCTTTGACCTTCCATCGCTAATCTTACAAAGGCTTCGTAGATATGTTCGTTATTTTCAAGCCAGTGCCAGAAGCCTGCGGGATATTCAGGTTTGAGCCGTTCAAAATTACGGTCAAAGTCAAGATTCAGATAAGTTTCAGCTATCATTAATTCCACGCTAATAATTATTTACAGTAACTTTGCTAGCAATTTTTTCTAGTAAGTCAGCAGTCATCACTGAACGCACAGCAACATCAAGTTTCTTTTTAAACTCATCATCTGTTGCTAGTATCCGACGCGCAGTATCCGTCATGTGTTGACGTATAACATTACTTATGGCTTCTTTAACTTTATAATCACTAGCTGCGTTTTCAACGATCCCCATGACCACATCACCAATGGCAGATTTAGCTAAGGCTTTAGTTAAATCCTGTTTAAATTCTTCAGTGTTAATATTCTCTATTTTTACTTCCATTTTTAGCTCCTATTCATATCCTCTTCTGAGAGCGGGGTGGTTATTTACTTAACATAAGTGCTATTAACAAAACACCTATAGTGCATATAGGTAATAATGTGAGCCATAAATTAAAAAATTCGTTCATATCTCACCTAATCCCTCATGCTGGTTGTTCTAGGAGTTCTGGGTTTTCGCGCCATGATTCTGGGAAGTTTTTATTTTTAGGAAATTTTTGACCTTTAAATAAAACATCTTTATTTTCAAAAATGTTGCCAAGCACTTCCACATCGCATGCATCTTGGAATTTAGATTTTTCTAGCTTCCAATAAGTAGCAGTACGCTGGGTAAAGTCTGCACAGTCAAATTTCACGCCCCATGTAGTATCAAAATAAACAACACCTCTTTCTTTAGAGTTTCTTTTCCATCCTCCACCTTCATCATGGATATATGTAAGACAAACAATGTCCCCCTCATAAATCTCTTTACCGTGCTTATCCTTGAGGCCGGTGTATTGCATTAGTTCATACTTGTCATAATTAATGCAGTCAGCAAAATGCGGAGTATGAGGACTTTGCTGTTCTACACGCTGCAGTATTTGTTTATTTACCTTATCCCAAGCTCTAAATTTAATCTCTCTCATACATTCATCCTAACTATGGGGTTGGGGTGTTAGTCGCTAACGCTAAAATAAATATCGACAAGTTTTACTATTGCTTGGCTGCTGCTACAGTCATTACCAAGCCCTAATACTGCTGCTTCAATATCTTTATATTGGCCAGACACAGCAATACCTTCCGACCCAAAATCAGACAGCAAAATATAATCACCTTTCTTGCTATCAATTTTGTCGATTTTGTTTATCTTCACACATACATCCTCTTAGTTAATGGCGCGTCGATCTTGGGGCTACCAAGCACTTATCAGTGTAGGTGGCATCGGACACGCCTTGTCGTTCCTTTGCCCGCTAATCGACGCATTATTCATTTACAACACACCATGTCTTGTTATTCCTCTTTCAGCTCACTGACTTTTTTACCCATAATCAACATTCTTGGTTGATCAATGGATAATTCAGCGGCTAGTTTTTTCTCATAGTCGCTCATCGCATTCCAGACTTCAGCGAACCCATGCTCATCATCGGCTTCTGAGCGTTGGTCAAGAATCTCAACAATATCCTGAAACTCTATTTTCCCGTGTTCTTCCAATTCTTTGCGTGTGTTGCGCCATTGGACTTTCTTGCCTTTGGGTGCTTTGGCAACCCATGCGCCTTCTAAATCACACTGATCGGTAATATGAAATTCACTGGTGTATAAATAAAATTCTAGGGCTCTGCCTTCATTGATCAGTTTTTCATAGTGATCCACTTGATCTTGTGTAATATTCATTTTTTCTTCAGGCGGCTTAGCCTCAATAATTTCCTGACCCTGCATTTCATCTACCGTCATCTCACCGCCTAATTCTTCAGGAAAAGCCATTCTTAACGCCCCAGCTTCAGCACATTTCATTAACTGACCAATGGGGCGCTTTTTCCACATCGCATTCAAAAGGCCATATTTCTTAGTGCCGCATGCTTCTTTGAAATACACCGTATGTGTAAACGGACAACGTGTACCATTAATCATTTTGTACACAGTAAACGTGCAACTTATCGGCGCTTTAATAATGTCTTTCTTATCCGCTTGCCCAAATTCCATCTCTTGCTCTGGGCCTAGCACCGCAGAATCACATCCCGCATATTGCCCGGTACGTTGGGCGGTAGTGCGATATTCATAAATCCCCGGCATGATTACATCGCGATACACGTCGCCTACCTTCATATTCACAATATGTGCAGGCTTCTTCATCGGATCTAATTTGCGCGCATGACAGTAAGCAAGGTACAAGGCAATAGAATGATCGGATATATTCGGATCGGGGAATACTGAAGCTCTCAGTGCCTGTAGGGCGATATTATCAATCCCCACATCCTCTAAATACTGCACCTGTTTATCCGTCAGATTATTCTCAATCGCCACTGCTTCATTCATGATTTATCCTTATTCGTTAATAGTGCTTCTATCTCGTCAATGTCGGCCTCATCTAGCACTTCTTGATGGCTGTCGCAAAGGTCTTGTTCATTCATCATGGCAGACCTATAAGACAAATGCAACGTATAAAATCCCTGCGGCGCCTATTACAATGGCAAATCCTTCGCAGAATATTCGGAAGCTTGAATCATTCATTCTTTCACCTCTGGGATAGCGTTATATTCTGCTTCTATGGTTTGTTCGGTAGAGGGAATCCAAATGTCTTTAAGGTCATTCCATGAGCCTGTTTCAATCCAGTATTCAGCCTTGAGTTCGGCGTATGATTTGCCGGTTTCTTTTTCTAGCCACGAGCGCATGTGTTTAGCAAGATTATGCATACCCTCTTCGCTTTCAAAATAACGATCAAAGTCAATAGGCCCGCTCCAATCTATATAATCTGGAACGCATTTTTCTGAGTTAATAAAGAAGTAATTTTTTAGATTGTTGTTAACATCTAGATAATCAGCACAAGCTGTTAATGCGGAACCTCTAGTAAAGCCTTTATGGATAGCAAACCAGCCAGCAAAACAACACTGTGTTCCACAAACATTTGCATGTTCAAAGCTAAACTTTTTATTTGGCGTATCCTTCCAGTTCAACCCAAACTCAATCATTTCAATACAGTTTCTAATATTCATTTCATTATCCTTTTGTTGCTATTAAATAAATTCCCCACACAGCAAAGCTAAGACTAATAGTCAAAGCAAACAAACTTGATGCTGCGCCAGCAACATCATCTTTTTTACTTGTAGGTTTAGCTAAGTTGACACCAAAAACAATTAAATTTAATACAATAGATGCCCATATATATGCTGTCATTTTATTTATTCCTTTGTTTTATAAATCTATTTTCACAATGTTCTACCCATCGCGCCCATTTGCCTGATTGACCTTTACTGCGTTTTTCGCTGAGCTTGCGGGTGTGTTCTTGTTGTTGCTTGAAGGTCATTTGTGAGAATTGCATAGTTCTACCTTTTCCCTGCTTCTAAGATTGGTAATCCTGCTTCCGTGGGTATATAGATTGTTTGGTCGGGTCTGTTTTTAAGCCCCTCTATGAACAAATAACGTAAGTACCCTTCAGGTCCACCTAGACCATCAGCAACAATTTTATTTGCTTCTGCAACCCCTTTAGCTCGTGCAACTTCAGCCTCAGCATCATATTTAGCAGATTCAAGGCGCGCTTTAGCCTCTTCCACTTTAACTTGCCTATTTTGTTCGCTTCGGGTTAATTCTGCTTTCCCAGTAAGTCCTTGTTGCCATACGTTATAAGGAGGACAACCCGCCATGCCTAAGATAATGATTACACTTATTGCAATAGAAATACGTTTAATCCAAAACCATGTACTGTAAGCATTTAATACTCTTTGTTTTTGGTAATCCAGTCTTATTGAATTGAATTCTTCTAGGTTCATTTTTACGTCCTCTTGATATTTAAAGACCATTGTGCCATAGTACGCATACATGATCAACTATTAATTTATTAATAAATGCCAGTAAATTACGAAACACAAGAAAATGAAGACGAACGGTTAATTATTTTAGTGCCACCTAAGATGAAACACGATCTGCGTATGGTGACATGGCAGAACAAGGAATCTATGGGGTCATTCGTCAGAGCTGCCATTCAAGAAAAGTTGGATAGGAATCAAGACTAATATGCATTATTACCAGTGGAACATTGCAGATTACGCTCTGCATGCCTCCCATTTAACCCCAGAAGAAGACGGTATCTATAGGCGGTTACTAGATCATTATTATGATACTGAAATGCCTATACCTAAAGAAACCCATCCGGTTATTCGTAGGTTAAGGCTAGAAACCTACTCGGATACGGTGGGTTTGATACTTAAAGAGTTTTTTGTTCTTCAAGACGATGGATGGCATAACCTTAGAGCAGATGAGGAAATAGAGTTATACAATAAAAAAGCAGAAACAGCACGAGAAAACGGAAAAAAGGGGGGAAGACCTAAGAAAAACAAGCATTTAACTGATAACCAAGATAAAACCACCTCGGTTTCTACAGCAAACCAAGAAAAAACCGGATCGAAAGCTAACCATAAACCATTAACCAATAACCATAAACCACTTAAAAAAAATATAAAAAAAAGATTTATTCCTCCTTCTGTGGAAGATGTTAAGCATTATTGTTGTGAGAGAGGTAATAATATTGACCCACAATTTTTTGTTGATCAAAACACTCAGAAAGGATGGGTGGTTGGCAAAAATCAAACTCCTATGAAGGATTGGAAAGCAGCAGTGAGAACATGGGAAAAGAAACAACAAGAATTCGGAAGCGATAATAAAACTACAAAACCTTTATTGGAGAAATTAGCAAGTGAGCACGGATACAAAAATTAAAATTACAATTGATGCAATAATCATTTCGTTCACGGGTATATACGGACCACGTTTTGTTAACTTTTTAGAGAAAAGTGATATGAATTTAAATGCATTTCGTCGTGAGTGGTCTTTGGGGATTGCTGGATTAACAACAGAACAAGTCCAGGCCGCGATAGATTTATTTCGCTTAGATGGCTCAGAATGGCCTCCAGGTATTGGTGAATTTGTGAATCGTGCTCTAGATGTGCCAAGCCCCTCAGAAATAGCAATATTTGCAGGAGGCGATATTGGAGATTTGGTGCTTGATTCGATTGGAGACAGTTACACACTCCGCACTATGTCTGCTTCAGAATTGAGAAAACATGTCAATATAATTTACAAGCAGCGTGTAAACGAGATTGTGAGCAATCACCTCGAACATGAAAAAATATCTAATCCAGAAGTCTTGGGATATGAAGGTAATAATAAAATTAAAAAAGACGTTCCATGTGGAACATTGGAAAAATATGACAATTAAAACAGGCAAAAAAGGCACTAAGTTCGAATATCAGATAGTGCGCGAACACAAAAAATTTGGAATTGATGCCAAGCGAGTACCCAGAAGTGGCGCTATCGCCGAATTACCGGGCGATGTGCACGTTTTCCCGACAAACCTAGGCCGTATGGTCTGTGAATGTAAAGTCCGCGCACAGGGCTTTTCAGAGCTTTACAAGTGGCTTGCCACAAATCATGTTTTATTTGTGAAACGAGACCGAGAAAACCCGTTAGCGGTCGTGCCTTTGGATTTATGGCTGGACACACTTGCACAATCGCAACAGTTACAGGAAAAATTAGCGGAGGAAAATTAAATGGCTGGACATAGTGTATGCAAAGATATTGGCAATTTTAAAAGGGAGTTATTTGCAAATTCGAATAAAAAAGCTACAAAAGCTGACCTAGCGAAAGCATTAAGTTTAATACAAGACTATGGGCATGAATTATCTACACAAATAAGAAAAATTAAGGATGAAAGTTAAAGTTTTAGCTGATGGCACCAAACTCACCAAAGAACACTGGGCAGCCCAGCATAAATGGTTCGATATGATTGCTCATGAATTGAATGATGCAGGTCTGACCTTAAAGCCATTCATGGAACAAGTAGACTATAAAATGGATATTCCATGGACCGGCACGATGATCAAGCAGATTTTATATAAGCCCATTCTAGAAACCCAAACCGGCAAAGAAACCACAAAGGAAATGACGCCTTTCCAAGCTAAAAATGTTAATATGGCGCTGGAATGGTGGTTATCGACCCACACTGGGGTTCAGGTGGATTTTCCAAGTGAGGAAAGCAATGGATAAAGATTTGCAAGAATGTCTAAACGCTCTTCCTGATGCGCCTGGACTTTGCTATATGGGTACTGCAACATGGGGTGAGTTGATATTAATGCTCTTAACTATTCCTTTAACTTTTCTAGCAGTAATAATAATTGGTTGGGTTTTGTCACTTTATGACTAAATTAGTTGATTCTGCCTTTTTTGAAGGCGTTAAATTTAGAACAATTACAAAATTGGAACAGCGGGTTATTGATTTAAATATTTGCCCTGCGTGTCATACCAAAACGCTAAAAACGTATATGCCGTATATGCAATGTATACACCCTTTCAAACAATGCACTAAATGTTTTACTGTATACATGGGTGATACATGGTATGAGGAGGAAAAATGAATCTTGAAACAATATTGCTCATTGGTCTTGTAATAGATGCAGTTTTATTTCTGTTGGTATTGTATTTGCTGTTTAGAAATTAAATCCGACTAGCCTCTTTTTCTTTCTCAAAATTCTCAAGTAGCATCATATAGGCAAGTAAATCCCCCCGGCGAAACTTACGACAATAGGCAGGACGTTCCTTTTGCATTTCAGGCGACCATTTTTCCCACCGATCAATCTGGCGTTCAGTGACCCCAATCTCGTCCCCCATTTGCTCTTTAGTCAGTCCTATATACTCTCGAACCTGACGTAATTGTTCACCGGTTGCTGTAAATGTTTTCTTTGCCATACCTGCTCCTTTTAAAATAAGACCTATACTATATCGCTCATCAAATCAAAAACATAGAGGTCTTGTTTCTTTTTAGTCATAATGCTGTATACTGCGCCGCGTTGAAGTTATTTCATTCTTTAATTGCCTATTTTGCCCCAGGTCTCCCTATCTGGGGCTTTTTTATGCTATAATTTCCTCTAGATAGGTCAAATGATTATACCTGTCTAACATTGCCCCGTTCCTGTTAGCGGGGCATTTTTACTAGACCTGAGAAGGAGTGAGTAAATGGAAAAAGAATATCCTACCGTCATTGACTTGATCGTATTGGCTTTATTGCTTTGGTTCGTTTGGTTTGATCTCATCATATGAAACTAGGTCCACCCCTCCTCTACAATACCCATATTCCAAACTCGAGAATCATGCTCGATTGCGGCCATATGGCCTACCATGTTGATGCGTGCCTATCCATTACCTATGATGATAGAAACAGGCAAACCATCCGCTATATCTGCAAAGATTGTTTAAATAAGCAAAAGGTGAAAGTGTGAGTTTCCCAGAATTATTATTTTTACTGATAGCAGGTCACGCACTTGCTGATTTTTCTTTGCAACATCCAGCGATGGGCAAAGGTAAAAACTGGCAACAAACGATTGACCCTAACCACGTACCACCAGGACAAAAAGCACAAACCGTCTGGCCTTACTGGCTTACCGCCCATTCCCTTATTCATGGTGGGGTCGTATATATCATCACAGGCTATTGGGTCTTTGGTCTTTTCGAAGCTTGGTTTCACTGGATGATTGATTATGGCAAATGCAGTAATTGGTATGGTATTCACACCGACCAATTTTTGCATATACTATGTAAAATATTGTATGCATATACGATTGTGGTGGTGAATTGATGGGTGCTTTAAGTAAATTTTCTGTCGAAAAAAGATATGAATTAATTGATAAAGTTTCTTTTATGCAGGACGGTTTTGTCGCTACTTTAGATCCGAAACAAGACATAACCCCTTACGAATCAATGCATATCACCATAATGCTTTCATATGGGAATGCTAAAAGCACAGATCTATGGGATTATAAAAGCTATATAGAGCAACATAATTTGCAACGTCATTTTGTGATCAAGCATGTCTAAACTCACCCCTAAACAAGACCTAACCGAGCTAAGACGCAGGACAGTCGAAGAATACTTTAAAATGGATAGTCCAGACATGGGGGAAGCCTATCGTCTAGCGGGGGGTAAGGGTAAAGAAGCAGCTAAACTTGGATCAGAAATCCTGAATTACCCTGAATGTCAAGAATATTTAGCTCAATTAAGAGACCAGCGCACAGAACAAGTTCAAATAACCGCTGCTGATGTCATTAATGATCTAATCGAAGTCAAAGACCGATGCATGCAGAAAGTGCCTGTCATCATAGATGATGAGATAGTTCAATATAGGTTTGAACATTCTGGCGCGAATAAATCCTTAGAGCTTATTGGGAAACATTTAAGAATGTGGGATGACAAGCAAAATGACAGCGGAAGCCAAGGCAATACCGTCATCATCAACCAAATCTACGTCTAATGTCGTAGAGATAAAGGCGGAATTCCCGAAAAAGCTTAAATTTCTATCTGAGCCTTACCGATATAAAGTCTGTTATGGTGGACGAGGAGGCACTAAATCTTGGGGCTATGCTCGGCAATTATTGCTAGATGGTGCAAGACAACCCTTAAAAGTCCTTTGTACGCGCGAGTTTCAACGCTCCATTAAACAGTCTGTTTATCGGCTTCTATGCGATCAAATCAAAAAGCTGGGTTTATCCAGTATCTACACCATCAAAAACGATACCATCGTTGCCCACTATGAGGCAGACACCAACACTTGGGGCACTGAGTTCTTCTTTGAAGGGCTTTTCATGAATGTTAATAACATTAAGTCTTATGAAGGGATCGACCGTGTGTGGGTGGAGGAGGCCGCGAATGTCTCGAAAAGCAGCTGGGATGTATTAATTCCTACCATTCGTAAAGATGGGTCAGAAATTTGGGTGAGTTTTAACCCGGTGTATGAGGATGATGAGACCTATATTCGGTTTGTGGATAACACGCCCACCAATAGTTTTATCCAGCAATTAAGCTGGCAAGACAATCCTTGGTGGAATGACATCCTTGAACAAGAGCGCCTTGACCATAAAAAGCGTGATCCTGATACTTATAACCACGTTTGGGAAGGCGAATGTATCCAATGGATGGAAGGTGCTATTTATGCCAACCAGTTACGCAAAGCCTATGAAGAGGAACGTATCACCGAAGTTAATTGGGATATCCATGCGCCTGTCTACACGGCGTGGGATATTGGCTACACCGATGATACAGCGATCTGGTGGTATCAAGTTATTCGCGGTGAGATTCATATTCTTGAGTGTTATGCGTCCAATGATGGGGATGTCGATGAATATGTTAGCCAGATTTTAGGCAAGGAAGTAGAGATCAGCATCATTAAGTATGAGGGGGTCAATAAAATTGTTACACAGGTCGGTGAGAACATTGAGGGGCTTGAACACCGCCGAATGTACCGCTATAGTACCCACTGGCTTCCACATGATGCACGCGCCAAGACACTCGCTGCCAAAGGTAAATCTACCATTGAGCAAGTAGTGACGGCCCTGGGACGAGATCACGTACGAATAGTCCCCAACCTTAGTAGATCAGATGGGATCAAACAGGCGAAACAGACATTCAAACGATGCTGGTTCGATAAACAGGGCTGCTACGAAGGCTTACGAGCTTTACGTAGCTATAAACGAGAGATGCAGCGTGACGAAAAATCCCTCCAAAAGAACCCCAAACACGATTGGACGTCCCACTATGCGGATGCTTTCCGCTATTTAGGCGTGGCCTGGGATCTCCCTGATGATGTTAACGAATACGAAACGCCTGATGATTCGATCAAAGGACTTGAAAGTGCGACCTTAAATGATTTGTGGGAATTGAAACAATCGATTAAACAAAACAGCAGGATTTAATTTATGTTGACATATAGAAATAGATTGGCTGACACAGGGGATGCTGAGCAAGCACTGGGCGTTGAAGGAGGCGGCGGTGCAGCGAATGTAGATGCTGGATTTAGGCCTAGTTCTTATACTGGGAATGTCAGTGCAACCACCACAGTAAGCGGGCAATCCATTGCCATTGCAAGTGGTGCCACCAGAGTGAGAGTGCGGAATTTGGGTGCTACAAACTATGCGCTCGTTGCTTTTGGCACATCGGCATCCAATGCTGAATCTAATGCCTCCAATGGGGTGGCTATTCCAGTTAATGAGGTAGAGATACTGACAATCCCAGAAAATGCACTTAATAAAAATGGCGGCTATATTGCTTATGTGGCAGATACAGCAACAGTGACATTAAATATACAACAAGGAGTATAAATGGCGACTTATACGTTAAAGGATGACGGAACAGGCACAATTCCAGGGTCACAAACCACTTTTTCTGGGGCAGTTTCGCAGCTATCTTCTAATGATATATTACAAGTACATCCAGGCACTTATTTTGAAGTAGGCGATACTAATTTTGATGGAAAAGATAATGTCACCATTGAGCTTGTAGAAGATGGCAATGTAGAGCTAGATTATTCTGGAAGATCAAATAATAATTTAATACAAATTAAAAATGTCACAACAACGTTTACAGGCGTGGTGGGCGCTGTTTTGGTAATAAAAAATACAAATAATGTTTCTAATGGCATTTTTATGGTTTGGAATACAACGGCGACCCCAAAGTTAATAAGCCGAAATATATTGGTTCAAATATACGGAAACAATTCTACAGGAGGTATGGGAATTCGTTGCTTTGGCGGGAATACGGAAGTCGATATTGAACGCTGGATTGTCTCTCACGTACGTCGTGACATATCTATAGAAGCAGGCACTTGCACATTTGACGCTAAGGGGTGCATGTTTTTAGAAGCGGAAGATGGATTCAATGGTGGGCTCGTCGCAGGCACTTTTAATTTTGATAATTGTTTATTAGGGGGCGCATATTCTGATTTGATTGATGAAAGCAATGCTTCCACAACCGTTAACCTAACTAACTGTATTATTGCGCCTGGAGGGTCGTCTGCGATTGTACGGTCTGGGTTGGGTACAGTAAATATTGATACGAGTCAAGTTTATTACCGTTATAACGGCGCATCCATGACGTCAGGAATTACTGAAGTAGGAACTGCCAATGAAGTAGAAGATGAGATAACCCCTAGTACTTGGTCTAATTTCGATAAAGGAGGTATGGTAGGTTTTTGTGTGGATGATTCATCCAGTTATGATGACTATCAATTTGTAGTTAAAGCGGCGGCCGACGAACGAGATATTAAAATATGTTTTGCGGTTGATCTCACGCATCCTGATCTAAATACATTTAGTGACGCACAGTGGACACAACTCGCGGCAGACGTTGAGGATGGTCATGAAATGGTGGTGCATACACGTCGCGCGTCTAATCTAGGGTCTTTATCCGGTATGGGTATTCGTTTTACTGGAACGGCGACGACAGCGACAGTCACCATTGCTGATGGAATAATGACACTTGAAGAAGATACATCAACGATTGCTACCATTACATTATCGGATTATTTTGATCTAGGGGATTTAGCGACCTATATCCATAATAGTGTGGCTGAGTGGACTGCGGTCACGTATTCTTCTGATGGCACAACAAAAGTCCCTTCTGGGTCCTCAATTTCCTTTGGGACGGCGGCTCAAGATAGGGGTTACACGGCAACAGAACCAGCATTTACATTAGCGGATGTTACTGATAGTGATGCCAATGGTGTCACGCTTACACTTCTTCAGGATCAGACGCGTTATTTTGATGAAGAAATAGGCAACTGTATTGTTGATATTCAAAACAAAACTGATGTCACGCCTACGAGTTTGGTGTATCCCTCATCCTATGACCCCAAAGATGCTAATTTTGATAATGTCACAACAGAGATTGGAATAGAAAACCAAAATATCACTATTGCTCGTGCTAACTCGTCAAACACTTATTTGTGGGGAGCCGGCACATACCCCATCAGTGGAGAGTATGGATATTCCGTTATGTCTTGCCCTGGCTATGCGTTGGAAAGTGGGGATGGGGTAATTAGCGGACAAACTGAAAATGTAATTAAAGGAAAAGGGTTGGCGCTTGGCTTGTTTTGCAAGATTACAGGTACGTGTGTCGTGGCTTACGGGCACAACAGTATCACAAAAACCGAAATAGGCCATTTTATGGATGGTGTGATTTCGAGTGGATGCACCGTCGGAACTATGTCAGAAATGGCGGCCTATGTGCGATATGGCGTGGGCGCACATTCAACAGTTTCAATAAAACGCGAGATACAAAGCGATATTATTTATTATACTCATGATCAAGAAGAGGCGGAAAGAGATCTTGCGCAAAATATCACTGTTAATTCAGGCTATTCTCACATTGATTTAGGGAAAAATAATTCAGACAGAAATGCTGTTGGCATTGATGGTGATCCTATTGCAAGCAGTGCGCCCACGGTTGGTCCCACACAATCTAAATTGGGGGCGTTTCACCCGGAAAATTTATGATTTGGCTACGTAAAACCATATACACTAATGGTGTATACCAGCATATTCCTTTTATCGCTGGATTAGGTGCTGGTGATATGTGGCCGGATTGGGAGTCTGATAATGATTCTTTTATGCAGCCTGCTAAAACAATGCCTATTGTAGATAGTGACTATTGTTATTTAAATATAGAGCAGTGGAATTTAACTAATACGCCTTATAAATCTTATGATAAACGTGCACATGGCTATCACATCAATCGTTTCTTAAAAACATTTCAAAAGTTTAAAGCTCTCAATCTTGATGTTAACTTAACATCATACAATATCCCTGGTGCATATTGGCCGTTTGATTTCGAAAAAGCGGATTATCGTTATGCTAAAGAGTGGGCAAAGCAATGGCAGCCTATTTATGATGCATTAGATTTTATTTCCCCAAGTTTATATATGGTGGATGAAAGCCAAGATCCTGCGCAACATTACCGTTTTATGAATGAAGCGGTTGATTTAGACAAAAAATTAAGCAGTAAACCTGTTATTCCATTTATTTGGCATCGTTATATCGTTGGTGAAAATTATATCGGCGATGATAACTGGTACATGATGTTAGATTTTGTACAAGAAAATTGTGATGGTGCGATTATATGGGATGGATATATATCTCCGTTTGATGATTATGCACAAAAAGCAGAAACAATACTGAAACAGTTTATCTAAATGGCTGAAGAACTCACACAAGAACAAGTCGTCAACAATGAACGCATGCAGCTTATTGCCAATTATATTGGCGAGATTACTGCGTATGAAAAAGATAAAGAATTTGAAAAATGGCATCAATCTAGAGCGCCAAAAGTCTACAAACGATACATCGACCAGCGCGATGATGCGGTCAATCACACGGATACTAAACGTACTAATATTTTATGGTCGAACACTGAGATATTAACGGCGGCTGTCTTTGCGCGCATGCCAAAGCCTGATGTGGCAAGGCGTTATAACAATCGTGATCCTGTAGGTCGGGTCGCCTCGATGATGCTTGAGCGTGCCTTGTCCTTTGAGCAAGAGCATTACAAAGATACGAAAGAATCGATGAAAAAAGCCATTCTTGACCGTTACTTGCCAGGTCGAGGATGTGTGTGGGTGAGGTACGAGCCTTCTTTTGGACAAATGCCGGTGCAAGTGACAGAGGATGTGTATGGTCAATTTGAGGATGAGAATGGGGATAAATTTAGTGTGTATGATATGCAAGGGAATCTCACGCAAGAACAAGATTTTGAGATTGACGAAGACGATAATTATTACCAGACTGTCACAGAGACGGAGAAAACCTGCATTGACTATGTAAACTGGGACGATTTCGGACACCAAGTGAGCCAAACTTGGGAAGAATGTGGCCTATGCTGGCGCATTGTCAGGATGACAAAAAAGGAGGTCAAAGCCCGGTTTGGTGAGACACAAAACGGTTGGGAGATCAGTGATTTACCGTTTACCGACAAAGACCAGCGCCCTACCGATAAAAATAATGTCCAGCCAGATCCTTCAAAAACCAAGAAAACCACGATTTATGAGCTTTGGGATAAGGAAAAAGGGTGTACTGTCTGGTTATCTAAACATATTTCCGTCCCGCTGGATAAAGTGGAAGATCCCTTGCATTTAGAGAATTTCTGGCCGTTACCTCAACCATTACTAGCCACAACGACCACAGATTCACTATGTCCGACGCCTGATTTTTGCCAGTACCAGGATCAGGCGCAAGAGCTTGATTTATTGACTGCAAGGCGTAATGGCCTGATTCAAGCCTTGCAAGTGAAGGGTGTTTACGATGCCGAACAGGATAATCTAAAACGGTTGTTAACGGAGGGTCAGCCCAATGAACTGATTCCTGTCACGACTTGGATGCAGTTCTCTGAGAAGGGCGGCATTAAGGGTACCGTCGATTTCATGCCATTGGGTGATGTAGTCACTGCGTTGCAGGCCACGTCTGCCGAAATGGAGGAAACCACACAAAAGATTTATGAAATCTCGGGTGTGGCGGACATCATGCGGGGTAAATCCAATCCGCAAGATGCGCTTGGCACGCAAAAAATTAAATCGTCTTATGCATCTTTGCGAACACGCCCGGAACAAGATGAAATAGAGGAGTTTGCGGCAGAGATTATGCAGATTCGTGCGGAAATTATGTGTAATTTCTACTCGGATGAGACCTTAATTAACATGGCCCTCGTTCACACCATGACTGAACAGGATCAGATGTTGGTCCCTCAAGCTCTTATGTTGCTTAGAGATAATGTGCGCCGGGACTTTTCTATCGGGGTCGAAACGGATTCCATGGTGCAGATGGACCAGGAACAGGAGAAAGCGGCACGCAATGAATTATTAAATACTGTTGGTGGCTATTTGGAAAAAGCCGTGTTGGGTGCTGAGAAATTTCCGCAATTAGGCCCACTGCTGGGTGAAATGCTGATGTTTGGGCTACGTGGGCATAATGTTGGCAGAGATATTGAATCGACCTTTGAAGAAGTGGTAGAAAACTTCAAAAATGCACCACAACAACAAGCTGATAATGGGGCAGCGGTAGAACAAGCGAAGCAACAAGGGGAGATGCAACGTATTACCCAGCAAAGTGAGCTTCTGGATAAGAAGCATGCCTACGACATGCAAATGCTTAGCGCAAAAACAGACTCACAAATTCAAATAGAAACTGCGCAAGCCGAAGGTGACATCATCAAAAACGCAGGCAATCAACCTGATCCAATTAACCCGCTCGATATGGAAAAACATAATGTTGATCTGGTGAAAAGTGCGATGGAGATTATTAAATCCCAGGCTGAGATTGAACGCGCCGATAATCCTGTGACGGAATCAACAGACACGCCTGAACCTGAGGAAAAAATAGATATTAACCAAAGTCTTAATGATTTAATGGCAATGTTTAAAGATCAGCAATTGACTATTGAGAAAGCTTTAGAGGTGTTATCAAGACCTAAGAAGATTGTCAGAAATGGCTCTGGCGAGGTCGTGGGTGCTGAGCCAGTGGAGACCTTACAATGACCACGATCACACGACCAAATACCAGTGTCACCAGTTCCAATAGCGCGGAATATTTATATTTAAAAGGCGATGCGAACACCGACGGCAGCCTACGCATGATTCCAGACACCAGTTTTGATACTGAATTTGAAATGCAACTGCGTACCAATGGTGTGTGGAATGATACAGGGATATTAATTGCGGCCAGTACCGTTTATCTAGGTCGTGAATTACAGCTTTCAGGTGCGGGCGAATACATTCTTACCCGTGATGATTCAGAAGATATTAAATCGTTGGTGCCTCATGTACGCTTTGATTCTGTAACAGGGACGGCTGATACCGTGGTGGTTCCGAGTGCGGCAGCATTAGCCTCTAACATCATTATTCAGCCAGATTTTAGCGGGGAAGTCTCAGGCAGTACGATTCAATTTACAGGAGTCGCAACCTCATCCTCGTTGGCAAATACGTTATTATTAAAAACCGGTGCGGCAGCGACGGGGGATGTCACCATTCAGTTACTACGTGATTCGTATACTACAGGACTATTCTATCAGCGTAATTATGCGGCAAGTTCATTCCCGGCGGACAGTGATATCTCTTTATCCACTGATGGCCTCGTCGAGTTAATCGCAAATGAAACCTTTTATATTAATATTACTTGTACGGGGACACTAACCTTGAAAGCAGATGTAACGAATACCACGCCGTATTTTGGAGGTAACTTTTACATATTAACGGAAGATACGATTACGCCCAATGAGCTGGGTGGTGCTTTGTCATTAGCGGTGGTGAGCGACAGTAATGTTGTGACCTCCAGTGGTGAGATTACATGGAGTAATTATTAATGGCCGAACATAATGCACTGAGTACGGGTGCGATCCACCAAATTTACGACCAAACCTATGCAGATACGACCGCACGGGATGCTGCCACCTCGTGGAATGGAGTCAGTAGTAATGTCGGGAAGTGTGTGTTGGTGGGCACAGATGAAGTTTATATGCTCACCGCAGTGACACCGACTTGGGCACAACTCACGGTCGGGGATGATGAAGGCAGTATTTATAACGAGGATGGTACGTTAACGGGTAATCGTATTGTTACGATGGGTAGTAATACTTTGCAGTTTTTAACAGAGACCGCCAACACCGAATGGAGTGTGTTTGCATCAAATGGTGATTCCAGCAGTTATTCGCAACGCTCATCCATTGAAATTGACCATAACCAAATCAAGATCAGTGATGCGCAGGCGACGTTAGGCGTAGAAAGTACGGAACAATCTATCACTATTTCACCGAGCGGCATGGTGATTCAGGATGCGTTGAATGTTAAAGGATTGGTTTATAGTGCTGATTATTCTGCGGCATACACAGATAGAAGTATCGTAGATAAGGCGTATGTTGACGGCGAATTGCTTCAGAATACCAATATTGATTGGTCGGCAACCTCTCGTCAAATTGATATGTTTAGTTCTGGAGAGCTCGTTATTGATGCCTATAATTCAGCGAGTTCTAGTACCTATACACGCTTTGGTCGTGTCGATATCACGCCCGATTTAATTGATTTATATATTCGTAATGGCAATGGCGCAGGAGCAACCACCAACACTGTTGGTTTTTCATTATCAGACGCTGGCTCATTTTATTATTGTGGTAGCCAGAATTTCCATTGGTATGCTGAAGATGATACCAACACGCCTATATTGAGCATGCAAGGAGGCAACAGCGGTTCAGATTTACAGCCCTATATTACGCTGCACGAACATTTAAGTGTTGCTGACGGCAAGCATTTTAATATTGGTAAAGGCGGCTACATCAAGTTCAACGACGGAACCGCATCCACGAACATGTTCCGCATTACCGCTGAAGTGAATGGGTCGGATGTCTTTCAACACATGACCACAGATTTCTATGGTATTGAGCACGTATATCAAAATATTGATGACCTCACTTGGTATTTTGATAGTACGGGTAATCGTTTATGGACGATTTACGATAATGACGAAGGTGCCACGCCTACATTACTTCTGCAACTTGATAGCCAAAATAATGATTTGATCATGGGTGAACAAGGCGCTAATACTGCCTTGACTTGGCCGACGGGCGTCACAGCGAATGATCTATGGCGATTGCGAGTCGGTAATAGTTCAGATCGTTTGCAGTTTTTCTATTACGACGATAGTGCGGGCACGTCAGAAGCCAAAACCACCATCGATTCTGGAGGGACTTGGCGTGTAGATGGGCTGATGTATTTGGATGATCAAACCACAGTGCCCGTCTGTCCTGCTTATCCTTCTCAAGTAGAAGGAGCTTCGACAAATGTTACAGTCACAACGACTTATACGGTAATTCCCTTAGATAGTGTCACGATTGATTTATCCGGCAGCGAATATACGATTAATCTTGCCAATAATAGATACGATATGATTGGTGCGGACGGGACGAAAGTCTATGAAGCGATTTGGCACGCAAATTTCTTACTGGAAAACCAAGGAACAGGCGGTGCCACTCGTTCTTCAGCCCGGATTAAAGCCCAGTTAGATGCGGTGGATGTGACAGGCTCAGAAGAGTGGTGTTATATCCGTGAGTATCAAGGCGGTGTGAATGGCTTTGCCGATAGTGGCACCAGTGGGTCTTTTATCATCCAGCCGGCGCTTAATGATCAATTAACCTTTTTAGTCGCAGGGGAAACGGAATCAGGCCAGACCCTCACTGATTTTGAATTAGATAGTTTAACTGTTGTGTTAAAGAGAATTAGCTAATGACTCCAGAACAAGCCTTACAATTATTAGATAATATGGTCTCAAGTATGACTCTCTCACGCGCAGATCATTCTCGCGCCCAACAAGCCGTGGCCATTTTAAGCCAAGCCATAAAGCCAAAGACCGATGGCAACACCCAAGAGGAATAATGCGGACACAATCTATGTCACGCTACTGGACACATCGGGAAACTTCCTTACCGATCCGACCATTGCGGCCGGTGACTTCCAAATCAGTAAAGATGGTGGCGCGTTTGCCAATTTATCCACAACTCCGACTGTTAGCCCATCGGGATCATCCAATGTGCAAATCCAGCTCTCAGCAACCGAGCGCAATGCCGATAAGGCGGTTATCATTGCCTCAGACGTATCCGGTTCGCAATGGCAAGATGTACGTATTGATCTAGATATCCCGACTAACGACGGTACCACTGAAATAGACTTTACCGGGGCAGATATGTTGGGCTGGCAGCGTATTTTATACGATACCTCAGACAATGAGATTGCTCGATATAACTTATATGATGAAAATGAATCGCGGATTACTGGATCAGCCTCGGCCTTCAGTGGCATGATTTCGAAAGAAGAGCTTGTTTAATGCTTTTTAGACAACGCAGATCCTTGTATCAAGGGGGTAAAGATTTTGTTGCCGCCGGTTTAATCGGGTTTAGCTTAGACACCTCAGGGACTGGAGGCGGCGGTGCATTCTGGGGGAAGCGCATTGGCAACCAGCTTGACGAGAAAACCCTAGAGAAATCCCGCCAGCTAAACCAAGATAAATTACAGTCTAAAGAAGCACTTCGTGACCTCATTGCGTCCCTCGTCAATGAAACGTATGATGAAGTTCTCACTAAACCAAGTGAGAATTTTGGATGTATAGCGAAAGTTACGGTTGAACAGGCTGTTCAACAACAGGAGAAGGTTGAGCAGCTTGTCGCCGGTCAGTTAGACCTCGATATCTCCTTATCAGAAGAATTAGCCCTTATTCACGAACAAACGCTGGCCTATGTCGAAAAGGTCAGAAAACAGCGTGAAGAGGATGCCATTATCATGTTATTATTGGATTAGCGGGAAGCGCGAAATGGCTACAACGTGAGCCGGGAAGACTAAAAACTTAGGTGACGACCGGAATTGACCGGCAGTTCGATTCTGCCCACGTGCTGAGATATCGCAGCAGCTAGGTAGTGTTTCCCGTCGTTATTGCTTAATTGGAGAGTTATGCCCAGATTTAATCGACTAACTATGAGTGATTTTGATTGGCATTTAGTGTGTTGCTATGGCGTATATTTGCAATTTAGTCCAAAAGGTTATCATTATTATTCGTTAGAGATTTTGTGTTAATTGGAGAGGGTATGAAACATTATTTTTATCCAATCACAGGACACGGCTACGCGCTACGTACAGTAGACTGGTTTTGTAATGGTCATACACAAGCTTACGATTATGACAATATGTCATTGTCTGAAATTATCCCGTTTGAAGTTAATAAACCAGAATACATATGCACGGTGATTGATAATGAGCATCCCAGAGGTATTCAATACAATCAATGGGTAAATACAACTCCTTTTAATATAAATGAAAACTACCTACCGCCAAGACCCTGAAACACGCAAATTCATCACTTTAGATGAATACATTCAAAAATACGGTGATAGGGAGGTTACCTATAGCACTCACTCGAATATTATTGAAGACATTCAACCGTTTGTCTCACCCATTGATAACAAGCCCATCACCTCCCGAAAAGAACTTAGAGCACATAATAAATTACATGGCGTAGTTCAAGTGGGAAATGACTGGAATCGACCTAAGAAACAAGAATACAAAGCCGTTCCTGGTTTAAAGGAGACGATCATTGAGAACGTTAAGAAAGCTGGTATTATCTCGTAAACCAACTAGAGGATTGTACTTATGGGTGATGCTGCCGAGGAATTAGGTCTACGTGACCAATTATTAGAAGCCGCGGGCATGAAAGAAGATGAGCCAGCAGATGAAGGTAAAGATGATGGGAAAATTGATGCCGAGCCAGGTACACCCGATGAGCCTACAGGAAGTGATCAAGACAGTGACGCCGGAGATGATCCAAAAGACGACAAGGATGCTGAACCGGGAGACGGATCCACACTACAATCCTCGGATCAAGGTGGAGAAGATCAAGACCCCGAACCAGATTCGTCAGGAGATCCTCAACAAGATCCGAGTGATGGAGTACAAGGATCAGCCTCTCCTGAAATAAAACCCCCTCAAGCCTTAACCGGTGACAGAAAAGCCGCATGGAAAGAATTACCCTCAGAATGGCAAGAAGAAATAGTACGTCTTGAGTCTGCCCAACAAAAAGGGGTGCAAAAATTAGCAGCAGATGCCAATTATGGTCAGACCTTTAAGCAGATGGTGCAACCTTATCAAGCGATTATTAACGCATCCGGCACGAACGAACAGGAAGTCGTCTCGCGATTATTGAACGCGAATTATGTATTAAAAACAGGCTCGCCCGCTGAGAAATCTCAAATGCTTGCCAA
The DNA here is from genome assembly GCA_028279365.1 of Gammaproteobacteria bacterium. GTDB lineage: Bacteria > Pseudomonadota > Gammaproteobacteria > Eutrophobiales > Eutrophobiaceae > JANQNX01. Next base: position 12,813 of record JANQNX010000017.1, on the reverse strand, counting down.
CATCGCGCAAGAGTATGGCGTTCCATTGCAGGACATACAGCAGCCTGTTAATATAGACCCGAATATGCAGTATTTGATGAATCAGAATCGTCAATTACAGCAAAAATTTGATACACAGCAAGCCAATGCGCAGCAGTATCAGCAACAGCAAGTGGAAAGTGAGATAGAGGCTTTTGCCAAAGATCCTAAGAATGTTCACTTTGAACAAGTCAAAGGAAGAATGGCCGATGTAATGGAAAGTCCAACACTCAATGTAACGACTTTGCCAGAGGCTTACGATATTGCATGCAAACTGGAAGGATTGCAGATTGATGTCACGCCGCCGGCGCCAGAAACGCCTACGCCCACACCTCAACCCACTCCTAAACAGCCAAAGGTAGATGCTAAAAAGAAAGCAGGCAGTTCCGTTAAGAATTCGGGCAGTTCTGCAAAGGCGAAGGGACCTAAAGATGAATCGCTTCATGCAACCATCAAGCGACAAATCTATGGGGATACCCAACAAATTTAACCTTTAGTTTAGGAGCTTTTAAGTTATGGCCTCACCTAATATCAGTGAGATCATGACGACCACCCTAGAGTCGCGCACCAAAAAGGTCGCGGACAACGTCACGGAAAATAATGCGATTTTGCGCAAGCTGAACCAGCGCGGCAAAGTCAAACCGTTTTCAGGTGGTCGAGTGATCTATCAAGAGCTGGAATACGCTGAAAATAGCACGTACAAACGCTATTCAGGGTATGAACAGCTCGATATCAGCCCTAGCGATGTCTTTACCGCTGCGGAATTTGATATCAAACAATCTGCGGTTGCCGTATCCATTTCAGGATTAGAGCAATTGCAAAACGCGGGACCAGAGCAAATGATTGATTTGCTTGAATCCAGAATTTCCAATGCTGAGCGCACCATGCAGAATAAAATGTCGGAGGATATGTATTCTGATGGCACAGCGGACGGCGGTAAGCAAACAGGCGGATTGCAGCATTTAGTGGCTGATTCTCCAACATCGGGCACTGTCGGCGGGATTAACCGTGCGACCTGGACGTTCTGGCGTAATATTGTCGGGTCTGGTACCACCATGACCTCGTCAAATGCGTATCAGCTGATGTTGAATGTCTGGTTGCAATTATCTCGTGGGACAGATCGTCCTGATTTGATTATCGCGGATAATAACCACTACAGCCTGTATGCGCAGCATCTAGAAGCAAACCAACGCTTCATGAAAGAAGATGAAGCGATGGCAGGCTTTATGTCATTGATGTTCCAAGATGCCCCCGTGGTGTTTGATGGTGGTTATGGCGGTAATGCGCCTGCTGATCACATGTACTTCTTGAACTGTGATTTCATCCACTATCGTCCGCATCGTGACAGAAATATGGTGCCATTAAATCCTGATCGTTTTGCAACGAACCAAGATGCGGTGGTGAAACTCATGGCCTGGGCGGGTAATATGACATTGTCAAATGCCTTCCTTCAGGGCGTGTTAATTAACTAAGGAGGATTAATTATGAGTACGATAGGTGTTGATCCTACCAAGGTTTATACCGCTGAAGAGGTCACCTCTGGCTCGTTTGGGTTTGATTACCTAGAGCGTGGCTGCAACAACGACGGTTCCGGTACCAAGGAATATGTCTTTGTGTTAGCGGATGAGGCATTAACGTCTGGCAATGCATGTCTGATCCATGAGGATGGAGGTGCTGAACAGATCGATACAACATCCTCAGCCCCAGGCACGGGCCAAGGCTTACAAGCTGGTCTTTGTGTGACTGACATCGCCTCAGGTGGTGCTGGCTGGTTGCAGGTCTATGGTATTGGTGATGTGTCCCTCAATGTCGCGACCAGTGCAGCAGCCCATACCATTTTGAACTCAACGGCCACAGCGGGTCGTCTGGATGATGATGGCACGGCCAGTAGCGAAAACATTGACGGTATCACAACCACCGCTACGGAAAGTTCGAATACTGCGGCGTGTGTGTTGTATTACCCGCGTGTGGGTGCTACCAACTAAACCTTGAGTGTAAAGGGCGGGGAAACTCGCCCTTTTTTCATATATACTCTAAATCTCACATATCAGGAGATTTTCTATGGAAGCAGCCGCGACCGTTCACGATGACCTACGTACTGTCTCACATGGCGACGATTCAAATGCCGTGGTGCGTTTTTATTGGCACAAAGTTGAAGAAAAACATTATATGCGCCTTAATTTCCCGGGCGATAACAAGTCTGAATGGGATCAGCCCGTCAGACCTCAAGATAAAATCCGTTTTGCCAAACAGTGGGATTTATACGAAAAACAAATGTCCCAATTTGGTGATGAGTCGTTAATTGAGGAACTTGAATTTTTAACGCCGCCGCAAATCGAACAACTCAAAATGGCGAATGTCCACACGATTAAACATCTCGCTGGATTAACCGATACTCAAATGAACAATATCGGCATGGGCATGCGCGAGATTGTCAAAAAAGCCCAGAACTGGCTGTATGATGAACATCACAATATGGAAATCAAACGCCTTGAAAAAATGTTGGGTCAGAAAGATGACGAAATTAGTTCTTTACAAGCGAAGTTGGTCGAAAACCAGGAAACGACGCAAAGTTTAATTGCTAGGGTTGAAGCGATGGAAGCCGATGCTCGTACTGGTTCCCCACAAAAAGCACCTAAGAAAAAGTCCGTTAAGAAAACCAAACCCACGATTGGGCTTGATTAATGACCATTTTGGAACTCATTCAGCAGGCCTGCCGGGAAATGAGTTTGCCCGTACCGAATACGGTGGTCTCCGCGACGGACTCCCTCACGATTCAATTACTAGGGTTAGCGCAAGCCTGTGGACAGGAATGGGTCTCTGATTACGAATGGCAACCTTTGATTAACGAACATGAATTTACTTTAAATTCTCAATCTGAAACAGCCTGTGTCACCACAGTAGATTCTGGGGTGATTACCGGTATTAGTGATACGTCCGCGTTTGCGGCGGAAGATTGGCAATGTTCAGGCAATGGGCTACCGAGTAATTGTACGATTGTGTCTGTGGACAGTGGCACGCAAGTCACGGTGAGTCCGGTCGCGACTGAATCCGTAGATCCTGCCACGATTACCTTTACCCAAACTGCTTATGATCTTCCAGATGACTGGAATTATCAGATTGACCGCACCCATTGGGACAGAACCAACGAATGGGAAATGATTGGCCCTAAATCGGCTCAGGAACGACAATGGTTAAAATCAGGGATAGTTTCGACTGGTCCTCGCTTGCGTTATTGGATTGAGAAAAACCAATTTAATATCTGGCCGATTGAAAATAGCTCGACCGATTTAGTGTATGAGTATATTACTGAATACTGGATTAAAGATTCTAATGCGACAGACAATTGGCAACGCACCACCTTTTCAAATGACACCGATGTTGTGGCGTATCGTGATCGGTTGATGATTAATGCGATTAAATACAAGTTCTATGCAGAGAAAGGGTTTGATACGACCTTGGCGACTAGAGATTTTATGTTTGAAGCCTCAAAAGCTAAAGCCCAAAGCAAGGGTGCACCCACATTGAGCATGCAAGGGGATAAGAAATCTCAGATTCTTATTAGTTCTGCGAATGTCCCCGACGGGCAAATCTATGGTCAATAAGGAGGTGATGCCAAGTGACTCCACAACATACGACCGTAATTTATGGTAGGTAGGGTGGGCAGTGATACGCGGTCGTATATCCCAATCTAAATCAATCCCAGCGCCTAGAAAAGGCTGGGATGCCAAAAATTCCATTGCCAATATGGACCCGGAAGCGGCGGTTGAACTGATTAATTGGTTCCCCACCACGGCAGATATTCTTATGCGTAAGGGCTATTCTTCTTACGTCACAGGCTTACCTGATCAAGTCGAAACCTTGATGGCCTATGAGAAACAATCAGGCTCTGATGAACTCTATGGGGGGTCTAGTGCAGGCATTTACAATGTTTCCAGTGCGGGAGCTGTTGGGTCTGCCGTTGTATCAAGTCAAACGAATGTTCGATATCAACATGTCAACGTCACGGATTCAGGGGGAACCCATTATTTAATCGCAGTCAACGGAGCCGATCTAGCCAATTATTATAACGGCACCTCATGGGCTGCTGTAAACGATGTATCTAGTCCCGCCATTACGGGGGTCACGACCTCCGATTTAATCAATGTGACTGTCCATAAGAAATTCGTCTGGTTTGTAGAAAAAGATTCGATGAGCTTATGGTATCTCCCTACGGGTGCAGTTGGCGGAGCTGCCACAGAATTCCCCATGGATACCGTGTTCAAAAAAGGCGGTTATCTGGTCGATATTGATACTTGGACACTAGATGCTGGTGATGGCGTCGATGATTACTTCGCGATGGTTACCTCCGAAGGTGAGATTGCGATTTATCAAGGAACCAGCCCTGCCAGCGCCTCGACATGGGCGTTAGTCGGTGTATGGGCGTTGGCGCAACCGATTGGTGATCGCGTCTTTATGAAATATGGCGGCGATTTATTAGCGATTCTAGAAGATGGTATTCAACCGCTATCGGCCGCATTACTTTCCTCTACGGTCAATCGTCAAACCGCGCTCACTGATAATATCCGCTCAGCCATGACCGATGCGGCCACCAGTTACAGTAATAATTTTGGCTGGCAAATGCTGCATTATCCGCGTGCTAATATGCTTATTTTGAATGTGCCCGTGGCAGAAGGGTCAAGCCAGGAACAATATGTCATGAATACCATCACTCGCGCATGGTGCAGGTTCCAGGATATTGAAGCGAATTGTTGGTCTCTTTTCAACAACGAGCCTTATTTTGGTGGCGATGAGGTGGTGTATCGTTTCTGGGATGATTTTGAGGACAACGGGAGTAATATTAACTCAGATGCTTTGCAAGCCTTTGATTATTTTGGCGAACGAGGTCAGCAGAAACGATGGACAATGGCACGTCCTGTGTTTCAGGCGGCGGGGACGCCTGCCATTTCGATGGGCATTAATGTCGATTACGATACCACTGATAACACCACGGATGTCCCTTTCACAGCCACGACCGCAGGCACATGGGATTCTGCCACATGGGATAATGGTATTTGGGGTGGTGGGTTATCCTCATTCTTAAATTGGGTCGGCATTGGGGGTGTCGGGTTTGCGGCCGCAGCTCGAGTCACCTCTAATCAGCGGGGGGTTGAAACACGTTGGGTCTCCACTGATTTTATTTATGAAGTTTCAGGAAAACCGATATAAAGCGCATTATCACGCAACCTAAAGAGCTGATTGCTGATTGGGTTCAGGTTAAGCTAGATGAGGAATATGGGTGGACAAATTTCACCACCATAGGTTACTACAGTGAAGAGAAACAGCGTTTATTGGCTGCTGTCGTATTTGATCGATTTATACCTAAAAAAGAAGATGATACTTATCATGCTTGCACCTTGCATGTAGCTGGAGAAGGGCTCTGGGCGACCAATGAGTTCCTATTCTCAGTATTTGATTATGTTTTTAACCAACTTGGTTGCGTGCGGTGTAATGGCCTTGTAGAATCGTGGAATGAACGTGCGATACGTTTAAATGCGAGACTTGGGTTCACTCAAGAAGCTATCCTTGAAAAAGCAACTCCGTCTGGCGATTTGATCGTAATGAAAATGTTTCGAAATGAATGCCAATGGATCGATAAAGACTATTTAGATGGCAGAATTTCTCACTCAAGAAAAGCTAAAAGAGCTATTCCATTATAATCCAGAATCTGGGTTATTTATCCGTAAAGTTACAATTACTTATAATGCAAAAGAAGGCGACATTGCGGGATGGGTGTCGGATAATGGATATGTACTTATAAATGTAAAAGGGCAAAAATATCGTGCCCATCGCCTAGTGTGGCTTTATATGACTGGCAATTGGCCTAAAGATAGAATTGACCATAAAAATGGTATTCGTGACGATAACCGCTTTTCCAATTTAAGAGAATGTACGCAGCAGGAAAATTTACGCAATAAAGTAGGGAATAGAGGCGAAACAACTTCCAAATACAAAGGCGTCTATTGGGATAAATCTAGGAGGAAATGGGCAGCAGAGGCGCATATAAACAATAAAAAAATATATCTAGGTCGCTTTGAAAATGAAGAGGATGCAGCGAGAGCGTATGATAAATTTGCAGTCCGTAATTTTGGTGAATTTGCGCGAGGTAATTTCTAATGGGCGGTGGTGGAAAATCAAGTGATGCGCCCGATGCACCGGATTACGTACAGGCCGCCGAACAACAAGGGATTGAAAACAGAGAAACTGCGCGTCTTAACGCCCTTTTAAATAACCCTAATTATTATACCCCATGGGGAAGCCAGACCGTTACTTACGGGGAAACGTTTGATGAATCTGCTTACAATCAGGCGGTGCAGGATTATCAAAATGCATTAAATCGTTACAATAATTATTCATCTAACTATCAACAAACGTCACCTCTAGGACCAAGTTACGGCAGTAGTTATGGAAGAGGCTCTAGACCGGTCGCACCCAATCGGGATGATTTTATTACGCAATCAGATCAAGCCACGGTAAACATTGCACTAGACCCTGCGGATCAACAGTTATTAGATGCCTATCGAGGACTGGCATTAGATAAATTGCCGGAATTACAACAGACACTAGGGACGCCGTTTGATTTTGAGTCCGTCACAGATTTGAGAGATCAAACAGAAGCGGCCTTGATGGATCGTCTCAATCCCTATTTAGACCGTGATATTGAAGATAAACGTACCCAATTATTACAAGCAGGCTTTACGCCGGGATCGGAAGCCTGGACAAGAGAAATGGATGATTTTAACCGTCGATCTAACGACGCACGCTTAGCCGTGATTGGTCAAGCAGGGACTGAGCAAGATCGCGCGTTAGCCGCTGCCTCTTATTTGCGTGGATTACCCTTACAAGAAATCAATGCACTACGTACAGGCGGCAATATTACTCAACCTTCTTTCCCTGGGTTTCAAGGTGCAAGTGCAGCGCCTGTGGATATTATGGGGGCAACCACTAATCAATATAATGCGGATATTGCTCAGTATAATGCGGACGCTCAATCACAATCTGGGTTATTTGGGGGTTTGACCAATTTAGCCAGTGCAGCAGCTCCGTATGTAGCATCATCTTTTGGTATGCCAGGCGCTGGCATTTGGTCTCCTACAGGATCTGCTTTATCTAATGCAGGCCCTGTCCAGCTAACTACATTTGGTTTTTAATCATGCCTGTACAATTTACCCCACGTAATAACCAATATGAACTGCAACGTCGCCAATTGCAGGCGAACCAGTTACGTCAGCAGGCCACAAATACGGCACCTCAATTAGGTACCACAGCCCCTGGCGGGATATTCGTGCCTGAGAATAATTTAAATCGTGTTGCACATTTACTAAGAACGTACAGTGCAGATAAAGCACAACGAGGCGCCAATGAATATGCACAAGGACTTTATCGTCAAGACGCACAAGACCGGGGCGCATTGATTGAGGCGCTTCGAAATCAGGACCCTATGACCGCCTTAAGTGATATGTCCGATAACCCTGTGGCGCAAGACATGTTGATACAGGCGTATTCAAATCGCTTGAATCAAGCGCCTAGTGACACTTACCAAACGGTGGTCGATGAACAAGGCAATCCTTTATATCAAGTGAGTTCAACAGGCGAAGTCTCGGCACATCCGATGGCACCCAAACCTTACCAGTCCAAACCCACAGATTTGGTGGTGCCTGATCCTAACAATCCAGGTCAATACATGCCAAATCAACCTGTGATTGATGCAAAAACAAGGATTGCAGAAGCCGGAGGCACCAAGATTGAAAATATTATGGGTGGGCAGATGACCCCTGGACAGGAAGCCATTGACAAAGAATTTGCTAAAAGTGTGTATGTGCCTTTTGTAAGTGGGGGTAGTGCGGACGCGGCTAAAAACTTAAATCAATTGAAATGGGCGAGAGATCAACTCGGCAAAAGCCAAAATTTAACAGGCCCTATTGTGGGGAATGTGCCTGATGCGGTGCAAGCCTTTATTAATCCAGATGCAGTCAATACCCGTGAGGCGGTTGAAGAAGTCGTGCAACGTAATTTAAGAGAAGTATTAGGTGCTCAGTTTACTGAGAGAGAGGGTGAACGTTTAATTGCGCGTGCTTACAATCCAAAATTATCTGAAGAGCAAAATATACAACGGCTAAATCGCTTAATTGATTCAATAGAACAAGCCTATAACCAGAAAAATGCGGCCGTGCAATATTTTCAACAAAATCGTTCATTAGCCGGGTATCAATACCAGCCGCCTACTATCGCAGATTTTGATCGGGTGATTGATGAAATGGATGCTTCAATTAAAACCGAACTTCCACCTGGTTGGTCGGTAGAAGAGGTTCAATAATGCCGACGTATGAATTTACATCACCCGATGGCAAAAAATACCGTATCGAAGGACCGGAAGGATCAACGCGTGAAGAAGCATTCCAGCTTTTGCAGGAGCAATACGATGTAAGCAAGGGCGGTCCGCCCCCGATGGATGGTCCCGAATCGTCAGACCCGCCTGTGGTGGAAGCGGACGATGCTTATGATTTTTCGGCCAAAAGAATGGTCAAGAATATTCCAGGTGACGCTTACAATGTTGGAAAAAGTATTGTAGATGCGTTGGCGAATCCTTTAGAAACTGCCAAATCTATGGGGAATTTGATAGAAATGGGCGGCGATATCTTAACCCGAGGAGGCCGGCAAAATTATCAACCCGATGCCAGACTTGAAGAATTACGCGCAAGTGAAGAACGTATTAAACAAGCGATGATGGATAAATATGGATCTGTCGATAAATTTCAGCGAACACTTGAAACCGAACCTGTGTCCACAGGAATGGATGTCGCTACGTTAGGCATACCCGTGATCGCAGCAGCCCCAAATACTGCTGCTAAAGTATTAAGGACTACCACCAATCCCATACAAGGCGCTAAAGTGGCGTCACGCCTTACGTCAAAAGCCATTCCAGAACGTCTTCCTCAAACGTTATATGAGCGTGCGGCTAAATTTAGTACCACTTTATCTCCAGAAGACAAAGCGACATTATCCGCAACAGCCCTTAGAGAAGGCATTACATTAACGCCCAAAGGCTTCGAAAAATTAAATACATCATTGCGCACAGTAGGAAGTCAAATTGATGAATTGATCGTTAAGGCGACAAGCGAAGGAAAATCAGTCCCTACTTCTGTGGTGTTTGACAAGATTGATGAGTTAAAAGCGGATCTCGGTGGTGTAACTAGAATAGAGGGCACTAAAAATCTTAAAAAGATTAATGATATGGTGGATGCTTATAAAGCACAGCTTAGTGAAGCAGGGGTGACCAATTTTAGCCCACAACAATTACAGGATTTTAAAACTAACTTATACAATGAAATTAATTTTGCACGCAGTCAGTTAAGCTCCACCCCTGTCCCTGAAGCAGTGAGACGTAATATGGCATCGTCTGCCAAAGGCGAATTAGAACAAGTGATGCCAGGGATTGGCGAATTAAACCAACGTTATGGCCCGTTAAAAAACTTGCAAGAGAATTTACAGCCAGTTATTAGCCGTGTGGCTAATAGAGATCCAGTATCATTAAGCACACTGGGCAAAATGGGTATAGGAGAAATGGTAGCGCCAGGCACAGGTGCTGGCTTGGTAGCGGGAGCTGCGGCCGGCTATGCGGGCATGCCTGGTGTACAGTCGCGTTTAGCCAATGCTTTATATAAAATGAAGCATCAAGATATTATGCGTCCTGGGTATATACCACCCGAACTTTACCCTATTCTTTATCAATCAGAACAAGCTAATAATGCTCAATAATATCAAGGATAAAGAATATGAGCATTAATGCTAAAAACGTAATTATTCCAGTCATAGCTTATTGTAATATATTATTAACGAGGTATCAAAATGGCTAGAAACGGAAGCGGGTCGTACTCGCTACCAAGTGGAAACCCTGTCGTCACGGGCACCACGATTAGTTCGACCACGCACAACAACACAATGAACGACATTGCGGACGAGATCACAAACTCAGTCGCGGTGGACGGTCAATCTACAATGACAGGTGATCTCAAGATGGGATCACAAACTATATTAAATGTGGCAAATTCAACCACGCGCACGGGTGTCCCCTCTGTTGGACAAATACAAGACGGGGGATTGGTAGCAATAAGCTCAATCTCAGGCACCAATACCATTACAGGCTCTTTGTCGCCCGCCATCACAGCTTATGCAAGTGGGCAAGCCTTTAGATTTGTTCCGGCAAATACTAACACAGGGGCTACTACGATTAATATTAATAGCGTGGGTGCTGGGAATATTTTTATCGATGGTCATGCGTTAACAGGGAACGAATTACGAGCAGGCGTCCCCGCCATTATTTTTTATGATGGCACGCAATTTAATTTACTTACTCATACGCCACAGATTGCTAACAACGTCATTGCTGAACATAAAAATCTAGAAATCACGCGCACGTCTGTCACGGTCGTCAATATCACCGCCGATCAACTGTTGTTAGAGGATACTAATGGTAGTATCTACAAAGCCTTTTCAGTGAATGAGAATATTGATATTACAGTCTCCGGTATTGGTGGCCTAGATGCGACGGACACTGAGGCGGCAGACACTTGGTATTACCTGTTTATCCTATACAATGGGACGGATGTTAATGGGTTTATGTCAGACAGTGCGAGTCCGACTTTGCCGTCTGGGTATACTTATTCTGCATATGTCGGAGCTGCCAGGAATGATAGTTCAAGCGATTTATTAGATATAAAACAAACAAACAAGCGTGGTAGCTATTACTCAAGAGTCAGTGATTTTAGCGGAACTGGATCAACAAGCGGGGCATTATTAACTATAACTGCGCCACCTAATACAATAGCCGTATTACATAATTTTACCTCAAGAAATAATGATGCAAAAGCTGTATTGATTACAGAGACATTTCAGGAAGATGTAGCCGCAAGCCAATCGGTTTCAACTACCTATGTTTCGGCAGATAGCGAGCAGGCTCAAAATGAAGTCCAACGTCGATTGGACTCAAGCAGTCAAGTACGTGTTAGAACAGACACCACCGGCGGCACTACTTCAATCGATACGCTTGGCTGGATATTTGAATAATTTTTAATTAAAAAATTACTATAGTGAATACCTCTCAATTAAAAAAATCATTGTTGCGTGACGAAGGGTTGCGCAATAAGGTTTACTTAGATAGCAAAGGCATTCCTACAATCGGTATTGGTCGAAACCTTCAAGATCGTGGATTAAGTGCGACTGAAATTAATTTTTTGTTTGATAATGACATTAATGAGGTGATTGAGGAAGTCTATAAAAATTTTCCTTGGGCGATGGGGCTTGATGAACCGCGGCAGGAAGTGTTGGCAAATATGGCCTTCCAGTTAGGGATTAATGGGTTATTAAATTTTAAGAAAACACTACGCTTTATCGAATTACATCAGTTTGACCAAGCCGCTGATGAAATGCTGGATAGCAAGTGGTATCGGGAAGACACACCGGCACGGGCAAAACGCATGAGCGAGCAAATGCGCACCGGTATAAGAAAATAACAATATGTCACATTTCCTAACAAAAAATACACCTTCTGACAATCGGTTATTGTAAAGATTTCACATTAATTTACACTCTGGCTATGAATGCAGACCGCTATGCCACGCTGAAACGTCACCCTTTCCATCCTCATCTATGGGTGGTATGGCATGAGTTCACATGGCGTACGGTACATGTGCCTCAAGGCTTCCCCACTGATTTTGCAAGCATTCCCAAATTACTGCAATGGTTGTTTTCGACCTACGGTCATTATCTGGAGGCTACTATTATTCATGATTACTTGTATGCGCAAGGCAGTCAAAACCGAAAATTGCACGATCAAATCTTTTTAGAAGCGATGCGCGATTATGGGGTTCAAGAATGGAAAGCCAAATTGTTTTATTATGCGGTCAGATTATTTGGTAACCAACGACGTAGCCAGCGAGATTTTAAACGTCACGGCTTACTAAAGGTCTATCCTAACGCTTACTAGGAGGCCGCATGAGTGATCAAAACCAACAAAACCTAAACCATTATAAGCTACAAGGCGCGCTACCGCCCGCGATGGCATCTTTAATCCCAACAATGTTATTCACTCTCACAGGAGAGGAACCCAGCGCAGACGACATCTCACAAGTCACAAATGCTTCGGAAATCCTGTTTGTTATCATGCAAGAACATGGACTAGCTATCGGGATTGCTTTAGCTTTGGGAATTGTCGCGTGGGGCTGGATGAATGGCGGCAAAGGTAAGACCAGCTCATCCCCCGAAGATCTTGCTGAAATTAAGGCATTGAATAGCAAAATTGGCGACATGGGCCAGAATTTCGCCGAACTTGCCAAGGAAAATCTAACGGTCATTAAAGAGCGTGACCACTTAAAACGCGCACATCATGACCAAGGTGTTAAGATACAGGCACTTGAAAACGTGATAGAGACACTTAAACCTACTTAGGAGACCTTATGTATTATCTCAGATATTTCAATATTTTTAGCGTCATTAGTGTGCTGATGCTTGTGTCCGTGCTGGCGTTTAATTCGGGCTGTTCCACCAATTTATCAGGTGATACCAAAGACCAATGCGCAGAGGTTGGGCAAGAGCAATTATGTGAGATTGCTGGCATGAAAGGCTTTATTGCTAATGCCATGGAAAATGCAAATGATGCGTTGGAACAAGGCAAGATTGACGAAGCCATGAATGAAACAGTGCACGATATTGTTCAGGATGCTCATGAGGCTGTCAGAGCGTATGAGCAGGGTGAGG
>JANQNX010000012.1 GCA_028279365.1 Gammaproteobacteria bacterium | reverse complement strand
AGTTAAGAGCCGAGGCTGAAGCGAAAGCCAAGGCTGAACTGGAAGCACGCGCAGAACAGGAAACCAAACAACGTCAGGAAGCTGAGTTAAGAGCCGACGCCGAAGCCGAGGCAAAAATTGAATTGGAAGCGCGGGCGGAACAGGAAGCCAAACAACGACGAGAAGCTGAGTTAAGAGCTGAGGCCGAAGCCAAGGCCAAGGCTGAGTTAGAGTTGGAAATGGAAAAAGCCAGGCAAGCCAGAGAAAAACTTGAGGCCGAACTCAAGGCGATCTCTGAGGCGAAAGAAAAAGCAGAAGCGGAAATGAAAGCGGTGCAGCAAGCCAAGGCAGAAATTGAGCAAGAGATTGAACAAGTCCGGGAAGAATCCCAGCTTGCCAGTTCGGCTGATACGACAAACCAACCCGCTGCTACCGACGAATCACAACAACAAGAAACTAACACTGATATTCCAGAAGCAAATGATGAGCAGACAGAAACCGAGCAAGCGGCTGACCAGGAACAGGAAGAAAACAACGGCCGGGATCTGGAAAATGTTATTGCAGCATTATTAAAAGAAAACAAGTTAGTTCAGACTTATCAACCCATCATCGCGATGTTTGAGGATGAACAACAGGAGAGCAACGAAATTTATCAAACCGGTCTGTTTGCCTACGACGAGCCGGAGGACATTAATGAAAGCTTACTCAATATCAGCGGATTATCATTAAGCTTACAACAATCGATTAACCAATGGGCATTAAGACAGATATTTGCTCGCATCACGGAAAGTGGTACCGAAAAAACACCGCTTCGTTTCATTTTCAATTTAACTGAGTGCTGGTTTTCTGACATTACCTTATTTCAATGGCTACAAAAAATACTCACACAAACAAAAAAATATAGCCCCGGCAAAGCGATTATTGTTAGCACACCGCTGGATCTTTATCTCAAGCACCAAAAACGTGCAACGGCGTTATTGAACACACTGCATAAAACTTACCTGTTCAAGATTGCCATTACGGGCATAGATTCCGTTGAAGATATTGAAGAACATTGTCACACCATGTTGTCAAAACTACTGATTATGGACATTACCCAGTTAAATTCATTGAATGAGACACTTTCCGCAAAGACAAAAGTGAATGACGATGACGAACAGGAAAACATGAGTTTATTGCAGTCGCTAAAAAGTGGCGGAATACAAATCATCACGACGGATATAGAAGACGCGACAATTCTCACTGATGCCATTAGCGCCGGTACCGATTATGCTCTGGGAAGCTTTGTTGGGGAGGTGCAGGATAACCTGACAGATATGTCAAACCTGGAATCAATGGAGTTGGTATGAAGCACTGCCTGTTTCTGTTCGCTCTACTTGCTTCGACAGCATTACGCGCTGATTTCTATCAAGGCGGCGTTGCTTATCAGCAAGGGGATTTTGAAGCTGCAGCGCGCGAATTTGCCCCACTTGCAGAGAGAGGCGACCATCGTGCAATGTATGCGCTGGGTTCACTATATGCCAGTGGGCTTGGTGTCGATAAGGATTTGCAGAAAGCCTATCAGCTGTTTTATGAAGCCGCCCAGAATGGCCGAGCTGACGCCATGTACAAACTGGGCTTGATGTACGAACAAGGCCTAGGTACAAAAAAAAACGACAAAAAAGCGCTTCGTTATTATCAAAAATCCGCAAAAAAAGGCTATCCGCTGAGCCAGTTTCGCTTTGGTTTGATGTACGCTAATGGGCTTGGCGTCAAAAAAAATTCAATCACGGCTTATGCATGGATAACCATTGCCGCACATCATTTTATTTATGAATCGGCCAAAGCCGAAACTATCATTGAACAAGGTGAGATTACCAGCAACAAGCAACTCATGTTGTTATTTAACAGCGCTGAAAAGGATCGTATTACTGCGGATATTAGTGACACACTGCAACAATTGCGTCAGCAAATTGATGACGCAGATGTTGATAAAGTCAGACAGAAAGTTGTGAAACTCAGTCAATACAGAAAACAGTATCATGCTGCGTCGGTCAGAGAATTACCGATTTCAGGAAGTATTGAACAATTATTCCTGCCAACAACGCTATATTAGTCCTGTTAGCTACAGGCAAAACTTGAAAAAAGGCATTTTTGCTTTGACTGCCCTACCTCGCTGCGTATAATCAAATTGAAGCTTAGAAATACGTTTGTATATGTTTATTCGTTAAGACGTTCCAAAACTTCGTCTAACTCTTTAGCAACACTATCCGCGTTTCTCTGCACAACCGCCTAACGGCATTTTAATTGTTTAACAGGAAAGAAATATGTCTGAGTTAATAACCGGCAAGGTTAAGTTTTTTAACGATTCAAAAGGATTTGGTTTTATCGAACAGGAACAAGGCCCTGATGTGTTTGTTCACTTCAGTGCAATAAACGGAAGTGGTTTTAAAACCCTTGCTGAGGGACAGCAAGTCCAGTTTAGTGTTACCCAGGGACAGAAAGGTCCCCAGGCTGAGAATGTAACGCCTCTGTAATTTTTACTGTGATGCCTTATGGTGTCACAGCAGTGTAATTAAGTCGTTTTACTCCCGGAACTCATCCAGGAGGCACCCACTTGTACGGATTTTCCGATTACCTGATAAGCAATTCAACTATCCTTTCCTTGTTTGTTATGATTACTCCACCGCAGGCCTTAAATAATGCACGATTTTTGTGCGATTTTTTCTTTTCTAACGGGGCGACCCGACTCCAGGAGTACTGATTTTGGAATTTATCATTGAATACGGCATGTTCCTCGCAAAGTTTGTCACCATTGTTGTGTTGTTGCTGATCTCGGCGGTAGTCATGTTCGCATTGGTTTCAAAAAATAAAGATGACGCCGAACAGATTGAAATAAAACATATTAATAATAAGTATGCATCCATGCGGCAGATGCTAAATAGGCAACTGCTGGATAAAAAAGCGCTTAAGTCTTATCTCAAACAGGAAAAGAAACAACAGAAAGAAACCGAAAAACAAACAAAAAAAATATTCGTGCTGAATTTTAAAGGCGATATCAAAGCGAGCAGTGTGAACTCTCTGCGTGAAGCGATCACTGCTATTCTGACCATTGCCACTGAAAAGGATCAGGTGCTGGTACAAATTGAAAGTGGTGGCGGTGTCGTGCATGGCTATGGTCTTGGTGCATCGCAATTAAAACGCATTCGTGACAGAGGCATTCATCTAACCGCTGCGGTTGACAAGGTAGCTGCCAGCGGCGGCTATATGATGGCGTGCGTCGCTGATAGGATAATTGCCGCACCCTTTGCCATTGTCGGTTCTGTCGGTGTACTGGCGCAGATTCCAAACTTCCATCGTTTATTAAAAAAAATGGATATCGACTTTGAACAAGTCACAGCTGGCGACTATAAACGCACCCTGACATTGTTCGGTGAAAATACAGATGCTGACAGAGAAAAATTCAAACAGGAACTGGAAGACACGCATGAATTATTCAAGGAATTTGTCAAAGAAAATCGTAGTCAGATCGATATCGAACAGATTGCCACAGGAGAGCATTGGTATGGCAAACGTGCTATCGACATGAAACTGGTTGATGAGTTAATCACCAGTGATGATTACTTGTTTGCTGCATCTGCGGACAATGAGATTTATGAAATCTCGTATGAACAAAAAAAGAATTTATCCGAGAAGCTGTTTTCGATAGGTGCAAACCTGGTAGACAGGATCAGCGGTTCATAAAGCTCAAACCGATAGTAGCTGTTTGATTTCCTTGGCAATCACTTTAATCCCTGCCTCGACCACAGTGCTGTCCATTGAATAGGTTATTCTGAGGCACTGGCTTTTGTGCTCCCATGCTTCCTGCAGCCCCGGGAAAAAATATTCGCCCGGAATGATTAATACTTTTTTTTGTTTTAACCGTTGATACAGTTCAAGCGAGGATATCGGTAATTCCGGTAACCACAACCATAAAAAGATAGCGCCCTCCGGTTTGTGCACATAATAATTTACGCCCTGCAATTCCTGTCTTAACAAGTCCAGTGCCTGCCTTGCCTTGGCCTCGTAAAACGGCTTGATTAACAACTTTGACAAGCGAAGCAATTCACCGCTGGCAATGAGATCGGTTGTCATCATCGCGCCCAGATTGGCTGGCGCCAGGTTAATAATGGCATTCATATTTCGAATCATACCGATGACTTCAGGTGACGCAATGACAATACCGGTGCGTGTGCCTGGCAAGCCAACTTTAGACAGACTCATGCAGTAGATAATACGGTTATTCCAGACCGGGCTTGTTTCCGTAAAAATAATCCCGGGGAAAGGTTCGCCATAAGCATTGTCGATGATTAATGGTATGTCGTGTTTGTTTGCAAGCGCTAATAGACCGTCCAGTTCTTCATTACTTAATACATTACCAGTTGGATTAGTCGGCCTGGACACACAGATCGCAGACGTGTTTGGTTTTACTTGCAGTTCATCAAACGCGACCCGGTATTTGAATAAATGTTCGTCCAGTGTTTCGATCACAGGTTTAAACGAATAAAACATATTGTCAGTCAAACCGACATCAGCATAACCAATATATTCAGGTGTAATCGGTAACAGGATCTGTTGATGAACACCTGATTTATCCTCTCCGGCCAGTAAATTAAATAAGCAAAAAAAAGCCGACTGACTACCAATTGTCAGTGCCACATTGTCAGCAGAAATATTCCACTGATACTCTTTATTGAACAGCGCTACAAGTGCGTCAATAAACGCATGGTTGCCCTGAGGTGATTCATAATTACCGATGGCATGAGAGAAATAAGCCGGTTGTTCAATTAAACGGTGTAAGGCATCGCGAAAATATTGTTGAACCCCGGGGATATGCGCCGGATTACCGCCGCCCAACATCAACATATCATTCTTACCGGCCATGGCATCACCCAGATCGTCCATCAATTGGACGATACCGGCATCGCTGTTAAATCGGTTGGCCAGTTTGGAAAACTTCATGGCAACGCCACCACTTTAATAACGGAGACGATTAGGGTTTTCGTTTCTGACGAAGCGCGATTTTCTTCCCTATCAGAATCAGACGTAAAACGCGCTCAGCAGCGTTAGCCAGATGCGCCCGGGAATGACTGATAGCCTCTTCCAATGGCATATCTCGTGCGCAGGCGCTTTCCAGTCCATCAATGCCATGGGCAAACACACCATTGGCATCATCAGTGATACCGCCACCAATCGCGACAGTCGGTACGCCTTGTTTACGCGCTGCTTTAGCAACGCCCGAAGGGGTCTTACCAAAAGCCGTTTGAAAATCGACACGTCCTTCACCGGTAATCACTAACGCGGCACCTTTTAAATGTGTGTCGATATTTGTCGCTTCTAATACGATATCAATGCCACTTTTCATGGTAGCACCGGTAAACGCAACTAAACCGGCACCCAGCCCGCCCGCTGCGCCAGCGCCTTTACGATTGATCACATCTTTCTTCAAGTCAGTCTTGATAACTTTCGCCAGATGTTTCAGGTTAGCGTCGAGCTTTTTTACCATGGCAGGTGTCGCACCTTTTTGCGGCCCAAACACATGCGAAGCCCCCTGCTTGCCACAAAGCGGATTATTCACATCACAGGCAACCACAATCTTGGCTTTTTTAATTAACGGATTGACATTTTTCGCATCAATTTGCTTAATCTTCTCCAACATACCACCAGCACCATATTGCTGAATCTCCTTGCCTTTTGCATCCAGGAATCTGACACCCAGTGCCTGAGCCATACCGACACCACCATCATTGGTGGCCGAACCACCAATACCGATAATGATCTTTTTCGCACCTCGCTTGGCAGCATCCAGCAGTAACTCACCGGTACCATAGCTGGTCGTCTTTAATGGATTGCGATCTTTCCCCAGAGCCAAGGGCAAGCCAGAGGCCTCGGCCATTTCGATCACCGCCGTCTCGCCATCAGCCAATAAGCCGTATCTTGCCGATACCTGCTGGCCAGCGGGCCCCGTCACTTTCTTACGGATAAATTTTCCACCGGTGGCATCGACCAGTGACTGTACAGTACCTTCTCCACCATCGGCCATCGGCACTTTGACACAGTTTGCTTTCGGCAATACGCGTTTGATGCCTTTCTCCAATGCAGTCGCAACCTGCAATGAGGTGAGATTGCCTTTAAAAGAATCAGGGGCAAGTATAATCTTCATTTTTTTCTCCCTTTCTGCATCCCGATATTCTTGACCGAGATACAACAAGACTGATCATTATTATTATCTGATTAATTGTTATATTAGTAGTGTAAGGGATTTATCAGATATTCAGAAATTTATCCTGTCAGTCTTCATTCGCCAATGCTTTAATCATCTCCACCAGACCGCTCGTAATCCTGGCCATATTGTCATAGTTCAAACTTTCCGGTACATCACTAACGTTATGATAGGCAAGATTTCGATAGGAAGCGGTATCGGTGATCATCACTGCCTTAACACCATAACGCCAAAACGCAGCGTGGTCTGATCGTCTCACATCCGGCACCAGCGCAGCTGGCGCAGAGAAACCTTCTGAAGGAATAGTCGCATTTTCTCTAAAGGCTTGTAGCGCGCGTGTTAATAAAGAACGTGATGTCAGATTACTCACAAACACAATAAAGTTTGCGGTATCCGGATAGAAAAGATCCAAGGGTGCTGGATAATACTGGCTTCCTGCTTCGTCCGAAAAATAACCCAGCATTTCTAGCGAAAACATAGCGGCGATATGCTCGCCTCTCTCAAAACTGCGCCGAGCATGAAACAAACTGCCCATATCCTTGGTAAAGAAATAAGGACTTTCTTCATTAGCAAAGGCGATAAAACGCACCTGTTTTTTTAAGCTAAGTTGGCGAATCTGTTTTGCTAATTCCAACATCACGGCAATACCGGAGGCATTATCATCGGCTCCCGGAGATAACCAGACCGTATCGTAATGGGCGCCTATGATAATAATCTCACTATCAGGATCTGTCCCGTAATGTTCTGCGACAATATTACGGTACTGTTGTTTATCACCGTAATCCTCACTATACGGGGCCAGGCCCGCGGTGATAAATGACTGCATAATATAGTCGCCTGCTCGATGATAGGCATCGGGCACACCTGCATGACGCTCACCAATCACATCAGCCAGTTCAATCACATGTCGTTTAAGGTCTTTTGCTATGCCTCTCTCACTTTCCGAGAGTGCGGGAAGTGGACCACGATAGGATTCGCCCGGCATAGATACCATCAGCCATAAACCAATCACAGCGACAACTGCTATCAAACCTATCAATACAACAGTCAACACAAGCGTCTTTTTCAGTGCCAAAATACCTTCCTGTTTACTTTTTATTTATACTGTACCGACCAGACAATAAAGCTTGTGAATCAACATGTCACTGTTTGAGCCTTTTCTGTTCTTGTTTATTCCTTTTCTGGCATGGTTAATCATTATGTATAACCTGCTGGTGCGCGATAACATCAGGGTAAAGGCGGCCTGGAGTGATATCGATGTGCAACTGAAACGCCGTCATGATCTCATTCCCAAACTCATAGAAGCGGTGAAACAATACGCGGCATTTGAGGCCTCCACGCTCGAAACCATCACTGAGCTACGCAACCGCAGTGAGCACAGTCATCATGTGGACGAAATCGGCGAAGCTGAAGTGGCACTGGACTCTCACATTAAACAACTGGTGATGCTGGCTGAAGCGTATCCTGATTTAAAAGCTAACCAATCATTTCTTGATTTACAACATAACCTCACCGATGTAGAAAATCATATCCAATATGCACGCCGTTACTACAATGGTGCGGTCAGAAACCTGAACACACGTATTGATACGTTTCCTGATCTGTTAATCGCACGTTTCTTTCGCTTCCAACATGCTGAATACTTTCAGGCAGAGTTAAATTAAAAAGATATGTTATCAAGACAACTTATCATCGGCTTTCTTGTTTTAACGATCTGTTCAAGTCATGCATCGGCTGAAGAAACGATCCTGTCATTTCACAGCGAGATCGAAGTGTTTGCAAATGCAGAAATGCAGGTGACAGAAACAATAGAGGTCAAATCCGAAAAAAAGAAGATTAAACGTGGTATTTATCGCGACTTCCCGCTTAACTACAAGGACAGATTCGGCAATCAGTATCGCGTTGGTTTCACTATCGTCTCGGTAAAAAGAAATAATCGAGCAGAACTGTTCCATACCAAACAAACCGGTAACGGGATCCGTATTTATATCGGTGACGAGGATAAGATATTACCCAGCCAGAATCACCGTTTTGACATCACCTATCGCACTCATCGCCAACTTGGTTTCTTTGATAATCATGATGAGCTTTACTGGAATGTCACCGGTAATGAATGGGAATTCCCGATACAGCAAGCCAGTGCTGAGGTTAGATTACCGCTATCGGTCGATTCAAACACAATAACATTAGAGGCATACACCGGCAGCAAAGGCAGTCAAGGTAAGGATTACCTGGCCCGGCTGAATGATGATGCCATCCCTCTGTTTGAAACAAGCAGAAGACTTGAAGCAAACGAGGGCTTAACGATTGTTGTGAGTTGGCCTAAAGGACATGTCATTAAACCTGACCTGGCAAAAAAGATGGGATACCTGTTGCAAGACAATGCCGGAACGCTAATCGGCTTGGCAGGGTTAATCCTGGTTCTGCTTTACTATTTTTTTATCTGGTCAAAAGTCGGCAAAAACCCGGAGCAAGGCGTCGTCTTTCCGCATTATGAACCCCCTGCAGGCTACTCGCCTGCTTCGATGCGTTTTATTGAGAATATGGGTTATGACGATACCTGCTTTGCCGCAGCAATCGTCAACCTTGCAGTGAAAGGTTTCGTTAGTATTACAGATAAAAACGATACTTATGTACTGGAGAAACAGGAAAGCCATCAGGGAGAAATGGCAGCAGGAGAAAATTCATTACTGCAAACGTTGTTTAAAAGTAAAAACAAGATTGAACTTAAACAGACCAACCATGAAACTATTTCAGACACCTTGAAGGCACATGAACGTTCGTTAAAAAATGATTATGAAAAGATCTATTTCAAAACTAATTCCGGCTTTTTTATTATTGGCTTATTAATCAGCATTTCAATCCTGATTGTTTCCATGTTCATACAAATCAAGTCGCAGGCAGCGGGTCCTGAGGTCATCTTCTTATTAGTCTGGTTGAGCATCTGGAGCATAGGTGTATTCGCTCTGCTATATAACTGCTGGCATGCCTGGAAAAGCACACGTCAAAACGGCAGTGTCATTCATGCGATAGTCTCGACATTGTTTCTTATCCCTTTTTTATCGGCAGAGATTATCGTGATAAGCATACTAGTTGAGCAAATCTCATTGTCATTTGCAGTGTTAATCATCGTGACTGTTTTTATTAACTGGCAATTTTATGAGTTATTAAAAGCGCCTACCTTAGCCGGACGTGAGTTACTGGATAAGGTCGAAGGTTTCAAACATTATATTGAGGTCGCGGAAAAACACGATCTTGAATATCGCTATTCCGGTGGAAAAACACCTGAATTATTTGAACGTATTTTGCCCTATGCAATTGCACTAGGCATTGAGCAATCGTGGGGCAAACAATTTGAAGAGCAATTAAATATGACCAGCGAACAACAGTCTTATTCGCCATCCTGGTATTACGGGACACACTGGAATCCTCATCACATCTCCAGCTTTACTTCTGCACTGGGCAGTTCGCTAAGCTCGGCCACCAGTTCCGCAGCAACCGCACCGGGATCTTCCTCTGGATCAGGCGGCGGTGGTTTCTCTGGCGGCGGCGGCGGTGGTGGTGGCGGTGGCGGCTGGTAAGGATTTATTCAGCATAGCCAGATGCCATTTCACACAGTACACTATGCGCCCTTGAAAATAACAACTTTGAACCCCGAGTCATAACAACGGTCTATTCTACAGGTGCCAGATTGAGCCCTACGATAAGCTGAAGTAAGAGGAGATTTACATTAATGAATAAGCTTAAGTTACTAATTATCAGTCTACTACTTATACCTGCCCTCAGCCTTGCGCATGGTCCATCCAGACAGAAAGTCACCGAATCCATTGAGATTAACGCTTCCCCTGATAAGGTCTGGAAGGTCATTAACGATTTTTGCTCGATTCAGGATTGGCATCCAGGCATCAAAACCTGTGCATCTGATAATGGTTCCGAAATCGGTGCGATTCGAACTGTTGAATTGGAGAATGGTGAAAAAATCAAGGAAAAACTGTTTAAACTTGACCCGGAAAAAAAGCGAATCCAGTACGCAATGGAACCTGAAAAAGGCCGCGTAATAGAAGGCTTCCCGGTAGCGACACATGGCGCAACCATCACTGTGTCTGACAATGGCGGTAACTCAACGGTTGAATGGAAAGGTGCATTTTATCGTGCGTTCCCTGGACAACAACCGCCTCCGGAACTGAGCGATGCAGCTTGTAAAGAAGCGGTCTCCAAACTTTACACCGATGGTTTAACCAGCATCAAGGCACTCGCCGAAAAATAATTCCATTTTGAATAAATGCGTGTCATTAACGTAATCGCATTTATTGTTTCTTTTGGCTGGGCATGTTGTTTACATGCCCAGCCCCTGGCTTTTATTACTAATCAGGGCGACGATTCGGTTTCGGTCATCGATACTGAAACCAACCAGATCATTAAAACAATAAAAGTCGGTCACCGACCAGCAGGTGTCGTTGTCAGTAACGATAGTCAGCGGGTCTATGTCAGTAATCCCGAAAGCAAAAACATATCGGTCATCGATGTGAACAGTCTGACAAGCATAGCCAGTATTCCAGTTGGCAGCGGCCCGGTGGCAATTGAGATCAGTCCGGATGATAAGCATGTCTATGTCGCAGATTGGTATGACGACAGTATCTATGTCATTGACACAAAAACACTGGGGGTTATTCGTCAACTAGCGGTCGGTGATTCACCATCGGGATTGGCAGTTGATCCGAATGGTTTGTTTCTTTATGTCGCTAATCGTGACGACAACACCATCATGATCATTAATCTTATTAACTACAACATTGTTAATACGATCACGGTCGGCAAAGCGCCATTTGGTCTTGCCTTAAATCAGGCACGGCAACAACTCTATAGTGCGAATGTGCAGTCGGGTGATGTCAGTGTCGTCGACTTAAGTCGCCAAAAAACAATACACCATATAAAAGTTGGTACCTTCCCTTACGCTATCGTGATTGATGACGATCGGCTGTTTGTCAGTAATCAACGCTCTAACTCTGTTTCCATGATCGATTTAAACAAAATGAAAACAACAGAAACGATTGATGTCGGAGAGTATCCGGAAGGAGTTGATTTACATCCCGACAAGCCACTGCTTTATGTCGCTAACTGGTTTGATAATCTCGTGTCAGTGATTGATACCAATACACTGGATGTCGTTGATGAAATTGAAACAGAAGACGGCTGCCGTGCTTACGGCAGATTCATTGCCAATCAATAACTAACCTTGCTCCAATAAATTACCGAGGTCAATCACGGCGGCATTGGCGCGCGAGATATACGAAGCCATTACCAATGAATGATTAGCCAAAAAGCCAAACCCGGTACCGTTTAATATGACGGGACTCCAAACGGTTTCCTGGGTCGCTTCCAGTTCACGAATAATTTGTCGTAAACTCACCAGTGCGTTTTTCTTCTTCAACACATCACGCATGTCATATTCGATAGCATGGAGTATGTGGATCAATGCCCAACAGGCACCGCGCGCTTCATAAAAAACATCATCGATCTCAAGCCATGAGGTTTTCACCTGTACCAAATCCGGTTTTGCTGTTGACTGCACCGCCTCTGAATCGCCCTCAAGATCAGTATTCACCCGATTCTGACCAACGCTGGCACTGAGGCGTTGAGATAAACTGCCCAAACGTTTTTCGACGATGGCTAACCAGTCGCGTAAATTATCGGCACGTGCGTAAAACTGGGCATCCTGCTCATTCGGATCAGACAAGCGTGTCAGGTAATTCTCCAGGGCTTCAATGCCTTTTCGGTATTCTTTTTCTGTCGCTGGCAGAATCCACGATTCAGAATCAAAATGAAATTGGGGATCCGCAAACATCAAATCCTGATCCTCAATCGACTGAGTTTGAGAGCGGCTAAAATCATTACGCATTGCCCTTGCTAAATCACGTACTTGCGTCAGTACCCCAAACTCCCAATTGGGTATGTTATCCATCACTGCACCCGGCGGCATGATGTCATTACTTAAATAACCGCCGCGTTTGGATAATAAAGTATCAGCCACCTCAATCATGGTTGATGTGGTCACATAACCAATAACAAACTGACTACTGCCCTGATTTCGTGACTGTGCCTGGTGCATGACATCAAACTGATCCGGCTCGGAATCCCAGAAAAACATCACTAACAGGATCATAAGGAAGACAATTAGCAGGCCAACTGTCAGCGTTTTTAGCAAGGGATTAAATGCATTATCGGTAGTCATAAGTTTATAAATTGGGATAAATAATGAAATATCAAGCGATTAGCCAAAAAATATCGCTAAGAGTAAATATATTTGTTTTCCTGCCGATATAGAACCAGACACGACATTCTCTCGAAATAAGAAGGAAAGACATCATGACTATGCGAATTATACTACTTATAAGCTGCGTTCTATTCTCACTCGATATGCATGCATTCAGCGCTAATCGAACCGGGTTTATTCAGGATGACAAACTTTATGACATGAGAACCTGTCAACAACTGTATATGGAAGCGTCAGTCCTGGAAAAAGAGACACAGCTATTCAAAACCAATTTCTATACCGACACACGTTCCCGTGTGGCAGGATACGCACTCACCGTGTTTTCACCGGCGATCTATTATATTGGCTTCAAGGCATATAAAAATGTTGAGTCAGACTTTAAAGCAAAACGTGCAATGTCTGAAATCGATTTAATTCGGCAACGAATGGCAGAAAAACACTGTTTTGAAAAATAAGAATATCATTTTATTAAATACACTTGGCAAAAAATAAAAAGATTAAGGCGTTTGTGTAGCCTTGATAAACAAGTATGGTTAACATTTAATGAAACTTGTTGTTCGCGCACAGACCCTTTGTCTATTACATCCTGTGAAAAATTCTAATCGGACATAGAAAATGTCCAACTGAATTACCTCCCCCGGTATTTATCCTCTATCAGACCACCACTTATACGAAGCTGAGGGCAATGAAGCAATGAATCTTGCGGCAAAATGCCGCACTTCATCGTTAACAAACTTTACTACTGTTTTATTTATGGTAGTTTAATTAAGTAGCGAAGCTTGTATGACATATTTATTACAATGTATTTGTACTTCCCTATTTAAAACTCTTGATTAGTCACTCAACATTGCGTTCAGTTCGCTTTACTGTTCAGTCGTACCATTGCCATTGATACTGGCGGGAATAAAAAATGAAAAACTCCTTATTTAAAACAGCTGCCTATTTTTCTATTATTAGTTTTGTTTGCTTAACAATTTCAGCATGTAACAAGCAATCAAACTCAAATGAAGCAGCCGCTCAGCTACCTCCGCCTGAAGTGACTGTCTCAAAACCACTGCAGAAAAAAATCATCGAATGGGATGAATATCTGGGTCGTTTTCTATCTGTTGATCGTGTCGAGGTATTGGCTCGGGTTAGCGGTTACCTGGAAGAAATACGTTTTAAAGATGGCGATATTGTTGAAAAAGGTGATGTGCTGTTCGTTATAGACCAGCGTCCTTTCCGTATCGCGCTGGATCGTGCCAAGGCACGTTATGAACTGGCAAAAAAGGACTTTGACCGTGCTGAAGATTTAAGGAAAAGCCGTGCGGTATCACAGGAAGATTTTGATAGTCGCTTACAGGAGTTCCGCGTAGCTAAGGCAGATCTGGATCAAGCCAGATTAGACATGGAATTTACCGAAGTAAAAGCCGCGGTGACTGGCCGTGTGAGCCGGAACCTAATCGACGAAGGTAATATGGTCATGGGTGATGTATTTAATTCAACCTTGTTAACCACCATTGTTAAGCTCGATCCGATACATTTTTATTTCGAAGCCAGTGAACAGGAGTTATTAAAATATATCCGGCTAGACCGAAGTGGCGCCCGCCCGGGTTCGGTTAAAAATCCGAACCCGATTTATGTGAAATTACAGGACGAGAAAGAATTTGATCGTGTTGGCAGGATGGATTTTGTCGATAACGAAGTCGACACCGAAACCGGTACAATCCAGGGACGTGCTATTTTTGATAATAAGGATAAATTAATTTACCCGGGCATGTTTGGACGCGCACGTTTAATCGGTAGCGGTCTTTATGAAGCCTTGCTTGTTCCCGATGAAGTCATTGGCACAGATCAATCGCGTAAATTTGTCATGCTGGTCAATGCTGATGGCAAAGCAGAAAGACGTTTTGTAGAGCTTGGCCCGGTTCGAGATAGTGGCCTTCGAATAATACGTTCGGGACTAGAGCCTGATGACGTTGTCATTATCAATGGCTTGCAACGAGCAAGACCTGGCACGCCAGTCACCACTGTCGAAGGAACAATTGAAGAGGCCGGTGAAGATAAAATGCCAGTATTTGGTAAAGCCGATTCAGATACAGCCAAGGCTTAGGCAGAAAGCTTCATGAAATTTTCTCATTTTTTTATCGACCGCCCCATTTTTGCGACGGTACTTTCGATCCTTGTCATCATTCTTGGCGCACTTTCTGTTTTTTCTTTACCAATAGAACAATACCCGCAAGTCGCACCACCGACTATACAAGTTACTGCAAGTTATCCTGGAGCGAATGCTGAAACAGTAGCAGCGACGGTCGCTACACCTATCGAACAAGAAGTGAATGGTGTTGAAGGCATGTTATATATGCTCTCGCAATCGACTAATGATGGACAGCTAACTCTCACCATTACTTTTAAGCTCGGCACCGATCTTGACCAGGCACAGGTGCTAGTACAAAACCGGGTAGCAATTGCGGAACCGCGATTACCTGAACAAGTAAGACGACTTGGGGTTACAACCAAAAAAAATTCACCTGATCTGATGATCGTCGTGAATATGTTTTCACCGGATGGCACTTATGATCAAACATACATTGGTAACTATGCAGTATTGCAAATTCGTGATCGATTGCGTCGCCTGGAAGGTGTAGGCGAAGTCCGTCTGTTTGGTGCCAGCGAATATTCCATGCGTGTCTGGCTCGATCCAGACCTGATTCAATCCTTTGGGCTTTCTGCGGTAGAAGTCATTGACGCACTTCGATCGCAGAACATTCAGGTTGCTGGCGGTATTATCAATCAACCTCCAGTTCCGGATCAAAATGCATTTGAAATTAGCGTACAAACTCAGGGTAGACTCACCGAGCCTGATGAATTTGAAAATATCATCATTAAAGCCGGGGATGATGGGCGTATTGTCCGTTTACGTGACATAGGCCGAGTTGAGCTAGGTGCACAAAGTTATGTCACCCGAGGTTATTTAGGCGATAAACCTGCTATTGCATTGCCTATTTTTCAGCGGCCAGGTACCAACGCCATTACCACTGCTGACGAAATCATTGCGACGATGAAAGAGTTGTCCGAAGACTTTCCTGCAGGACTTGAATATGAAATTGTCTATAACCCGACCAAGTTTATTGAAGAGTCGATCAATGCCGTCCGCGACACACTGATTGAAGCTGTCATTCTGGTAACGTTTGTCATATTGTTGTTTCTACAAACCTGGCGTGCGGCACTGGTTCCTATCCTGGCTATTCCCGTGTCATTAATTGGCACTTTTGCTGTGATGGCCGCGTTTGGAATCTCACTCAACAATCTTTCCTTGTTTGGCCTGGTTCTCGCGATTGGGATTGTCGTTGATGATGCCATTGTTGTGATTGAAAACATGGAACGTGTAATGAAAGAAAAAGGCCTGGGACCGAAAGAAGCTGCCAAGGAAACGATGACCGAGGTAGGTAGTGCATTAATTGCAATGGGTCTGGTATTGGTTGCCGTATTCTTACCCACGACCTTCCTTGAAGGCATTTCAGGAAAATTTTACCAACAGTTTGGTATGACTATCGCTGTTGCCACTATGATTTCAGTGTTTGTCTCGCTAACACTTAGTCCTGCACTTGCTGCAATCATTCTTAAACCGAATGAAAATGAACCATGTAATACGCCAGGCAACCCCTGGCAGCACCCGATCAAGTATTTTTTCTGCCGCTTTAATAGTGGCTTGGATTTTTTCTCTGACAAATATGGTGCGTTGGTCGGCAAGCTTGTACGTATGACATTCATTGTCATTTTAGTTTATGCCGGGCTCATGTTTGTTACCCAATACCAGTTCAAACAAGTCCCTACCGGGTTTATCCCGGCCCAGGATCAAGGGTATTTCATCGTTTCGATACAGCTACCCCCCGGTGCTTCCTTACAGCGAACAGATGAAGTGGTACAGGAAGCCGTTGATAAATTGATTGCGATGGATGGCGTGACTAATGCCGTTGCCTTTGCCGGTTTTGCCGGTGCAACATTCACTAACGCTTCTAATGCCGCAGCGATATTCCCGGTGCTGGAAAGCTTCGAACAACGTGAAGCAAAAGGTATTAGTTACGAGAGTATTTTGCAAAACATGCAGGCACAGATGGGTAGCATTGAAGAAGCGTTTATTATTGTTATACCGCCACCACCAGTTAGAGGAATCGGTAACGCGGGTGGTTTTAGAATGATGATTCAGGATCGACGCGGACGCGGTTTACAAACATTAGAAGGTGCTACCTGGGGCTTGGCTGGCGCTGCCAATGAAGCGGCAGAAACCAGTTCTGTATTTACCTTTTTCGAAACGGGCACCCCACAACTTTATCTTGATATTGATCGTGAAAAAGCAGAACGTCTTGGCGTGCCTGTGCAAAATGTGTTTGATGCATTGGAAATTTATCTTGGTTCAGTATTCGTCAACGATTTTAATTACCTTGGAAGGACATTCCGAGTGACCGCGCAGGCTGACTCCCCTTATCGTTTAACGCCGGATGATGCCTTACGTATCCGTGTCAGAAACAATGATGGCGATATGGTGCCAATCGGCTCCGTTGCAAAACCTGTCGATATTTCCGGCCCAAGTCGAGTTCCCAGATATAATCTCTATCCTTCGGCCGCATTAATCGGTAATGCTTCACCAGGTTACAGCAGTGGTCAGGCATTAGATAAAATGGAAGAACTGGCCAAACAGATCCTGCCTGATGGCATTGGCTTTGAATGGACAGAGATCGCCTATCAGGAAAAACAAACCGGTGATACGGCAACTATCGCTTTTATACTTGCCGTTATTTTTGTCTTTCTATTATTGGCCGCGCAATATGAGAGTTGGACCTTGCCGTTGGCTATTGTACTCATTGTTCCAATGTGTCTGCTTTCTGCGATAAGCGGCGTGGCCCTAGCCAATATGGATAATAATATTCTGACACAAATAGGATTGGTTGTATTAATCGGTCTGGCATCCAAGAATGCAATCATGATTGTGGAATTTGCCAAGCAACAAGAGGACATGGGCAAAGATCGTTGGGCTGCGGCCGTTGCTGCGGCAAAATTGCGCTTAAGACCCATATTAATGACATCATTTGCATTTATATTAGGTGTACTCCCATTGGTAATCGCTACCGGGCCCGGCGCGGAAATGCGTCAGGCATTGGGAGTTGCGGTTTTTTCCGGCATGTTAGGCGTCACTTTTTTTGGCTTGTTATTTACCCCAGTCTTTTATGTGCTTTGTCGCAAACTGGCTTTACTAAGAAAGTCTAATCCCTCTTCAGCAGAAACACAGGAAAATGCTTCATGAAATTACAACCTTTATTATTATTTCTGCTGATGTTAACGGGTTGCACTTCAATCAGTGATAAATTTCGAACCTATGCAAAACCAGACTCGCCAGCGGGCAGTGTCAATATAGACTTGGTTGAAGCGAAACCGGATCATTTATCTGCAGCAGAACCCGTTGAAGACTGGTGGAACCAACTTGATGATCCAATACTGACAGGGCTTGTTGATGCTTCCCTAAAGAATAACCTTGATGTCAAAGTGGCCATTGCCAACCTTGCCGAAGCACGCAGTAATCGAAGAGAGACCGATTATGATCGCTATCCTACTGTCACCGCTAATGCAGGCTATACACGACAACGTACTAGTCAAAGACTTGGCCAGGGATTTAACACTGGCGACAATACCTTCCATAACTATCAATATGGCTTTGATGCATTTTGGGAACTCGATCTGTTTGATCGTATTAGCCAGCGGATTGCTGCACAGGAGGCATTGGAAGCAGCATCATTAGCAGAATTACAAAACGTTTATGTTAGTGTTGCAGCCGAAGTTGCCCGAAACTATATCGAATTACGTGGAGCACAGTATCGGCTCGATATTGCCCATCGTAATGCCGCTAATCAACGTGGCACGCTTGAGCTTACACAAACATTGTCTGAAGGCGGTAGAGCCACAGAACTTGATGTCGCCAGAGCAGAAACGCAACTAAACTCTACACTTGCCACCATCCCGCCTTTAGAAGCCAGTGTCTATGCTGCGATTAGTCGTCTGAGCGTACTTAGTGGTCAGATCCCTGATGCATTAAGACAAAATCTGAATGAAAAAGCCAAATTACCGGACATTCCAGAAACAATCATAGTCGGAGATGTCAGTGGCTTAATTCAACGTCGACCTGACATACGTCGAACAGAACGCGAACTGGCTGCGAATGTTGCTCAATACAATGTTGCAGTTACTGATTTATTTCCAAACGTTAATATCCTTGGCACCCTGGGTTTTATTGCGGCCAGTATTTCATCACTTGGAACTGGTACCGCCTTATCGGCGAGCATCGGACCGTCAGTAAATTGGGCAGCATTTAATCTGGGTCGCGTACGAGCAGTCATCGATCAGAATGATGCGCGTGCGTTAGCTGCACTAGCCAATTACGAACAGACGGTATTACAAGCATTAGAAGAATTACAAACATCTATCGTTAATTTTTCTCGCGAAGGCGAACGCCGTATAAAACTTAATTTGGCCGCGCATGCCAGTGCCAAAGCAGCGAAGCTTGCACGTCAACGTTATGATGCGGGCATTGACGACTTTCTCGATGTACTGGATGCAGAGCGAGTCCAGCTGAATACCGAAGACTCGCTTGCTGTTAGTGAGATTACAACTGCATTAAACCTTATTACTGTCTACAGAGCTTTAGGCGGTGGTTGGCAAATTGTCAGTCAATAAAGTGTTTGTATTAATTAACCGGGTTATTTAACTCAGAAAGATATTGATGTACCTGACTGATAGACATCGATCCTTCTCCTACACCCGATGCCACACGTTTAATCGAGCCTGAGCGCACATCACCGGCGGCAAAAACGCCAGGAGAACTGCTTTCCAGCATCATTGGATTTCTCTCTTGTTCCCACTGCTTATTTTCCAACAAGCCCATACCAGTACAAACAAATCCTTTGTCATCCAGTTCAACACAATTACCTAACCAATCTGTATTTGGAACAGCGCCAATCATTAAAAATACATGTCGAATATCATGTGTTTCCGTTTCATTTGTTTGATTGTTTCGCCATGTTACCGCTTCTAAATGTTTATCACCTTTTAGCTCAATGATTTCCGTATGAGTATATAAGGTAATTTTACTGGAGGAATTAATACGACTGATTAAATAGTCAGACATGGTTGCACACAGCCCTTTACCTCTTATCAACATGTGTACATGACTGGCATGACCGGAGAGAAATATCGCTGCTTGTCCAGCAGAGTTTCCTCCTCCGACGACAATTATTTCATCCTGTTTACAAAGCCCGGCTTCCATCGCTGTCGCTGCATAATAGACACCGGCATTATCAAACTTGCGATTATCTTCAATATCCAAGGTGCGATACGTTGCACCAGTTGCCACGACTACACTCTTTGCTTTTATGTTCTGTTGATTACACAAACCGATCTCATAAAGCTGTTTATCATTTTGCTTAATATTTTTTACTGAATATGGCAGCGCGATGGTAGCGCCAAATTTTTGTGCCTGTACCTGTGCTCTGCCTGACAAGGCTTGCCCGGATATGCCGGTAGGAAACCCAAGATAATTTTCTATCTTGGAACTGGTACCAGCTTGCCCGCCTGGTGCTTCGTGTTCTAACAGAATTGTCGATAGACCTTCTGAGGCTGCATAAACCGCAGCCGATAAGCCTGCTGGTCCAGCGCCGACAATCGCAACATCGTAAGGTGTTTCATACTCAAGTTCCTCCATCAATCCCAGACAAGCAGCTAACTCATAGTTATTCGGATTTAACACGACTCGTTCACCAAGATGAATGATCACTGCCGGTAATTGATCTTGCTGGATTTCATACTTTTCTAATATGTCGGTGCAATCATCCTTTGCACAGTCAAGCACTTCCAGCGGATAACCATTACGCCTTAGAAATCGCTGGATACGAATCGTATCGGCAGATTGCTTGTTCATCAGCAACGTGACTGAGCCTTGTTTATGAGAGATTAACGCAACCCGACGCAGAATAAAGGCACGCATAATGATTTCGCCGATGTCCGGTTCCGACACCATTAATTTTTTAAACGCAGGGCGATTCACTCTGACTACAGTGCCATCTTCGCCCATCCTGCCACCAACCAGTATCTGTCGATTATTAAACAGATCGAGTTCACCGGTGAACTGATGAAAACCATGTACAGTAAACACATTAATACCATGCTGGCGGTGTTCATAAATCTCGATGTTGCCTTTTAACAATATGAAAAAATCGACAGTGCGATCACCGCGTTCAAACAACACCGTGCCTTTTGCTAGGTCTTCAATTACTCCAAACTGCGATGCACGTTCGATTTGCTCATCGGTCAAGGTAGGAAATGTTTGCTTCTCTCTGAGATACGGATCGCTGGGATCCAGCGCCGTTTTATCGTCGGCCATCATGTTAGTTGCCATTAAACACATACTCCTTATAAAGAACCAAATATAAAACGTAGTCTGACACTAATTATTAGCTAACAATATCACACTTGGTATTAATAAGGCTGAAGAATCATAGCTATATTTTTTGAATAATGAATATTTTATTGATTATTCACTATTCATATTATATTCTCAGACGATGAATTCCTTACCTGCAGAAAAAAATATCGACGACCCGTCATTACTTATTCTGGAGGCGGCTGTGGCCCGCTTTAGCGAATATGGCTATAACAAAACAACAATGGCCGAAATAGCAGAAGATACAAACATGTCCGCTGCCAACATCTATCGCTATTTTAAAAATAAGGAAGAAATTGCCGCTGCCTGCGCGAAAAAATTCATGGGAGAACGGCTGAATGAATTAAAGCAATTAGTCAGAAAAAAACACCGCAACGCTGCTGAGAAGCTTGAGCAGTATATCCTTACCACACTTGAGATTACCCAGAAAAAGGCGCAGGAAAATAGCAAAATTGATGAATTATGCGGTGAAATCACCCGCAACCGTCCTGACCTGGTGCATCACAAAATAGAAAACGAAAAAGCATTAATCCTTGAAATATTGACCTACGGTAATCAGACCGGCGAATTTGATGTGGATGATGTCATCGACACGGCAGCGGCAATGCATGCAATGCTGGTGACCTTTGACGTACCCATGTTCATGCATCTCTATTCCAGAGAAGAATATCAGGAAAAGGCGAAATCTGTAGCTCAGTTGCTATTGTCTGGTTTAAAAGCACACTAATTTTTTGAAAATAGCTAAATATTTTATAAATTATTTATTATTTAACAGGATGATTCTATGAGCTGGATCGAAAATAGCTATCCCAAGTGGTTACTGAAAAACCGATGGAAAGTCATTTTTATCTGTTTGCTAGCGGTATTTACAGCCGCAAGTGGTGGACGTCTGATTACTTTTACTACCAACTATCGGGTGTTTTTCAGTGAGGACAACCCGCAACTGATTGCATTTGAAACACTGGAACAGACCTATGTACAGAATGATAATGTATTAATCGTCCTGGCACCGAAAGATGGCAAAGTATTTACACCTCAGATGCTATCGGTGGTTGAGGAATACACAGAAAAGTCCTGGCAAATCCCCTACTCCAATCGCGTTGATTCAATCACCAACT
Organism: Gammaproteobacteria bacterium; assembly: GCA_028279365.1. Taxonomy (GTDB): domain Bacteria; phylum Pseudomonadota; class Gammaproteobacteria; order Eutrophobiales; family Eutrophobiaceae; genus JANQNX01. The sequence goes on along the minus strand of JANQNX010000012.1, from coordinate 4,110 downwards.
TTCAACACACAGAAGCTGAAGAAGACGATCTTATTGTTGAAGATTTAATCACCGATGCGTCTGAGTTTTCTGTAGAAGCACTTCAACGTGTCGAACAAATATCACTTAATGAACCCTTGCTGGTACGTCGCTTGATTTCTGATGACGCTGATGTCACAGCAATCAATGTAACGGTGCAACTGCCAAGACTCAACGAAGAAAAGGAAACGCCAGAAGTCGTAAGCTTTGTCAGAGACATGGCGGAGGAAATTCGTACTAATTATCCGAATATTGATGTGTATCTGACCGGTATGGTGATGATGAATAATTCTTTTTCAGAATCATCCAAAGGCGACATGGCATCTATCGTACCTATTAGCTTCGGCGTAATGTTATTACTACTCGCATTATTGGTCGGCGGTTTCTCTGGTACGTTTGCGACGCTTCTGGTCATTATGTTTTCTATTTTATCGGCGATGGGGCTTGGGGCTTATTCCGGTATGCCCTTATCACCACCATCGGCAACCGCTCCGACAATTATCCTGACTGTCGCAATCGCAAACTGCGTGCACATATTGGTGACCTTTATGCATGAGATGCGTAAAGGAACAGAAAAACAAGCAGCACTAATTGAAAGTCTACGGTTAAATATACAGCCGGTATTTCTCGCCAGTCTTACGACATCATTTGGTTTTCTTACATTAAACTTTTCTGATGTCCCTCCTTTTGGACATCTCGGCAATTTTGTGTCTATCGGTGTATTGATGTCATTCATCTTATCCGTTTCGATGTTGCCCGCGATTATCTCCTTGCTGCCGACCAGAGTGAAAATCGCAAAAGAAAGTGAAAGCCGAGCTATGCATAAGTTAGCAAGCTTTGTGATTGAAAGACGCAATGTATTACTCTGGGGCATGGCCGGCGTGGTGGTGTTACTGGTATCGATGTTACCTAAAAATGAGTTGAACGATATCTTCGTGCATTATTTTGATGAATCGGTGGCATTTCGAACCGATTCCGATTTCACCACTGATAACCTGACCGGTTTATACAATATTGAATATTCACTTAAGGCGAGTGAAGCAGGTGGGATAAGCAACCCCGGTTTTCTCAGTGATATTGAAGCCTTCGCCGACTGGTACCGTGAACAACCCGAAACATTGCACGTTAATATCTATACCGACATCATCAAACGTCTGAACAAAAACATGCATGCCGATGATGAATCGTTTTATGCGATACCCAAAGAGCGTGACTTGGCGGCGCAGTATCTCCTCCTCTATGAGATGTCCTTACCGTATGGTCTGGATTTGAATAATCAAATCAATCTGGATAAATCAGCAACACGCATGACGGCAACCTTAAAAACCATTTCTTCTAATGAGCTGATTGCACTGGAACAGCGTGCGCAAAATTGGCTTAGCAATAATACAACACATATTGCGCTAGCTGATGGTACCGGTACGTCGATCATGTTTGCCAATATCGGCAAACGAAATATTATTAGTATGTTAATCGGCACTAGCGTTGCTCTTGCATTGATCTCCATGGTATTGATCATTGCACTACGCTCGATAAAGATTGGTCTAATCAGTTTGATTCCAAACCTCGCTCCAGCGGCGATGGGGTTCGGACTTTGGGGGTTATTAGTTGGCGAGATCGGCCTGTCGCTCTCTGTCGTAGCGAGTATGAGTTTAGGTATTGTCGTGGATGACACCGTACATTTTCTCAGTAAATATCTACGCGCTCGCAGAGAAAAAGGCTTAAATTCACAGGAAGCTGTTCGCTATGCGTTCGTTACTGTTGGACGCGCGCTGATCGTTACCTCGATTGTATTAGTTGTAGGCTTTTTAATTCTGTCGACCTCCAGCTTTGAACTCAATGCCGGTATGGGCCTATTAACTGCTATCGTCATTGCGATTGCATTGTTTGCCGACTTTCTGTTTCTTCCTCCAATATTAATGAAACTTGATGGTGATAAAAATGAGAACACTGTTACTAACGAGCTTGCTACTGACTCTTCACGTTAATCATGCCATCGCTGAAACGCCTGAAGAGAAAGGGTTGGCGCTTGCAATCGAAGCAGAAAAACGTGATGACGGTTGGGTCGATCAGATTGCTGAAATGAGCATGATTTTGAGAAATAAAGCGGGAGATGAAAGCACACGTACAATGGGTATCACCACACTGGAAGTCGAAGGTGATGGCGATAAAAGTTTAATCGTATTCGACAACCCACGCGATGTAAAAGGTACTGCATTTCTAAGCCATACCCATGCCTTGAAAGCCGATGATCAATGGCTTTATCTACCAGCATTAAAACGCGTTAAACGCATTTCTTCATCAAACAAATCAGGGCCGTTTGTTGGTAGCGAATATGCCTATGAAGATCTGACTTCGCAGGAAGTCGAAAAATACTCCTATAAATGGCTGCGCGACGAAACGATGAATGATCGCGATTGTTTCGTTATTGAGCGCTATCCTGAATACAAACATTCTGGTTATACCCGACAGATCGTCTGGCTGGATAAAGAGATGTATCAGGCACAACGTATCGAATTCTACGATCGTAAAGATGCCAAATTAAAAACTCTCGACTTCCTCGATTATCAACAATATCTGGGACAGTATTGGCGTCCGGATCGTATGAACATGACTAACCACCAAACCGGCAAGAGTACGACACTGACCTGGGAAAACTATCAGTTTCGTTCCGGTTTAACTGACAGGGACTTTGATAAAAACACATTAAAACGCGCAAGATAAGATCAGCGTTTACTTTGAAAAAACTGGCTTATCTGTTATTTCCAGCATTGCTGATACACGCTACGGCCGATGCCGCTGAATGGAGCGGTTATACCGGACTGGAGTTCAGAGGTTTTACGCAAACCGCAACCGAGCCACGCCAGGATCATGTGACAAATACTTCGTTTGTCATCGAGACTGAGTTTTATCATGACTGGGATAATGGCGACCAAAGCATCGCCTTTGTCCCCTTCTTTCGACTAGATGAAAATGATTCGGATCGCACGCACTTTGATATACGCGAACTCACTTATCTAAAAGTCGCAGATAATTGGGAACTTCGTCTAGGTATACGTAAAGTATTTTGGGGCGTGACCGAGTTTCAACATTTAATTGATATTGTTAACCAGACAGATTTGGTCGAGAACATTGATACCGAGGACAAACTTGGTCAGCCAATGATTAACTTTGCCTCAATCAATGACTGGGGCACCGTGGATTTTTTCATTATGCCCTATTTCCGCGAACGCACCCTTCCCGGCCCGCAGAGTCGATTGCGTTTTATTCCGGAATTGGTCGCCGGGCGTGCACAATATGAATCCTCGGCAAAAGAGAAACATGTTGACCTTGCCGTGCGTTATTCACATTACTTTGGCGATTGGGATATTGGCGTTTCACACTTTTACGGTACCAGCCGGGAACCCAGACCAATATTAAATCGCGATGATCCGCAAAACCCATTCTTGATTCCGTTCTACGACATCATTAATCAAACGTCATTAGATCTGCAGGCAACCAAGGGCAATATGCTATGGAAACTGGAGGCCTTACATCGTAGTGGTCAGGGTGAAACCTATAATGCCCTGGCTGGCGGGTTTGAATATACCTTTGTCGGTATCTTCGACAGTGCAGTCGATTTAGGCGTACTCAGTGAATATCACTATGATGACCGCGGCGATGCCGCCTTAAGTATCTTTGAAGATGATATCGCGATTGGCGCCCGCTTGGCCTTTAACGATGTGCAGTCCAGCGAAGCGTTAATGGGCGTTGTCTGGGATAGAAATACCGGCGGCATGTTCTATAACATTGAAGCCAGCCGCCGTATTGGTGAAAGCTGGTTACTCGACTTACAAGGCCGTTTCTTTATTGATCAAAAGCCAGAAGATCTGGCCACAGCTTTTACGCGGGATGATTATGTCGAGTTATTTTTGAGTTATAACTTTTAAGCTCGACCAAGTTTTATATTTACTTCTACAGACAAAGCTAAATTCAGAACGTAAATAAAAAAGGGACTGACCTAAGTCAGTCCCTTCTACCTCTGCTCACCTATATAGGTAAGTGATTACAAGCTGTAACGAACGAATGCCTGGACATCCTGAGTGCGGTTAG
>JANQNX010000016.1 GCA_028279365.1 Gammaproteobacteria bacterium | reverse complement strand
CGGTTGTCATGCCAATGGCATTGCCGGGTAGCTACGTTCGGACGGGATAACCGCTGAAAGCATCTAAGCGGGAAGCCCCCCTCAAGATGAGATCTCCCTGGGACTTTAAGTCCCCTGAAGGGCCCTGGAAGACTACCAGGTTGATAGGCTGGGTGTGGAAGCGCAGTAATGTGTGAAGCTAACCAGTACTAATTGCCCGTGAGGCTTGACCATATAATGCTCAAGCAGTTTGTGACGCGACAATGCGTATACGTTCATCAGTTTTCCGAATTGGACTGTTAATGTTGAAATAAGTAGACATTAACAGCAGCATCGAAAATTGTTCCAGATATTTTCGATGTACCCCTCATCCATGAGGGGCAACAAGTTTGCCTGGCGGCCATAGCAAGTTGGAACCACCCGATCCCATTTCGAACTCGGAAGTGAAACAGCTTAGCGCCGATGATAGTTTGGGGTCTCCCCATGTGAAAGTAGGTCACTGCCAGGCTCTTATTCAAAGCCCTTGGAGTATTTCACTTCAGGGGCTTTTTTCATGCACGAGATGAAGTTTGTGGGCAGTGACCTGATTGCATTTATGTAGATCCCCTAAAGGATAAGCGCGCTATGCGAGCAAAACTGCCAGGCTTTTATGTTAAACCCCGATCTCTCTTAGAGCTCGGGATTTTTTTATGCTTCTTTGAAAGTATACATATGGTTTAATTTTATAAACTTAATACCTGCGAAGCATTTGCCTCTGCAAGATAATACCAACCGATTGAATTAAGTCGATAATAAGCAATCAACTTTTCTTTACCATGTTCTTCATAATTAATGTAACCTGATTTGCCTTGTAAAACAGCATCAACAATTTCAGGACGCGGATAAACGGTTAAATCACGTATAGAGTTAATTAAGGTACCCAGTTTATAAGACTCTGCTGTATCTGTTGATGCGACAACAATGCGGCCTTCTTCATTAAGTAAATACGTATTTTCAATGCCAGCAAATCCCGTCATTGAGATTAAATTATTGCGGATATAATCCAGCTTTATTTCAACGCCAGCAACGCCTAAAAATTTACCTTGATCACCAAATAGAGGGCTGGTGCAAGGTAATAATACGCCTTGTCCACCAACGTCAATATAAGGCTTCAACCATTGCGCACCTTTGTTACCAAGCGTGCCTTGATACCAGGGACGTTTACGGGGATCAAATTCAGGCGGATAACCGGTTTTTCCTGGATACTCTGTAAACAAACCTTCCTCCAAGCCGATGTAAGACCAAATCAAGGGTAAACCTTGTTCATGAATAACCTGTTTGGCTCTGCCCTTGTCTTCAGGCGTCACAATTTCTTTATAGCTTTTAAGCATCAGTCGCTGGAAAGAATGACGCAACGGATTGATCTTCTTTATCAATGGTTCAACATCACCAAGCTTAACATCGGGTGCTAACTTATTGACATGCCAACCGATACTAATCGGGAAACCATATATACTTGAATCAGCATAATCAGGAGGGATACGGTCACCCGAAGCAATATCTTGATCCGTAAAGTAAGGCGTCTCATCTTCTTTACCTTGCGTTAGCAAGTTTGCTGCACTATGTGCCAGACCCTCAAGTATGCCCTCATACTTTAAGAATTCGGCATCAATCAATTGAGACTTTGTCGCTACATTGGTCAGGAAACTACTTACCTGTTGTTCTTTAAGCTGTGCATCTATCTTGCCCTGTTGTTGATGATAGATACTCCAGCCTATCGCAGCCAGTGAAAATAAAATTGAATAAGCCACAATATTCAATACAGCAAGGCGATGCCGGTTCATCCAACGCATCAGTTTTTGAGTTAAGGTATCCCGTTTTGCCTTAATCGCGACACCGCGCATATAACGACGAATATCATCAGCAAACTCTTCAACTGTGGCATAACGATCATCTGGATCAAATCGGGTCGCTTTATTAACAATCGCAATAAGTTGCTTAGGTATAGCCATATACTTTGCATAAGGCACTGGTTCTGCTAATTGCCCCTGACTTGCCTTACCCAGCACATTGAGTTTTTCATCTGCAATATAGGCTCTTCGCAGTGTAATTAACTCAAATAGAATTAAGCCAAGTGAAAATAGATCACTTCGATGGTCAATAACATCGTTCTGCCCGGTCGCTTGTTCAGGCGACATATAAGATGGTGTCCCTAGTAACTGCCCTACTTTAGTTTCATCAGTAGAATCGTCAGTATTTGCCCCTACTTTTTCAGTCATATCATCGAACACCTCTCCATCGACAGATATGATCTTCGCGATACCCCAATCCATGACATATACCTCGTTATAAGGTCCAACCATGATATTTAGTGGTTTTAAATCACGATGGATAACGCCTTTACGATGGGCATAATGCAAGGCATCGCAAACCTTTAGGAAATGTTCCAATCGCGCTTGTAAGTTGTGGTGTTTATCAAGTTTAGCTCTCTCATCCAGTTGTTGCTGTGACTCGGTGATAATGTCTTTCAAGGTCTTGCCTTGAATTAATTTCATCGCATAGGCTGCTTCATCTCCATCAACCTTCATCTGGTAAACAGGTACAATATTTGGATGTTGTAACTGAGCAGTCACCCGGGCTTCCATCAAAAACCGTTCTAGATAGCTAGGGACTTCCGCGACATGTGGGTGAATTCTTTTATAGGCCACTGCTCTGCCTAATTCATTGTCCTGTGCTATCAGAATTTCACCCATACCGCCTTCGTCAATCGATTCGACAATCGTGAAATTATCTTCAACTTGGTTAGGTTGAACACGGGCCGTTGAAGGATTGGTGTCTTCAGTTTTTGCTGGATCGGACAGCGCAGTCATTTCTACTTTTTTAAGAAACTGAAAACTTTTCAACTCTTCTACATTAATACGCCTACTTCTATAAAGTTCGATGATAAACCGATCATCTTTATCACAACCGTTTTCTTCACAAAAAGCGTGATGGAGCTGTTCAAGTTCAGCTTGCTTAATAGATGTAATACTTCTAGCAATTTCTTCAGGCAACATAATCCATCATTTATATATTAAAAAAAAATGAATCATTTGATCGAAATCAAAAAATTGGATGGTTGTTCTCTTCCATTTTTTTCAAGAATAATGAATATTCTAAAAGCTGCAATCTTTCCTATAAAAGGGAGTAGATATCGTTCTAGTTTAAGGATTGGTCTTATCATCCTTTCCGTAATGAGTTGCCACTTTTGAAAGCCCCCTGACATTGGGTAAGCGAATAAACTTAGCCATTCTTTGTGCACTACTTTTAAATCCGGAAATAGGCTATCAAAGTCATTTCTATACTTATCAAAAATTAGAGTCGGAATAGCCTGGTTAGAATCATAAGGGTCACTTTTTAAATTAGTAATTTCCCTTAATAAAGGGTTAATGTTTGTTTTTACAGCTTCGTGATGTAAATAATTATAAAAAAAATAACTTATCGGCGTTATTCCTGGTTCTAATATAATTATTCTTCCATTTGGTTTCAGGATTCTCGAAGCTTCAAAAAAAAACAGCTTTGGATTTTCTATATGATGTAAAACATCAAATATAATAATATTTTTTATGGAATTGGATTTAAATGGTAATGATTGCGCATCAGCAACAGTATCTAACCAAGTAGCATAAAGAATATCTATTGATATAGTATCGTCGAAATACTCTTTTAAATTCCCAGAACCACTGCCTATCTCGAGTACCGGCTTACCATCGCAAGAGTCCAAGATACGGCGATAAAAATCATGATAGATTGCTCGAAGAACAGGTTTGTTTTTCCAAATTTCACGATGATTAGATAGTTTTTGGCACATTATTTTAAAGTACTTTCAATTTTCGGTAACCATAGATCACCATGCGTAGTAACTGGATACCATGATGAAAACGAGATATTTGTGTATTACCATAACTACGTGCCTGATAAGTTATAGGTATTTCAACCATCCTAAGACATAATTTTGAAGAACCGAAAATAAGATCAAAATCACCAAAAGGATCAAAATCACCAAAATAGTCTTTATTTTCTTTTAATCTTGAATAATCGGATTTTTTAAGTACCTTCGTACCACACAGGGTATCTGTGTATCTTTGATTTAATAACCAAGTAAATAAGATAGAAAAAAAACGATTTGCAAAATAATTTAATAATCGCATAGCGTCATCTTCCATAGGATATACGAGACGACTGCCATTTACATATTCAGCTTGTCCAGATGATATAACATCCCAAAATTTAGATAGTTCTTCGGGAGGCATGGTAAGGTCGGCATCCAGAATCATTAATACTTCACTTGTTGCCAAGTCAAAACCCTTATAGACTGCATCTGCTTTACCGATACCATCCTGTTTTAATACCTTAATGTCGAAATCAGGATATGCATTAATGACTCTTTCTATTTCGTCATATGTTCCATCTTCACTATGCCCCTCAATAAATATAAACTCCTGTTTTTCACAAAATGTAGGGGTTCGTTTTATTGCACTTTCTATGTTTCCTTTTTCATTCCTGCACGGAATAATGATTGAACATGATTTAAGGCTAGTGTCTTTACTTGTTTCTGATCTTCCAACAACGTAATTTCTTAAACATAAGCGCCGAATAAAGGGTAGTGGTGCAAAAAAGCGATTAATAAATTTGCCAATACCAAAAAAATGAATTGGTATGAGTTGTCGCCATTCTTCCTTTACAATGTCAAAACCAGATAAAAATAATAAATTTTTGATGTCTTCACTTGTTAAGTAATTTAGATTATTTTGTGGAATTTTTTGATTAAAAAATTCACCGATTTTTAAAATTGGCTCCCAAATATATGAATAGTAAGAAATTATAATACGTGTTTCTCGTTTACATAATTTATGTAAAGTTTTTAAAGTCTTTTGACAATCTTCCAGATAACCGATTGTGTCTGATAAAAGGATATAGTCAAACGTCAAGTTTATATTATCGATAACGTTTTCGTCTTCAATATCACCGATTAAAAACTCATATTGTGGATATGATTCGCGTGCAATGTTTATCATTTCATCGCTAATATCAATTCCGACACCAATAGCTGGTTTCAGTTTGGCCAATGAATCACCAACGCCACAGCCAAGCTCTAAAACGGTAGCATTATTTGGGATTAAAAAAGACAGATACTGTTCGTCTTGGGAATGAAAAAAATGATTTTTTTCTTTCCACTCTAACCTCTTTTTTGCTAGAGAATTGGAATGTTCAATTATACTAATTTTGCGTTTTGATACTCTCATCGAATAGTAGTAATTTAAATTGTTTAAACTATTTTTAGTTATAATCTATTAAATCTCTGAGAACTCTGCAAATTGCCTAAACAATATATATCTGTCTTGACTAGTCATGGATAAATTTTTCACATTCAGAATATTAGCAATCATCCTTTTACTACCCGTAATAATTATTTATGGGCAGACATATTATTTTGATTTTATAAATCTTGATGATAACACGTACATCTTATTTAACCCTTATGTGCACTCTGGGTTTTCGTGGGAGAGTTTTAAATGGGCATGGACATCATTCAGTGGCCCCTATTTCATGCCATTAACCTGGGTTTCATATTTATTGGATTCAAGTATTTACGGCATAAATCCAGCGGGATTTCATATTACGAATGTGATTCTGCATGGCATGAATACATTGCTCATTTTTTATGTCTTATATAGATTAACGAATAAAAGAATTGAGAGTTGGCTTGTCGCTATCCTCTTTACTATCCATCCACAAAGAGTTGAGGCTGTAGCCTGGGTCGCGGAAAGAAAGGAACTGTTAGCTGGTTTTTTTGGATTGATAACACTCGCATTTTATGTCAAGCATATTAAATGGACCAGTAAGCAAAACAAGAATTATGATAATCGCTATTGTTTAATTGCAGTGATTTTTTATGTTTTTTCTCTTCTAGCAAAACCTATCTGGATTACATTACCATTTTTATTGTTGTTGATAGATTGGTGGCCATCCGGCAGATACAAATATCTATCTGTAAAAACCATCATCTTAGAAAAGGTTCCTTTTTTTATTGTTCTGTTTTTATTTCTTTTTATTCACCTTTTCATTGTTACAAATACAGATTATGCAATTAATCCATTAACTAATATTAGTATTGAACAGAGGGTTGAAAATATCCCCATTATTTATATTACTTACCTTTATAAAAGTATTTACCCATTTAATTTTACTGGTTATGAAACTTATCCATTAACAAAATTTTCAGTTTGGGAAATATACTGCTCTTTCGCGGTATTAACTGCATTGATATTGATAGTGGTAGCAAACATGTCTACAAAGCCACATTTTTTACTGGGTGGGCTTTGGTTTATAGGTACGCTTTTCCCAGTTATAGGAGTGTTGGGTATTGGAGAAAGTGTTTTTATCACGGATCGCTGGACCTATCTGCCGCACATTGGTTTATTTATTGCCTTTGTGTGGGGAGGAGTTTTGCTAGTAACTAAAATAAACAAGTTTCGCCCAGTAATTATTTTCATCGTTTCATTGTTATTTATCAGCTATATATCAAGTTCTTTTGTACAAACAAGTTATTGGAAAAATAGTCATACATTTTGGGCGGCTGTTCTATCAAGGGATGAAAAAAACCATTTGGCGATGTACATGCTTGGCAAATATCTTGGTGAATCAGGTGATATAAGAAAGGCATATGAGCTAACACTACAAGCATATCAACTTAGTCCACAGAATCCATTATATGCATTAGAAATCGGCAACTATTTAATCAATATGGATAAAGCTGAAGAGGCATGGAATTACTATAATAAGTTACTAACCATCCAACATAATTACTTAAAGCTATTATTGGATGTGGGTAAATTAGCTATATATCACAATAGATTTCGCGAAGCAGAGAGTTTTTTTAACAAGGTGATTAACAAATTGAGTGATGAATCAATAATGGATAAAAATTTTTATGAGGCCCATTTGTATCTAGCATATGCATACTTAAATTTGAATAAAATTAGTGAAGCAAATAATAGCATTAATATATATATATCAGGTTTTAGAGGTAACGATGAGCTTGCATGTGCTAACTTGATTCATTCATTGAGCAAGTTTAATACAATACCTGGCTCTAAAAACATAATGAAACAATTAAATGTATGTGTAAAAAATGACTAAGTAATGATGTTTGATAATTTCTATTTTATAGAACATGAATATTATTTGATCGAAGTAAAATTGAATTAAATCGAAACGTTTATTTTGGAAAGTGCTGAGTAATTTATTTAAATGATAGTTATGTAACTTTTAGGAACCAATTTCATTTTGAATTCGGAAGTTAAGCACCTTAACGACGATGATAGCGTGGGGTTTACCCATGTGAAAGTTGTTCACTGCCAGACCCTCTAATGCTTAGCCGCTGAAGTTTAATTTCAGCGTATATTTTTCTAAATCAATTATAGGCAATGGCCTGCTTTAATAATTATGTTTTTCATGAGGGTATGCCAGTTATAATGCAGATATTAGCCAGGTTGCGATTCAACAGGTAAATGCTAATCGGTGAGTAAAAGTGTTTTCGATAGATAAAACCTATACCTACAATCAGGTATATTTGTATTTAGGGAAAATAATGTGGAAATAGAACTATGGGTAGTAACTATTAGTCCGATTCCGTCACTTTCATCGTAGCGCGACCATTGACGAAGCGCTCAAGATCTATTTTTGCTATACGGTATTCCCGTTCCAATTTTACTGCTCGTAATTCCTCATTCTTAATCCAGGTGCGTACGGTAGCAACACTGACTTTAAGTAAATCAGCGACTTCCTGAATCGTCATAAAAGGTGCTCGCAACATATTGTTTTATCTATTCTTTTTTCGTTATCTGTATGGTGGCGGCATAAGGCATGTAGACCGGAATGGCTACACAACAATTCCGACACTACTAATATAGCGTAATATAATCTATTTTCTTGAAAAAGATGAAAAAAATTATGTTGATTTGATGCATGATCAAGACTCGTCAATCAATCACTTGGGTAAAAAAAACCCGCTAACATCTATCATGCTAGCGGGTAATAATCACTTAAATCCAGAGGGGAGTTTAAGTGTGTACTTACATTTCATGAATTATTTCATCTTCATCTAGAAGGTCGTGCCTACATTGAGCTTATAGAAATCGGCACTGCTGTCGCCCTGAATTTCACTACCGCCACTCAAGCGTGCGAACATGCCTTTGGGTAATGAGAATTGTAAATAACCACCTATCCATTCGTAGCTGGTGCCGCCATCACCGCCTTCAACGACAGTATTTTCAAGTAACTCGTAATGGAAGCCCGCCGAAACATAGGGTGAGAACTTATATCCGCCATTGGCCCATAAGTGAAGAAAATCCAGTGCACCATTATCGCCACGGTTTCTCAGTGCCGCGTAATAGCCGCTATACCACTCGGCTTCCCATTTGTTGTCGCTGTAGTTAACTGTCAGGCTTGGTACAACACCATCGGCAAAATTACCGCCGTCATTGGTGCCATTGGCATTTGGATTTCCCCTTGATAGCAGAGCACCGTTAGTAATACCAATCTGAGGTTTGACGGTTAAATTACCGTCCATGAAATGCCAGTTGCCACCGGCACCAAATTCAGTCCAAAGATCATCCCCACCAGTAGACGAGGCTCCGGGACTGGTTCCGAATGAATCTCTTGTCCATAGAATGCCGTAAAAAGAAAAATCGAAATCTTCTTTTACCGACAGTAATCCATTAAATGATGGATAAAAGCCAAAAAAGCTATCCTGATTCATCATTAATGTGTACGAATTCTCTCGTTCTGCGTGTGCTACATTGCTAAAAATCATCGATGATCCCAACGTAATCACTGCAGCAAGCTTGATGCAGCCAGTGCTGATATATCCCCTTATATTGCTGGACTCATGATGCGAATTCTTAGAAAAAAACATATCCACTCTCCCTTACATAAATAAAAACTAATGAATTAAAAATGTTGAATAACCAATATCTGGTCCATGTCTAATGGCAAAGGCTATGCCAGAGTACTAAATCATTGATTTTTAAAGACTAATTGAATATTTGTGGCTTTTATTAAGGGAATAATGAACTATATTTGTGCATAAATAAGTGAATTTGAACTAAAATAAAGCAAAATAAGTAAAAATGAAGATAATTAAAATAAATTAAAAATAATTAATATCATTAAAAAACTAATTAATCATAATTAAGACTAATTAAGTTAATTAAGGAGTAATGAGCAGGCTTTTATCAGGAGCTAAAGACCAATAAAACACACAGAATTACATCTGTGATTGACATAACTCGTTTCGAACAACTTGAACGACGTGGGGTGAGCTAATCATGCAAACGATTACACTAAATCAGTTGAGCTGATTAGTAATACTGATTTAATTTGCTTAGCTGATTTAAATTAATTGCTTAACGTTCTGTTAAATTGTCAGGAAGAGTTAATCCAAAAAATTGGACTTAGGACATTTTTTGTTAATTGAGTTGACTATGATGGTATTGAAACATATTAATTCTAACTATCGTTTTCTCTGTTTTATCGTTAACAACCTACGCCTATGATAATACTTAAACAAATTGCGATTCTGTTGATTCAAGGACTCGTAAATTGAGCTGAATAATCAAAATAATGTAGATTTTGCCATTCTTGAAACGCGTTCTGTTACGGAAAAACAACTAAATGCTCAGTTGTTCCTCAGACTGATTGTGACGCTGTTTATATGGCCTGATTATCTGGAAAGTCTGGAACGATAGAACGAACGGTCTTGCTTTGAGAAAAATATCATGCTCTGGTAAGTAGGTTGTTGTTGATTATTTGTTGTGTGACCGACTTCAGCATGGAATGTATCTTAATCCGCCAAGCCTTCAAAAAAGATAAATCAACCAGGCTGACAAAATTATTCGGCTTATAACAGTATCAGTCTTCGGCTCTGCAATTGGGGTGATTGTTAATCCGTATTATTAAATTTTATCCCATTCCTGCTCCTGTCAGGAATAATTCGAATAGTTAAGGTATGCTGCTCATGTGCAATTAAATTACATGTAGTGATTTACGCTGATGAAACCGACGTTAAAACAATTAGAGTATTTTCTTGCGGTTTTTAAAAATGGCAGTATTCGACGAGCAGCAGAAGAATTGGATATCAGTCAACCCACGCTCACTGCGCAGTTAGCGAAACTCGAGCAACTATTTGACTTGAATTTATTTGAGCGTGCTCGTAATGGCACTATTTTATCCCCTGCCGGCAAACATATGTTGCCTTACATACAGATTATGATTGAAGACATGAATAATTTGATGGATGCGGTAGAAATAGCAACTAGTGGCAGCAAGGCAAACTATCGTCTGGGTGTGTCTCCAACACTGGGTCCGTATTTACTCGCTTATCTATTACCGCTTATCCATGAGCAATATCATCTATTGAAATTTTATGTGCGTGAAGATGTACCTGCCAAGTTGAAAGATGGGCTATTAGACGGTTTTTATGATCTGTTGTTAACGCCTTTACCCTTGGAACATGAAGGTATCCATATTGAACCATTGATACGTGAAGAGTTGTTGTTGGTCATGGCTGATGATCATCCTATGGCTGAAAAAAATATCATTACGGCGGATGACTTGGCGGGGCAGAAGGTTGTGAATTTAGAAGAGAACCATATTTATTCCAAGCAAATCGAACAATTGTGCGAGAAGTTTGGATCCACACTGTTACGTGATTACCACGGCAATAGCCTGGATGCGTTGCGCGCCATGATATCAACCGGCGTAGGGATTGCTTTTTTGCCTTCGCTGTATGTGCACTCAGAGATTAAGCGTGGTTCAAGCCTGTTTGTGACTCGTATCGAAGGTGAGTCGATTCATAGAATGCACGCCATCGCGTGGAGACATAGCTCTCCAGCAAGATCATTCTTCAGAGAATTTGCAGAGGTATTTAAAAAGTTAATTTACAGGAAATTGGGAGATGTCGTTGAAGTGATATTATGAGCTTCATCAATTAAAGGGATATTGCTCAATTGAGTTCCGATGTGTTCATCAAAAATCGGTGATTCAGATTTTTTGTTAGCTGCAATATTCTGGTTGTTACTGTTTGTCGGACAACCAGATAAGATCAATTCCATCGGACTGGTATGTATGGAAAATGGTGCAACCATTATTAATGCACTTAAGCCGAGTATATTTCGGCCAGAATGTTTCATGACTGCAACTTCCATCTCGCCCAAATTACAATTTTCACCAATACTGAAAGACTGCACTTTGTACAGAGACATCGTCTCGAGTTTGCCATTGGCGAGTCTTGCTGCGATTTTGCCAACTTTCTCAACTTTCCCGTTGCGTGATATCTGTTTAAACAGTTCACGATTCAGGGTAATCATTCCAGCCCCGGTATCTACCATAAATTGTGAGTGTACGTTTGAATTAATAACGGCATTGACATAGAGATTGCCTGATTGAGACTTATCGATAGGCACATTCACATCTTCAGCATGACACGCCATGTGTACGATAAATAGCAAGCAAAAATGTAAATGTGTCAATTTCATATTGTCAGTCAGGATAAAAGGCTAATGCCGCTTATTACTTTATATATGGTTATATGGTTGAGCATAAACCTTGCCATGACCTAAAAAGCTAATTAAGTGATTGTTTTGACAACACTTATTTTAATTTACTGGGCTTGGTTATCAGAAAATATGCACAAATATGGTGAATTTGCATATTTTTTGCACAGTAATTGTGCGCTTAAATAGCAAATGTAGTAAAAAAATGGCTAGAATATGGTGTTAGTATATAGATAAAAACTATATTAATTCCTTATAAATTTTCTCAGGAATTATTAAGTTTTAATCTAAAATTTCTATCAGTTGTTACAGACAGTGCGTAACAGGTGGTTAAGCACTGTCAAATTAATAATAGGCTAAAGAGTAAAGGAGCAAACAAGATGAAAAAATTAGGCGTTATTGTTTTAAGTTTAGCATTTGCATCAACTGCCGCTTATGCAGCAGGTAACAATGATAAACACGCAGCTGCTACTGGTTCGAATGACACGGTAAAACGCGTTGTTGTAGATTTTAAGGGTAAACCTCCTTACAAAAGAACCGTTGAAACCTTGAGCGTAACTGATATTGCTGCGCTGGAAGCAAATGCTGGTAGTGCTGACGGACGTTCTGGTAAACTTTTTACCAGATAAATAGTTGAGCTAGTGGCTAGCTTGGTGTTGGAAGTCACTCTGCCAGGCTAGAAATTATTTCCATCAAACTAGTTTCAATTACTGCACAAAAACCCTGGTTTCAAAGCCAGGGTTTTTTTATTGATGGATAACAGTGTTAGTTAAGTAACAGAGTTAAATAAAAACAGCTATTATCAATCAATAAAACGGACGGATCGCAATGCCCGTACGACATCTGTAATCGATAAAATACCAAGTATTTTCCCGTCCTCGACAACCGGTAAATGTCTAATTCTGTTGCCGGACATAATTTTCATACATTCTTGCAGATAATCTTGACTGGTAACGGTAATGACGTCTTTTGTCATGTAGTCATTGACAGTAATTTCCCAGGGTATTTTTTTCTCTGGTACCGCTTTTCTGATGTAGTCTCTTTCGGAAATGATCCCAATGAGCTCGTCGTTGTCATTCATGA
Source organism: Gammaproteobacteria bacterium (assembly GCA_028279365.1). Lineage (GTDB taxonomy): Bacteria > Pseudomonadota > Gammaproteobacteria > Eutrophobiales > Eutrophobiaceae > JANQNX01. The sequence goes on along the minus strand of JANQNX010000016.1, from coordinate 156,582 downwards.
CAGGCAATGAACTGATTTTTTCCGTTGCCATGATCTCCAGTGCATCTTGTACAGTTGCATCAGCTGATATAGTAAACATTTTGTTATTTTTCTTTTCTAATAAATGTCCAACTGTAATCATGTCATGCCTCCCGCTCGCTTATTAAATTGCCATCCGCATGATGGTGTCAGTTTTATAATTTTTGTGTCCACACATTGAGTCTAGCGTAAAATTATGGACAAATTTAGCCTGCAAACCTAAATGAGAATTATTCTTAAATAATGGATTATTTAATATAGTGAAAAAGACTGTTTTCTATGCTTAAATTATAGGTGAGGTATATGACTATAAATAACGATACAGATATCGATTATTCAAGTTATTAGGTACATGTAGTAACACGTAGAGGACTGTTTTATGAAAAAATTAATAACAATAATTTTTCTTTCCTTGTTTAGTCTTACGTTGCAAGCTGGCGATGTTGAAGCCGGTAAAAAAGCCTATGCGACCTGTGCAAATTGTCATGGTTCTAATGGTGAAGGCAATGCCACATTAAATGCCCCTAGTCTTGGAGGCCAGCACGACTGGTATTTGAAAAGACATTTGGGCTACTTTATGAACCGTGTGAGAGGTTTTGAAAAGGGCGATACCTTTGGCAATCAAATGGCACCGATGGCATTGACGTTAATTGACGAAACGGGCATAGATAATGTCGTTGCTTATATTAATACGTTGCCTGCCGCAGACGCGCCAGCCACCATACAAGGAAATGTAGATAACGGGAAAGCGCTGTATGGAAATTGTGCCGCTTGTCATGGTGCTAACGGTGAGGGTAATGATGCTTTGAATGCGCCCAAACTGGCTGGGCAACATGACTGGTATCTTGCCAGACAGCTGAAGTATTATAAATCAGGCACCAGAGGTAACAATCCTAATGATACTTATGGTGCAACGATGGTTGGAATGGCTGCACTTCTAGCTGATGATCAAGCCATTAACGACGTAGTCAGTTATATCAATACGTTGCAATAAACCGTTTACTTCTTAGGTAAAAGCGCATGGTAGCTTGACTACCATGCGCTTTTTTATTGCTTTGTTTTAAACAGAAGTCTGATGTCTATCAGGTGAGCAACTCCTGAAGCGGCAAGCAAAAAGGCGATCCATAGCCAGCTAGCATCCGTCAGCGCGGCTCTGAGTGCAAGAAAGAGTAAAACACCAGGTAATAGATGTATTAACAGTGGTATGGTGTTGACTCTTAAATCAATCGTTTTGTATTTGCTTAACAGTATCAGTGCTATTGCTTCGATAACAACTAAAACAAGAATAATATCGACGATTCTGCCGGACTCAAATAATTCAGCTAGGTTCATTACTATCGTTGTATCAAGGGTTTAAAGACACGACACTATAGTTCAATGCCCAGGCAAACGTGACCCAGATCAGGTACGGCATCAACAGCCAGCTTGAGACTCTCGAATATGTCCATACTGCAATGATCATGGATAAAACTGACAGCCACAGTAATACATTGCCTAGCAGTGCAAGGTCAGGTCGTTGTAGTTTAAAAAACAACAGGCTCCATAGAATATTGAGTATTCCGTTTAGACTAAACAGGCTGATGATGGAAAGTCTATGAGTTCGACTTTTAGCATTAAACCAGGCCTTTGCGGCAGCGAGTACAATCAATGCATAGATAATGGTCCAGGCAGGAGCGAATAACCAGTCCGGGGGATGCCATGAAGGTTTAGTGAGGTTTTTATACCATGGACCGATATCCGTCACCAAGCCACCAATCAAAGCGACAAGCATGGCAGCCATTGCGGCAATAATAACTGGCCGCAATCGACTGATTGATTGAGAGGTCATTGCGGCGAGACGATACCTAATAAATGCGCCATGTCTTTAAAAAAGATACGCGCATGTGCTGCCGGTTTTGCTTTGACAAAGCGCTTATGCATATAGGCTTCCCAGGTGAGGTATTGAACGTCAGGATCATTACAAATACTGACAAAGCGCTCGCGACGTTTATCATTGGCATACCAGAATTTTTGCATAATACCGAGCATCCAGAATATTTTTCCATGAGTACGCATGAAGCGTTTTCTTGCTGTTCTTAAGGCTCTTGCATCATTTGACATGATGCACTCTGTTACCGCATCCGCTGCCAGTCGTCCTGTATGCATGGCATAATAAATACCTTCACCGGAAGCGGGTGCAACTACGCCGGCCGCATCACCAGCTAAAATAACATCTTTTCCGTTATCCCATCTCGCCATGGCTTTGAGTGGGATTGGCGCGCCTTCACGGCGAATGGTGACGCTTTCGTCCAGGCCTGTGAGCTGTCTCAGGTTGGCAACTGCAGCTCTAAGGGAAAACCCTTTATTGGCACTGCCGACCCCGACGCTGGTCGTTTTACCATGAGGAAATATCCATGCATAAAAATCAGGGGAGAGTTCTCCGTTGTAGTAAATGTCGCAACGCGCTTTATCAAAACCATTTTCAGTTTTGGCATGAAATGCTGCATCAGGAGATTCGATAATTTCATGATAAGCCGCAACATAGGGCACTTTGTCAGCGCCCGGGATAGATTGGCGCCCAACCTCCGATCTTGCGCCATCGGCACCAATGATTGTCCTGGCGCGGACCGTATGTTGTTCTCCTTCTTTAGTAAGATAATGGATCAAAGATATGCCATTACTGTCACGTTCCAGTTTTTTAAACGTGCCAGTGCGCCTGGTGGTACCAGCCGTTTCTGCACGACATCGTAACCATTCGTCAAATTCATCGCGGTCTACCATTGCCACAAAGCCATCATCAATTGGCATATCGACGCCGCGATCGGTAGGTGAGATTATTCTTGCAGAATTAACCCTGGCGACTAACAGGCTGTCAGGGATACAAAATTCTTCGATCAGCTTGGGCGGGATTGCTCCACCGCAAGGTTTAATTCGGCCACCCCGATCCAGTAATAAAACGGATAAACCTTGTCGGGCTAAATCTGTGGCGGCGGTCGCACCTGCAGGGCCGCCACCCACAACAACGGAATCAAAAGTTTCGATAGCATTATTTATATTCATTCTGTAATACCCCGGTTGAAAAGTCTTCGTGACTATTATGTGAATGTTGTTGTAGTTTGATGTGATCATTATGATCAATTCTTGCTGCGAGGTATGCGGCAAGTAAAAATATCATGGCCTGTCCTATAAAAACGATGCCGTAAGCGAGAGCGGGAGAATTAAAAAAGTAGCGGGTGACATCAACTGCGACGGTACCCATAAAACCTCCGATGCCAAATGCAATTGCCTGGGCTGCACCCCATAAACCCATGCGCATGCCTTCACGCGATGAGTGTCCACTGCTGGCAAGCTCCATCATTGAGGCAATTGCCGCAACTGCAAAGGCGCCATTGGCAAAACCTAATGCAAATACGGCGATGCGCAATGGCCAGGGAGGTCCAATCATGCCACCTATCGCCAGTCCGGCGAGTGCTGCTGCAGAAGCGATACAACCTGCTACTGTCCATAGGCGTAACTTGCCAATCTTTCGATCGCTAAATAGTGTGCCGAGAAACGCAATCATCAGCATGCCCATTAACAGTCCGCCATGTTGTACGCCGGCAAGCTTGGTCGATTCTCCCGGCGTAAAACCAAATACCAGTCCGGCAAAAGGCTCGAGGATCAAATCCTGTGCGCTGTAAGCAAGCATTGAAACGAATACAAAAATGGTAAAGCGTCTCGCTTCAGGTTCACCCCATACTTGTATCAACGCTTCTCGGAAAGGGGTTTTATCCTTGCCTTTGTCTGGATCAAAACTCTGTTGTTGTTTCTTTTCGATATTGCCGACGGCAAACACGCTAACCACAAACGCAATGATTGACACGACGCTGGTGACTTCAATTAACCGTTGGTTAGAAAAAGGGTCGAGAAAACTTCCTGCGAGCGTTGCGGTAACAGCAAAGCCACAAATCATCATTAGCCAGACTATGGTAGCTGCCGCCGCCCGGCGTTGAGGGTTCACTTTTTTTGCCAGCAATACTAATAGTGATGTGCCGGAAGCACCGACACCTATCCCAACCAGCATGAAAGCAATAACCGCAAGCATAATGCCTTGCGTCACCGCAACTGACATCCATGCAGTCGCCACTGCCGACAGTATGCCGCCTAGTGCGAGTATGGCCATTCCGCCAATGATCCATGGCGTCAGTTTTCCACCTACATCAGAGCCGTGGCCAAAACGAGGTCTGAGCATTTGAATGGCATAGTGAAATGCGACCAGTGCGCCCGGTAACATCGCCGGTAATGCCAACTCCACTACCATGACGCGGTTCATTGTTGACGTAGTCAGTACAACGATGGCGCCTAAAGAAGTCTGTACCAGTCCAAGTCTGACAATACCTATCCAACCCAGACCGTTAGTGCTCATTGAACCAGTACGATGCTTCTTATTGCAAAAGCGCTAATCAACATACCGAATACATACAGGCTAATGCCTGTCGCGTTGTACCATGGAGCGAGTTCTTTAGGTTGTTTTAATAACTTGGACATTAATACCACTTGTGTGATTAACACCAGGGCGACGGCGATAGAAAAATAAGTGAGTCCCCAACTTAGTAATAGCCCGACAACTACAAGCTGTGGAATTGCCATTACGATACAGGCCAGTTTTGCCGCACGATCAACACCGAGCTGGGCCGGGAGACTTCTTACTCCCATTTTTAAATCACCCTCTATGGCCTTAAAGTCATTCAGTGTCATAATGCCGTGTGCACCAAGACTGTATAACAGTGCCAGCGAAATAATTTTTGTGTCGGGTAATAAGGACGTCATCAGGGCAGCGCCAGTAAACCAGGGCAAGCCTTCATAACAAATTGCACAGGCTGAATTTCCCCACCAGCCATTCATTTTTAAGCGAAACGGTGGTGCGCTATATGCCCACGCCAGCGTTAAGCCTACTAATGCAGCCGTGAATACCCATACGCCCAGGGTCGCAGCGACAAGTACCGATACCAGAGTCCAGATAATGGCAATATACAAGCCCCACTTACCGGGGATACGGCCTGAAGGAATAGGCCGGTTAGGTTCATTGATCGCATCAACATGGCGATCAAACCAGTCATTTACCGCCTGGCTGGTACCGCAAACCAATGGGCCGGCCAACAATATGCCGCCAAAAATAGCGAGCCAGTTTTGAGTAATCGAACCGCCACCAGATACCACACCACAGCCGAATGCCCACATCGGTGGAAACCAGGTAATCGGTTTTAACAACGTCAGTACTGCTGAAGGTTCAGGTCTTAGGCTTAAGGAAGTGACGTTCGTGTTTGACATGTTGTTGTATTGAATGAGTCGCTTGAATCAGTCCCCATTCTCGGATGCCAGATCGCCAAGCCCATAGCGACGTAACTTGGTATATAAGCTTTGTCTGCTAAGCCCCAGCATTTCAGCCGCTGAGGCACGATTGTCGCTGGTAATTTCCAACGCAGCTTCAATACAGTAGCGTTCGATCATGTCGGTCGACTCCTGAACCAGTTCCTTTAATGGGACACGACCAACAAGCTCTGTCATTTGTTGAACAGGGCGGGGAATCTTTCGTATTTTTTTGGTTTCATCATCCAGTCTTAAACCAATGTCACGAATAATAAAAGCAAAGTTAGGATGCTCACCATTCATGACTGATGTTGCCGAGATCTCTACCTTGACCGAGGAGCCGTATTCACCACGCAGTGTTGTAGCAAACAAACGCACTTTACCTTGTTCGCGTAAGTTGGCGGTTAATACATTAAGATCCACGCCCGGTCGACCTAACCATTTATCCAGCGATTCTCCGCGGATTTGTTCTTCGGTAAATAATTCGGCTAATTCAAGAAACGCATGGTTAGCCGCAATGATCTTGCCGTCAGAACTGGTCACGACAAATCCATCCGGTGCTTGCTCGACCAGGCGTAACAATTTATCCCTGGTATTCTCAGCTGAGGGATTGATTGCGCCTCGATCTTTGGGTGACAGTCGGATTAAAAACAATGACGATCCATCCTGCGGGAATAATGATGCCGAGAAACTGACCTCGCTATTATCATTCAGTAGCTGAGCGTCACCATTTTCTATTTTACCCGTCGCTCTGACGCCGGCGAGTAACTGTTCGATTAACTCCGCACTGCTATTTTCAAATAAATCAGAAAAACGTTTACCGGTGATTGATTCTTCATCTGAGTCCAGCAGCTGGGCGGCATAGGCATTCGCTTCAGTAATCAGTTGATTTTGCGAATCAACAATAAATACCGCTTCAGATGATAGTTTAAATAAAAGGCGATAACGTGTTTCCAGATGGCGAAATTGCCAATAGTGACGTTCCATCGATTGTTGTGCGTTTAATAGTTGTTGTTGTAATGACGCAATGTTGCCCAGATAACGCCCAACAGCAATAATGTTTTCGTTATCGCCAAGTGCCAGCGTTGCGTATTGAATAGGAATATCGATGCCACTATCAGTGGGATGGTTAATATGACGCCATTCGGTTTTTTCATTCGGACTGGCATCGGAGAGCAAGTCTTCAATTTTTGTCTTACTCTCAACGGTTGCCGTATCTGTCCAGGGTTTACCTATCCAGGAACGATATTCTATTTCAGGTATGTCATTTGCGCCCACGGATAAATCAACAATCACACCGTCCTTGTTTATGACTAGCGAAATATCGGTTGAGACAGAAATTAAGATCGCCGCGTCTTCTGTGCTGAGACTTTTAAACGACTTTTCAGGTGAATCAAATGTTTTCAATTGTATGCAATTCTCATGTAGTCTGAATTTTGGGGCTGCATAATAGCAACCCTTTTCGTCTTATAAAATCATTGCGTTTCAAATAATTGCTCAGCTTGCAACAACGCCTCATTGGCATCTTTGGTGAATGCATCTGCACCCACCTCGGATATTAAATCCGGGTTTGATTCGAAGGCATAACCACCAACCATAATATTGACTGACGGGTTACGGGAATAACGACGGATAGCATTGATGGTAGAAATTAATTGTTCTTCATGGATTTCGGCATACATTGATATACCGATAATCTGAAACCATTCTTTTTTAACCAGCGGTATCAGGTTTTTTTCAGAAATACCCGGCCAACCCCAGACTTCCCAACCGGCACGATTAAAAAATTCGATTAGCATACTCATGCCAAAGGTATGTTGTTCGCCGGGAATAGGCGTCAGCAATATCCGCTTGTTAGTATCAGCTTGTAGCGATTGATAGCGCGCGTTGAGGCTAAGCTCGCGAAGTAATTCCTGCAACCGACCAACGCCAATGGTGACTTCGGTAAACGAGCACATATCTTTTTCCCACATGTAACCTAAATATTTTGCTACAGGCGCAAACAAATCCAGGTAGATCGTATCTACCGAGATGTCTTTTTGTTTTAATTTTTCTACGTAAGAGGTGGCCAGGCGAATATCAGACTGCATTAATATGCGAGTAAACTCTTTCACCTGTTCGTCGACTTCTTCATTGTTTTGTGGAGAGGTGGTTACGTTCGTTTTTGCCGCACTGCCCTCAGCATTACGATGCGTCGAGACCAGTTTCGGAATGATGTTGGTTTCTACGGTTTCAAGCAGGCTGAGTAGCTGCTCTTTCGATGCGTCCTCTAGCTTATCGCAGCCATCATCGAACATTTCCGATGCGGATTCGTTGTTTTTTTTATTATTTGTTACTGAGTCACTTTTTGAGTAACCAGCCATATATGTCTCCCCTTCCAGCATTGAACGTATCAAGGTTTTTAGCTCATTGCTATTAATCACGAGACGATCCTCTTTAATTTTTGCTCGCTTACGGTTTTTGCACCGCTTAACCAGCAAACTAAATGAATTTAGGAAAAAATTCCCGCCGTAATTATAAGGATACTTGGCCCGAGATTTATGTCAAGCTATCTTTACGTTTAGTTTAGTTGACAGATTTACTGAACTGATCTAGATTGACTAAAACTATAAAGTCAAAGCAGGGGGATAATCGGCAGAATAATGAGGGATAGCAGGCCGAAAACGCGTCAACAGCAGTCTTTATATACGCCGGAAGAACGACAACGGCGTGATAAATCCCCTTGGACAAAAGTTCAGGGTGTACTGGCATTGTTACAGTTGCTGATATTTGCCGTTAGCCTTGCTTTGGTGCTTCGATATTTGAGCACTGGTGAAGGCTTTTTGCTTGCCTCGATCTCCATCATCCTGAAAACCCTCGTGCTGTATACCATTATGGTCACTGGCTCAATTTGGGAAAAGGATGTGTTTGGCTGTTATTTATTTGCCCGACCTTTCTTTTGGGAAGATGTTGTCAGCATGTTGGTAATGGCATTGCACACAGCCTACCTTGTTGTGTTTGTGTTTTCTTTACTTGATGCCAGCTCACAAATGCTGTTAGCGCTGGTTGCTTATTCTTCCTATGTGGTTAATGCGATTCAATTCTTGTTCAAGTTTCGACTCGCAAGGCTGGAAAGAGAAGCTCATCAGAATGTGGCACCTGGGCTGCTGGGAGTGAGCCAATGACTCAGGTTATGCATCGTATGAATGTTGAGTCCGGTTGCAATGAGCGCCCGATATTAAAAGAGCGTGGTCAACGTGAAGTGTTTTGCGGACTGACCGGGATCGTATGGCTGCATCGTAAACTGCAAGACGCATTTTTTCTGGTTGTCGGTTCTCGTACCTGTGCGCATTTAATTCAATCAGCGGCGGGCGTAATGATATTTTCAGAACCGCGTTTTGCGACCGCCATTTTACAGGATCGCGATCTCGCGGGAATGGCAGACTGCAATGAAGAATTGGATCGTGTCGTTAATGAATTACTGGAAAGACGGCCGGATATTTCCACGCTGTTTCTGGTTGGTTCCTGTCCATCAGAGGTGATTAAGCTTGACCTTGCTACTGCAGCAGAGCGTTTATCTCTGGAGCAAAAGAGCAGAGTGCGCGTCCTGAGCTATTCAGGCAGTGGCATAGAAACCACCTTTACCCAGGGTGAAGATAATTGTTTGAAGGCGATGGTACCTGAGCTAAAACCATTACCGGATAACGAGCGCTCGCTGTTGGTTGTCGGAACCCTGGCCGATGTCGTAGAAGATCAGTTCCAGCGACTATTTAACGATCTTGGTATTGATAAGGTCCAGTTTTTTCCTCCGAGGCGTGCTACTGAATTGCCATCTATCGGCAAAGGGACAAAGGTTTTATTGGCGCAACCGTTTCTCGGTGAAACTGCTCGAGCATTGGTGGCTCGCGGTGCCAGTTTGCTTTCAGCTCCATTTCCGTTCGGTGTTGAAGGCACAAGCCAATGGTTTCGCGCCGCCGCTGATGCCTGGAATATTAACAATGACCGGGTCGATTCTGTCCTGGCGATGCCGGCTGCCAGAGCTGAGCGCGCATTGGCACGTTATCGAGAAAAATTAGCGGGTAAACGGATCACGTTTTTGCCTGACTCCCAACTTGAGATTCCACTTGCCCGTTTTCTGAACCGTGAGTGTGGCATGCAGCTATGTGAAGTCGGCATGCCACATTTGGATAAAACATTACTCTCGGCAGAACTGGAGCTGTTACCTGAAGATGTCTTGTTATCAGAAGGTCAACATGTTGAGAAACAACTGGATCGTGTCAGGGCCGATAAACCGGATATGACCGTTTGTGGTTTAGGTCTTGCCAACCCGCTCGAGGCAGAGGGTTTCACAACCAAGTGGTCAATCGAGCTGGTCTTTACCCCGGTGCACGGATTTGAACAGGCTGCCGACCTGGCAGAGTTATTCGCCCGACCCATAGGAAGACGTTCGCGTCTCGCGGTGTAAGCATGCAATTAACACTATGGACTTATGAAGGCCCCACCCATGTGGGAGCCATGCGTATTGCTACCTCGATGCAGGATGTGCATTACGTATTGCATGCGCCACAGGGTGATACCTATGCTGATTTATTGTTCACGATGATCGAACGTCGTAATAAGAGACCACCGGTGACCTATACGACTTTTCAGGCACGTGATCTGGGTGGCGATACTGCGGGTTTAGTCATTAAAAGTTTGCAAGAAGCCTATGATCGTTTTCAACCGAAAGCGATGTTAGTAGGTGAGTCCTGCACAGCAGAGTTGATCCAGGATCAACCCGGCTCATTGGCCGAGGGAATGGATATACCCGTTCCGGTTGTGCCGTTGGAATTACCGTCGTATTCAAAAAAAGAAAACTGGGCCGCAAGCGAAACCTTTTATTATTTAGTCAGGAACCTGTTGGCGGCACAGGCAAAAGCGCCGGTAGAAAAAAATCAATCTGCGCAGCCGAAAGCAAATATCTTAGGACCCACTGCACTGGGTTTTCGCTGTCGCGATGATATCGAAGAGATTAAAAAATTATTGATAAGCCTGGGCGTTGAGATCAATGTTGTCGCACCGGAAGGTGCCAGCGTTGCCGACCTGCAACGGATCCCCGAAGCCGATTTTAATATTTGTCTTTATCCGGAAATTGCGCAGACCACCTGCAAGTGGTTGGAACGTACTTTCAAACAACCCATGGTAAAAACGGTACCCATTGGCATTGGTGCGACGCTGGATTTTATTCGTGAAGTTGGTGAAGTCGCGAATCTTGATGTTAGTGATGCGTTGGATAGTGAACAGTCAAGAATGCCATGGTACTCGCGTTCGATTGATTCGACTTATCTGACCGGTAAACGGGTGTTTATCTTTGCTGATGCAACCCATGCCTTAGCCGCAGCTCGAATTGCAAAAGAAGAATTAGGATTTGATGTTGTCGGTCTCGGCACCTACAGCCGCGAGTTTGCGCGTGATGTACGCGAAGCAGCCGAACAATACGGTATCAAAGCATTAATTACTGATGATTATCTGGAAGTTGAACGATGTGTAGCTGAAGCAGAACCCGAGTTGGTACTCGGCACACAAATGGAACGCCATATCGCAAAACGCTTAGGCGTGCCCTGTGCTGTTATCTCTTCTCCAGTGCATGTACAGGATTTTCCTGCCAGCTATTCACCACAAATGGGTTTTGAAGGTGCCAATGTTATTTTTGATACCTGGGTGCATCCGTTGATGATGGGACTCGAGGAACATTTGTTAACCATGTTTCGTGATGATTTTGAATTTCATGATGGAACTGCACCTTCGCACCTGGGCTCAGCAGCAGAGTTACGTACGGATGATTCGGCTGAAGCCACGACAGTTAATACAGAGTCGGTAGTCAGCTGGGCCATTGACGCAGAAAAAGAACTGAAGAAGATTCCTTTCTTTGTGCGCGGTAAAGCGAAAAAGAATACTGAAACCTATGCCCAACAACAGGGCATTCAACAAATATCAGTGGAGACATTATACGATGCCAAAGCGCACTTCGGTCGTTAAGTCTTCATCCAAACACACAACACCAATCAAGGTGGTGATCGTGACGCTGGATAATCATCTGGCGAGTGCAGTTGAACGTGCAAATGAAGTATTGAAAAAAGAACTGCCCGGGCTGTCGCTCGAATTACATGCGGCGGCAGAATGGGGTAGTCGTCCCGATGCATTAGAAAAATGTCATGCTGCGATAGCAGAAGCGAATATTATCGTCGCTACCATGTTATTCATGGAAGAACACATCAGGCCTGTACTGTCTGCATTACAAAACAGAAGTGCAGACTGTGATGCGTTTGTCGGTGCCATGTCAGCGAAAGAGGTCATGAAGCTGACGCACATTGGTGGCTTTGCCATGGGTGGGCCTCAATCAGGTGCCATTGCCTGGTTAAAGAAATTAAGCGGCGCCAAAGATAAGACAAAAAGTTCTGGTGCCGGACAGATGGCAATGCTTAAACGTATACCGAGGATATTGCGTTTTATACCGGGTAAAGCGCAGGATGTACGCGCGTATTTCTTATGTCTGCAATATTGGTTAGCCGGCTCTGATGATAACGTTGCTAATCTTGCACGATTACTCATCAATCGCTATGCCGCTGGTGATCGACAGCAGCTACGCGATACGTTAAAAGTAGAAGACCCGACTGAGTATCCAGAAATCGGGGTATACCACCCACGCATGAAACAGCGCATCAGTGAGACAGTCGCTAACTTGCCAGGTATAAGAAACAAGAAACAGGCAAAGGTTGGCTTGTTAATCATGCGTTCCTATATTCTTGCCGGCAACTCTGCGCACTATGATGCGGTCATTGAAGCATTAGAACAAAAAGGCCTGGGCGTTATTACTGCGTTTGCCAGTGGTCTGGATTCGCGTCCGGCAATAGAAAAATTTTTCATTAAGAACAATAAAACACAGGTTGATGCGGTGATTTCACTGACCGGTTTTTCTTTAGTCGGTGGGCCTGCTTATAACAATGCCAAGGCGGCAGAAGATATGTTGGCCAAGCTCGATGTGCCTTATATCGCGGCGCAGGCGGTTGAGTTTCAAAGCCTGGAACAGTGGCAAGAATCTGATCATGGATTAATGCCGGTGGAAGCGACCATGATGGTGGCTATTCCTGAAATAGATGGGGCAACCGGTTCATGTGTGTTTGGAGGGCGTTCCAGTCACGCCGAGAAAATCCGTGATATGCAGCCACAAACAGAACGCGTATCTATGTTGGCCGATAGAGTGAAACGATTGATTGATTTACGTCAGACTAAACGTAGTCAACGTAAATTGGCGTTAGTCATTTTTAATTTCCCGCCTAATTCTGGCAGCGCAGGAACCGCTGCTTATTTGTCAGTGTTTGAGTCATTATTTAATACATTACGCTCCTTAAGTGCGGAAGGTTATGATGTTGAAGTGCCAGCCAACGTTGATGAATTGCGCGACAGTATTCTTAACGGTAATGCTGCTCAGTATGGTACCGAGGCCAACGTACATAAATTGATTTCCGCCGATGACTATATCAGGAATGAAACCTGGTTAAGCGAGATAGAAGCCCAATGGGGTCCGGCGCCGGGTAAGCATCTGACTAACGGCACTAGCCTGTTTATCCTTGGTAAAGAATTTGGCAATGTGTTTGTCGGATTACAGCCCGCGTTTGGTTATGAAGGCGATCCGATGCGGCTGCTATTTGAAAAAGGTTTTTCTCCCACTCATGCCTTCTCGGCTTTCTATCGCTACTTGCGTGAAGAGTATGGTACACATGCGGTATTGCATTTTGGTACGCACGGCGCACTTGAGTTTATGCCAGGCAAACAGGTGGGTATGTCTTCTACCTGTTGGCCCGATCGTTTAATCGGCGATCTACCCAACTTTTATTTATACGCTGCGAATAATCCTTCTGAAGGTGCTATCGCCAAACGTCGATCTGCAGCGACCTTAATCAGTTATCTCACTCCGGCATTAAGTCAAGCTGGCTTATACAAAGGCTTGATTGATCTGAAAGAATCAGTACAACGCTGGCGTTCACTGGCGCCGGATGCAGATGAAGAAGAACGTATCCAGTTGGGCACGCTGATTCAAGCGCAGGCCGTTGAGATGGATATGGCCAGTGCTGAACCGGAGTGGAATTTAGAGACAGCTGATGAACAGATCCATGCACTCAATCTTGCCATCATTGAACTAGAACAAACATTAATTCCAGAAGGCTTGCATGTTGTTGGTGAGAGCATTAGCGATGCATCACGTAAAAATATGTTGATGTCGACAGCAGAAGCATTAGGTATCGATGCGAATGAAGAATCTATTTCAACCCTGGTAGCAGGTGGTTCAATCGAATCTGCATTGAAGTTATCAGGTAACGATAAAGCACAGTTACCTCAGTTTGAAAAACTGGCTGAAACAGCAAGGCTACTATCCGAGGACCATGAATCAGCAGCAATCATTAACGCATTGGATGGGCGGTTTATTCGTCCGGTCTCGGGTGGCGACTTACTCAGAAATACTGAGATTCTGCCAACCGGCAGAAACTTGCATGGTTTTGATCCGTTTCGTATGCCCAGTGTGTTTGCCGTTAACGAAGGTAAGCGACAAGCTGACGAATTGCTCAAACGCCATGTTTCTGAAAGCGGACAGATTCCTGAATCAATCGCATTAGTACTGTGGGGCGCTGACAATATGAAGAGTGAAGGTGGTCAGTTGGCGCAGGCACTTGCCTTAATTGGTGCGACTCCTCGTTTTGATAGTTACGGTCGTTTATGTGGTGCCGAACTAATTTCGTTAGAAGAGCTTGGCCGACCGCGTATTGATGTGATGATGACAACATCAGGTATCTTTCGTGACCTGTTGCCATTGCAGATAAAATTATTGGCCGAGGCGAGTTACTTGGCTGCGATAGCTGATGAATCTGTCGAATCAAATTTTATTCGTAAACATGCACTGGAATATCAGCAACAACATGATTGTGATATGGAAACCGCGGCGCTACGTGTGTTTAGTAATGCGGAAGGCACTTATGGCGCTAACGTTAACCAGATGATCGATAGCGGTTGTTGGGACGAGGAAGATGAACTCGCCGACACTTACCAAAGCCGAAAATGTTTTGCTTACAACCGCTCCGGTGAAGTCTCTCAACAAGCCGGTTTATTAAGCAGCGTGTTATCAACGGTTGATCTGACCTATCAAAACCTTGAGTCAGTCGAGTTAGGTGTAACCAGTGTTGATCATTATTTCGATACTCTGGGTGGTATCAGTCGTTCAGTCAAACGCGCTAAAGGTGAAGACGTGCCGGTTTATATTGGTGATCAAACTCGTGGTAAAGATGTGGTGCGTACCTTGTCTGAACAGGTTGAGTTGGAAACACGTACCCGTATGTTAAACCCCAAATTTTATGAGGGTTTATTAAATCATGGCTTTGAAGGTGTCAGCCAACTCGAATCACATATCACTAACACCATGGGCTGGTCAGCGACGACGGGTCAGGTGGATAACTGGGTTTACGAACAGATCACAGAAACCTACGTGATGGATCAGGAAATGCTGGATCGCTTGGCAGAACTGAATCCGACGGCATCAGCCAAGGTAGCTAACCGGCTAATAGAAGCACACGAACGCGACTACTGGTCGCCGGATGAAGAAATGCTGGACGCATTACGCAAAGCCGGTGACATGTTAGAAGACAAACTTGAAGGTATTGGACAAGAGGCAGCAGCATGATGACAACGACAACAGTCCCTGTATCGGCTATTAAACGACGTCAACAAGGTGAAGACGGTGACGGCAGTGTTCAGGTGCAGATGGATCCCAGTGTCAATATTGATACGGCAAAAGTCTTTGCGGTTTATGGTAAAGGTGGTATTGGTAAAAGTACAACATCATCAAATTTATCTGCGGCGTTTTCAAAATTAGGCAAACGCGTTTTACAAATCGGTTGTGATCCCAAACATGATTCGACCTTCACCTTAACCAAGAGTCTGGTTCCTACTGTCATTGATATTCTTGAGAGCGTTGATTTTCATGGTGAAGAGTTACGCCCGGATGATTTTGTTTATGAAGGTTATAACGGTGTCATGTGTGTGGAGGCGGGTGGTCCACCAGCGGGCACCGGTTGTGGCGGCTACGTCGTTGGTCAAACGGTAAAGTTATTGAAAGAACATCATCTGTTGGAAGATACCGATGTGGTTATCTTTGATGTGTTGGGTGATGTGGTTTGCGGTGGTTTCGCAGCACCCTTGCAACATGCTGAACGTGCATTAATTGTCACAGCCAATGATTTCGATTCAATCTTTGCCATGAATCGCATTATTGCTGCCATTCAGGCCAAGTCGAAAAACTATAAAGTCAGGCTCGGTGGTGTGGTAGCAAATCGAAGTGCTGCAACCGATGAGATTGATCGATTTAATGAAAAGGTGGGGCTGGACACCATTGCTCACTTCCCCGACCTTGATGTGATAAGAAAAAGTCGTTTAAAGAAATCTGTTTTATTTGAGATGGAAAGCTCGCCTGAACTGGAAGCGGTCCAGAATGAATATTTAAAACTGGCGGCAACACTCTGGGCCGGTGTTGATCCGTTGACGGCGGTGCCATTAAAAGATCGCGATATCTTTGACTTGTTGGGGTTTGATTGATGACACAGCAAAGCTACGAACAACGTCGCAGCGAACTAGAGCTGTACTTTGACAAGACCGCTGCAGCGGCCTGGGAAAAACTGACGTCAAATGCGCCGGTTGGAAAAATTCGCGCGACTGTGCGGGCTGGCCGAAATGAAATGCGACAAACCTTATTAAGCTGGTTACCTGATGATCTATCAGGTTGTCGATTGTTAGATGCAGGTTGTGGTACCGGTGCATTTTCGGTTGAAGCCGCCAGACGTGGTGCCGAGGTGACGGCGATTGATCTATCAGAAACGCTGGTGAATCTGGCTAAAGAGAGAACCACGACTGACTTGGGTCAAGGCAGTATTGATTTCAAGGTGGGTGATTTACTTGATCCAACATTAAGTGGTTTTGATTATGTCGTTGCGATGGATTCACTGATTCATTATGAGCTGGAAGATAAAGTAAAAACCCTGGCATCGCTAGCAAGCAGAACAAGTCAATCGATCGTTTTTACCTTTGCACCCAAGACACCGGCATTGACGATGATGCATGCGGTTGGTCAGTTCTTTCCGCGAGGTAATCGTTCGCCTGCTATCGTTCCGTCAGCAGAAAAAACAATGATGCATCGATTAAGTCACGATAGTGAATTTAATGGCTGGCGTGTGGGAAGAACGCATCGGGTATCAAGTGGCTTTTATACCTCACAAGCCATGGAGTTGCTTAAGTAATATGAATCTTATACTTAACATGTATTCCAGATTCAGAGCCATAACGGGCAGCCGTTTTATGCCGTTTGCTGATGCGGTGTCGCAAGAGTTACCTTTCTTTAAACTATTTCGATTATCCATGTTTCAGGTCTCGGTGGGTATGGCGGTGGTATTACTCAACGGCACACTTAACCGGGTCATGATCGTAGAGCTAGGCGTTAGTGCTTCCTTAGTGGCGATTATGGTTTCTTTACCTTTATTGTTTGCACCATTTCGGGTCTTGCTTGGCTTTCGTTCAGATAATCATGAGTCTGCATTAGGTTGGCGCAGAACACCTTACATCTGGTTTGGTTCCTTATTGCAGTTTGGTGGATTGGCCATTATGCCGATGGCCTTGATCGTTCTTTCCGGTGATACCACTGCGCCACCCTGGGTGGGTCAATCGGCAGCAGCGTTAGCCTTCTTGTTAACAGGAATCGGTTTACATACGACACAAACTGCAGGGCTGGCATTGGCAACAGACCTGGCGACGGACGAATCAAAACCTCAAGTCGTTGCATTACTTTATGTGATGTTACTGGTAGGTATGATGATCAGTGCTTTGGGTTTTGGCACCTTATTGAAAGACTTTACCCAGATAAAACTGATTCAGGTTATTCAGGGCGCGGCGGTAGCAACCATGTTGTTAAACGTGATTGCCCTATGGAAACAGGAAGCAAGAAACCCGAAGTTGACTGCGCCAAAAGAAACCAAGCCTGACTTCTTCCAAACCTGGAGGCAGTTTAGTCAAGGTATCAGGGCCAGTCGTTTCCTGATCATGATTGGTTTAGGTACTGCCGCGTTTAGTATGCAGGATATTTTGCTCGAACCTTATGGTGGGCAGATATTGCATTTGTCTGTTGGTGAAACAACGGCATTAACTGCCTTGTTGGCAGGCGGAACATTAATCGCCTTTTGTTTAGCCGCATGGACATTGAAAAAAGGTATGGATCCATTTCGACTGGCCGCGTTCGGCGCATTAACTGGCGTGTTTGCATTTTCTGCTGTGATATTTGCAGAGCCATTACATTCAGCGACGGTATTCAGAATAGGTACAACATTAATTGGTTTTGGTGGCGGTTTGTTTGCGGTGGGTACGCTGATCGCAGCCATGAATATGGATAAAAGTGGTAAATATTCCGGACTCGCATTAGGTGCATGGGGTGCGGTTCAGGCGACGGCAGCAGGTGCCGGTATTGCTTTTGGCGGGGCTATCCGTGACATCGTTTCAAAGCTGGCCGAGAGCGGTTACCTGGGTATTGCATTATCAAATGAGGCAACCGGTTATAGCGTTGTTTACCACCTGGAGATTGCCTTGCTGTTCGCCACATTAATTGCAATTGGGCCACTGGTCGGTAATACCAGCCAGCAACATTTTAATTCGAGTAAGAAGTTTGGGTTAGCTGAGTTTCCCGGCTAGTTTATTAAAGAGGAGGATAACTATGAGTAGCAACTTAACCGGTTATATCGATTTAGCACAGATACTTTTATATGTATTCTGGATATTTTTCTTTGGTCTGATTCTTCACCTTAGAAAGGAAGACAAGCGTGAGGGATATCCGATGGAAGCAGACCCGGCCAATCCATCTGAAATGAATAAACGGATGGTTGGTTTTCCTGATATTCCCAGCCCGAAAGAATTTCGCTTGGCAGATGGCTCTGTTAAATACGCGCCTAGAAGTGAAAAAGATACGCGTGAATTAAAAGCAGAACCAATCGCACCCTGGCCAGGGGCACCGTTAAGTCCTACTGGTGATCCGATGCAGGATGGGGTTGGTCCTTCCTCTTATGCCCAAAGGGAAAACAAGCCAGAGCTTAACCTGGATGGAAAACCAAGAATCGTTCCAATGAGAGTTGAACCTGAATGGCATGTGGCTGAAGGAGATACGAGCCCTGTGGGTATGTCGGTTTACGGTGCTGATGATAAAGCAGCGGGTAAGGTAGTCGATATCTGGGTGGATCGTGCTGAACCCAAAATCTGCTATTACGAGGTAGAACTTAATTCAGGTGGTGCAAAAGTCTTGTTACCTTTTAACTTTACCAGAGTGGATACCTACAACAGTAAGGTGAACGTCGTGTCTATTATGTCGGATCATTTTGCCAACGTACCGCAATTACAGAATCCGGATCAGATTACATCACTGGAAGAAGAAAAGATTATGGCTTACTACGGTGGTGGTCACCTTTATGCGACTCCCGCAAGACAGGAACCCTGGCTATGAGTGAATTTGAACACGAAACGGCAGATGGACTGCCGGAGGAATTGCCGAAAGGTGAAACCATACTTTGGCAGGGGACGCCTGATTGGTGGAATATGGCAAAAAGGGTGTTTCATGTACGCAAGGTAGTCATTTATAGCTTGTTAATCTTGTTAATCCAGGCCTTAACGCTGAAAAGCAATGGTCAGTTTATGCATGAGATCTTTATGTCAGCCTCCGGCTGGATAGCTATGGCGGCAGTGGCGTTGAGTATACTCCTTGCTCTTGCCTTTTTTACTGCACGTTCAACGCGCTACACGGTGACCAATAAAAGGCTGGTGATTCGTTCGGGTATTGCCATCACCATTAACCTGAACCTGCCTTTTACTGAAATCGAGTCTGCCGCGCTGAAGGTTTACCCTGACGGTAGTGGAGATATTCCGTTTGTTATTACTGACAAGCAACGCATCTCTTACGTATTACTGTGGCCAAATATCCGCCCCTGGAAATATTCACAACCGCAACCGATGTTGCGTTGTGTTGATTCAGTAAAACAAGTGGCTGAAATCGTGACTCAGGCATTAGCGAATGAAAACACGGATTCGATCAATATTGTCAAGGCGGGCGTTTCTGATAAGAAGCGGCAATCAAAGTTTAATCAACCGCAAACGACTGCTTTAGCATAACGGAGAAATAACATGAGCGATCCTTTTGAGAATAAACCTGTTCCTAGAGCGGCGCTATTAGCGGGCCTCTTTTTAATGGTTGGTTCTATCATCGTTGCTGGCTACTCGCAACTGACTGGTGTAGGTAAGACGCAAATTGAAGAATCCAAAGTGGTCAAACATATCGATTTGTTTTTTGTGGATCAGCCCGACGGTTCGGTTGATGTAATGTCTGCAAAAAGCGGGCAATTGTTGCAGACAGTAGGCAGGAATGATGGCGGCTTTCTTCGCGTTGTGATGAGAGGGCTGGTCAGGGATCGAAAGACTCGTTCCATTGGCCCCGAGCTGCCTTTTCGATTGATTAAAAGAGAAGACGGTAAAGTCATGATGACTGATCCGGCAACAGATATCAGTATCGATTTGGATCCTTTTGGTGCTTCCAATCGTGATGCGTTTGCAAGATTTCTGGAATCAAGTGATTCCCAAATAATAGTAGAAAGAGAAGTCAATTTGCTAAGTGGCAAAATCTAGTAGGAGAAGGTATATGAATACAGCAGTCATGAATGAAAAAATCTCATTAGAAACGACAAAGAGCGCATTAAACGAAACTATTATTTCGCCGCGTTTCTATACCACTGACTTTGACGCGATGGATAAAATCGATGTCGACCCAGTCCGGGAAGAATGGGATGTCATGATGGATGAATACCGTCGTGATGAAAATGCCGGTCACTTTGAGCGTACTGATGAGTTTAAAGCTGATATTGACTCCTTACCGCCCGAGTTGAAAAAAGAGTTCCTGGATTTTCTCGTCAGTTCAGCGACCTCTGAGTTTTCAGGCTGCGTACTGTATGCGGATATTAAACGTAATGTGAACAATCCGGACATTAAGGAACTGATGGGGTATATGGCGCGTGATGAATCCCGCCATGCCGGCTTTATTAACCATGCGCTTAAGGACTTTGGCATGGGTGTCGATTTGGGATTTCTTAAAAAGAACAAGAAATACACCTACTTCAAGCCAAAGTATATTTTTTATTCTGTTTACCTGTCAGAGAAGATTGGCTACGCACGCTACATTAGTATCTTCCGTCAATTGGAAAAACATCCTGAGTATCGTTTCCACCCGATCTTCCTGTGGTTTGAACGCTGGTGTAATGACGAATATCGTCATGGCGAAACCTTCGCCTTAATTCTGCGTGCTAATCCACACTTACTGGAAGGCTACAACAAACTCTGGATTAAGTTTTTCTTGCTAGCCGTATTTTCCACCATGTATGTCCGTGACCACACGCGTCCGGCACTGCATTCGGCCATGGGGCTTGATCCAACCGAATATGATAAGCAGGTATTTCAGATCACGACCGATATCTCAAAACAGGTATTTCCATTATCGCTCGATCTGGATAATCCTAAATTCGTTGCAGGTATGGAACGCTTACGTGAAATTGGTGCAGAAAGTGCCGCAGCGAGAGAACAAGGTGGTGTGATGGGTAATCTGAAACGTGCGGTATGTGCAGTAAAAGGCTTTACCCAGTTTGCCAAAATCTATTTTCTGCCTTCAATATCGCATGAGCTACCTGAAAAGGTGCGTATGGCTCCTGTTTGGTAAACGCTGAGACGTATCGTTAATGTACGAATTTGCCCTTCCGATTGGCTACGCACTATTTTTATGGTGGTTTAGCACCGGGCTGATTGTTTACCTGGACGGTTTACCCCGACATACCTTCCGCGCCAGTATGTCGGGTGCCACGGTGATTATGCTGATAGCTATCTATGGTCTGGTCTTAACGAGAAATGATGCCACGACGAATGGTGCGTTGCTGTCTTTCACTTGCGGTCTACTGATCTGGGCCTGGCAAGAGATCAGTTATTTCATGGGCTATATCACTGGCACCAGAAAAATAGCCTGTGAGGAGGGATGTCACGGTTGGTCACATTTCAAGCATGCGATTCAGGTCAATATTTATCATGAGTTGGCGATTATTCTAGGTGCGATACTCATCGTCGGGCTAACTTGGGGCGCGACAAATCAGGTCGGCACCTGGACTTATCTGTTACTGTGGCTGATGCAGCTGAGTGCAAAGCTTAATGTGTTTCTTGGCGTTAGAAATCTGAGCGAGGAGTTTCTGCCGGAACATATGCAGTACCTTAAGAGTTTCCTGAAGAAAGATACCATTAACTTCTTATTTCCTTTTTCGGTAACTATCCTGACCGTGTTTTGCATGTATCTGGTCTATCTGGCGTTGGTTGCGCCAGTCGCCTATTTGTTGACGGCATATAGTTTATTGGCAACCATTGTAGCGTTGGCAATTCTGGAACACTGGCTATTGGTGCTTCCTATCCCTGCTACGGCGTTATGGAATTGGTGGATGAGTTATCGTGATTCAAAAAAAGTCATCACGCAGGATTTTAATAATGATTATTTTCTGGTTGGAAATAGCAGCTTCCCTCAACAGGCAATCGCAACAGCTGGCACTGATCACAGAATGAATTTTAATAACAATAAACTTCGATCAGATTTAATTAGGGAAGCGGGCAGTGACGAGTTCTATCAGAAAAAAAAGTAAGACAAAAGAAACACAAGCACGCAAGAAACAAACCGCGCGTATTGAATATCCCTTTTCTGCCATCGTTGGTCAGGCAGAACTTAAACAAGCATTAATTTGCGCTGCCATTGATCAAACCTTGGGCGGTGTCCTTATTTTTGGTGATCGTGGCACAGGCAAGTCCACGACCATACGTTCTCTTGCTGCATTATTACCCAAGATGGACGTCGCTACAGATTGTCCTTACAACTGTGATCCGCAGCGGCCAGCACACTTATGCGAACGTTGCCTTGATGACGACGCAGAAACTAAATTAAAAAAGAAACAGGTCACAGTACCTGTCGTTGACTTACCGCTTGGTGCAACCGAAGACAGAGTGGTGGGTGCACTGGATTTGGAACATGCACTTAGCAAAGGCGAAAAACTGTTTGAACCTGGTTTATTAGCCCGCGCACATCGCGGCTTTCTTTATATCGATGAAGTGAATCTACTTGAAGATCACCTGGTGGATTTATTACTCGATGTCGCCGCATCGGGCGAGAATGTCGTAGAACGTGAAGGTTTAAGCGTCAGGCATCCGGCAAGGTTTGTATTGGTTGGCAGTGGTAACCCGGAAGAGGGTGAGCTTAGACCGCAGTTATTGGATCGTTATGGTCTTTCAGTTGAAGTCAAAACGCCGACTGATGTCAGTCAACGTATTGATGTAGTGAAACGGCGCGATGCCTATGAACAGGATCCAGCGGCGTTTGCAGAACAATGGAAAAATAAAAATGCGAGACTACGCACTAAGATCAAGCAGGCCCAGGCACGCTTAAGCGATGTCAATGTGCCTGACGAAACGTTGGTACAGGCATCAACACTTTGTATGACCCTGGGCACTGATGGTTTACGCGGTGAATTAACCTTGATGCGTGCAGCACGTGCATTAGCTGCGTATGAAGGCAGTCAGTCAGTTACGCTAGATCATGTAAAACAAATGGCAGCCTGTTCACTGGGACATCGCCTTCGTCGTAATCCTTTAGATGATGCCAGTTCAAGAGTACGGGTTGATCGCGCGATTGAGGATTTATTCAGCGAATGAAACTTAATCCATCAGAAATGACGTCATGGGAAGATGCCGCGCTAGCCGCTACCCTATTTGCGATTGATCCAACAGGTATTAAGGGTATTAATCTCAGAGCACAACCCGGACCAGTCAGGGATGAGTGGATGCGGCGCTGTCGTGACTATTTCAGCAAGTCCTTTTGTTGGAAACGTGTGCCATTAAATATTTCAGATTGTCGTTTACTCGGAGGGTTAGACCTACCTGCGACATTGACAGCTGGTAAACCGGTTGCGGAGAAAGGTATCCTGGCAGAAGCGGACGGCGGTATCATTATTCTTTCCATGGCTGAACGATTACCTATTGGCACGGCCGCGACAATTGCCAATTGTCTGGATTGTGGCGAAGTTGTGCTTGAGCGTGATGGCTTGGCAAACAAAACACCCACGCAATTTTCAGTTATCGCATTGGATGAAGGTATTCATGAAGATGAGTCGACTTCGTCCAAATTACAGGAACGCTTTGCCTTTCATGTGGAACTGGAAAATGTCAGCTATCAGGAATCAACCCACTGGTCTTTCAGTAAACATGCGGTGAACAAGGCAAGAAAATGTTTGCCTGCAGTCAGTATCACTAACGATATGCTGGAGTTACTGTGCGCAGCAGCGATGGGTTTTGGTATCACCTCTTTACGTGCGCCGTTATTAGCCAGAAACGTCGCGCGCGCGCTAGCGGCATTGGAAGGCAATCAAACAGTCAGTAAAGATAATGCCTTACTTGCCTGTCGACTGGTGTATGCACATCGTGCCTTATATCTTCCAGCCGAAATAGAAGAAGAAGCCGAGGCTCAACAACCGGAACAAACACCGGAGCAGAATGAATCTGAACAAGACCAACAGCAACAGAATAATGAACAACAACAATTCGATCCACAGTCTTTGGAAGAGCTATTAATTGAAGCAACGCAAGCGGTATTATCAAAGCAACTGTTAGAGAAATTACAGAGTACTGCAAGCAAGAACAATCAAAAGAGTCAGTCAGGCCGTTCCAGTAATCTGAAATACAGTGACGTCAGAGGTAGGCCAGTCGGTGTGAGAAAAGGTGAGCCTGGTAACGGCGCGCGCTTGAATGTACTGGAAACATTGAGAGCTGCCGCACCCTGGCAGCGCATTAGAAACAATGTTTCTACAACGAATAGCGATAGCAGGCGTATTGATATCCAGCGAGAAGATTTTCGTATTGCCCGTTTTAAACAACGCACGGTCACTACGACTATCTTTGTCGTCGACGCATCCGGTTCATCCGCATTAAATCGATTAGCTGAAGCAAAAGGTGCGGTCGAGTTATTACTCGCAGAGTGTTACCAACGGCGTGATCAGGTCGCGTTAATTGCCTTTCGCGGAAAGCAGGCTGAGGTATTGTTGCCGCCAACGCGATCGCTGGTCAGAGCCAAACGCAGTCTGGCCGGCTTGCCCGGCGGTGGCGCAACACCCTTAGCATCCGGTATTGATGCGGCATTGTTATTAGCGCAACAAATCAAGCAGCAGGGCGAAACACCGACTATTATTTTATTAACCGATGGTCGAACTAATATTAATCGAGAGGGTGAAGCTGACAGAAGCACAGCCGAAACTGATGCCTTGTTAGCAGCAAAAGAAGTGCGTATGGAAAATGTATCCAGTTTGTTAATTGACACCTCACCGCGTAAGCAACCGTTTAATCAACAGGTTGCCGAACAAATGGGCGCGCAATATCTGGCGATGCCGCATGCAAATTCGCAAAACTTGTCTGAAGCGGTATTGGCGCATACGTCAAGTAAACAATCGATGGCGTTGGCATCCTGAGAATGTAACGCATGCGACCCCATCTTATACAAACCAAACCCAGTCTTCAGTCGACTTATCTTAATAAGCCGGTCATTAGTCCAGGCCTGAATTGGGATAGTGATGGCAAGGATTGGCCCAATCGCAGGACCAGTATTTTCGTCAATGCGGCGGGCATAAATTGGCATGTACAAAAGTACGGTCATGGACCACAAATATTATTACTACATGGCACCGGATCGGCAACGCATACCTGGCGCGATTTGGGCCCTTTGCTAGCCAGAGAGTTTACCGTGATTGCGCCAGATCTTCCCGGGCATGGTTTTACCGATACGCCAGCAGATGACATCCTGTCATTACCTGGTATGGCCGCTTCATTGAATGCGTTGGTGAAAGAAATGAAGCTGTGCCCGGTTATCGTCGCCGGACATTCTGCCGGTGCAGCGATATTGGCGAAGATGGCATTAAATAAATACATTACGCCTAGATGGTTAGTTAGTATTAATGGTGCGTTTCTGCCGTTTGATGGTGTAGCCGGTGTGCTGTTTTCACCCTTAGCAAAATTGCTTGCCAAAAGCAGCATGAGTGCTCGCCTTTTTTCATTGCGCGCCAGTAATGAAGCTGCGGTGCTACGTTTAATGAGTGGAACAGGATCAAGCATCGATGAAAAGGGAATGAAATATTATTCCCGTTTGTTTAGAGATCCCACCCACGTTGCGGCGACATTAAAAATGATGGCGAATTGGGATTTGCATGCCTTGATCAGAGATATGCCCTATATTGATTCAGTGATGGCAATGGTGATCGGCGAAAAGGATAAGATGATTCCGGCAACGGATGGCGAAAAAGTGATCAGGATTGTGAATAAAAGCCGACGTTTCCAATTACCGGATGCCGGGCATCTTGCGCATGAAGAAAAACCGGAAGCGATCGCGCAGATTGTTTCCCGTTTAGTCCGTAAACCGGAACAGTACTAAGCGTCGTTTTACTAAGTATTCATCGCCAGACATAGCAATGCGTCTTTCGACTGAGGAACAAACCAACAATAAACAGGCTCATGGTCATCATTGGTAATGGTTTGGCTGAGTTGATTTTGGCTACTAGACTCAATACCTGAGCTTATGTCTTTCTTTAATAAGAGTTACGGCTGAGCTAACCATTTATGTCGATAATTGCTTTACCTACTGATCATGAACTGCGTTTGGAATTAAATAATGAGGTACATGCCAGACCTTCTGAACCACTACAAGCACCGTTAAAACTTTCCTATATTGCGTTGCATACGGATTGGGATTTATCTATCAAAGATATTGAACCTGTCGCCATGTTGGCCGAGAAGTACGATCAAAAACTACCCCATTTAAAGATTAAACATCATAGTGCAGATTTTGGCAGTTTCAGATTGAAGTGGGAGCGCCATACTGAATTTACACGCTATCTATTTATCAGTCCGATGACTGGTGATGATGCCTTTGTTTCCCCCATTATTAATCAACTTGAACCGGACTGGCTTAGTGCTTTACCCGGTAGAATACTGGTGGCCACAAATGTGGCATTGGTACGTCGACAAAACCCACCAAATGACTATGAAAGCCTCTCAAAAAAACGATTTAACGGTAATGTGCTGGTAGGGTCGGCCATTGACGGCGGTGTGGCGACTGCCTTAACCGATTTTAAAATTCATGAAAATGGTTTTGGTCGCTTGTGGGTGGCAGACCACGGTATGAAAGCCAGACAGGCGGGCAGAATGATCCAGCGATTACTCGAGGTTGACACTTATCGTATGCTGGCTTTATTGACCTTGCCATTGACACGAACACTATCGCCTCATGTCAACGAAAGCGAACAGGAATTGGCTGAGATTACTCATGCTTTAACGCAATCAGGAGAAAAAGAGTCAAATCTGCTTGAGAGGTTAACCAGTCTACAAGCAGAGATAGAAAGCCATCACTCGCAACATCACTATCGGTTTAGCGCTGCCAACGCTTATTACTCGTTGGTCGAGAGACGAATCCAGGAATTACGCGAACAACGTATAAGAGGCTTGCAGACCTTTGGTGAGTTTACAGAACGACGCCTGGTTCCAGCGATAGACACCTGCCGAATGGTCGCAAACCGCCAGGAATCTTTATCAACCCGGGTGGCTCGAGCAACACAATTATTATCAACTCGCGTTGAAATGACCCGACGTGAACAAAATCAAAAAGTATTGCACTCAATGAATCGGCGTGCTGAATTACAGCTTCGTCTTCAAACAACAGTTGAAGGATTATCTATCGCCGCCATTACTTATTATATTGTTGGTCTAGTCAGTTATTTAACAAAAGGTGCAGAAGGTGCCGGGTTACTTGAGAAAGGCTACATAATCACAGCAGCGAGTATTCCGTTAGTTGCGATTGCGGTTGCATTTGGCATTAGACGTATCAGAGAGAGTGTAAAACATCTTGAATAAGACAATATAAACACTAAATTGGCGCTTAAAAACAAAAACTGTATTAATGGATAAAAAATAGAAATAATAAAGTCGTTTATGGGAAATGAAAGTTCTAAAAACAAAGCCCATGCTGTCATCATAGGTAGCGGCTTTGGCGGTTTGGCCGCAGCGATTCGACTTGGCGCCAGAGGTTATGCTGTCACCGTGATTGAAAGACTGGAAGCGCCGGGCGGTCGCGCCTTTGTCGAAGAACGTGACGGTTATATCTTCGATCGCGGCCCAACGATTGTCACGGCGCCGTTTGTGTTTGATGAACTGTGGGAACTCTGCGGCAAGAAAGTCTCGGACGATGTCGAGTTGATACCTATGGAGCCGTTTTATCAAATTCGGTTTGATGATGGTCGCGTGTTTAGTTATAGCGGCGATATCGAAAAAATGCGCGAAGAAGTCTGTAAGTTTAACCCCGACGATCTGGATGGGTTCAATCGTTTTATCAAACTTAGTGGTGATATTTACGAAGTCGCGTTTGAAGAATTGGCCGCGCAACCGTTTCATAGCTTGCCGTTTACTCTAAGTACCGCGCCGGATTTGGTAAGACTGGGTGGACATCGTACGGTATTTAAAACTGTGTGTGATTATTTTACCGATCCGGCTTTACGAATCGTGTTTAGTTTTCATCCATTATTGATTGGCGGTAATCCGATGACGACGACGGCTTACTATTGCCTGATTGCGCATCTTGAACGTAAGTTTGGTGTGCACTATGCCATGGGTGGCATGGGGTCCTTGGTAAAAGGCATGGTTGGATTGATTGACGGTTTGGGCGGCAAGATTAGATATAACTCAGAAGTGAAGTGCATTACGCATGAAGGGGACCGTGCGACCGGTGTAAAATTGAAAGATGGTGAACAAATAGACGCGGATATTGTTGTATCCAATGCCGATTCGGCCTGGACCTATAAACATCTACTTGGTAATCGAATGGCAAAACGCTGGAAACCCAAAAAACTGAAACGTGCGCGTTACTCCATGAGTTTATTCGTCTGGTATTTTGGAACTGACAAACAATATGACGATGTGTACCACCACTTAATCCTGCTTGGTCCGAGATATGAAGGCTTATTAAAAGATATCTTTAAACATAAACATCTCGCAGAAGATTTTAGTTTATATCTACATCGTCCCACGGCGACGGATAAAAGTCTGGCGCCGGAAGGGCATGATGCGTTTTATGTATTATCACCAGTGCCACATCTGGAAAGCGGCGTCGATTGGGAGGTGCATAGCGAAACCTATCGTAAGGCGATTGAAGAGAGATTAGAACAAACTGTTTTGCCCGAGCTAGGCAAACATCTGACCACATCATTCGTCATGACACCCAAGGATTTTGAAACGCGCTTGTTATCGGTTAATGGTGCCGCGTTTGGTCTGGAGCCGCAGCTATTACAAAGCGCCTGGTTTCGACCACATAATAAAAGCGAAGAACTGGAAAATCTGTTTTTGGTGGGTGCCGGTACACATCCCGGTGCCGGCGTACCCGGCGTGATTTCATCAGCGAAGATACTGGATGAAGTTGCACCCGATCCTGATGTATTTCTGTAAATGCTTTTATGTATAGTGCAAAGATTTTTACTCATTTTAATACTGCACATAATTTAAAAACCCGAATTTCTGTTTATATAACTGGCATTACTTTACATCAGTTCGATGATGATTTAGTTGATTTATAACCAGTTAGTATTAATCTGTTAGTGAAAAGCCATAAATTGATTATGCAATGTTATATTATGGCGATCACTTAAAATCTTATTGCTAAGATTATTTAAACAAGGAGGTAATATGTCAAAATTAATTCTTTCATTGGATGGCGGTGGTATACGCGGAGCTGCTACGACCCAGTTTCTTACTCATGTTGAGAACAAGCTTAAAACTGACCATAATAAAAGTTTACGCGATTGTGTGCATTTTTATGCAGGAACCAGTACGGGAAGTATTATCGCGCTTGCATTAGCTACGACTGATATGGCGATGGCGGATATTAATAAGCTATATAACTATCAAAATGCAAAAAAAATATTTTCCGATAATAGAGGCTGGTTTGAATGGGATGGTATCAATGCGCCAAAATATGAAGCAAAAGGAAAGTCAAAATTACTGGAACAGAAACTGGGTTCAGCAAAGTTAAGCAATGTAGCAAACAACAAACATGTTTTGGTTGTAACCTATGGAATAGAACGCCGAAAACCTGTCGTTATTAAATCAACCGATAAGACACATCGCAAGTTACAGTCTTGGCAGGTAGCAGATGCGTCCAGTGCTGCACCAACCTATTTCCCCACCAAAGAATTAGCAATGAAAAATATTGAGAGTGCATTTTGGCTGGTGGATGGAGGGGTGACAGCTAATAATCCTACAATGTGTGTAATTGCCTAAGCCATCAAGATTTGGTCAACTGAACACATTCAGGATTTACGCGTATTGTCTGTGGGAACGGGATATCGCACCAGAAAAATAAATGGTCCAGAGTCACAAAAATGGGGCGCTTTAGAATGGTTTACAAAAGGTCATATACTTGACTTGTTAACAGATGAAAGAGTTGTCGCCTATCAAGCGTATACCCTTTTAAAGCAAGGCAATTATATTCGTGTTAATACTGAAATGAAAAAACAGCCTGGCTTACCTAATCCACCTGATGACGCCATGGATGATATTAGTCAGTCAAATATTAAAAAACTAAAACAGATGGGGGACTTCTGGTTTGCTAAATACGGCGAAGCTGTTGTAGATTTAATTTTAGCTCAATATGAGGGACCATCTCTTGACAGGATTGATGCTGAGACAGGTGAACCAAAGGTCAGAGAATAACAAAACGAGCTGTTCCTAAACTATAACTCTTAATATGAAGGATTCGCTATGATGAAAAATATCGTCTTATTTTTATTAGTTTTGTTTTCTATCACTGTTCATTCTCAGGAAGTGAAAAAAGAGGATTGGATTACCGGGATGAAGAGCGCACTACCCGCCGCGTTTTGCAATTCCGAACAATATTTCAGGCAGTGTTTTGATGTGACTGCCGTTGAATGCGAAGAAGCCGCCGCATCAGCAACACGGATATGTTTAAAGGAGGTTGAAGAACAAATCCCTGATGTCATGATACAGCCGAAAGACGGCACACTATGGGGAACAAAGGTTGGTCAATGCGCTGGCCTCGCTTATGAAGCATCATTATCTAAAAAAATAATATCCGATCCAAGATGTAATGATGCTAGTCAGTGGCAGTGATGGTTTTCTATAGATAGCTACACGTTGATTAAAAATTAAATTCCCAATTTGATCAAATGAACTGCTTTTCAATCGATACTGATCCTTTTGGTTTTATTAAAAAGGGGATTTACGAGAGATGGGCGTAGAGCATATTTAATATCCATGCCGAAGCGGGTCTCGGTTTTGCGAATGAGCTACACTGCTTACTGGGGCTAAATGAGAAAGAGGTAGAAGTTATTAGCTAATATGGTAATGAAAATCTTTACTCTAGCGTATTAAATATATCTATAATCTCAGAAGTGTTAGTGTTTGTGCTAGATTTAGTTGATATATTACTGTATTCATCATTATAAATTTCATCTGGATCGCCTAATTCATTAAGAATAGTTTCTATATATTCTTTCTGTTCATATAAATTAAAATCAAATATAATTTCAATATCTTCTATATCACTAAGACAATCTTGTAATTCACTTACATCATTATCATTTCTATGGAATTCGACTTCATCTTCAAACCCAGCAATTAAATCTTGTTCAATCATTTGTATTTTTTCATCAATAATATCTTTTGTTACATTTGATATTTTAGATATATCTGCTAACTGTTTGTAATCATTTATTTGAGTTAAGTTTTCTGATAGTAAATTGACGGACTTTATAAGATAGTTGTCTATGTTTAGTTGCAGTTCTTCTTTTTTATTTTCCAGATCAATTAATAATTGCTTCACTCGTGACCAAATTACTTCTATACCCATGTTAGTAAAATAATCGTCAACTATTTCTTTTGTATTTTGAATAAAAGAGTGATTGTAGTTATCTAGTTCAAGATTCAATGCAATAATGACTTGGATCTCAATGCTTGAAGATGAATATGCGTAAATTGGTTTGCCGATAATATTGTTATATCTTGTAAGATTGATTCCATCAGTACCATAATGTTTAGCTAAACAAGACATAAATATGTCTTTAACATCTTCATGCAGCAATGGGTTTTTTTCAAAATTTGTAAATATATTCCATAAATTAATGAATTGATCAAAGTGAGTAAACGAAGAAATAATATCTTGTACTATTTCAGTATTTTCAGATAAATAATATGACACATAATCGATGATAGAAGGGTTATGGAAATGTATGATTTGCTGATTGTTTACTAAACTTACGCTAATAAAGTTTCCTTCGACTTCTTTTAAAGCAGTATTAAATTCATTTGCAGTCATTCCGAAATTGTACTTATTAGATAAATAATGCCGTAAATTCTCAAACACCTTTTTACAATCACTCAAATAAGCAAATCTAGAACACGTAAGCAAGCTCATAACTAAGTGTCTCGCATGGTCAGATATTTGATTGTTAAATGCATGTGACCAGATTGCAGAAGGATTGTTTAATCTATAAATAAAGCTGTCTAGGTAATCTTCGGGCGGAATATCTGAAATCATTTCAGAATCTACCATCCATTCTATGACTCTAGGATTAAAAGATTTATGATCAATTATTTTTAAATATCCATGATCTTTTAAAAGAGCTTTTTTATATTTGTCAGGTAGTTTTCTATGGTAAATGTGATTATAAAGAACTTTGCTTTTTTCAAGATCACTATAGCTTTTCAGATCAATCACACATTTTCTTTTATCTATTCCTGATTTTTCCAGTTTCTCATATGTGGCCTTTGCCTGATTTAAAATATATTCTCTTGTTGTTAGTATGAAATAAGAGTTTTTTGTTTTTCTACATAGCTTGCAGAACTCTACGATTCTGGCATCTTCGTTTTTATTTAATTTTTGTTCCAGACCAGTCTGACCAAGAAAATCGTCATAATAATATATTCTCTTTGCATCCTTATCGAAGACGTCAAATGCATCTTCAATATCACTAGTGATTACTATTGGCTCAAAATCTCGACGTAAAAAATCTACTAATAGCATTTCAGCTAATGTTGTTTTTCCTATTCCGGGTATGCCAGCAATAATACAAAACTTTTGAGCTTGTAATATTTTGATTGATTCGTCGAACGATTGATTTTTTACAAAGTACTTAATTTTTGTTTCTAATTCTTCAATTTGAGAGAGAGAATAATTGAATATTCGACTTTTTATAATCTGATTTAAAGCTACTCCAGTAGTAGCCCATAATTTTATATATGATCTTTCAATTTTCGGAAAATCAACAAGCCAACCATTTAGAGTCTCTCTTGTAACGATATCTTTTGTATAGATAAGGTGTTTACCTAATATTGACTTTATTTCTTCTTTGTTTTTTGTCGTCAGACCTAACGATGTTATTAGTATGTATCTATTGGGTTTTAATTTATCTATTTTAACTTTTTCTTTCTTAATTGTATTTTTAAGATCCGAATAAGTTGAATTAGCATAATGTTTGCATTGAGCTATGATTTCCCCTTTATTGTCAGATGCATGTCTAAGATCTATGCCTTGATCTTTACCTGACTTGAATGATTCAAAATCAATATTTAACGCATTTCTAAGCAAATCCCTTGAAATTTGCTCGAATTCCCAAAATGATAATGCTTTAAAATCGTAGTCGGCCATTTACTAATTTTTTTGGAAAATATAAGTACTATTTACATAATATTATGCAGTTTTACGTTTTACTTGATATTGCTGGTAAATAATTATTGTTAATCCTGTAATTAAAGGTATTGACCAAAGAAAAGGTGTTAATGCCGCTTCCGGTAATAATCTGACTGCACCAAATGCAAGAAAGGCCGTGTAGACTGAAATCCCTGCGCCGACTAATCCTTTAATATGTTCCAATAACCAGTCGATAGGTTTGGCTTTAGGTTTATAGAGAAACCATAAGTTCGTCGCGACGGTGGCAATACCGACAAAGGAAATCCCGGCGACCAGCAACACATCATTCACCAAGCCATGGTACATGGCATTGAGTGACAGTATTAATAGTATGACTTGAGAGATATTCTGCTCCCATCGGCGGTTGGCTTTTCTATCGTTTTTCGTTGTTACGCAACGCCAGCCATACCAGGCGAGGTTGATTGTCAGGAAGGCGAGATATAGCATCATCCAGCCGAAGATCACTCTGATTGTTTGCCCATCACCAAAGTCAGGGTGATTGAGTAAATGTGGATGCGTGTCCACGGGTGCGAGTAGAGTACAGGTACTGATACCGGTTGCAATCGTACCGGTTGCCAGCATGGAATAAACAAAGATCAGGCCGCTTTTTTTATGCAGTTTATTCCCTTTTTTAGTCAGCAGCGGTATCCATAAACTCACAAGGCCGACACTGCCCGTCACGATATGCATCATGACAAGAGTCTCAAACGCGTGCACTATGAACATAGTCAAAGTATTGCTAAGTTATGGCTGAGTGTACAGACCTTAAGATAAAAATAATCAGGAGCTAAGTTGAACGCAGCTGAGTCATTATTCCGGCCGCCTTGCCCGAAACCACTATCACCACTAATGGGATTGGTGCGCAGTATTGCCAGTGGTGAAGGCGATTTGCTGAGCCTGCTACCGAAGGACGCCTATGAAGTCGATATCGGCACGCTCGGCTATTCACGTCGCTCGATCATTATTGTCAATAAACCGGAATACACGCGCCATGTGATGACGGATGCGATTGATATTTTTCCAAAGAATGATTTGATGAAAGGCGCGTTGGCGCCGTTGGTCGGGGATTCTTTATTTGTGTCTGATGGTGAAACCTGGCAGCGCCAACGCAAGATGGTGGAACCGGCGTTTTCCTTTATCCGTTTGGGGAATGCCTTTCATGCTATGCAGGCTGCAGTCGATCAGTTTCAAGACACGCTGACAAAACGTAGTGAATCAGGTGAAACCTTCTCGCTGGATTTTTCTATGAGCCATCTGACGGCCGATATTATCTGTCGCACGATGTTTTCCAAATCATTGGAATCCGACGTAGCGATGGATGTCTTTGAAAGTTTCTCTTTATTTGAGCGCAGTGTGTCTAACGTCAAGCTATCGCAATTGATATTTGGTAAGGCCTGGAGCGATATCAAACAAACCGATGAAGTGTTGGCAGCATGTAAACGTATTCGCGAACAGCTGGGCGTATTAATTGATGAATCGATTGTTAATGAAGCAGCGGCAGATGGCCTGGCTCGCGCCGTTGTCGATGCGCGCGATGAAAACACCGGTGAAGGGTTTACCCGGGATGAATTGATCGATCAGTTAGGCGTGTTTTTTCTCGCTGGGCATGAGACGACGGCTAGTGTCTTAACCTGGGCGTTTTTTATTATTGCATCAAGACCGGAGGTGGCACAGCGCATTCGCGATGAAGTGGATCAGGCTGTTGGCGAAAACAAGATTGGCTTTGATGATATTAAAAAGTTGCCTTATACGCGTAATGTGTTTCGCGAAACCTTACGGTTGTATCCGCCGCTAACGTTTATCCCCAGAGTCGCTGCCGAGAGTTGCAAGATAGGGAAACAGAAGATTAAACGCGGCGCGATGATTATGATTGCACCGTGGGCGATTCATCGGCATAGAAAACTTTGGGATGAACCGGAACTGTTTGATCCGGATCGTTTTAGTCAGGAACGAGAGGGAAACATAGTCAGAGGAAGCTATATTCCCTTCGGACAAGGCCCGAGAGTCTGCGCCGGTGCGACGTTCGCACAGATTGAAAGTACCTTAATCCTCGCGTCAATTGTTCGTGCGTTTGATTTTGAATTGTTCGATAAAGAAAAAGTGAAGCCGGTTGCCAGACTCACAACGCGACCCAAGCATGAGATTCAATGTCGAGTGAAAAAACGTCAGTAATTATTCGCGCCATTCGATATCGGTAATACTTGCTTCACCCAGTGACATCTTGTCAAAGAAATATTTTTTTAAAATCTCGCCAGAACAAAAATTCATCATTAAAAAGGGTTTGATATCGTGTCGAGACCAGGTCACATCTGAGCTTTTTAAAAAGTGCTTCAGGTTATGTTTAAACGGACCTCCTTTGATTAATGACATCTCTGTTGTCCCTAAGGCTGGCCAAAAGTGTTGAAAAGAGAGCCTTTCACGTAAAGCGATTTCTGGATGCACTGCCTCACTCATAATGGCCCTGGCAACATCCGTTGTATTAAATAAATGAATGCCGCTGGTAAGCCTTGGATTACATTCAATCGCATAGGCGTTGTTATCATTTTCAATAAACACATCGAATGAAATAAATCCGGTGTAATGACTATCTTCAATAAACCGTTTCGCAAACTCTTGAACGACTTCAGCATCATTAACACGTTCAAAGGCAATGGCAACGCTACCGGTGAAGATACGCCCTTCGTAGATGCCGGTCTGTAAACACTGTCCATCTTTTGCCACCGATAAACTGGTTAACAATCTGCCACGTAATTGTTGTTGCACAAGAGAAGGGCGGTTGGTCGCTGAGGGTAAACTATCACCTTGATTTACGGTGATGATATCGATGCCGGCTGAAGCGTGAATGGGTTTGACGATAACATCGTGTTGCTGCACCAGTTCATTGGCTTCATCGGTGCCTAATAATGCAGTTTCCGGCGCCGGTAAATTTAACTCTACTAAATAACGATTAAATTCATATTTATCGTGCAGTCGACGCGCGACATCAAAACCGGGTCCGAAAAATATGACGTGTTCTGGTAGCCTGACTTTTAGTTTGGCGGTGTAAACCGATTCTTCTGAAATAGGCACGACGATATCAATCGCCTTGTCTTTAACAATATTAAGTAAGTCATCTACGAAATCATCTGCCGAGTCATTCGGTGCTGTTACGGTGAAGCATTCTTTTACGGAATTGGAATAGCGCGAAATATGATTCGCATGCGGATCGGCGACATAGACGTCACAACCTGCTGCGGCGAAGCCGCGAGCAAGGTCTAGCCCTTTCGGCATGCGCCCCAAAGTTAACAGTACATGTGTTGTCATATTTTAGCTTCCGTTAATGGGATCGAATAACGCGTGCAATTAGTGTCAATATATTGTTACAATTAGAGTGTATCATTATATTTACACTGCATATTAGTACAATAAAATCATGCAGTTATATTTAAAAAGAGGCCGCTAGCAGGTCATTGCTGGTGAGTAAAAGGCGGTGGTATGGGAACAGAACAGCAAACTGATATTCGTGTCTGTCTGAATCGACTTCGAGGCGGTTCATTATCTTTTTATACTGCTTCATTATTATTACCGCCGGATATCAGGAAACCTGCCGCGTCACTTTACGGTTTTTGTCGTGTTGCCGATGATGCGATTGACAACGCTATCGACCCGCATGCCGCACTCACAGAACTCTATTCAAGATTAAATCAAATCTATTCCAATGTGGATTCTATCCATCCGG
The DNA here is from genome assembly GCA_028279365.1 of Gammaproteobacteria bacterium. Taxonomy (GTDB): domain Bacteria; phylum Pseudomonadota; class Gammaproteobacteria; order Eutrophobiales; family Eutrophobiaceae; genus JANQNX01. The sequence goes on along the minus strand of JANQNX010000016.1, from coordinate 119,629 downwards.
AAGATCGCGCCTTTGCCAGCGTCGTAAAGCAATTCTCAATACCTCGTGCTTTTCCGGAAGGCTTACTTGAAGGCTTTGCCTGGGATGTTATTGGCAAGGAATATGAAAGCATCGAAGACTTGCATGATTATTCCGCGCGAGTAGCGGGAACGGTGGGTGCCATGATGGCAGCGATCATGGGTGCGCGTTCTGCGGATGCCATTGCCAGAGCCTGTGAACTTGGTATGGCCATGCAACTCACCAATATTGCGCGGGATGTGGGTGAAGATGCCGAAAACGGCAGACTCTATTTACCCCGCGAATGGTTACGAGAAGAACAGATCGATCCGGATGAATGGTTACAGGATCCGCATTTTAGTCCTGCTTTGGGTAAGGTGATTGAGCGTGTGATAGATACCGCCGACGATCTGTATCAACAGGCTGAATATGGTATTTCAATGTTACCGCGAGCGTGTCGACCAGCAATATTGGCCGCCGCTGCCATCTATCGCGAGATCGGTTGTCAGTTATCAAGAGAAGGCAGGGATTCTGTTTCTACTCGTACGGTTGTGCCGACATCACGCAAAGTTGTGTTACTAACGCATTCGGTTGTCAAGTCAGGCAAGTTGCAAAGTCATGATGAATGTAAACACTACGACGCTTCCTGGTTTTTGATCAGTGCAATGCTGGCTAATAACAGCGGCTCTGTCCTGAACGATGAAGATAATTGGAAACCGATTCCCTGGTGGAACGTCAAAGAACAATTCTTGAATGTTATAAATATATTTGAACGACTGGAAAAGAAAGATCGTATCGTTCAGGTAGAGAGTGTTAATTAGTCAGCGAAACATTGCAGGAGGTCAATCATGCAATATATGGTCGGAATTATCTTATTTGTCGCTGGTAGCTGGATATTATATTCCGCGTTTAATCAACGTAAGCGAGTAATACAAAGTAGAGAGTTCTATAAAACTCAGCATCCGGATATGCAACCAGTGGCGACCCATCCTTCCATGCAAATGATGGGAGATTTTTTACCGCCGCTCATCCGCTTTGGTTTGGGCACAATGGGGATACTGTTTGTGATCCTTTATATGGTCATGGATAAAACGCAATACTTCACGCTGTTTGATTTAGTCGGTGTGTTGTTTGCGCTTACCAGCTATGGGGTCTGGATTACACTGACAACATCTTATCGCGAAGTGGAATACGTGCCGGTAACGGTAGATAAATAGCGTTACAACCTTTAGCTATTAATGCTGAAAATTCTGCTGTTTTTCGGCGGTATTATTTTATTTTGCGTGATTGAATTACTGCGACTGAATCGAAGCCAGCAGGAATCCACTGATGAAACTGAATAGTCTACTGACTTCGACGCCGTGGCATTCTGAACGGTAACAGTAATTGTACCCAGGCTGATTGAAATCTTGCTAGCGATAAACTCTCGTGCACTGCCATGGCTTGTTCCTGCTGCATATGCGTATTTAACAGCGAGCGCGAATAGAATGGCGTATCCTCCAGCGTTTGCTCAACTGTTGCCTTTGCATCATCGCTGTGTGTTTGTCGTTTAATTTGCCAGCCGGTGTTCGGGAGTATTGTCACTGCTGGTGGATCGAATGGTGAGACTTGTCCCTGCTGATCGATATTAATCGCCAGCGTTTTTTTATCACCATCCCAATAGGTAACGTCATATAAAATTGCCGTTCGATCCGACAAGCGTGTTCTTGACCAGTCCCAAACAGCAAAGTCTTGTTCCAGTGGCACGCTACCTTTATTGGAATCAAAATATGCCTGCCCTTTCCAATTCAGCGCTGGATTAACAAAATCAATTTCAGCAGCAGAGTAGGGTGCAACAGGCGTCCAAAGATGATTGCCATTTTTATCGAGCTGTTCCGTTTGCGTGACCATCGAAGATGGATGAATTGTAATCTTGCCTTTTAATTTTGAAGGCAACGGCACGGTAATTTCGTCGACGTTTATGACTAATTTGTTGCCGTCCCATTCGACCTGGCTCGGACCAATATTCAACTGGTATTCAGTTCGTGTCAGTGCTGCTTCTGAACGTTCTGTCATGGCCCAGCGTTTTCTTTTTTTACTATAGAGCACGGCATTTAGCGCACAGTAGTTCAACGGGTTACTCGGCTTCCTTTTTCTCGATGCCGCATAGTAAGGCGAAAACACATTACCCAACATGGCAATAATCGTTAACGCGTATTGCTGATCATCACTGATCGCATCAACGTACCACCAGATATAACCATTGTCCGGCACTGCCTGATTAAACACGGGAAACGTCATAAGGAATTATTTTTTTGCTGATAAGCTATCTTCAATTACGCTAGTCGCGGCCAGCCTGCCGGATATCGCTGCCATTGGAATACCCGCACCGGGATGTACGCTACCGCCAGCCAGATAAAGGCCATTGACACTGGTGCGTGAGCCGGGACGCTTAAATGAAGCCAGCCAACCATGTGAGGCCCTGCCGTATAATGCCCCACCTGTGGTGGGAAATAATTTTTCAAACTCTGCTGGTGTGGTAATCACAGCGTTATCCTGTTCACGATTAATATGAAAACCGCAGCGTTTCATTAAATCAAACCCACGTTGTTCAATGCTATTAATTTCGCTTTCGCTAAATTGATGTTTATCACCTTTTGCCGGCGCATTAATCAAACAAAACAAACGTTCTTTTTCATTTTGCCCAAGCTGTGTTTGATCATGGCGATCCTGGGCACAAACATACACGGTTGGTTTGTTCGGAAACGTTTTTTTAGTAAAGATATCATCAAACTCACTGGCATAATCATCACCAAAAAAAACATTATGTCTGACAAGCGGAAATCCATGTGTCGTGGTATTTAACGACCAGGTGATTGCGGACAGTGAACGTTCATCCGGTTTGATCGGCGGTACATACTTTTTGATCGTGTCACCAAACTGACCTGATGCCAGTGCACTCACATCAGCATTTAACACTACTGATGAAGTTTGAAATGATTCACCGGACTCAAGTGAGACGGCGGCAACGGCATTTTTATGAACCACGATTTCATTGACGTTTGCATCGTATCGAAATTTGACGCCAAGTTTTTTTGCCACTGAGATCAATGCTTCTACTAATCGATACATGCCGCCCCTGACAGTCCAGACACCATCCTGCTCAACATGTGCGATTAACATTAAGGTTGCCGGTGCCAGGTAAGGGGAGGAACCCATGTATGTTGAGTAACGACCAAACAATTGTTGAATACGGTTATCGCTAAATTGTTTTTCAAGTGTTTTCCACAAAGTGACAAAAGGATTCAGGCGCCAGAGTTCGACCGGTTTATTCAAACCAATACGTCGGGTCAGTGTTAATGGGGAGGGTCGTGAAGACAGCATGAACGGTTTTTCCAGGGACTGATAGATCTTTTTAGCCGTTGCACAAAACTGTAAATAGTTTTGTGCTTCATGTTTGCCCGAAAAGTCACCAATCGCATCAGCGGATTGTTGTATGTCAGCAAATAAGTCCAGCCGTTCTTCTTCGCTCCAGGCATGTCTTGCCAAAATCATCACCGGATCAAGCTGGATGTGATCAGACAGTTCTGTACCTGCAATATGAAAAATATCCTCAAATACCTGGCGCATGGTGAACACGGTTGGCCCGGAATCGATCAATTTATTCTGCACATTGACTTCGCGCATTTTGCCACCGGCCTGGGGACACTTTTCCAGTAGCGTAACCGTTTGTCCCGAGGCGGCCAGTTCGACTGCCGCACTCAAACCACCGATACCTCCACCAATCACAATAGCTTGTTGTTCGGACATGTTAGTGGTGATTGCTCAGATCAAATTGACTTAGGCTGTACATGTGTCTATATTAGCTTACATAAGAAACTGTATCTATGTGTCAGTCTAAATTTACACTCTGGGGGTATGAGTATGGATACGATAAAAAGAATAAACGATAGTCTTATTGATGCTGTTTCTGTCTCGAATACGCCTGATTGTCCCGCTAAGTTAGCCGAAGCCATTGATTATACTGTATTTTCCGGTGGTGCCCGGATTCGACCCAAGCTATGCATGGCAGTCGCCATTGCCTGTAAGGAAGATGATTGTGATGTCACGAACGCCGCTGCGATTGCGATTGAGCTACTGCACTGTGCATCATTGATTCATGACGATTTACCCTGTTTTGACAATGCAGCAACCCGTCGTGGTAAAGCATCGGTACATCGAAAGTTTGGTGAACCATTGGCAGTGTTAACCGGGGACGCATTAATTGTATTGGCGTTTCAGGTGCTAGCTCGCCATACTAATGGGCAACCTGCTCGACTTTGTCACTTACTCAAGATCATCAGCGATTCAGTCGGTGCGCCAAATGGTATTTGTGCCGGTCAGGCCTGGGAGTCTGAACCCACTGTTTCATTAGCAAAATACCAACGCGCCAAGACCGGCGCATTATTTTCGGCCGCTACCATGGCTGGTGCCGCTGCTGCCGGTTATGAACCAGAAGACTGGCGTGAACTTGGCGATTGCATTGGCGAGGCCTATCAGGTTGCGGATGATATTCGCGACGTTGCCGGTGATCCGGAAAAGATGGGTAAACCAACCGGACAGGATGCCGCATTGGGTCGTCCCAGTGCGTGCCAGGAACTGGGTTTGGCCGGAGCCATCAAACGGTTTAAATCGCTGATGCAACAAGCGGTTGATTCTATCCCTGAGTGTCCCGGAGCCGACGCGTTAAAGATGCATATGCTGCAAGAGTCAGAGCGTTTCCTACCAAAAGAAATTATCAGAAGTGCGGCATAAACGTCGCGGGTTTGCCCGGCGAAATTTATTAATGCGCTAGCACAGCATTGCTATGCAGATATGGGAAGCGTTGTGCAATAAGTTCTACTCCTTTAGAGATCATCTACTGACCAGTCCGAGCTTTCAGCATTGGGCGGCAAAATTTCCGATAACGCGGCCGCTTGCACGACGACGGGCTAAAGACTTATTTGATCTCTGTGCAGGATTTGTCTATTCGCAGGTATTGCTTGCATGCGTGCGACTGAATCTGTTGCAACTACTGAAACAGCAGACCTATACGGCAAATCAACTCGCTACAACACTCAACATCCCTGACGAAGCCATGCAGCGCTTGCTCGATGCAGCTGTGGCGTTGGAGTTACTCAGTTTGCGAGAGGATAAATATGGGTTAGGTATTCATGGTGCCGCACTATTGGGTAATGAAGGCGTGATGGCGATGATTGAACATCACAGTATGTTTTATCGTGACCTCGAAGACCCATTGGCATTAATGAGAGGTGAGCTTAAGGAAACCCAGCTGCAGCAATATTGGAGTTACATCGATGACAAATCGGTATCCGAACAGGATAGCGAGAAAATAAAACCTTATACCCATCTCATGTCTTCATCTCAGCCGCTGGTGGCTGAGCAAATTCTTGAGGCCTATTCCTTTTCTGACAATAGCTGCCTGCTTGATGTGGGTGGCGGTGATGGGACCTTTCTAAGAAAGGTCGCTAATCAATACCCGCATCTAAAGTTAAAGCTATTTGATTTACCTGCGGTATCCGTACAAGCAAAACAGGAATTTGAAAAAGCCGGTTTATCGGATCGTGTATCGATTCACGGGGGAAGTTTTTTGAGTGATGCGTTACCTGATGGTGCGGATGTGATCTCGCTGGTCAGGATTGTTCATGATCATAATGATGACGCAGTGATGACATTGCTGAAATCAGCGCGGCAGGCATTGAAAGGCAATGGCAAGTTGATTATTGCTGAACCCATGTCCGGGCTTAAGGAAACGGGTGCCATGGCGGACGCGTATTTTGGTTTTTACTTTTTGGCAATGGGCCGCGGCAAGCCCCGAACAGCGGAACGTTTGTTTGAAATGTTAGACATGGCCGGCTTCCGCTCGCAACAGATCATTCCGACCTTGATTCCGCTGCAGACCAGCCTTGTCATCGCTTCGACATAACTGTAAATATTACTTGACAACTTTATTTGTAAGGTTTAATTTACATACTATGTGGACAAGTATCTTTGACATAAATAGAAGTATGGTTGGTTAGTTAATGAACACATTAGCAGTGGTACTCGAACAGCCAGAGCGCATAGCGCTAAAAGAGCTGGAATTGGTACCACCAGGAGAGGGGGATGTGACAGTAGATATAGACTGGAGTGGAATCAGTACCGGTACCGAGCGCTTGCTCTGGTTCGGACAAATGCCCTCGTTTCCCGGAATGGGTTATCCACTGGTTCCCGGATATGAATCAGTGGGCCACGTCACCGATGCAGGTGACAGCGAAACACTTAATGTAGGTGATACGGTATTTGTTCCCGGCGCGAATTGTTACGGGGAAGTTCGCGGTCTATTCGGCGGTGCCGCTTCCAGAGTTGTAGTCTCCCAAGAACGCATAATTCCGATTGATGATTCCTTATCTGAAAATGGTGTATTGCTTGCGCTAGCCGCAACAGCCTATCACGCCAGTCAAGGCAAACCTGAAAAACAACCGGATTTGATCATCGGTCATGGTGTATTAGGTCGCCTGTTAGCACGCATTGCTGTCTGCCTCGGTGATAGCGCGCCGGTGGTGTGGGAGACCAACGCTGATAGACGCAGTGGTGCGTATGGTTACGATGTCATTGATCCCGCAGACGATGACCGTCATGACTATCAACGTATCTATGACGTCAGCGGTGACTCAAATTTATTGGATAAACTTATCGGACGCCTTGCGAAAAATGGCGAGATTGTGCTCGCCGGTTTTTACTCTGAAGCCTTATCGTTTTTGTTTGCCCCTGCATTTATGCGAGAAGTGACATTGCGTGTCGCTGCCGAATGGCAGCCGGCTGACCTCGCCGCCATTAATAAATTAATTAGCACAAATAAATTATCACTTGCTGATCTGATTACACATCGTCAGCAAGCCAGTGAGGCAGACAGTGCTTATGAAACTGCCTTTAGCGATCCTGCTTGTTTGAAAATGATTCTGGATTGGAGAAATTGCTCATGACTGTTGGTGTAACGACTTCGGCTGAACCGGTACAGCTATATAAAAATTCTGAAGCGCTTCGAGCTGAAGCGGCAATCGATCCGGATCCGGTATCCACTGCGGCACCTACCAAGGAAACCCAGATTATCGCGATTTATGGAAAGGGCGGTATCGGCAAAAGTTTCACACTGTCCAATTTGTCTTACATGATGGCACAACAAAACAAGAAAACCTTATTAATAGGTTGTGACCCCAAAAGTGATACCACCTCTTTATTGTTTGGTGGCAAAGCCTGTCCCGCGATTATTGAAACCTCTTCAAAGAAAAAAGAAGCCGGTGATGAAGTCAAGATTGGTGACGTCTGTTTCAAACGCGATGGTGTTTATGCGATGGAGTTAGGTGGCCCTGAAGTCGGACGCGGTTGCGGCGGTCGCGGCATTATTCATGGTTTTGAAACATTGGAAAAACTCGGTTTTCATGACTGGGACTTTGACTATGTGTTACTGGATTTTCTGGGGGACGTGGTTTGTGGTGGCTTTGGCTTACCCATCGCACGTGACATGTGTCAGAAAGTGATTGTGGTTGGTTCCAATGATCTGCAATCGCTATATGTCGCCAACAACGTCTGTTCCGCAGTGGAATACTTTCGCAAGCTTGGTGGCAATGTTGGTGTTGCCGGTATGGTGATCAACAAAGATGACGGAACTGGCGAAGCCACTGCATTTGCCAAAGCTGTTGGTATCCCTGTATTGGCAGCGATCCCGGCTGATGAAGATATTCGTCGCAAGAGTGCCAACTACGAAATCATTGGTAAGCCTGGTGGTGAGTGGGGTGAACTATTCGAAGGCCTGTCTGAGAATGTGACCAGTGCGCCGCCTGTTCAACCAAACCCCTTATCGCAAGATGAACTACTTGATCTATTCAATGGTGAAGATGTGGGTAGAGACGTTGTATTAGAGCCGGCAACGCAGGAAGACATGTGTGGCAAGGCAGAAATAAACAAACCATCACTCGAAGTCATTTACGACAGTGTTTAAACGTTAATAACAGAAGAAATAATTTGGATATCGAGACTGACAATAGAGTAGAGACCGCAGACGAAAGCATTAATGTTGCTGCTACGCAGACTGATGGCATTGGCTGTCACAGTGGCGCTGAAAAGATGAGAGAAGCGGCCGCAGCAGCTGGTAAGAGCGAGACACTTGAACAGTATGCTAAAGATTATCCGACTGGCCCACATGACCAACCACAGAGTATGTGTCCAGCCTTTGGATCACTTCGAGTTGGCTTGCGTATGCGTCGAACTGCCACAGTGTTATCCGGTTCTGCCTGTTGTGTCTATGGCTTGACGTTTACCTCGCATTTCTATGGTGCAAGAAGAACGGTTGGTTATGTACCGTTCGATTCTGAAACGCTGGTCACCGGTAAATTGTTCGAAGATATTCGCGAGGCAGTTTATAAACTTGCCGATCCGCAGGATTATGATGCGATTGTTGTGACCAACCTATGTGTGCCGACGGCATCTGGTGTGCCATTGAAATTATTACCGAAACAAATTAACGGTGTGCGCATTATCGGTATTGATGTGCCTGGCTTTGGTATTCCCACGCATGCAGAAGCGAAAGATGTGTTAGCCGGAGCGATGCTGAACTATGCCCGCACCGAAGCAGAGCAGGGGCCGGTGATGGCGCCACGTGATCAAGCTGAAAAAAGAGATACCGTTACCTTGGTGGGTGAGATGTTTCCTGCTGATCCGATCGGTATCAATATGATGTTGCAACCAATGGGATTGGCAACCGGACCAGTTGTACCAACCCGTGAATGGCGAGAACTTTATGCTGCACTGGACTGTAACGCGGTAGCAGCAATTCACCCTTTCTATACCAGTGTATATCGAGAGTTTGAAGCCGCTGGTAGAAACATCGTCGGTTCCGCACCGGTTGGGCATGACGGAACTGCTGCATGGTTGGATGCGATAGGCGAAGCCTGTGGCGTTGCGCGTAAAAAAGTCGACGCTAATAAAAATGCATTATTAAAGGCGATTTCTGAAAGCCTGGCGGCAATGCCAATTAAAGGTCGTATTACCCTAACCGGTTATGAAGGATCAGAATTATTAGTCGCGCGTTTACTGATTGAAAGTGGCGCCGAGGTGCCATACGTCGGTACAGCCTGTCCTAAAACGCGCTGGTCTGATCCGGATCGCGAGTGGCTGGAGGCAAAGGGTGTGCATATTCAATATCGTGCTTCACTCGAACAAGACCTGGCAGCCATGCAGGATGTAAAACCCGATCTTGCGATTGGTACGACACCAGTTGTTCAAAAAGCCAAAGAGCTTGCGATTCCGTCCTTGTATTTCACTAACCTGATTTCGGCCAGGCCATTAATGGGGCCCGCCGGTGCTGGTTCGTTAGCGCAAGTTATTAATGCAGCCCTGGCAAACAAAGAACGCTTCGACACGATGAAAGAATTTTTTGCTGATGTCGGTAACGGTGATAAAGCCGGAGTGTGGGAAAAGATGCCTACGGCACCAAAGAAACGTTCGATTATGCCTAGCAAAAATAAATCAACCACTACTGTCCCGGGAGCCGTCTGCTGATGTTAGTAATCGATCATGATCGCGCCGGGGGATATTGGGGTTCTGTTTATGTGTTTACCTCAGTCAAAGGGCTGCAAGTCATTATCGATGGCCCCGTCGGTTGTGAAAACTTACCGGTGACATCGGTGTTGCATTACACCGATGCCTTACCTCCGCACGAGTTGCCCATTGTGGTAACCGGACTTGCAGAAGAAGAGTTAGGTCAACATGGAACGGAAGGCGCGATGAAGCGCGCGCACCAAACCCTGAACCCGGATATGCCGAGTGTTGTTGTTACCGGTTCGATTGCAGAGATGATTGGTGGCGGTGTGACACCGGAAGGTACAGGTATTAAACGCTTTCTTCCAAGAACCATTGATGAAGATCAATGGCAAAGTGCCAATCGTGCGATGAACTGGTTGTGGACTGAGTATGGAATGAAGCGCGGCAAGCTGCCGAAAGAGAAAAAACGATCGGCCGATGACAAGCCACGAGTCAATATTATTGGTCCTAGTTACGGGTATTTTAATACCTGGTCTGACTTGGCAGAGATACGGCGCTTAGTCGAAGGTATCGGTGCTGAAATCAATATGGTGTTTCCGTTGAGTACACATATTAGCGATATTCCTAATCTGGTAAATGCCGATGTCAATGTCTGTATGTACCGTGAGTATGGCCGTTTGTTATGTGAGTCATTAGATAAACCCTATTTACAGGCACCGATAGGATTACACAGCACAACAAAATTCTTGCGCAAGTTAGGTGAGTTGCTTGAACTTGATCCTGAACCATTTATTGAGCAGGAAAAACATACCACTATCAAACCGGTTTGGGATCTATGGCGTTCCGTGACTCAGGACTTTTTTGGTACGGCCAGTTTCGCGGTGGTTGCGAATGAAACCTATACCCGTGGTTTAAAGAACTTTCTTGAAACCGAGATGGGCTTACCTTGCAATTTTTCTTTCTCGCGTTGCTCTGGTGTCAAGCCGGATAACGATGCAGTCAGAAAAGCAGTCCAGGAAAAAACGCCGCTGATCATGTTCGGCAGTTACAACGAGCGTATGTACCTGGCCGAGATTGGTTCCAAGGCAGTGTATATTCCGGCATCACTTCCTGGTGCCATTGTCAGGCGTCATACCGGCACGCCATTTATGGGTTATGCCGGCGCAACCTATTTGATACAGGAAGTCTGTAATGCCTTGTTTGACGCCTTGTTCAATATTCTTCCACTCGGTACCGAGCTTGATAAGGTTGATGCGACTCCATCCCGTTTGCATGAAGAGTTGCCATGGGATGTTGATGCCAATCAGGTACTGGAGAAAGTGATCGAAGCACAGCCGGTGCTGGTTCGGATCTCGGCAGCAAAACGTTTGCGTGATGCCATTGAACGGGAAGCACGCAGTGCAGGTGAAACACGCATTACCGCAGAACGAGTTGCGCAAATTTCAAGTTCATTCAAACAGGGGCAGGCAGCATGAGTTCAACCTTAAGTTCCACTGAATTGATAGAGAATTGTCATAACAATACCAGTAATACATACCTCGATGGGGAGGGTTCAGCGATGACAACAATGAGTCATAGCCAGATAAATGAAGTGAATATTCGGGAAGCACGACAGTTTCGTTTGCTGTATGTCGTCTGCTTTATGTTATTCCTGATGGTCGCATTAGCCGGACGTATTATCCCGACCAAATGGCGTAACAAAATAACCGGAACAACAGTTAAACGCTCTGTCATAGGTGAAGCGAAAGCGGCCGCAAATACGATTGTGCCTTTCGCTTTTATGGCATAGCAGAAGAGATTTTTTTATCCGGATGTTTCGGGTGAAAAAATGGTTGGGTGTTGTTGCCCAATCAACCCTGCCGTGAGGGTTTTCACGGTAAAGGCCATTTTGGCTGTTTTTTAAAGGAGGTTATTACCAATGAGTAATGATACTGGAGGTTCATTGTCAGGATTGTCTGCCAATGAAGCAAAAGAGTTTCATAAAGCTTTCGTTACTAGCTTTTTAATCTTTGTGGGCATTACGTTAGTTGCTCATTTACTTGTCTGGAGTTGGCGCCCCTGGTTCTAATGGGTGTTAAACAGACTTAATTAATATTGGAGGGCTTGTATATGTGGAAAATATGGATGCTTTATGATCCTCGCCGTGCATTAATTGCTATCGGCTTGTTCGCATTCTTGATGGTTATGATTAATCATTTTGTCCAGCTTAGTACGCCACGTTATGGCAGCTGGTTAAATGAAGGAGCAGACACATCAATGGCAGCGAACAACGCAGTCTTGAGCAATGAAATGCAAATTGCACAAGTGCGAAAGTGATGTGCTCTGGTAGTGGTGTTACCGGTTACTTGCAATTTATTACAAGTACCGGTGCACCCTTCCTTTGTTGTAGGAAGTGTTGGTAAACGTTGGTTTTTAAAACTGACGTTTACCAATCTAAATAATGAATTTTTTATTTTGAGAGTTTTTCGGAATCAGTAATTATGCGGCGAATAGTTTTCAAATGAGATATTTTTAGAGGGGCATACTTATGGCTATGTTGACATTCGAAAGGAAGTATCGGGTTCGAGGAGGGACACTGCTAGGAGGAGATCTTTTCGACTTTTGGGCAGGGCCTTTTTACGTCGGTATCTTTGGAGTCAGTACGATATTTTTTGCTGTACTCGGTACTGTTTTGATTATTTGGGGTGCCTCACAAGGACCGACATGGAATCTGTGGCAAATTAATATTGCTCCGCCTGATGTCAGTTATGGTCTGGCGTTTGCCCCGCTGAATGAAGGCGGGTTATGGCAATTAATCACAATATGCGCGACTGGGGCATTTGTTTCCTGGGCACTGAGGGAAGTGGAGATAAGTCGCAAGCTGGGAATCGGCTTGCATGTACCCTTTGCCTTTAGTTTTGCCATACTCGCGTATCTGTCTCTTGAAGTAATACGACCGATATGGATGGGTGCCTGGGGATACGCATTCCCCTACGGGATCATGCGCCACCTGGATTGGGTGGGAGAAGTCGGTTATGCCTATGTGAACTTTCATTACAATCCGGTGCATATGATCGCAGCGAGTTTATTCTTTGCTACCACGTTAGCATTGGCAATGCATGGCGGTGCGATACTTTCCGCTGTGAATCCTGGTAAGGGCAAAGTTGTCAAAGGCGCGGAACATGAGAACACGTTTTTCAGAGATACGATTTTTTATTCTATCGGCACGCTCGGCATTCATCGTTTAGGTTTATTTTTGGCATTGTCTGCCGGTTTCTTTAGTGCGCTCTGTATTGTTATTTCAGGAACCTTATGGACCAGGGGTTGGCCAGAATGGTGGGATCAATACTGGTTGAATCTGCCAATTTGGTAAGAACGGGGAGGATAATAAAATGATTGAATATCAAAATATTTTTTCGAAAGTTCAGGTCCATGGCCCTGCCTATGAAGGGGTAGCGGTCGAGGGTAGTATCTGGGATAGATTAAAAGACTCGACGTTCTTTTCCTACTGGATGGGTAAAATCGGGGACGCTCAGATAGGGCCTATTTATCTGGGCACTACCGGACTGGCTTCATTAATTTGCGGGTTCATCGCGTTTGAAATAATCGGACTTAATATGTGGGCTTCGGTTGGCTGGGATCCGGTTGAGTTTATTCGACAATTGCCCTGGCTTTCATTGAACCCACCTTTACCAGAACATGGTTTGAGTTGGCCACCGATGAATGAAGGCGGTTGGTGGTTGATGGCCGGTTTCTTTCTGACAATGTCGATATTGCTATGGTGGGTTCGTATGTATACCCGGGCCAAGACTCTGGGTATGGGTACCCATGTTGCCTGGGCATTTGCTTCAGCCATTTGGCTGTATCTGGTATTGGGTTTCATTCGTCCGGTATTGATGGGAAGTTTTAGTGAGGCAGTACCGTTTGGTATTTTTTCTCATCTGGATTGGACCAATTACTTTTCTATCAGGCATGGTAATTTGTTCTATAACCCATTCCATATGCTTTCAATTACATTCTTGTATGGCTCTGTTTTGTTGTTTGCCATGCATGCGGCAACCATTCTTGCCGTCAGTCGTTATGGCGGTGATAGAGAGGTTGAACAAATCGTTGACCGAGGTACAGCATCGGAAAGAGCGGGACTGTTCTGGCGTTGGACGATGGGCTTTAATGCCAGCATGGAATCTATCCACCGTTGGGCATGGTGGTGTGCCATTTTATGTACCTTAACCGGCGGTATTGGAATCCTGTTGTCAGGTACAGTCGTTGATAACTGGTTTGTTTGGGGTGTGAAACACGGCCTGGGATACCCGGGTTAATCCTTCTCTAAAATAATCAGCTATAAAATTAACCTCCTGATGTTGCTATCAGGAGGTTTTTTATTTTTGAAAACGGCTACTTTCGGCTGGCGATTTCAAGTACCTTCAGTGTATTGTCGATGACTGCTTCTGGTGCTTCTTGATGAATACTGTGGCCGCTGTTTTCTACTATCACCTGCCATCCCTTGTTGTTAAGCGTTGCCAGTTCCTTTTGCATCTCTTGCCATTCTGTTTCCAATGACTTTACGCCGGGGATGTCAGGTAACTGGCTGATACCTCTGGTCAGTACCGCCAGGGGAACTGGTGGTAAGGCTTGTTTGATTCGCTTGAGTTCTCTAGCACTGTCCTTGAAGCTGCCTAGTTCATCCATTTGCGTCCAGACAGATTTTCGTTGTGCGTTGAGATGTTTCCAGTATTTTTGATCATAAGTGAGTAAGGATTCATCCTCGAATTTATAGCCGCCGACATTTTGTTTCGGTTTATTCGGCATTTTGTCCAGTTCTGCGAGGCGTTCAATCTGATCGGGATGAGACGAATCAACCAATACCACTCCTGCGGTATCATCCGGATAAGCTCGTGCAAAAAATTGTGCTACATAACCGCCAAAAGAATGGCCAACAATAATATAAGGGCCTTTGACCTTGGCTTTTTCCAATAAGGCGTGTAATTCGTAGCTAATCTGCGAGGCAGTTCTTGGACCCGGGCCGGGATCGCTTAAACCATTGCCGGCCCGATCATAAACACATACCTTGGTATGTTTGGCGAGGCTATCCTGGACCGGTAACCAGTTGGCAAGCGTATCACCAATACCGGTTTCAATAATGACCGGGATATCACCTTGTCCCTCACATTGGATATACATGCGAAATGCGCCAAACATTAAGTAGATATCACCTGGAGGGTTGTATGAGGCGTCAAACGCTTTAGTGCCTGAAGAGACAGATAGAATTAATAATGCCAGACTGATCTTAAATAATTTCATGTGGCTAAACCGATTACCTGGTTAATATTGGATGGATATTAGCAATTCGGTAAATCTGGCGCAGTCAAAACGACTACTGTTGTGGAATTGTCCAGGTAATTGCTTCTGCACTGACCGAGAAATGATCAGCTTTTTGGCAAAAGTCAATTTTCTGTTAATCGATCAGAATGGGTTCCAGGTTTTTTCCCGAGTGTACTTCATATAGCCGACATTGACCCCGGCCCTTAAACCTGCGCCAAGGCGCATTGGTGCGAGTATGATGTTATCGGATTGATGATAATTAGCGCTGATACCACCAATAAAATACAGGCTACCATCTATCGCCGGGAAACGCTGGAATAACGCATCGGTGTTAGGCAGATGATAGACCAATACATAAACCTTGGAAGCGTTGGCACCGGCATCAAAGCCAATGGAGGGACCGGTCCAATGTACTTCTGTGTTAACACCGTCTTTTGTTGTTAATGTGCCATTGCCATAGCGTGCCCCGACGCCTAATGCGCCGCTGGCTTCTTCGCCTTTGATAATGGCATTCGGTTGCCCATGATCCTTAAAAATTTTTTCCACCACTTCGCCTAGGCCTTCTGTGCCGGTTCCAAAAAATTCGGCGGCATCATCGATGACGGTATCCTGTTTATAGCTTTCATCTTCGGCGTAGATTAACTGAGTCACACTGAGTAATAGAATCATCAGAGGTGCTGAAAAAAGTCCTCTCATTTATCGAATCCTCACGTTAAGTTTCCAAGGATCATAGTGTCAGGCAATGCCTAGCTGGAAATCTTTTTATGTAAATGTGGGACTGATGTCGCATCACCGGCCTGCATGTATTTCTTTTCTCCATCCTGCGCAGTCACGTTCTCGTAAACGCCGTCGTCACGTTTTACCAATTTGGTAAATCCTACTTCTTTTAATCGACTGTTGCTGATCGGGATATTAATACCGACTGGTCGAATGACTTTTCTGATCGGCGCGGTAAATTCAGTTTCACCCAGTGGATGTTGAGCAGCAAAACAGAGTTCCCCCCAGGTCTTCAGCGTGGTGTGAATGTCATGGTGGACTTCTACTGTTTCACCGTTTGCTTCGCAAAAATAGTCGTAATTTGGCATAGGTTTGTGATCAGTATTAGTTTAATAGCAGGGTAAACCTACTCCCACTCCAGTTCAACAAATGCATTGCTGATGTTACGTTTATGATGTTGTTCATGCAAAATCCATTGTGTTTTTGTCTCCTGCCCGACTTTATCAATGACGTCCTCCATGAACGCGCCGTCCTGGATCATGCTGCGTGTTTCGGTGAGAACCTCCATTAAATAGGCATGTTGCAGCGCCATTGCCTTGTCAACCGACAGTGCCAGGTTTCCATGGCCGGGAATGACATGATTCGGTTCCAAGGCCTTAATTTCATCAAGCACGCTGAGCCAGCCTTTGAGCTTGCCTTCAATTGCCGGGATACGATCCACGAACAATAGATCGGATAACCATAATGTCCCGGTTTGTTGATCCAGTATGCTTAGATCGTTGCGTGAATGTGCTATTTTATGAGCAGTTAAGGTCAATTTGCGATTGCCAAGATCAATCTCAAGTGTGTCTTCAACTAATACATCAGGCAGTACGATTAAGTTTTTTGTATCTTCCGTTTGTTTGCTACTACCTAGTTCATTGGCATATTCATCCAGAAAAAACTCGGTGCTAGCCACCATGGCGTCTTTCAGCATTTTGTGACCAACAAATTTTGTATCGTTATTAACAAATGCATAATTACCCAACACATGATCGAAATGCACGTGCGTATTGATCACATAACAGACAGGTTTTTTTGAAATGGTTTCGATTGCGTGTTTTAGTTTTTTGCCAATATCGATTGAGCCGCCAGTATCAATCACGGCGATACAGTCATCACCTTCGATAAAACCAATGTTGGCAATATCGTCACGATTTTCATGTTCGAAGCTGACATGCTGGCCTTGATGAACAAATATGCCCGGCTGAAATTCGGTGATATTAAAGTCAGTAGCTAAACTCACGCTGTGTAACAACGGTAAAAAAACAGACAAGCCAAGTTGTAATCGTTTTTTAGCGGGCATTATCATGTAAGCACCCTATCACATTATTTTAGTTACATTTTCACTATATTAGAGTACTAAAAGGCAAAAAAACTCCCTTTTTATCATTGTAAAAATATCCTGGTTTTACAATGAGTTATGACTATAGTCTGTATTTTTCAAGCCGAAATATATTACTGGCGAAGCGTCACTGGATAGTCTAAATTTAACTGTGTTAGCCAGTAAAAATAAGGACGTAAATTAGTTCAAGATTAACTCAACTAGGGAGACATTATGTTTGCTCACGATCAAGAAATAGTTTCACACTTATTAAATGAGAACAGCAACTTTAGACGATTATTTGATAAGCATGACGATTTGAAGAAAACAGTCAAAGATGTGCATGAAGGTAATATCAGTGTTGATGAGTTCGAACTTGAAAATATGAAAAAAGAAAAACTACAGTTAAAGGATCGAATGTCAAAATTGATTGAGGAGTACAAGGAACACTAGCTTAACTAACGCAAATCTCACGACAAAAACCCTGCAAACTCAAGCAGGGTTTTTTCATTAGATGGCTAACTTAACACCAATTAATAAAAGTAGTGTGGCTAATAAGGGTCGCATCACTTTTTCAGGCAGAGCCGTTCCAAAGTGACTGCCCAGATAGATGCCGGGTAGAGAACCGATCAACAGGCTTATCAGCAATATGTAATCCACGGTACCGATATGTGCGTGTCCCAGTCCGGCAATCGCGGTAATGGGAACGGCGTGAGCCAGATCGGTGGCGGCAATTTTGATGGTCTTGAGTTCAGGGTAAAGAAAGAATAAAAAGGCAGCGCCGATGACACCAGCGCCAACAGAAGAAATGGTGACCAGCAGTCCAATCAATGCCCCTGCAAAAATAGTAATATGTTTACGATAGCGCCGGTGAATGATCTTAAGGAAATCGAATTTTTCATGTCGACTGAATGACTTAATGGAACTGCGTAATAATAAAAACACGGCTGTCAGAATTAGTGCAACGCTCAGTGTTGTCATGATGACGTGATCGTAATTTACGCCCTTTGTATCCAGGTGTTTGAGATACATCACTGCGAGTAGGCTCGCAGGAATACTGCCGGTCGCGAGCAAGCTGACGATGCGCCATTGAATATTTCCATGCTTGTGATGCACAAAGACGCCACCGGATTTTGTCATCGCCGCATAGAGCAGGTCGGTACCGACTGCGATGGCCGGTTTGATCCCAAAACCCAGCACCAATATCGGTGTCATTAGTGAGCCGCCGCCAACGCCAGTCATGCCAACCACGAAGCCGACGATAAAGCCGGAGAGGATAAAGAGGGGATCCATAGCTGTTATTTACGATTTGTTTGATCTTTCAGAATTTTGGGCAGGCTAATGTAGCGATATAAAAGTATTCATAAAAAGAATTATTATGTATATTTTTATAACTAAATAGCATATACCACCAGCATGAAACTACAGCAGCTTAAATATATCTGGGAAGTCGCGAATCATGGGCTAAATGTCTCGGCCACCGCGGAAAAATTATTTACTTCGCAACCGGGCATCAGCAAACAAATTCGTATGCTCGAAGATGAGCTTGGCGTGCAGATCTTTCGCCGTAATGGCAAGCATTTGACCGAAATCACTGCTGCCGGTGAAAAGATCATTAGCATGGCAGGAGACATTCTGGATCAAGTCGAAAACGTGAAACGCCTGGCGAATGATTTCAGTGATGAGCGTCAGGGGAGTTTATCGATTGCAACCACACATACTCAGGCGCGCTATGTATTGCCGCGTATTATCGAGGACTTTATAAAATTGTATCCTGATGTTGCGTTGCATATGCATCAGGGTACGCCGATGCAGATTTCTGAACTGGCTTCCAAAGGAACGGTCGATTTTGCTATTGCCACCGAGGCACTGGAGTTGTTTGATAATCTCATTATGATGCCATGCTATCGTTGGAATCGCAGCGTTATCGTCAATCGTGATCACCCTCTGGCCAAGGTATCTGATTTAAGTCTGCAACAGTTGGCAAGCTATCCGATTGTGACCTATGTATTTGGTTTTACCGGGCGCTCGCAGCTTGATAAGGCGTTTAATGACGGAGGGCTTGAGCCGAAACTGGTTTTCACTGCGTCGGATGCGGACGTTATCAAGACCTATGTCAGGCTGAACCTGGGGGTCGGCATTGTCGCCAGCATGGCCTACGATGAAAAAGCGGATTCAGACCTGGTGGCGATTGACGCGAGTCACTTGTTCCAATCCAGTGTCACGCGAATCGGGTTCAGACGTGGCATATTCTTGCGTGCCTATATGTATGAGTTTATTAGCCAGTTTGCGCCACATCTCAGCTATGAAATTGTTGAACATTGCTCGAGGACACAAAGCAAACAGGAACTGGAAGAGATATTCTCCGAGATCGAATTGCCGGTATATTGATTATTAAATTGTTATAGAAAATCCAGGTCGTGGTTTTCCAGCATTTCTTTAGCAGTATCAGTTTCAGAGGTTGCTTGTTTTAATACTTCATTAACAAATTTCAAATACACAGTATAAATCGTCGTTTCATCATTATCATGCTCAACAATGAAAAACGGCGCCCGCTCTGCCTGGTACTGTTTAGCCAGCTGCATACCTTCGCTGTCAGGGTCGCGCTCATCAGCAATGACAGTTCTGTCGATGCTGTTGATATACCCCTCTTTCTGAAGACGTTCCTGAACCTCAGCACATTTTCGACAGGGTGTGCCGTCTGCGAGTATTTTTTTTACCAGGGTAATGTTCATGGTTATTTTTCCTTCATATTATCGGCGTGTAAGCCACATTCTTTTTGTGTGGCTTCTTCCCACCACCAACGTCCCTGACGTTCATGTTGGTTAGGTAATACCGGCCTGGTACAAGGTTCACAGCCGATACTGATATAGCCACGTTCATGTAAAGGATTGAATGGGACATTATTGACCGTGATGTATTCCCAGACCATGGTCGAGCTCCAGTTAGCCAAGGGATTAAATTTAATCATGGTTTTTTCTGCCGTCGAAAAGGCGTTGTCTTTCTGAATAACCGGCACTGCATTACGGGTATCTGGACTTTGATCTTTTCGCTGGCCGGTGATCCATGCATCCAGCTCTGCCAGTTTTTTCTTCAACGGCAGAACTTTACGAATCCCGCAGCATTCAGTATGGCCATCTTGATAAAAGCTGAATAAGCCCTTGTTTTTGACAAACTCCTGCAAGATTTCTGTTGGCGGCGATAGAATATCGATGTCGATTTGATAATGTTCCCTCACCGTTTCAATAAAACGATAGGTTTCTGCATGAAGCCGTCCCGTGTCCAGGCAGAATACATTAATGTCTGATCGTATTTTTACAGCAAGATCGATCAACACCACATCCTCAGCACCGCTAAAAGAAATAGCGATATTTTCAAAGGAATCCAGCGCCAGTTTTATAATCGAACGCGGCGACTCGTCTGCGAACTGTTTGGCCTGCTGCTGGTAATCAAAGTTATTGCTATTCATTTCTGGTTCGGTGATGGAGATGAAATCGTTTGAGTTTATTGAAAAAATACTAACAGAATCGAAAGCGACTATATAGATCAAGTATTTATAACGATATTACACGCGCATGAAGCCGTTGATATTAATGATGATTTGTTATTTTCCCTGCAACAATCGATAATAAGTCATTGATAATACGATGTGGAGCAGAGCGATGGCAGATAAGCCTGAAATGACCGAAATAAAAACCATGTGGTCAGAGAGTTTACTCGAGAGTCTTTATGTCGCACTGAAAAAAACCAAGGAAGATACCGTCGTTAAAGATGTATTAACGGAGCTGAAAGAGAAAGAGTACGATAATGATTACATTATCAATAAGGTGAAACGTAAGGTAGGTCCAACTGCGGCCCAGCGGGTCGAGGCATTGTTAACTGGCAGAACAGTCACCGGTTCCAGTGGTTCAGGTGCTCAATCAGGCATGAGCAAGGCCGACATTGCCCGCGCTAACGCCGCCAAGAAAAAGGCAGACGAAGGCATTATGGGTAAGATAAAGGGAATATTCGGTAAGTAATTTAAAAGCTCTGGCTATCCAGGTACTTCGATGGGAGCGATGTGCCATGCGAAGAAAAATCTGTCATATAAATAATATTATCGTTATCCAATTCTATTACCAGATGCGTGCGCGATACGTCGCGTAGTTTGGGATCGATCATGATGTCGTTTGATGCATCGCGCCCAATGGTATTTCTCCCGACTTTCAAATCATAACTGCGCTGATCCTGGTCGATGAATTTATTCACTTTGCCTGGGACAATTTTGCAATGATGTTTGGACAGGTAAATATCAATATCTTTGCCGGACTTGAGCATGATGGTGACATTTTCACCTTTTAACATGCGTTCGATATCGATTGCTTGACCCCCTTCAGAACTTGGCTCAAACACCGTGTTTTCCAACATCAAGGTGTCTTTAAAGCTGCCGCCTTCTTCTGCTTTTTCTGAGCCTGCTTTTTTACCTTTGGTTTTTTCAGAGTAAAGGTATTTGATTATCTCCTGGCGTGAGGACAGGTATTGCATGTACTTGACCAGCGCGACGCGACGGAATGGGTTGAGTTGTTCATCACCTTCATGCAATGAACTGATGATCATGCGCCAGCTATTATCCTGAGAAAAAATTTGTGGGTCTAATTCTCTTAACGCCCGGTTGATGCTTTCGGCATCCTCGATCGATTTGGAAAGAATACTGACAAAGCGTTTTTCAATACTTTTAATTGTGCGTGCTTCTTTTTTTAGCTCGTCAGTCGAAAATTTCACCATCTCGGTAATTTTGCGTGATGGCACCGAGGTTCTGCCAGCAAGACAGAATTCAAAATCGGCGAGTGAGGAAAACTTCAGGGTTTGTTCACCTACAGTGATCTCGATCGGTTTGGCAAAAAATTTATTTAACATGCTAATTGTGTGTGTTGAAACGACTAAATTGGAATAAATTATGTAAAGCAAACTTGATGCGTACGCTACCTGACAACTGATTATCTTCCTGTGAACTGTTTCGCATTATGGTTAAAAAGCTGCTCATTTATTATCGTAAAAACTGATGATCAGGACAGTTTTAATACACATTATCTACTATTTATTTTGACAGTAAAACTCAACATCTCGTTTTTTCAGGATCGCACGCCTTTGCTCAGCCTGACAGGCTGCCATATTCTGTATGGTGTCATAGAATTGCGA
This sequence comes from Gammaproteobacteria bacterium, assembly GCA_028279365.1. GTDB lineage: Bacteria > Pseudomonadota > Gammaproteobacteria > Eutrophobiales > Eutrophobiaceae > JANQNX01. Next base: position 97,533 of record JANQNX010000016.1, on the reverse strand, counting down.
CAAATTCTTCCCTAAATCGAGATAAATCTGGTAAAAGTCATCAACATACTCTTTGTAAGTTACCAGTGTCATTAGTTTCGCATTGTTCAAATCATCGATAAACCAATTATCGTATTTTCGATTTTGCCAGCCTTGACTCAAACGCTGATAGTCAGTTTTTAACTCAGTAAATAATCGCTGTTTACCCTGCCTGAGTAGGGTCTTGTCATGGTTTGAGGTATACAGCTGATTCAGTTTGTCGCGATAGTCGATGACCAGCGCTACCACTTTTTCGTCTCTGTCCTGCTCTGTCATGTATTTGTCTATCACTTCCGGTTTATCCTGTAACCATCTTTCCAATCCTATTCTGGCCACTGTCTCGGCATACGATTCGTTAAACATCGTGTCGTTGCTAACGTAAAGTTGTTGATGCGCCAATTCATGAAATATTACCCGGGCAAGATAGATCGTGTCCCAGTTGAGCATTGTGCTAAGTATCGGATCGTCAAACCAACCCAGTGTCGAATAGGCGGCTACCCCGCCAACATAAGTATCATTGTTATTTTGAATGAGCTTTTGTTGCAATAGGTAAGCATCTTCATATTTGAAATAGCCGCGATAACTCAGGCAGCCGACAATCAAGAAACACCATTGCAAAGGTTCTAAGGAAAACTCAGGCGTGGCAAACACGTTCCAGATAACATAGCGTCGGCCAAGATCAGCATAGTGTCGGTAGCTATCGTTGTCTGGCAGCAGTAATGTATTTATTGAGAACTCCCGAATTGCGATAGCGGTCTGTAATTTTTGTCGCGTATTGTCAGGCAGGTTTTCTTGATCCAATATCTCCGCGATGGGTTGTTGCTTACTAAAAATTTCTAGCTGTCCGGTAACCGATTGCGAATAGTAGCTGATGGTAGTACAGCCGCTTAAACAAAATAGTGAAGCAGCAATGATGACAACTCTTATAGATACGACCATGGCTCTTCATTATACTGACTCTTTGATAAATAGAGTTTGTCATGTTTACTACCCTTATCAGTTGTGAAGAATTACACGGTCGCTTGTCCGATCCGGATCTGCGCATTATTGACTGTCGTTATGATTTGATGGACAAGACTGCAGGTCGATTGGCTTATCAAACTGGGCATATTCCGGCTGCGATTTATCTCGACGTGCATGATGATCTTAGCGGTCCACCAATCACAAACCGTGGTCGTCATCCCTTACCAACCGAGGCCGAAATGAATCGTTTATTCAGCCGTGCGGGTATTGGTCAGGATACTCAGGTTGTGGTCTATGATGATAGTTTTGGCGCCTTTGCCGCCAGAATGTGGTGGATGTGCCAGCATATGCGGCATCAATCTGTGGCGGTATTGGATGGAGGCTGGCAGGCCTGGTTGGATCAAAAGCTTCCCACTTCCAGCCAAGCCGACAGGCAGGCCGAATCGGTGTCAGCAACACAATTTCAGTCACAGGCCTTGGCGGATCAGGTGGTCAATATTGATGATGTATCTGATTATGAGTTGATTATCGATTCCAGAGAACCACCGCGCTATCGAGGCGAGATAGAACCGATTGATCCTGTCGCCGGTCACATTCCCGGTGCGATTAACCGTTTCTGGAAAGACAATCTGCAGGAAAATGGACAATTCAAGCCAAAAGCCGAGCTTAACCAGGGATTTTCCGAATTACTTAGTAATAACAGTGTGGAGCAGACCGTAGTGTATTGTGGTTCAGGCGTAACCGCTTGTCATAATATCCTGGCTATGTGTCATGCAGGGCTGGGTGTTGCAAAATTATATGCCGGTTCCTGGAGCGAATGGAGCAACACACCTGACAAACCGGTGGCGACTGAAACTGACAGTTAGTGGCCTGATTTTCTTAGTAAAACAGTTTGGTATCTTGCCGTTAACACATATAATACGGCGCTTATCTGTCAAACAATCACAAATACCGACATATCCATGCTGAAAAAACTGCTATATCTCGCCCTTATTGCCTCATTTTCCAGCAGTTTTGCGGGTCAATTAGTCGATGAATCGCCTCAGCAAATAGACGATTTTCAATTTACTGATGATATTGAATCACTCGAAGCCGAGATCCTGGCAGAAGACAGTGAACCTGCATTGGTCGAAGAGTTACTCGAGTCCGAACCGGACACGGATACCTCCACGTTACAGGATGTTGTCCCGGTTGAGGTAATACCAGAGGAAGCCGTCGCTGCAGAGGAAGTGATCAACGATGTGTTTCTGGTGCTGGATAATTCCGGCAGCATGAAAAAGAACGATCCGAAATTTCTGGTTGGCAGTGCCGTTCGCGAGTTCATCAGCTTACAAAGCGAGAATACCCGGGTTGGGATTGTTATTTTTGACCAGTCGGTTTCCTTACCTGTACCTTTAACCGATGCCACGTTTGCCAATCGTGAATTAATTCTCAACAGCCTGAATGATATTAATTACAAAGGCTTGTTTACCGATAGCCCGGCGGGAATCGAGCGAGCGATTTATGAGTTAAAAACCAATGCCCGCGAGGACGCACAAAAGTCGATCATATTTATGACGGATGGCATTGTTGATACTGGTGATGCTAATAAAGATCTGGAAAAAGCAAAATGGCTGCGAGAGGATCTGGCACCCGATGCGGCGGATAATGACATTAAGATTTTCGCGATTGCATTCACGGAGCAGGCCGATTTCCAGTTAATCCAGTCGATAGCGCAAAATACCAATGGTGAATATTATCGTGCCCTGAAAGCCGAGAAAATTCAGAGTGTGTTTAAACAAATTAATGACATTTTAATCACACCACCTGAACCTGAAGTCGCCCCTGCACCGATTAAACAGGTGATCATTGAGGCACCGGCGCCTGTTGTGCAACCGCCTCCGGCCCCAGTGATCATTGAAGTTCCGGCGCAAACGATGGGCGAGGAAGAACGCATTCGTTCGATGATTATCATTGCCGCTGCGATCATCCTGACACTGACATTGTTGGGCATCCTGATATTACTGATACGTCGTAGTAAAGAATTAAAGGCAGGTGAACAACAAGTCATCCAGGAAGCCTATATTAATGACTTAACCGGTAAGACCGATAAACAAACACATAAGCTGGGCAAAAAACCCACCATGTTTGGTCGGGTCGCAGGACAGGACACGGAGCATCTGGATTATATCGTTGTGAATGAATCAACTATCGGTCGTCGACACGCCTTGATTGAATACAAGGATTATTCATTCTGGATTATTGATCAGGGAAGTATCAACGGAACATTCGTGAATGAGGAACCGGTAAAAACCGAAGTGCGTTTGAAGCATGGTGACAAAATCAGGCTACATCGTTGTGAGTTTGATTTCATCATGCCGGAAATGGAAGACAGCGGTATGACAGTGATATCCAATACCGTCTTTGCCGCCCAGCCCGGAGCAGATGAATCTGAAGAAGCAACACAGTTACGTGGCGGTGATAATGAGCTGAATGATGATGAGATCAAACAGGCCGCTGCAGCAGATATGGATTTTGACTTAACCGGCCCTACTGAACCGGATGGTGATTTGTCTGACTTGTATGAACCGGACCCGGATGAGGAAGATACGGTGATTCGTGAGCTGCCTGACAATGATACGACTGACGCAGAGCCCGACTTTGTCCTGGAAGAAGATGACGATGCGGATTCAGAAGATGAGACCATCATGCTGGACGATGATATTTCCGGTGATGGTGGCGTTGACGATGATGTTACCCTTCGCAAAGAAGATATCTGATACAGCAGCGCCAGACATTAATTAATGTCTACTATCGATCACTAAGCAACTGTTGCCTGCCTCAGGCTGCATGTCATGAAGCAAAAAATCTTACAATTACTGGCTATCCTGAGTGATGCTGAGTGTCATTCGGGAGAAACCCTTGCCCAACAGTTGGGTGTCACGCGTGTTGCCATCAATAAATCGATAAAGAAGATAGAACAAATGGGACTGGTTATTGATGCCAAACATGGTCGCGGTTATCAATTACAAAAAAAGATTGAATTACTGGATCAAAAACAGATTAAAGACTTATTGGGTTCACATGCGAAAGCACAGGCTTGTGAAATAAACATATTATTTGAAACAGGTTCAACCAATGATGAACTGTCACGCGTATTAACGCATGATGCCTCAAACGTCATTGTGTTACTTGCAGAGTATCAAAACGAAGGCAAAGGCAGAAGAAACAATAGCTGGTTGTCACCTGTTGCCAGTGGTATTTATCTTTCGATGAGCTGGAAGGTCGAAGTCGCAAACAATTTTACCAGCATCATGTCACTGGTGACCGGTGTTGCGATTATCAGAACCCTGCATGAAATCGGTATTACCGATGCCGGATTGAAATGGCCAAATGATATTCTGGTAGATGGAAAAAAACTGGGTGGTGTATTGCTGGAGATGAAAGGTGAAGCAGGTGGGCCGTTATCGATGGTAATTGGTATCGGTTTAAACTATGACATGTCAGATAATATTGCAGAAAACGTTGCACAGCCGATCACTGATATTTGTCAACAGACTGAAACCCGCTTGTCGCGTAATGTGATCATTGCCATGTTGATTAACCAGTTAATTGAAGCCTTGTCGATGACAACGGCGGCTGATACAACGGCAATGCTGGATGAATGGCGTAATTATGATTGTTGTCACGGGAAAAAGGCGACGCTGCAATTACCAGATTCAAGTATTACAGGCAACTTACAAGGCATCGATGAGCAAGGCCGACTGTTGATTGAGCATCAGGGTGAAATAAAGCGCTACCTGTCAGGTGAGGTGAGCGTCATGGTGGGGATATGAACTTACTACTTGATATCGGTAATTCCAGTATTAACTGGGCGATAGAAGATCAACATGTGTTCGATAAAGCGAACTGGTTTGTCTACGAGCCTGATAATTTCGTAGAAAAAATACAGGAACATATTTCTCCTGCACTCAGGCTTACTCGCGTGCTGGTCGCGAACGTGGCCGGTGAAGAGATACTTAACCGGCTTTATCAGGTGGTTGATAAAGTCTGGCAATGCGATATCTGGCAGGCGGGTGTCTGTGCAGAGTATAAACAATTACAAAACGGCTATGACGATTTTACCAGCATGGGGGTTGACCGATGGTTAGCGATGGTCGCGGCCTGGGAAAAACATAATACCAATCTTTGTGTGATTGATTGTGGTACAGCATTGACGATTGATTTTATTGAATCGAGTGGCAAACACAGGGGCGGCTATATCTTACCCGGGAATCATTTACTGCAACGATCGCTGATCGGAGGCACGACTCAAATCAAGGTGGATGTGACCGATTCTTTTTCAGCAAAACCGGCCAATAACACGCAGGCAGCCATCGCTAACGGTGCCTGCCTGGCATTGGTGTCGAGCATTGAACATGCCATTATCGATTTTAAACAGGCCGTTTCCAGCCCGGTGACATGTGTATTAACCGGCGGCTATACCCAGCGCTTAAGCCAGCATATAAGCTATCCACATGAGTGCGATCCGCAGTTGGTATTGCGTGGACTCAGCCTGCTTCATAAGGATCAGACATGAAGTGGTTATTTATTTTATTGTTAATCGCTAATGTCGCTTACCTTGGTTGGGAAATAGACCGCGGCGCGAAGATTGAACGAGCGAGTTTGAGAAACTCAATTATAATCCCGCCGGGTACGAAACAACTTGCATTGATTGCCGAACTCGATCAAAAACCCGCTTCGCGACAAGCCATGCTAAGCGATGCCGATCAATCCAACCCGGTGTTGCCAATCGAACTTAATCCAAATACAGAAAAGATGATAGATACCTTATTGGCTGATTCATCGATGATGCAAATTGACAATAGTGTATTGCAACAGACATTTGCTGAACCTGGCGAGGATACGTTTGAAGAACAACAACAGCAGGTAGTTTGTTATACCTATGGACCGATCCCGGATAGTAATGAGTCTGAACTGATGTCCAGCTGGTTGGATAATCGTGCCATTAAGTACACTGAGCGTCTCACTACAGAAGATGGCAAGCAGCTATTTTGGGTCTATCTGGCGCCGCAAAAATCAAGACAAGACGCCGAAGCCGCAATGCGCGATCTGAAGCAACAAGGTGTCAACGATCTGCGCTTGATTAATACCGGCGATTTACTCAATGCCGTCTCGCTCGGTGTGTTTTCCAGTCAGGCATCAGTTAACCGCCGCTTGAATGAGATAAAGGCGAAAGGTTATCAACCAGTTGTTGTACCTTACTCAAACGGAAAGCAGATACGCTGGTTTGATGTTATGATCGTGCAGAATTCCACTTATGTGAATGACTTGTTTACCGGCTTCCCAGCCAGATTTAATGCTGTGCCGGTCGCTTGCAACGAAATTGCTATGGCATCGGGAAATCCTTAGAATATGCCGATTTTGAGCCAGACGAGTTCTGTTTTGTAAAAAGTCAGGCTAGAACGGGAATTGCCCCGATAGTTAAATGGTATAACCGATGATTTGTAATCATCTATTGGGGGTTCGATTCCCTCTCGGGGCTCCAATTGAATTGTTTATTCATAGGGAATTGATTTAGCAGACCAACAAACTAACTTATGGAAATCCATGATGCTGAATAAAATTCTACATACGATATTCTTGTGCTCTCTACTGTTCATATCGAATCATGCCAGCGCTGACATATATAGTGATATTCAGTCGCTGGTAAAACAAAACAAACTGAACGAAGCCTTGAAACTGGCTGACGAGGGTATTAGTCGTGAACAGTCTGATATTAAATTAAATTTCATTAAAGGGTTAATCCTGACACGTATGGATCGCCTGGGTGATGCGGAGCAGGTGTTCGTACAGCTAACCAAAGACAACCCTGAATTACCTGAGCCGTATAACAACCTCGCTGTCGTTTATGCAGCACAAGGTAAATATAACCAGGCAGAAGATGCCTTAAAGAGTGCCATTAATACTCATCCCAGTTATGCCACTGCACATGAAAATCTAGGTGATATCTACGCGAAAATGGCCAGCCGTGCTTACAACCAGGCGCTGGAACTCGATACCGGTAATACGACTGCAAGGGCAAAGTTATCGTTAGTGAATGAACTTATTTCAGAACCACAGCCGCAATCTGCACCGGTGGCAGTGGAAACACCCAAACCCGTTCAACAAAAAAAGCCGGTTGTAGTCACAGAGCCTGAATTGATCGTTATCCCGGCAAAAGAAAAACCAAAGACTGAGCCCCCTGTCGCCAAGGCTGATGCTGAAGCCGCACCTGGGGCCAGTGCAGCAGAGGATGAATTGGCCAACACACGTCAAGCTGTCGAGGATACTGTCAATGATTGGGCGAATGCATGGTCCGCGCAGGATGTAGCTGGCTACTTAAGTTTTTATGCACGGGAGTTTATCCCGCCTAAAAACCTCAGTCGCGAGGCCTGGGAAGTGGATAGGCAAGTGCGTTTAAAAAAACCGGCTTATATCAAAATCACCTTATCCAATATCAAGATTAATATTCACGGCAGCGAATATGCCGAAGTTCGTTTTAACCAGCGTTATCAATCCAATACCTATGGCGATCAGGTAAGAAAAGAGCTGTTGATGCGAAAAGTCGATGATAAATGGTTGATTACACAGGAAAGAGTACGATAATTACAGCTATCGATAATTCATAAATTGAAAATGAGTTCAAAGCACGCATTATTTCTCGTTTCATTTATTTTTTACCTGACCATCCAAAGCGCTCAGGCGGCTGACCTACTCTCTAAAGCGACCTCAAAACAGGGCCTTTCCAATTATTCAGAAGGACTGCTGATCAGTGCCCTCGATCATATCAGTAAAGATAATACGGTTGCGGCAATGCAAGATCTCAGAAAGCTTGTCACTGCGAACCCGGATTTTAAGGCAGCGCAGCTAATGTATGCCGATATGCTATTGGCAAAATCACAAGCGATCACTGATTTTGGCAACATCCCCAATGCCTCTTTTGAAACCATTAGTCAGTTGCGGGATGAAGTTCAGGCGCGCTGGAATTTTCATCGTTCCTCGGTTGATAAAAGCAAGGTGCCAGCATCACTGGTTCAACTCGATAACAAACAAGACCATGTGATTGTTGTCGACTCATCGCGTTCGAGACTGTTTCTGTTTAAGAACCAGCAGGGAGTGCCAAAACTGATTCAGGACTTTTATGTCACGATTGGTAAAAACGGAACGCGCAAATTTGTTGAGGGCGATCAAAAAACCCCGGTAGGCGTCTATTTTGTTACCGGTTTTATCCAGCCGGAAGAATTACCCGACTTGTATGGTGATGGTGCCTTTCCTATCAATTATCCTAATACCTGGGACAGGCGACATGGGCGCACTGGCTATGGCATCTGGTTACACGGTACGCCAAGTAGTACATTCAGTCGTCCGCCGCGTGATAGTAATGGCTGTGTCATTGTTAGTAACAACGATCTGAATACGCTAGCGCCGTTTATTCATCACGGTGAAACACCGGTGATTATTACCGAATCAATCGACTGGATTAGCGTTGCTGACTGGAAAAAACGTCAGCATGCGTTGGAAATCTATGTTGAACAATGGCGTAAAGACTGGGAAAGCAAAGACGTAACACGTTATCTCAGTCACTACTCAACAGACTACTCCGGACTCGGTAAAGATTATGAGTCCTGGGTGAAATATAAAAAGCGCGTTAATCCATCCAAGAAGTTCATTAAGGTAGAATTGTCTGACACCAGTATGTTTTTGTATCCCGGTGAACAGGAGCAATTAATGGTAGTGACCTTCGTGCAGGATTATAAAAGCGATAACTTTAAAAGACGGTTTACCAAGCGCCAGTATTGGCGGCTGGAAGACGACGGTCAGTGGCGGATTATTTATGAGGGTGCCGCGTCCTGATCGATGTCGTGAGACTGGTTGTACGCCTCTTCGGTAATATTTTCACTTAACCATCTGACCATATCTCGCCAGATACTGTTGATTTCGTCGTTGGTCGGCATAATGCCAGCATAAGGTAGTTCAATCGTGACGACCGGAATTTGTCGTTGGATGCCGGCATAGTTTCCTAACGAACCGGGATAAGTACCAAGCAGGTTCAGGTACAATCGGCCCAGTTTGTAAGGCCCGTTTCGGGGGCCGTCATAGTCAATCACACCATGCGGCGCATGAACAGCAACAATCACGTCCGGTTGAAATTCGTCGATATGTTTTACCAGCCAGCTTGATTCATTTTCACTGAGCGGCGCTTCGCCGGGGTAATAACGTGGATTGCTACCGGTATAGTTTTTCCAATGCTTTAACGCGGTATTTTCCCAGTCTTCCATTGGGAAGTTGCGATTTAAATCAACCTCGTTTGCATTGACGCGTTGCGACTTTCTCCGTAACAGACCATCAGGATTGAGGAGCGGTACGATGTGCCAGTGGAACAAACCTGAATGATAGGTGTTTAATGTACGCATCCACTTAAACACAATACTAACAGAGGAGTATTCGTCACCATGAATACCACCGATCAATAAAACTTTACCAAGCGGACTGCGACGGCTGAGTGGCGGGTATTCTTTAATCAGTATTGGTGCCTGTTGGGTTGAATAGCCATCACTGGTCGACAGGCCGATATTCAAGCAATCGCTAACGCTGACGCTGCCGAGTTTATTACCGATACGTTGGCATTCATTCCTGACTTCAATCTCCTCAGCGTTAGTATGAAAACTAACTAGCAGGCAAATAAGTGGTAAGTGTTTATGAAGCATTATGATTTGAATAAGTAATCAAACATGATTCCGATAAATACGCTAAGACCGAACCAGTTATTGTTTTGAAAGGCCTGCATACACTTTTTCGGTTCACGATGCCATATTAAGTGCAATTGATAAACAAAAAATAATGCCCCGATCGATAAACCCAGGTAGTAAAGTTTGCCCAGCTCTGCCTGTCTGCCCGCCATAATCAGCGTGGTTAATACCAATATCTGAATAACGCCGATGATGAATCTATCAGCATCATCAAACAGAATGGCCGTGGATTTCACCCCGATTTTTACATCGTCTTCGCGATCTACCATGGCGTACATCGTATCATACACCACCGACCACAGTACGTTGGCGATTAGCAATACCCAGGCTAATTGTGGGATAGCATTGGTTTGTGCAGCAAAGGCCATCGGTATTGACCAGCCAAAGGCCAGGCCCAGGAAAAATTGCGGCAGATAGGTATAGCGTTTCATGAAGGGATAGATCCCGGCTAATCCGACTGCTACGAATGCCAGCTGAATGGTCAGTGTATTCATGGTCAGCACCAGCAAAAAGGCGATTGCTATAATGACCAGGGCGAGTACCAACGCTTCTTTGGCACTGACTTCACCACTGGCCAAGGGCCGGTGTTTGGTTCTTGTCACCATCGGATCGTAGCGACGATCGGCGATATCATTTAATACACAACCGGCAGAGCGCATCAGTATGACGCCGAGCGTAAATACAAATAACACATAGAGATCAGGTAGTCCTTCTGCCGCAATCCATAAGCCCCACAGTGTCGGCCATAACAACAACAGGATACCAATCGGTCTATCCAGACGAATCAGTAATGCATAGCGTTGCAGTCTGAGTTTGATTGAAGGCCAGCGAGACTTCGCATTCACTATCAATTTTTGAACGATAAGTGACAAGCGTTGGTGGAGTTTATTGGCAGTGAGTTTGCCAGAAGCAATTAACTGTTCGATTGTTTCATGCATCTTGAGATGATGGGTAAAAATATTTCCAATATCAATAAAGGTTTGTGTTCGATTTTAAATAGCGATTGTCTGACCCAGATATCATCTTTGTTATCGAGCTCCGGTGCGATGTGTTGATACAGATCGCAGGATTCATCCAGTCTGGCAAAACGCATGGCGGCACGTTCACAGCTTGGTTCGGCAAATAATACTTCGCCAAGTGGACGGTCGCCCAAATCAGTTAGTCTGCTGAGACTGCCATCCAGGCTTTGCCCCGGAATAATACTGCGCGCAAACACCAGATTGACATTATCTGACTTCAACCACGACTCACGGACAAATATCGGTTCATCCTGATTGACATCGAGCAGTTCCATTTCTTCAGGCATTGCCTTACCCCAACCGGTCGAGTGGATGGCAATACTGAATTCTCCAATACATGATTCCTGTATCAGTTTGGTTAGTGATGCTTCATGAAAGATATAAGGATGTAATTTTTTATCCTTTATCTGTTCCGATGCCGAAGACTGATTTTGCCAGTTAAGGATCAATTGTTAGTTCCGCTTGTTTGATCAAACATTGCTATAGTCCATGCTATTGCCTAGCCATCGACGAATTAATAATTCTACCTGTTCGGGATAATCTTTAAGCATAATTTTTGCGATGTCCTGAATATCGGGTAAAAGATGCGCATCGCGTAACAGGTTTGCCACCCGTAACTCAGGAATACCGGCTTGCCTTGTACCGAGGACTTCACCCGGGCCGCGTAACGCCAAATCTTTTTCCGCGATATAAAAACCGTCATTGCTGTTTCTTAATGCCTCGAGCCGTTGTTTGGCAAGATCGCCAAGTGGTGACTGGTACATCAATATACAGTCGCTTTGTATATTACCGCGTCCAACACGGCCGCGCAGTTGGTGTAGCTGCGATAGGCCAAGACGCTCGGCATTTTCTATGATCATCAGGCTGGCATTGGGTACATCAACACCGACTTCAATGACCGTTGTCGCCACGAGTAGATCAATCTCGCCCTGCTTAAAGCGCCGCATGATGGTTTCCTTTTCTTCATTTTTCATGCGGCCATGTATCAGGCCGGTCGTGACTGAGTCCAGCCTTTCGCTGAGGGTATTATAGGTATCTGTTGCCGTTTCGCATTGAAGGTTTTCCGACTCCTCGATTAATGTACACACCCAGTAAACCTGACGTTGCTGCTGACAAACATTTTCTATCCGTTCGATAATTTCGTCGCGTCGTTGGTTTGAGATAACGCTGGTGTTAACAGCCTGCCGGTTGGGTGGCAGCTCATCAATGATGGTGTGATCAAGATCTGCATAGGCCGTCATGGTTAAGGTTCGAGGGATGGGCGTTGCTGTCATAATTAATTGATGTGGGTATTCATTGCGATGCCGGCCTTTTTCCATCAGTGCCAGACGTTGATGCACACCAAATCGATGTTGCTCATCAATGATAACCAGACCCAGCTTGTTAAAGTTAACCGATTCCTGAAACAGGGCATGGGTACCGATAACAACCAGCGGCTGTTCCATCTCCAGTTTTTCCAGGGTTGCCGTGCGTTCTGACTTTTTCAATTTTCCGGTGAGGAAATGCACCTGGATGTTGAGTGGTTCAAACCAGTTTTTAAAATTGGCAAAGTGTTGCTCGGCCAACAGTTCAGTCGGACTCATGATGGCGACCTGATAACTGGCCTCTATGGCCTGCAAGCTTGCCAATGCGGCGACAACAGTTTTACCCGATCCAACATCGCCCTGAACCAGTCTTAGCATTGCCATTGAATTGTTCATATCCTTAGCAATGGTTGCGGATGCACGCTGTTGTGCATTAGTTAATTGAAAAGGCAGCTGCTTTAAAAATGCTGGAGTCAGTGTCTCACTTTGAGCAAACCGCGGCGATTGTTCTTTACGCAGTTCTTTTCTCAGTTCTTGTAAACTTAGCTGATGCGCCAGTAATTCTTCATAGGCAAGTCGCAATTGAGCCGGATGACGGTTTTCAAGTAATAGCTCTGTATTTGCATCCGGTGGCGGGCGATGCACATATTCCAGTGCATCTCTTAATGTGGGCAGTTGCTGATCGTTTAATATGTTGTCAGGTAAGAGCTCATTTAAATCTGATGCGTCGGATTGTAAGGCATACAGTGCCTGGTCAATTAATTTTCTCAAGCGATTCTGTTGTAAGCCTTCTGTCGCTGGATACACCGCGGTCAATTGTTCTTCCAGTCCTTCAACATGGTCAGCATGAATCATTCTATATTCCGGATGTACCATCTCCAGCGATGACGGGCCGCGCCTGACCTGACCATAACAGCGTAATAATCTGCCTTGCTGCATTGACTGTTGCTGTTGTTTGGAAAAATAGAAAAAACGTAATAATAATGAACCGGTACCGTCGCTGATCTGGCATAACAGCGAGCGTCGTCTGCCATATTTTATCTGGCTTAATTCTATTTCACCCTGAACATAGGCATCATGTCCGGCGAGTAGCGAGCCCATTGGGGTCAGGCGGGTACGATCAATGTATCGATAAGGCAGGTGGAACAGCAGATCCTGAATTCTACTGATACCAAGTCGCGCCAGCTTTTCTGATAATGCGTTGGCGACACCTTTTAATTCGGTAACGGGGTCATTAAGACTCCGCTGTGCTAGCTTAGTCAAAAATGACAGATCTCACAGCGTCATGATGGCGTCCATTTCTACCTGCGCAGCTTTGGGCAAGCTGGCTACACCGACAGCGGCACGGGCAGGATAGGGTTCGCTAAAATAATCAGCCATGATTTCATTAACAAGCGGAAAGTGAGATAAGTCGGTGAGAAAGATATTGAGCTTGCTGATATCTGCCAACGTCCCGCCTGCGGCCTCGGCGACGGCAGTTAAATTATCGAACACTCGGGTAATCTGGGCGCGCATATCACCCTCAATCAATTCCATCGTGTCAGGCATCAGCGGTATTTGCCCGGATAGATAGACAGTATTGCCAACCTTAACCGCTTGAGAATAGGTACCGATTGCTTGTGGTGCCTTACTTGTTGATATGATTTGTTTATCCATTAGTTTTCCCCTGTCTGGAATCAAAAATTACATACGAGTGAGTTGCGAGATACTTTTTAATAGTCGGACTTTTCGTAACACCTGCGCCAGGTGCACTCTGTTATTCACTTCAATGGTGAAGCGCAAGGCGGTATAGAGATCATCACTATCGGCCATATCAACATGTACAATATTTGCATTAGCATCGGCAATAGTGGCAGCGACCGTTGCCAAAACACCACGCTGATTTTTTACACTCATGGATATCTTAACGCTGAAGTCGCGATCAATATCTTTTTCCCATTCGACCTGTACCCATTTTTCCTGTTGGTTTCGAAAGTCGACGATATTCTTGCAGTTTTGACGGTGAATCACGATGCCTCTGCCTGATGAAACATAGCCATGTATTGGATCGCCCGGGATTGGGTAACAACATTTGGGTAAGGTCACGACCATGCCTTCGGTACCGCTGATGATGAGAGGAATATGTTCATCATACTTTTCTCTTTTTTCCTGCACGCTGCTTAATTGTTCCAGCGATACCACTTGCCTCGCAATTAACGGTGCCATTTTGTTACCCAGTCCAATCGAAGCAAAAAAGTCATCGGCTGATTCTTCCTTGTTTTCGCTAATCAAACGCTGCATGTCTTTTTCAGGGATGTCTTGAAAAGTAATGTCAAACGGTTCCAGTTCACGGTTTAATAGACGTTTGCCGAGTGCGATAGCTTCACTGTTTTGCAGGTTTTTCAGGTAATGACGAATCTGTGTTCGTGCCTTGGCGGTTACCACGTAATTCAACCAGGCAGGGTTAGGGCGACCGCTTTCAGCGGTGATAATCCTGACCGTATCACCCGTTGATAATACCGTACCCAGCGGTGCCAACTTTCGGTTAATGCGGGCCCCGACGCAGTGATTACCGACGTCGGTATGAATCGCGTAGGCAAAATCGACTGCAGTAGAACCCATCGGCAATTCCATGATCTTGCCCTTGGGGGTAAACACATAGGCTTCATCCGGGAACAGATCGATTTTTACATTTTCGAAAAACTCTTTCGGATTACCGGCGGTTTTGTTCATCTCGACAATATTACGTAACCATTCACGTGCGCGTCGATGAGCGCTGCTGCGATCCGAGCCGCGTTCTTTAGTGCCGGACTTTTTACCTTCCGATTTATATAACCAGTGTGCGGCGATACCCACTTCCGCTACGTCATTCATCTCCCGGGTTCTAATTTGTATCTCAATCGGTACGCCATACGGTCCGAATAACACTGTATGCAGAGACTGGTAACCGTTTGCTTTAGGAATAGCAATATAGTCTTTAAATTTACCCGGTACCGGTTTGTACATATTATGCACGGTACCAACAGCGCGATAGCAGGTATCAAACTCATCAACAATAATTCGAAAGGCATAGACGTCATACACCTCGGAGAAAGATAAATGCTGTTCACGCATCTTTTGATAGATGCCATAAAGATGTTTCTCTCTACCCATTATTTGTCCGGGAATTTTTTCCTGGCGCATACGTCGTTTTAATGACGTGCGGATCTTGCTAATGACTTCTTTACGGTTACCGCGCGCCTTGTTGATTTGTTCTGAAAGTATGCGATGGCGCATCGGGTAGAGTGTGGCAAAACCCAATTCTTCTAATTCCAGTCTGATGGTATTGACGCCAAGTCGTAATGCGATAGGTGCATAAACCTCAAGCGTCTCGCGCGCGATACGCCGACGCTTTTCCGGTTTTAATACATCGATAGTGCGCATGTTATGCAAACGATCGGCAAGCTTGACCAGGATGACACGGATGTCATCGCTCATTGCCATCAGCATTTTTCTGAAGTTATTGGCCTGCGCCTCGGCGAAACTCTCAAAATGGATCTTGTCCAGCTTACTAACACCGTCAACCAGTTCAGCAACGCCTTTACCAAATTTTTTTCTAATTTCGTCTTTCGCAGTCGGGGTGTCTTCTATCACGTCATGTAGGATTGCCGCCATCAGGGTTTGATGATCCATGTGCATATCAGCCAATATATTCGCCACCTCCAAGGGATGATGAATATAGGGTTCACCGCTGGCACGTTTTTGCCCTTCATGTGCACGGGCGCCAAATTGATAGGCGCGTTGAACCTTCTGCACCTGTTCAGGTTGCAGATAGGTTCCTACGACTTTGCTAAGTTCGGCAATGGTTAACACGGTTTAGAATTAACAAAATGACTGTACCTTAAGTGTACAGCAAAGCAGGACTTGGGAAACAATAAGGCGCCAATGGCGCCTTTAGGAGTTATTCGCTAGGGGGAAGATCGAAATCGGCTTCGGTGAATTCGTCTTCAGTATCAAATTGATTGATGGTATCGATATTATCGTTGGTGATCAGGTTATCGGCAATTTCACGCAAGGCAATCACAGTGGGTTTATCATTATTAGCTGGTACCAATGGATCGGCGCCCATTGAGATCTGACGAGCACGTTTGCTTGCGAGAATCACCAAATCATATCGGTTATCGATATGTTCCAGGCAATCTTCTACGGTTAATCTGGCCATAATATTCCTCAGTTAGACTAGTTCTCAGACGTAATATGTTTACGTCTATGGCGAAAAGGGGCGGTATTGTACTGAAATCAGTCGGCTTGTGCCATGATTTGGTCAACAAAATTATCGTAAAAGTCAGATTGGCGGCAGCTACCGAGATTGGTTGCGGTAATGATGGACTTAAGCTCTTCCAGTGCCTGGTTAAACTCATCATTGATGACGATATAGTCGTATTCCTTGAAATGTGAGATCTCTTCCAACGACCCTGCCATCCGCTGTTTTATGGTGTCCATCGCATCTTTCTGGCGATTTACCAGTCTTTGATTCAGGGAATCATAGTCGGGAGGGAGTATAAATATCGTGACGCTATTTCTGAGTTGGGATTTAATCTGGCGTGCCCCCTGCCAGTCTATCTCCAGGATAAGATCGCTACCTTTGGCCAATTGATCTTCAACCTGTTGTCGCGACGTACCATAGTAATGATCAAATACGCGCGCGTATTCGAGGAAATGATTGTCATTAATCAGTTGTTTAAAATGTGCATCATCAACAAAGTGATAAGCTTGCCCATCCTGCTCATCATCCCGAGGTGCGCGAGTCGTATGCGATACGGCCACATTCAGATTATCCATCTGTTCCAGTAATGACGTGATCAGTGAGGTCTTTCCAGCCCCGGAGGGAGCGGAGATAATAAATAACGTGCCGTTCTTGTTTAACATGGCTTACTCAATATTTTGAATCTGTTCGCGCATTTGTTCGATAAAGACTTTCAGATCGACCGAGGCATTACTGGTATCAATATGTGATGATTTTGATCCCAGTGTGTTGGCTTCGCGATTCATTTCCTGCATCAGAAAATCCAGTCGTCTTCCTACCGGGCCTTGCTGCTTGAGCACGCGTTCCACTTCCTCGATATGTGCTAATAGCCGGTCCATCTCTTCGGCCACGTCCAGCTTTTGGCTTAATAGAACGAGTTCCTGTTCCAGTCTGTCGTTATCCAGTTCATTGCATAATTCGCTGGCACGCTGAGATAACTTGTCTCTTAATCCATTTATTATCTCGGGCATCTGCTGCTGTACCTGGTTAACAATAGCCCTGGTTTTTTCGGTTCGCTCCAGAATCATCTTGCTGATTTTTTCGCCTTCACGCTGACGAGTTGCAACAACCGCATCCAGTGTCTCATCAACCAGAGACAGAATAATACTGCCGATCTGTTCCTGATCAGGTACGTCTTTATCCAGCACGCCCGGCCAGCGCAGCAGCTCCATCGGGTTAACCGGTGCGGCCTGTTTTAACTTATCGCTGGTTGACTCGACGGTTTCGATCAATTTGCCTAACAGCTGATGATTGACCGGGATGCTGTCTGATACGACGGCACTAAAGTCAAAACGGATATTGCAGTCAACCTTACCGCGTTTTAATTTAGCGGAAATTTTTTCACGAATGGCTTGCTCCAGGGCGCGAAGTTCCTCAGGCAGTCTGACGGCCATTTCCAGATAGCGATGATTAACGCTGCGGATTTCACAACTGGCCTGGCCAATATCAGTGTTATTTTCTGCCCTGCCGTAGGCGGTCATGCTTACGATCATTTGTCATTCCTTATTCTTATAATTTTGCCAATACTAGCGTCTAGACTGTGAATAGAAAACACGTAAATGGTTTTATCGGTATAATGCCGCGATTTTTGAACAGGAGAATACTATGCGCCCCAGTGGTCGTGAACCGGATCAGCTAAGACAAGTATCGATTACCCGTGACTTTACCTGTCATGCTGAGGGTTCAGTACTGATAGCATTTGGCAATACCAAAGTTATATGTAATGCCAGTTTCGAATCGGGGGTGCCAGGTTTTTTACGTGGTAAAGAACAGGGCTGGGTAACAGCTGAATACGGTATGCTGCCGCGCTCTACCGGCAGTCGCATGCGGCGCGAGGCGACGCAGAGCAAACAGGGCGGGCGTACCATGGAGATTCAGCGATTGATTGGTCGCTCACTTAGAGCGGTAATCGATATGACAGCGTTGGGTGAAAATACCATTGTTGTTGATTGCGATGTGATCCAGGCCGATGGTGGAACCCGCACGGCTTCAATCACCGGTGCTTACGTCGCGTTGATGCAGGCGATTGAAAAAGTGATGCAGAAGGGTCTGATTGATACCAATCCGGTCAAGGCAATGATTGCTTCTATCTCGGTCGGTATTTGCGATGGTGTACCGGTGCTTGATTTGGATTATGCCGAAGATTCTACCGCCGAGACTGATATGAACGTTGTGATGAATAGCGACGGCCAGTTCATTGAGGTACAGGGTACAGCAGAGGGGCATCCATTTTCTCATGATGAACTGAACAGTATGCTGGCTTTGGCAAATAAAGGTATCACTGAATTGTTTGATTATCAGCGCCAAGCGTTGGATTCACAGTAGTGCGACCCGACAAGATTGTGCTTGCCAGTAATAATGCTGGTAAGGTCAAAGAGATTAATGAAGTGTTGGCTAATCTGGATATTGATGTCATTCCACAGTCCGAGTTCGATGTTGATGAGGTTGAAGAAACCGGTGCCAGTTTTGTAGAAAATGCCCTAATCAAGGCACGGCATGCATCGAAGTTAACAACACTACCCGCCATCGCCGATGATTCAGGTATCGAGGTTTCCGCCTTAGGTGGTCAACCCGGTATTTATTCAGCCAGGTATGCAGGGGTTGGTGCCAGTGACGAAGATAACCTGCAAAAACTAATCACTAATATTCAGGACTATCCTGAAGAAAAGCGAACTGCACGTTATGTCTGTGTGATGGTTTATCTGCGTCATGCCAATGACCCGGTTCCGATTATCAGTCAGGGGTTTTGGGAAGGTCGATTATTAACAGAGCCAGCCGGTAGTAATGGATTTGGTTACGATCCGATATTTTATCTTGATGAGCAGCAATGTACTTCGGCTGAATTAACGGCAGAAACCAAGAACGCACTCAGTCATCGTGGTAAGGCCTTGAGACAATTAGTGTCGACGTTAACTGAGACTTATCGTTAGGGTTGCTTAATTGGGCATGTCATCTGTTAACGACATGTGGGTATTAACAAGGCTATGGTGACTTCCCCGACCCATCCGTGAGTCGGGAAAGCAGCGCAGGACCGCTTCCGTTCCAATATTCCGTGACCTGCTTACTGTTAAACATAACCCAAAAATATGACAGGATAATGAAACCAGCTATTTCAATGGCAGGGTTGTCTATGCAAAAACCGCACTTGCTTGCGTTAAAGGTGTTATCTTTTAATGAATACATACTTAATAGTGAGTTTCAGGTTTGGAATCCAGCGCTAACTGGAGGTAAGCCCTTTTCGAATCATGCATATTTCCTGTCGTAATAAAAACTACCTGACTGTCGAGCAATGGCTGTTTGTCCTGGCTTTGTTATTATTTGCCACGGTGAGCATGGCCGCCGACCCGGTGACGCCAGTCAGTATTGTCACTGCCAAGACTGGTGAACTGCGTGAGGAGGTGCCGTTAACCGGTAGTGTGGCATCGATAAGGAATGCACAGATATCCCCAAAAGAATCTGGTTATATTGAATCATTAGATGTTGATGAAGGCAGTATTGTCAGCAAGGGTGACGTCATATTGCAGTTGGATAGACAGCTTGCCGATTTGGAAATTGCCCGGGTCAAGGCACAGCTTAGCGAGGCCCGCGCCCGCCAGCGTGAACTGGTGCGACAACGAGACGAGGCTGCTGAACTGGTTAAGAAAAAACATGTTGCCGCGACCACGTTTGAGTCCGCGGCTGCTGAGGTCGAGATTAATCAGGCGGTGATCCAGCGTCTTGCAACCGAGCTGCAAAGACAACAGGCTATTGCTGCACGGCATACGGTTTATGCGCCGTTCGATGGTGTCATCGCCGAGAAGCTGGTCGAGGTCGGGCAGTGGGTGGATAGTAATAATGCCTTGTTTAATCTTATCGAATTAAACCCGTTACGAATTGAAGTTGCGGTACCGCAATTTTATTTTAATCGTCTTGATGTCAACACACCGGTGACGATTCGTTACGATGCCATACCCGATCAGGTTTTTAATGCCAGTGTCACTGCCAAGATCCCGGTCAGCAATCAAACCGCGCGTACGTTTCCTGTCTTTATTCAAATTGAAAATAGTCATCAGGTGATTGCGCCGGGAATGTCGGCTCGGGTCTCGTTTCAGCTACGCGGCAAGGAAACTGTGAAGTCTTTATTATTACCACGTGATGCCATAGTGCAAAAACCGGATGGTACCAAGACAGTATGGGTAGTGGCAGATAAGGACGGGGCCAGTCAGGCGCGACCGGTGCAGGTAACCACAGGCAAGAGTGTCAGGGAGAACATTGAGATAAATTCAAAAGAGATTGCGATTGGTGATCGTATTGTCGTTAAGGGTAATGAACTGTTGCGCCCGGGCCAGAATGTCAACGTAATCGAACAGCTCGATTACCAGCTTTAGTTCATCATGTTTCGCTTTGCGATCAACCGCCCCATCATTGTTACGGTAGCGATACTGATTATTTGTTTATTCGGTACCCTTTCCTTTTTTCGTGTGCCGGTACAAATGATCCCGGATACCGATCCTCGGGTTATCTCGGTGCGCACTATCTGGCCGGGAGCAACACCGCAGGATATTGAGAAAGAAATCCTGATCGAACAGGAGGAATACCTTCGTCGCGTGTCCGGGTTGGAACGTATGATTTCTACCGCCACGACCGGCAGTGCTTCTATCGAACTCGAGTTTCCTTTCAGCGTTGATATCAGCGATGCGCTGTTACGCGTCAACAACGCGATTACCCAGGTACCCGGCTATCCCGAGAATGTTGATGAGCCCAGGCTTACCGCCAGTTCTTTTTCCAGTAATTCGTTTATGTATTACAGCGTATATCCGCTGGAAGGTAACCCGAAGAATCTCAATATCGTCGGCATGCGCGACTTTCTCGAAGACAATGTCATTGCTTATCTTGAGCGCGTGCCCGGGATTGATTCAGTGCGCCTGCGCGGTGGTGAAGATACCCAGATAAGAATTTATGTCGATCCGGTTAAGCTGGCCGAGCGCGACATCAGTTTGATTGATGTCAGGGATGCGATTCGTGCGCGCAATCGTGATGTGTCTGGCGGCGATCTCGATTCCGGTAAGCGTCGTTATATCTTACGTACCATGGGGCGGTTTCGTGATCTTGAGGAAATGGAAAACATGGTGATTACTCGACAGGGTGATGCCTTTGTGCGCTTGAAAGACCTGGGTTATGTTGAGCGCGATCTCGCCGAGATTCGTTCCGTCGTTTATAACGATGGTGAACGTGTCATTAATCTATCGGTAAAACGCCAGATCGGATCCAATGTCATCGCGATTAAGCGGGACATTACTAAAGTGATTGATGATCTCAACAACGGTTACCTGAAAGACAATGGCATGCAGATCAAACTGATCTCGGAAGACGTGCGTTACGTCGAACAATCGGTCAAGGTCGTATCACAGAGTTTATTGCTGGGTTCGGTATTAGCGACGCTGATCCTGTTTTTATTTTTGCGATCAACATCAGCCACGTTGGTCGGTGCATTGGGGATTCCCATCTGTACCGTCACGGCGTTTCTTGGTTTGTTAATAACCGGTCGTACCATGAATGTGATTTCCATGGCGGGTGTTGCATTTGCGATTGGCATGACACTGGATAACAGCATTGTGGTGCTGGAAAATATCTATAAGCATATGGCCATGGGTAAGTCGCGTATCCAGGCGGCCTATGAAGGAGTAAAAGAAGTCTGGTCAGCGGTATTGGCGTCTACCTTAACCACTGTGTTTGTGTTTTTACCCATCGTGTTCATACAGGAAGAGGCCGGTCAGCTTTATTCCGACGTGGCGGTGGCGATTTCAGCAGCGATCCTGATGTCGATGATTGTCGCCATTACTGTGATACCGGTTGCCTGCAGTCGCTTCTTGTCGCCAAACACGCTAGCAGTCAAAGGTCCGGGTGTTTATCGGCTTGGTCAGCTGTTTGGCAGCTTGCTGATGAAATTCCTGGACTGGTTGTTACGAGGCGTAGTTCGACGCGTGGTATTAATTGCCAGCGTCCTGATTGTCACGGCATTGATTCTGGAATTCCTGACGCCCAAGGCCGAGTATCTTCCTGAGGGAGAAGAAAAGAAAATCTTTGCCCGCGTGTTTCCACCACCCGGTTACAATATTGAGCAGATGAACCAGATTGCGAAACGTCTTAACGAGATGTTTGTTCCACATCTGGGTAAGGATACCGCTGATTACGATATCAATAGCGATGGGGTACCGCCGCTGGATTACCTGGTGACGTTTGCCAGCTCCGGCGCCACCATGTCGGTGATCGAGGTCACGTCGCGGCAACATCTCGATAAGTTAATCGATGTCACGCAGGAAAAGATAAAAGCGTTTCCCGGCGTACTGACGTTTGTTTCCAGGGGCAGTATTTTTTCCAGTAACTCGGGTGGCACGCGTAGTATCAATCTGGATATCAGTGGCTCTTATCTTGAAGAGTTATACGACACGGGTCTGAAAGCGTTTCTGCGTGCGCAGGCGATCTTTGATAATCCGAGAGTCAGACCTGAACCCTCATCGCTGACCCTTGGCCAGCCGATGATAGAAATCAGACCGGATTGGGAACGCGCTGCCGAACTCGGGATCGATGCCAATGAACTCGGCTATACCATCTGGGCCTACTCAGATGGTGCCTTTGTCGATGAATATTTCGAAGGTGATAACAAGATCGATATGTTCCTGTATTCCACTCAGGGTGTGATCAACTCACCGGCTGATATCGATCACCTGATGCTGTATTCAAACCAGGGTGGGATGGTGCCACTGTCTTCCGTAGCCACTGCAGAGGATACGGTGAATACCGAGCAGGTCAGGCGGGTAAACAGTCGCCGCACGATCACCTTGTCTATCATTCCGCCTGAAGACGTCGCGCTGGAGGAGGGTGTCGAGATTGTGAAACGTGATCTGATTCAATACATGCGTGATAACAATATGCTTGGCGATACCATTAACATGACTATCACTGGCGCCAGCGACCGACTTGATGCAACACGCGATGCCATGCAGGCCAACTTTATTACTGCAATTATTATTGCCTACCTGTTAATGGTCGCTATCTTCTCACACTGGGGTTACCCGTTATTGATCATGACGTCGGTACCGATTGGTATCAGTGGTGGCGTAGTAGGTTTATGGTTGGTGAATTTAATCGGCGGTAAACTGGATATGTTTGGCTTTCAAACGATTAACCAGCCATTCGACATGATTACCATGCTCGGTTTTCTGGTTTTGATCGGTACCGTGGTTAACAATCCTATTTTATTGGTTGAGCGCGCGATGCAAAATCTTCGCGAACATGCGATGGAATTAACCGACGCGGTGAAAGAGGCAACCGAATCAAGACTGCGCCCGATCATGATGTCAATGATTACCACTATCGCCGGTCTGTCGCCTTTGGTGTTTAATCCCGGTGAAGGCACTGAGCTATACCGCGGCCTGGGTGTGATTGTGTTATTCGGCCTGTTATTTTCAACATTGATTACCTTGACCTTTATGCCCAGTTTGTTATCGCTGGTCTTGCAATTGCGCGCCCGCTTTGGTGGTTTGAAGCTGGATAAAGAAACCGAAGTCCTGAAACCAGAGTAAGTCGATATGCTGAACTTCAATGAGGCGATACCGCTATCGCTCTACGTACATCTGCCGTGGTGTGTGAAGAAATGTCCCTACTGTGATTTCAACTCACACGAGCACCGCGTTGATGATGATACGGAACAACAATATGTTGATGCGCTAATAAGCGATCTTGAATTTGATCTACCCAATATCTGGGGTCGGCAGATCAGTAGCGTGTTCATTGGTGGCGGCACACCCAGTCTGTTTTCTGTTGAGGCAATGGACAAACTGATGGTCGCACTGCGTGCCAGGCTTAACCTGCATCCTGGCATCGAGATCACACTGGAGGCCAATCCGGGTACCATCGAGGCAGAAAAGTTCAGAGGTTACAGGGATATTGGCATCAATCGATTATCGCTTGGTATCCAGAGTCTTAACGATGCACAGCTGAAAGCATTGGGACGTATCCACGATAGTAACGAAGCCAAAGCCGCGGTCGCGATGGCGAAAGATGCCGGCTTTGATAATGTTAACCTCGACCTGATGTTCGGCTTACCGGGACAGACCATTGAACAGGCGCTTTCGGATTTGCAACAATTGATAGCCTTACAACCGGCGCATATATCCTGGTACCAGTTAACGATTGAGCCTAATACTATATTTTATTCGAAGCCACCTACGCTGCCCGATGACGACAGGATTTGGGATATACAACAGCAAGGTCAGGTATTATTAGCAGAAGCGGGTTATCAGCAATATGAAATATCCGCTTATGCAAGTCATAATCAACGCTGTGAACATAACCTCAATTATTGGGAATTTGGTGATTATCTCGGTATTGGCGCTGGCGCTCACGGCAAGATAACGAATGTTGCCGAGGGTAAGATCGAGCGATTTACCCGACATCGGATTCCAGAACGCTATCTCGACATGGCAGGTTCTGATGCGGCGGTGACTTCACAAAAACGCATTAGCCGACAGGAATTACCGCTGGAGTTTATGATGAACAGTATGCGCCTAAACCAGGGTGTGCCTACCAAGCTGTTTTTACAACGGACCGGCTTGCCGCTATCAATCGTAGAGCAACAACTTAGTCAGGCCGAGCAGCAGGGATGGCTGGATTGGGGCCTGGAGCGATTATCTCCGACAGCCAGCGGACAGCGCTATTTAAATGATTTTCTGGGACTTTTTCTGTAAATCTTACCGCCAGGCTGTTTTTTTGCATATTCACTATTTGATAACTGTTATCATGTTGCATCTATTAAACCAATAATAAAGAAATAGTGACTGCTGTCATTCCATGTTAACCGACGCGATAAAAAGTAATATTACCTCGCTCAGTATTTCTGAGCTTGAGTCTATGTGTCAGGAGTATCTGGCCAAGCATGGTGAGCACAGTGAAGATGCCTTTATTAAGTATCTATATAACAGTAAAAAGATCACCAGTACCGAATATAAAAATATTCAGACTCACGAAAAAATCGAATTAACCTCTTTTGCTGATATCAATGAGATCAGTGGTCAACATGAGGTAGCCTCTGACAAATCAGAGCCATCAACGTTGGAAATTTCCGGTACTTACATAGACAGTGAAGATTACACAGTACTGGAATCGATCGATGAAGGTGCCATGGGTGAAATACTGGTTGCGCGTGATAATAAACTCAACCGCACGGTCGCCTATAAAAAGATTCATGCGCATGTTGCCGACATCCCGAGTTATATGGGACGTTTTTTTCAGGAAGCGCAGGTAACTGCACAGTTACAACATCCAAACATTGTTCCGGTATACGGACTCGTAGTGAATGGAAAAAACGTTGGCTATGCGATGAAGTTAATCGACGGCATTACCCTGAAGGATCATACCCGCGAGACCATGGACCAGTATGATAAAAACGGTGAGCCTGATGAATACCATACGCTGCATGCAAGATTGGAGCATTTCCTGAAAGTTTGTGATGCCATGCATTACGCACATCGTAAGGGTGTGATTCATCGCGATCTGAAACCATTGAACATCATGATCGGCCCCTATAATGAAGTTTATGTAATGGACTGGGGCATCGCGAAAACGGTTGATGTCGATAAAGACATGTTTGGTGATAAGACAGTTATGGTTGGTGCTGAAAAGGTCGATGAAGAAGACAAGACCAAGATGGGACAGGTAATGGGGACACCGGCCTACATGTCTCCAGAGCAAGCCGAGGGCGAATTGGATATTCTGGATCATCGCAGCGATTTATATTCATTAGGCTTGATTCTGTTTGAGCTGGTCACCTTTCATCGGGCGATAAATGGCAAGACAAGTGACGAAGTCATGATGAAAGCCAGACGTGGCCATATCGATCAACCGCCACGTTATGGCAAGCAGGACGATGAGCAGGAACAATTGTTGGCCATTGTCAAAAAGGCCACCCAGTACATGCCTGAAGATCGCTATGAAACGGTTGCCGCATTTGCTGACGATATTCGTCGGTTTATGCACGGTGAGGCGATCAAGGCGCGACCGGAATCCACCAAACAAAAGTTCATGCGCTGGGTATCGCAACATAGAAAGGCGGCGGTGAACATCGTCATCTATTCGGTATTAGCCTCGTTTACTTTGGTCGTCACATTATTATTTTTACAAGTGCAGTCGATGCACGAGACGCAAAGCGAAGGTACGATTACCAATCAATTGGTCAGTCAGGTTGTGGCCAAGGCGCAAAAGATTGATACCCGGTTTCTGGAGTATCAGGCGATATTGGAAGGGCTGACTATTGGTGCAACCAATTTACTCACGCAGGGTAACCGGGATAAATCACCTTACTATACTAATCTGACTATTGATAAACCGAACGGGCCCAGAGATTTTAAATTTTCTGATGTCTACGGTATGCCGATTAGTGTTGATTACCATGTGTATAAACTGGCGCCGGGCGTTCGCGAAGCCAATGTCAGACCCATCCTGCAACGATTGAATCCGTTGCGGCATTCATTTCGCAGCTTGATGCTCAAGAGTCATGATCAGGAAGTCGAGCCAGATGATATCGATACGGCCAGAAGAATTATTATGGAAGAAGGGTTGCCGTTGGTCTGGTCTTATGTCGGGCTGGAAGCCGGATTGATCGCTGACTATCCGGGTAAGACCGGCTATCCGGAAGCTTATGATCCGAGACAGCGACCCTGGTATCGGAACTCGATTAAAAACAA
The DNA here is from genome assembly GCA_028279365.1 of Gammaproteobacteria bacterium. GTDB lineage: Bacteria > Pseudomonadota > Gammaproteobacteria > Eutrophobiales > Eutrophobiaceae > JANQNX01. Next base: position 70,470 of record JANQNX010000016.1, on the reverse strand, counting down.
AGGCATTCAGTGGCTGCAACCTTATATTGATGTAGGTGGTCGAGGTGTGTTGTTACCCTGTACCAGTCCTATCTATGATAACGAAGGAAAGTTTTTGGGTGTCGCTGGGGTAGAAATTACGCTTGAGTTTATTCGTAAGCGTTTGATGTCCATGCCCGGTATTGAGGGGCTTGAAGAAACCTTTTTGCTAAATGAGAAAGGAGAGATCGTCGTCTCTTCCGAAGATAGAAATCGCTCTTATGGAGTCGGCACCTTAATCAATGCTATTGACGAACTAGACATCTTTCCGAATGATTATGTTGTGAATAAAGTCCAACAGCAACAATCTGGCGAGTATATGTATTTTGATAAAGGCCGGGAAAAGTTTCTCGCCTATCAGCGTTTGAATTCTACCGGTTGGTACTTCGTAGCGATGGTGGATGCTGAAGAAATGCTAACCGTTACCGATTTTTAAGCGTATCCGATTTATCTATCATTGTCGTAGTCACACAAAAATTCTGTTAGCACGATGAGTGGCTGGTTCGTATATATTGTTCGCTGTGCGGATAATAGTCTGTATACCGGCGTCACGACAGACATTGAACGTCGCCTGGATGAACACAATAGCGACCGCAAAAAGGCAGCCGCCTACACGCGTTCTCGACGACCGGTGAGTCTGGTTTATAGTGAGAACTGTCCGAACCGATCCTCAGCCTGTCAGCGCGAGGCCACTATTAAACGCATGACTAAGCTTGAAAAAGAACAGCTGATTAGCAGTAAAACTGATAAATGAAAAAAGACTTAAAAGGACTGGATCGAGCCAAAGGTACCAGCATTAAACCCTTGCGTATGGCATTGCCATTCATGCGTCCCTATCTGGGGCGCTTGAGCCTGGCGTTGGTGTTTTTAACCCTGGCTTCGATCTCGATGCTGTGTATACCAGTAGCCTTACGCTATGTGATCGATTATGGTTTTTCCAGTAATAACACCGATAGTATCAATCATTATTTCATCGCGTTATTCGGCTTGGCGATTGCGTTTGCGCTATTTGCATCAATCCGGTTTTATTTAGTGATGTGGATTGGTGAGCGTGTGGTCGCCGATATCCGGTCAGCAGTCTATCAGCACATTATTAAAATGAGTCCGACCTTTTTTGAGGTCACACGCACCGGCGAAGTACTATCACGATTAACGACCGATACCACACTGGTACAAACCGTGTTCGGTGCCGGCATCTCAATCGCGCTGCGCAGTCTGTTTAGTGTGATAGGTTGTTTAATCATGCTGTTTGTTACCAGCGCCAAGTTGACGCTGATGATTCTGTTACTGGTGCCTCTGGTAGTTGTACCAATCTTCTTTTACAGCATGAAGATACGAAAACTGTCGCGCGCAAATCAGGATCGTATTGCCGATTCAAGCAGTATTGCTGATGAATCATTGAATGCGATTCAGATATTGCAGGCGTTTACGCTGGAAGGATTTCTCGCCAAACGATTTGGTGATTCGGTCGAAGCCTCATTTGATTCTGCAAAACAACGGTTACGCACCAGCGCCTTGTTTACCGCGACAATTATCATGACTGCGTTTGGCACCATGGTCGTTGTACTATGGGTTGGTGCACACTCTGTCATTAATGGCAGTATGACACCCGGCACTTTAGGTCAGTTTTTACTATATGCCACATTTCTTGCTGGCAGTACGACTTCGCTAGGTGAAGTCTGGAACAACGTGATGCGTGCTGCTGGTGCGATGGAACGCTTAATGGAATTATTGCATGCCAGCCCTGACATCAAGGCGCCAACCGAAGCCGTCGCCTTATCGAAAAATGCTGTTGGGAAGATTGAGTTTAAACAGGTCAGGTTTCATTATCCCTCGCGGCCGGATACGCCGTCACTATTGGGTTTTTCACTAACTGTTGAACCCGGTGAGACAGTTGCGCTGGTCGGGCCATCCGGTGCTGGCAAGAGTACCGTGTTTCAATTGCTGCTGCGTTTTTATGATCCTGCCGGTGGTAGTGTTTTGCTTGACGATATTGATATCAAACAGGCCGATCCGATTGAGGTCAGGAAACGTATCGCTATCGTCCCACAAAGTACCATACTGTTCTCCGATAGCGCATTGGAGAATATCCGTTACGGTAATCCGGATGCCAGTGATGAGGATGTGAAACAGGCGGCCAGGATTGCCATTGCCGATGAGTTTATCGAGAAACAACCGCAAGGTTATGACACGCAGCTGGGCGAAAAAGGCATGCGTTTGTCTGGCGGGCAACAGCAGCGTATTGCCATTGCGCGAGCGATATTAAAAAATCCGCCGATTATGTTATTGGATGAGGCGACCAGTGCATTGGATTCAGAAAGTGAATTATTGGTACAAAAAGCACTGGATTCGATTATGCAGGATCATACGACCATGGTAATCGCGCATCGGCTCTCAACCGTCATTAAAGCGGACCGAATTGTTGTGATGGATGAAGGTCGTATTGTCGACATTGGGCAGCATCAGGACTTATTAAAACGCTGCGATCTGTATCAACGGTTGGCGAAAATTCAGTTTGGCTATCATGACGCTAACGAGGAAGCTGATGCGCTTGCCGAAGTGTAGGCTAGTTCAATTAGTCATCGCTTACTTTATTGTTAGTACGACAGCAGTTCGCGCCGATCAATCACTGACTGATTTAAGCATTACCGATTGGCATGTGCATGTCGCCGGTCTCGGCTACGGTGACTCCGGTAATTTTATTAACAAGGAAATGCGGGAAAATTTTCGCTTTCGTTTCTTTCTGAAGTGGATGGATGTCACCGAGCAGGAATTACAACAACATGGCGATCAGATTGTCGTTAAAAAACTGAACGACAAAATCGAAGCCTCGCGCTACATCGATCAGGCGATTATTCTGGCATTGGATGGCGTCATCGATCCTGACACCAAACAACTCGATAAAAACAAGACGCAATTCTATGTCGATAACCAGTTTGTCGCGGAACAGACCGCGCGTTATCCAAAGCTATTTTTTGGTGCCAGTGTCAATCCTGAAAGAGAAAACAGTCTGGCACTACTGGAACAGCTGCATGCCCAGGGTGCGGTGCTGATTAAATGGATTCCTTCGATCATGCATTTTGACCCGGCTAATAAAAAGTATGCGGCGTTTTATCAAAAAATGGCAGAGCTGGATCTAATTCTGTTAAGCCATACCGGTATGGAAAAATCCTTTCCTGATGCCAATGACGAACTGGCCGATCCTAGACGACTGGAACTGGCATTAAATAACGGTGTGACTGTCATTGCTGCGCACATTGCTACTACCGGTAAGTCAGCAGGCCAGGATAATTTTGAACGCATCATGCCGATGTTTGCCGAGTATCCGAATTTATATGCTGATATCTCTAGTCTGACCCAAATCAACAAACTGGGTTATTTGGCCAAGGCCATGAAACAGCCAGGACTGAGAGAGCGTATGATCTATGGCACCGACTGGCCATTACAATATTTTCCGCTGGTCTCGCCCTGGTATCACTGGCAGCATATCAGTTTTAGAGAAGCCTGGCGCCTGCGGAAGACAAAAAATGAATGGGACAAAGATGTCGAATTAAAGCAGGCGTTTGGTATCGGCCATGACGTCTTTAGTCGTCAACTGGGCAGGCTTAAATAATCATATCTTGAGTTAACTTCAGCGGCTTAACTCGATTACAATATTGTTATCAATGATCAATTGATAATTATAACGGAGAAGTACAATGAGCGAAGAGTTAGTCGAATTAAAAAACAAGAAACAGGAATTAACCGAACGACTGGAGAAGATAAAAAAGGATTTGGCAAACGGGTTAAGCGCTGATTCTGAAGAACGCGCGGTTGAATTGGAAAATCGTGATGTGTTGATGGAGATTGCCCGCGTCACAGAAGAAGAGCTGGCGCTGATTAATCAAAAGATTAATGCAGCAGGATAAACAGGCGCGCGGTATCGATTGTGACTCACCGGTCACGATCATTGTCAAACGCCGGCCGAAGCCGGATCGCATCAAAGAATTCGAAGACGTCATGCATGGTACGACCAGGGATGCGATGACGTTTGCCGGGCATTTGGGCGCGAATATCATACGTCCGACCAGCCCCGGCGATTATTACCGTATCGTCTTCAAGTTTGATTCCATGCGCAATTATCTGGCCTGGGAAAATTCTGAGCTACGCCAGCAGTGGCTGGAACGCTATGCCGAGGTCGAGCAGGGAGAACAGGATATGGAGATTCTTAGCGGTCTCGAGACCTGGTTTACCCTGCCGCAAGGAGAGGCGCTGGTACCGCCACCAAAACATAAGATGTTGATTATGATCTGGGTGTCAATTTTCAGTCTCTCGATATTGCTAAATTATGTCCTTAAACCTTTTATTGACACCTTGCCTATCGTCGCCCAAATCGCCATTTTATCTTTCATCATGGTGTTTTTAATGACCTATTTAGTGATGCCCTACCTGTCAAAACTTTTACACCGATGGTTGCACTGTAACTAGCTTTCAGCCGATTCGCTTGCCTAAATTGCTGCACTGCAATATAATGAATTTCGTCTAGATATTAGCTATGTAGGCGAATTGTCATCTGACTGTTTAAGTGTTGTAACAATCCGTCGATAGCTTGGTACAGACATTGCAGCTAACTTAATTGATAGCAATCATTAATTGACTGTTTGTTAAACACCTGTGGAGGTGCAAAATGGTTCCAACAAATGTGATTCCCTTTCCGGAAATGCAATATTCCTCTCGCTGTGGCGCTTGTCCTGAATGTGGCAAAACCGATGGCTATGTCAATCTGGGTAAAGAGCACTGGTTTATTTGTCGCGATCACCAAACCAAATGGTTAGGCGGCTATAATCTGTTTGACAACTGGCAAAACCAGACCGTATCGCAGACGGAAAGTATTAATGAATTACTGGATAGTTATCGCGAAGTGTTGCCGTATCGTGTCGGTAATCAATTGAAACGTGTAAGCAATAAATAAAAACCGAGCGGATTAAGCTCGGTTTTGTCATTTTATTAAATCGACTATTTACTCAGGGCCTGTTTTATTTTGAGCCCGACGTTTTGTTTTACCATGATATCGCTGGTACCAGTCGGTCGTTTATAAGTAATATTTTTTTCCTTATCGATGACAAATACCGCAGGTGTGCCTTTAACACCAAACTGTTCAGCGATCGCGTCGCCTTCCAGTAATAAGGTGTATTGCAACTCTTTCACTTCAAAATACTTGACTGGATCAATCTTGCCATCTTCAAGAATATCAATCGCATAAAACTTCACACCCTTGCTGCGATACTTACGATAGACCAGATCCAGGTGCGGCATTAACGAACGGCAATACGGGCACCAGGTTGCCCAGAAAATAATCACCGAGACCTTACCGTCACTATCTTCATAGTAGTTTAATGGTTCGCCTGCACCAGTGGTTAAGGTCCAGTCGGGTACCGTCTTACCAACGCCAAGTGGTGGTTCGGTTGCGTTGACAGTGAAAAAGCATAAAAAAAGTAAACTAAAAACTAACGCGCGCATGATTGGTTTCCTTAAATTTTAGAGAGTATATCGAAATTCGATGTATGGCGTTGTGTGATAACTGCCTAAAAGCCAAGCTGGGATATTTTCTGGTGTTAGCCTTTATAATAAATTCGATAGATCACACCTTGATAGTCATCAGATACTAATAATGATCCATCCGGTAACTGTAAAATATCCACCGGTCGGCCCCAGGCTTCATTTTTTTTCAACCAGCCATCGATAAACACCTTATCACTAGTGACCTTGCCTTTGTCGTTAAAATCAATATGCATTAATCGATAGCCAATCGGTTCACTGCGGTTCCATGAGCCATGCTGGGCGACAAAGGCGGTGTTTTTATATTTCGCCGGTAACATGTCACCGGTATAAAACTCAATACCCAGCGGTGCCGCATGGGCATCGAAACTCACTTCAGGAAAGGTGACGTTTTGCGGCGGCGTTTTATCTTTCCAGTCCTTATGTTGGATATTGCCACCGGCATAGTAGGGGAAACCAAAGTGCATGCCAGCCTTGGGAGCGGCATTTAATTCACCGGGTGGAATATCATCGCCCATACTATCGGTGTTGTTATCGGTAAAATGCAAGACACCGGTCTTGGGATGGAAGGCAAGCCCAACCGAATTACGCTGACCACGGGCAAAGACCTTGGCATTACTTCCATCAGCATCCATTTGTAATATCGTACCTTCCGGATCACTAACGTCACAGATATTACAAGCGACACCCACTGTTACGTAGAGTTTTTCATCCGGGCCAAACTCAATGTAGCGCCAGCCGTGATGAAACTTGTCTGGTAAGTCTGAATAGATCACTTCACCCATTTGTGCAAACGGCAGATCCAGACTAAACCCCGGCGCTGGATAACGAACGATGCGGTGTTGTTCGGCGACATAGAGCATGCCCTGATGCATCGCCAGACCGTTTGGTACTTTTAAGCCCTCAAGAATGGTCACGACTTCATCCGCTTTTCGATCCTTGTCTTTATCGACGACGGCGTAGACTTTGTCTTCACGCGTTCCGACAAACACGGTACCGGTTGATTGGCCTAATACCATGCTACGCGCACCGGGAATATCCTCGGCATAGATCGCTATCGCAAAGCCATCGGGGAGATTTAATTCCTTCAGTTTGGCATCCAGTTTCGCCGCCATGGTAGAGGTGGAAAAAGCCAGGCAAAGGCTGAGGCAGATAAAACGCATACTTATGAACGCTCCTGTTTTATTGTTACCGTGTTTGAAATAAGTGACTATTGTATAAACTTTTCGTTCCGATGCCATGAACATCTTTAATTAATACGCACGTTTATTTATCACTATTTCAATCTGTATTTTCTACTGTTAGTCTGCATGCTATTCATGACAGGAACATAACACATCCATGCTGGTTTCACTGATACATCGACAACATCTGGATTTACGCGAATTGTTTGCACGCCATCAGGAAGCCTTATTACAGGCAGGCTTTGACGAAGCGAGCTATTGGCTGGATCATTTTATCTCGACTCAAAGATCGCACATGCAGATAGAAGAAAACTATCTGTTCCCGATGTTTGCCAAGCTAGAGCACCAGTCAAAATGGGATGTGAGTTTGTATGAAAAAGAACATAAAAAAATAAACAAGCTGATGCAGGACACCAAGCAGGACCTGCAATGGTTAATTGAACAGGAACTTGCGGACTCTGATTTGCGTCGAAATATTATTGCACTGTTGGATAAACAAAAAACCTTGAAAGGCTTGAACGAGCATCACGAGGAGAGAGAAGAAGACGCGATGTTAAAAGAACTGGAACAGCAACTCGACGAGCGCGCGTTAAAGGTATTGACGACGGATATTAAATTTGACTGGGCTGAGGTCATGGGCGCAGTCAAAGATGCACAAATATGAAGCGGCGATAGCGATGTTAAAAAAACGACGACTCATCAGCTTGTTACTCGCCAGTACTCTACTGCTGAGTTGTAATAGCAGTGATATTCGTACTATCAGTGTATTAGCCGATGCCCCGACTGCTGTCGCTGATATTATCGAAAGCAAAGGACGACGCTACGCAGCAAACCCCGCACAATTGCCTGCCGATCTGAAAGCGTACAAAGCCCGGTTAAAACGCTTTGTTAATCTGATTAACGATATCTGGGGCGAAGACGACGCAACCCAGGCCGGGCCGAAAGACTACGTTAAATATACTGACAATTATTACAATCGCGCGCATATTGATTTTGAAGCTGGCACCGTGACGGTGGAAACACTGGCGCCGGATTCACAACAAGACTACTTAAAAAAGGCGATCGTCACGACACTATTAACACCGGATGATCCCAGGCAGGTGGATTTGTATTCTGATGCGACACCGGAAAGCCATGGCAAGCCGTTTTTATTTGAACAGGTGTTAGATAACGAAGGCAAACCGATTCAATGGCAATGGCGCGCCAACCGTTATGCGGATTATTTGATCGCGAATAAACTGCAACGCGTCAAACTTGGTAAGCGCGATGGTCTGCGCGTCAGCTTCCCGTTAATTGCCACGCATAATGAAATACGCGCGTATAAGTATGCCAACCTGGTACAGAAATACAGTAAGAAATATAAGGTCAGCGAGAGCCTGATCTATGCCATCATCAAAACCGAAAGCAGTTTTAATCCGTTTGCGGTCAGTCATGCCAATGCGCATGGCTTAATGCAGGTGGTACCGGAAACGGCCGGACGCGATGTTTATCAAAAAATCAAAAACCGTTCCGGCCAACCGAGCCCGCAAAACTTGCATAACCCGGATTACAATATCGATATTGGTACGGCCTATATCACGATACTAGAACGGCAATACCTGGCCAGGATTAGCGATCAAAATGCCAAACGCTATTCCGTTATCTCTGCCTACAACGGTGGCGCGGGTAACGTGCTTAAGACGTTTTCTTCTAATCGCGATCGCGCCATCGTGAAAATTAACCAGCTATCATCGAATGAAGTGTTTCAACGTCTGACTCGCAATCATCCTTTTCAGGAATCTCGCCGTTACCTGGTTAAGGTTACCGATGCGCAGAAAGAGTTTTGGCGTAACAACGGATTTGCAAATTCAAAATAAGTCAGGCGGTTTGTTATCGCCAGGAGGTACACATGACACGTTCTATCTTTTACCTATCATTACTCAACCTGATGGTCTTGTTTCCAATGATGAGCCATGCGGAGCCAGAAGCGGATACAGAAGTGATGGAAGCGAAAATGGCAATGAAAACCCTAGGCGGCGAATTAATGAAGGCATTAAAACAAGCGATGGCAGAGGGCGGGCCCACTGCTGCGATCAAGGTATGTAATATCGAAGCACCGGCAATTGCCAAAGCGGTATCAGAACAGCACGGGTGGAAAGTCGGGCGCACGTCGTTAAAAGTTCGAAACCCAAATAATGCGCCGGACGAATGGGAAACACAGGTCCTGCAAACATTTGAACAACGCAAGGCGCAAGGTGAAGAAGTGGCTTCGTTGGAACATATTGAAACCACCGACAGCAGTGTACGCTTTATGAAAGCGATACCGACTAAAGGCGTATGCTTAACTTGTCATGGGAGTGAGATTCAGCCCGAGCTCAGCGCAGAACTGAAACGATTGTATCCAGATGACAAAGCGACCGGTTTTAAGCTGGGCGATATAAGAGGCGCATTCACACTGGTAAAGACAAACTGAGTGATGCTGAGGTAACAGGAGAACAGCGATGGTAACTATGGTGGAAGAACAAGACGCGACTGGGCTGATTAAAGACGTGTATGACGATATCAAACAACACTTCGGTATGGTGCCGAACCTGTTTAAGGCGATGGCCGGCGTCGACGCGGATTGGCTGAACGAAAACTGGCAACGGGAAAAACGTATTATGTTAGAAGATGGGCCGCTCGATCATAAAACACGCGAACTCATCGCCTTTGCCGTCTCGGTGGCAAATAATTGTGCGTATTGCAGCATTGCGCATGAAGCCATGGCGGCGCAGCGAGGTGCGACCAAGGAAGAGCTCGGTCATGCGCGCGAGGTGATCGAACTGTTTTCAGGATTTAATGCGATCGCCAACTCTTATCCTGATCTGGACTGTGAGTTCAGCTCTCCATATTAATCGTACTGTACTAGTCAGCCAACAGATAACACTACGAAATACGGGCTTTATGTAAAAAGTGGGTCTACTATTTCATTGTTGTAACAGCCGGGCATGTAGTGATTGAGTGAAGTGCACCCGTGCAGGTGAGGAGGAGGTTACTGCATAGCCCGGTATTTCTTACCCTGGTTTTTAGTCGTCTTTGAAGCCAATTCAAATTTGTTAATCTACTCAGCATGTCGTTGCTTGCTGAACATCAAAACCTAACCGTCCTGACTGGCGCCGGTATCTCGGCCGAAAGCGGGATTCCCACATTTCGCGGACAGGAAGGCTATTGGACGGTTGGCTCCAGGGAATACCACCCGCAGGAAATGGCAACTCAACAAATGTTTCAGCAAGACCCGTGGGAAGTCTGGAAATGGTATTTATACCGGGCTGGTATTTGCGGCGAGGCAAAACCCAATCGCGGACATGAGATATTGGTCGAGCTTGAACAGCGGTTACAGGATCGGTTTTTATTAATTACGCAGAATGTGGATAACCTGCATCCGCTGGCGGGCAATACGCCAGAGCGCACCTATCAAATCCACGGCAATATTTTCCAGATGCGTTGTACTAAGGAATGCCAGCAAAAACTCTATCCGTTGCCACAACAACTGTGGCCAAGAGATAAACACAAAAATCTAACTGAAGAAGAGAAGTGTTTACTTACTTGTCCTGATTGCGCAACAATGACTCGCTCGCATGTACTGTGGTTTGATGAATCTTACAACGAGCATTACTTCAGATTTGAAAGCGCATTGAACGCCGCAAATCAGACCGACATATTGCTGATACTCGGTACTTCCGGTTCAACGACGTTGCCATATCACATCGCCAATATGGTTTACCAAAACGGGAAAACTATCATCGAAATTGGTATTGAGCCGACGAATTTTACCGAGATTACAAGGGCTAGTCGCGACGGACAGTTCATTCAGGCGACCTGCACCGAGGGTCTGGGCAGGATTCAGGAACAACTAATTTAGCAGTAATTATTAAACTAAATTCTAGTTAAAAAACTTAAGTTATTGCTTCTAAATAAGCATTGTTCTTTATCCACATTTTCTGTGGATAAGTTTGTGGAATAGAGACTCACAGTTCGACAAAAGAGCGTCAAAATCGGCTTTGTTACAAAATGATTAAAATCTATCCAGTGCTGTTATATTTCATTAAAAACAATAGCTTGCATGTGAACGCTTCACATACAGAGCGATAAAACGCACTTATGCAATGTTGCAGCGCAATATAAAAAAATGATGTGAATAAAATTTGTATGAAAGGGTTGACACAAACACTAGAAACAGTATGTAAAGCAAAAAAATAGACACCATGTTGACATCGCCACCGCAGCAGAAATTTGTCTAGTACGTGTATAAGAAGCCAGTTAGCTAAACCTGTACAAGATGATTCTTGTGTTAGTTTTACTAGCAATTTGCCCAAAATGTTTATTCTGGTTTAAGCAAGACTTGTTAAGTAAGTGATTACTTCCTCTACTACATTTTACGAGCATTGGCGGTGCCAGATCCAAAGCCATTATCCAGAAACAAAACTGACAGCTTTGTATTGCCAAGTTCAATTCGAGCACGGATATCTACCCGATGGTGAAGTTAGAAGGCCTGGCATTATTCCTGGGCAGAAAAATAGGGCATATAAACCACATGACATGAATATCTCAAAGTTATGAACAAGGACGTATAATTAACTAATCGATTGAGAAATATGAAATAACAACACACCTGAAAGATAATCTTTGGCAACAAACGGTATTGTCACCGTTAATATTGAGAATGTAATGAAAAGGAGGGACGATGAATAAGATTTCAGCAACTGCACTTGCCAAAGCCAATGAACTTAAGAAGTATGAGGTCGATACAATATTAAAAGAAAAAGGCTATATAAAGGAAGATGAGGGCAGCTGGGTTATCAGTCCAGAAGGCGAGTCAGTAGGTGGCGAAATAAAAGAAAGTGATAAGTATGGAAGCTATTTAGTTTGGCCTGAAAATATACTGGATGATGAAAAGAATAATGCAGAGCAGGGCGAATTACTCTCTGCAACCGATATCAGTAAACATTTTAAAATCTCACGAAATAAAATTAATCCTATATTCTCTGAACTCGGCTGGATTAAGCGAGGACTTGTTGGTTGGACAATTACTGAGCCAGGTAAAAAACTTGGGGGTAAACAGTTAGAAAATAAACGTTCTGGAACTCCTTATGTAATTTGGCCGCAAGAGATTCTTAGTAACGGTTCTCTTCAAAATTCGATCTCCGATTTACAAGGTACGAAATCTGAAGAGAAATCAGAGACGGAATCCAAACATACCAACAATGATGAGTTTAGACAGAAGTTTAAAGCAGAACATCGTTGTACAGATGGCCACTATGTGCGTTCCAAATCAGAGATGTTAATCGACAACTGGCTTTACATGGCCGAAGTCATTCATGCATATGAAAGAAAGCTTCCGATTGCAGAAGATGTGTACTGCGACTTCTATTTACCAACAGGCAAGGTCTACATCGAATACTGGGGCTATGAAGAAAACTCCAAATACTTGAAGCGTAAAGAAGATAAACAATCTATTTATAAAAAGTATGAATTTAATTTAATCGAACTTACCGAGCAGGATGTACAGAATCTGGATGATATCTTACCCAGAGAATTACTCAGGTATGGGATCAAAACCTATTAGATAACATTGCATATAGACCTAATTATAGATATGTCGATAAAATATAAAAATATCGACATATTATATTGACATGTCGATGTTATAGACATATTCTAATTATATGTCGAAAAAATATAAAAATATCGACATATATAGAAAACGTGTCGATCCTATCGACATAAACGGATAATACGTCGAAATAAACGGGATATATCATGTATAGCGATTATGAAATGGAATCCAGACAAACCCTATAACGACTTACCGTACCTACCTCCTGCAAAGGAAGTAGAGACAAAATCCATTTTAAAACAATGTGTTAACTCGCGTTCGGCCTTGGCGGAGTTAAAACAAGCCGCAGAACTTATTCCAAATCAGGCAATGTTGATTAATACCTTGCCATTACTCGAAGCAAAGGACAGTTCCGAGATAGAGAATATAGTCACGACCACAGATAAATTATTCATGCATGCTCAGATAAATGCTGGTGCAGATAAATATCTGGATAGCGCAACGAAAGAAGCGCTACGCTATAGAACAGCGTTGTTAGATGGCTATCGATTGATAGCAAAAAGACCATTAAACACAACAACGATAGAAAAGATATGTAGCCAGATTAAAGATGTCGACATGTCCGTGCGCAAAGTACCGGGTACAGCGTTGGCAAATGATAATACGGGCGAGGTTATTTACACACCACCAGAAGGCGAAAAACAGATAAGAGATATTCTCGCGAATTGGGAAACCTATTTACATGATGAGTCTGATGTCGATCCATTAATACGCATGGCTATTGCGCATTATCAGTTTGAAGCAATACATCCTTTTACAGATGGAAACGGACGGATAGGGAGAATTGTTAACAATCTGTTTTTAGTACAAGAAGGATTATTAACCCTGCCCATCATGTATCTAAGTCGATACATTATCCAGAATAAAAGTGATTATTATCAATTATTACTACAAGTAACGAAGGAAGAAGATTGGGAGTCCTGGATCATGTATATGCTAAAAGCCGTGGAAGAAACCGCGCGCTGGACAATGGGTAAAATTACAGCAATAAGAAACCTAATAGAAGACACAGTTGAATACGTAAAAGAAGAACAACCGAAAATCTATACGCGGGAATTAGTCGATATAATTTTTGAACAACCGTATTGCCGCATAAGTAATTTAGTCGAAGCAGATATAGCAAAGCGACAAACCGCATCAGAGTACTTAAAGAAATTAGAAAACATTGGTGTATTACAAGCCAAGAAAGTAGGTAGAGAAAACATTTTCATTAATCCAAAGTTAATGAAACTGATAACGAAAGATTCAAATAAATTTAAGAAGTATTAAAGGAAATCATGGTAACAGGCGAATTAAAAAGTCAGGTCGATAAAATCTGGGAGACTTTCTGGACAGGGGGGATCAGTAATCCGCTGACGGTCATCGAGCAATTTACGTATCTATTATTTCTGCGTCGTTTGTGTGAACGCCAACAACTGGAAGAAAAGAAAGCCAGTATGATTGGTGGTGAAGCCAAGCGCAGTCTTTATAAAGAACAGCACGACAAACTTCGTTGGAAGAATTTCAAGGATAAAGATCCGGAAACAATGTTTCAGCTCTTCACTCAACCGCAGGAAGATGCGGACAACCTCACCGTGTTTGAACACATGAAACAATTGGGTGATGAGGCCGGCGTATTTGCGCAATACATGAAAGGTGCGACCTTTATGATCCCGACACCGAAGTTACTGGATCAGGTTGTGCAGATGATCGATAAGATTCAAATGGATGATCGCGATACCAAAGGCGATCTGTATGAATACCTGTTGTCGAAAATTGCCACCGCAGGTACTAATGGACAATTCCGCACACCACGCCACATTATTAAAATGATGGTTGAGATGATGCAACCAAAACAGGAAGATCGGATATGCGATCCGGCTTGTGGTACAGCTGGCTTTTTAGTCGCCGCAGGTGAATATATTTATGAGCATCATGCTGATTGGTTGCATGATGAAGATTTTCGCAAACATTTTAATAGCGACATGTTTACCGGCGTTGAGTTTGATCCCACTATGCTACGTATTGCGGCAATGAACCTGCAACTACATGCGATAGAACAACCAAACCTTATTGCGAAAGATGCTTTAAGCGAAGCGAATAAAGACAGTCGCGAACAATATACATTAATGCTTGCCAACCCTCCGTTTAAAGGTTCGCTGGATTATGATGGTGTGGATGATTCATTATTAAAAACTGTTAAAACCAAAAAAACCGAACTACTGTTTTTAGCCTTGATGTTACGCATGTTAAAAGTTGGTGGTCGATGTGCGGTGATTATTCCTGATGGCGTGTTGTTCGGTTCATCGAAAGCACATAAACAAATCCGCCAGACTATTGTAGAAGGGCATCGACTCGAAGCCGTTATATCTATGCCCAGCGGTGTGTTTAAGCCGTATGCCGGAGTCAGTACGGCAATATTGATTTTTACCAAAACCAGTAACGGCGGCACGGATAATGTCTGGTTCTACGATATGCAGGCCGATGGTTTTAGTCTTGATGATAAGCGCAGCGAAGTAAAAGAATCTAACATTCCCGATATTCTAAAACGCTTTAAAAACCCGAAAGCGGAAGCAAAACGCAAACGTACCGATCAAAGTTTTACGGTGCCAATGCAAGAAATTAAAGAAAACGAATGGGACTTAAGCATTAACCGCTATAAAGAAGCTGTGTATGAAGGAGTAGAATACGATCCGCCAGAAAAGATTATTACCGATATAGAACAATTGGATAAAGAAAGAAGCGAAGCCTTGGCAGCATTGAAGGAGATGTTGGGGTGAGTAGATTTGTAGAAATCGGCGCTATTTGTCAAACCACACAAGGTGTACAAATACCGAAATCTAAAACATCAACCACTCTATATGATGGTGGTTATAGATATCTCTATATTGCCGACTTTCTAACTGATAAAAGTCTTAGTTTTGTCGATGATGATTATGATATTAAAAAGGTAACTGTTAATGACTTGGTAATGGCAAATACAGGAAGCCCAGGTAGAGTGTTTAAAGGTAAAAATGGCATACTAAGTAATAATTTGTTCAAAATTTCATTCAATCTTGATTACGTTAGTAGAGATTATCTATTTTTTATTTTATCGTCTAATATTTTTCAGTCGATGCTTCAAAAGCAAATGAAAGGTGGAATTCAAAAGCATTTAGGGCATAAAACAATTGCCAGACAGTTAATTCCACTCCCACCACTCGAAGAACAAAAACAGATTGCGGCGATATTAGATGCGGCGGATGCCTTAAGACAAAAAGACCAACAACTCGTCAAACACTACATCCAACTCAGCCAATCCCTGTTCCTTGAAATGTTTGGTGATCCTTTTACTAACACTAAGAAATTTAAACTGGGAACTATTCGTGATCTAGTATCTGAAGTTAAGTATGGGACTAGTGCTAAAGCTAATGAGGGTGGAAAGTATCCATATTTAAGAATGAATAATATTACTTATCAAGGTTATATGGATTATAAGGATTTGAAATATATAAACCTCTCGGAAAAAGATAAGGAAAAATATTTGGTTAAAAAAGGTGATGTTCTTTTTAATAGAACAAACAGTAAAGAATTGGTAGGTAAGACAGGGATATACTCTGAAGATGAACAAATGGCAATTGCTGGATATTTGATTCGTGTTAGAGCAAATGATTTAGCAAATCCATACTATATTTGGGGGTATCTTAACTCTCGGCATGGTAAATTAATTCTTGAAAACATGTGTAAGAACATTGTTGGTATGGCAAATATTAATGCACAGGAGTTACAAAATATTAAAATACTTCACGCTCCAATCGAATTCCAAAACCAATTCGCCGAACGTGTTAAAAAAATCGAAGAACAAAAACAACAAGCCCAAGCGAATTTGGAAAAATCTAACGAATTATTCAATGCCTTACTTCAAAAAGCCTTTACAGGGGAATTAACTAATATCAGTGAAGATATTATTGATAATGTTATTCCTTTTCCTAACCGTATTCCTGGTATTAGTACGACTGATTTACATATTGGTATATTGGCACTTGCTTATGAAGCACACAAAAAAGTTGGTAAAGAAAGACAGTTTGGCCATGTTAAAGCCGAAAAAATTGTGCATATGGCTGAATCAATGCTTGGTATCGAATTGGATCGCAAACCAATACAAGACGCAGCGGGCCCTAATGACTTTCAACATTTTAATAAAAAAGTAAAACCTCGAGCAAAAAAAGCCGGTTTTTTCGTTTTTAAAGGTAATAAATCTACAGGCTATGTTTTAGAAAAGAGTAGTCAATTTAGTGTAATTGCAGAAAAAGCGAGGAATGCATTGAATGAAGCTGAACTACTAACAGGTTTTGAAAATCTTGTTAAATTAATGTTGAAAATGGACACAGAAAAAGCAGAAATCTTTGCGACTGTTTATGCAGCTTGGAATAATTTATTGCTTGATAAATTAGAAATAACTGATGAAGCAATTGTGCTAGCAGCCAGAGATAACTGGCATGAAGGCAAATTAAACATTCCTCGAGAACGTTTTTTTAAGGCGATTGACTGGATTCGAGCAAAAAAACTTGTTCCTGAAGGTCGGGGAAAATATGTCTCAAAAAAGCAAGGTTGATGATGGATAATCAAATCGTTATATATCAAACGGATGACCAACATATTGAAGTGCATTTGGATGGTAATCAGGAGACTGTATGGCTGACGCAGCGACAAATGTCGATCTTGTTTGACAAAGATGTGCGTACTATTAATGAGCATCTTAAAAATATATATAAAGAACAAGAGCTTATAGAGAATTCAACTATCCGGAAATTCCGGATAGTTCAAAAGGAGGGTAGTAGACAAGTTAATCGTGAGGTCGAGCACTATAACCTTGACGCTATTCTTTCAGTTGGTTATCGAGTCAACTCGAAAAAGGGAACGCAATTTCGTATTTGGGCTACCCAACGCCTAAAAGATGTATTGGTACAAGGTTATACACTCAATCAACATCGTTTTGAACAAAATTCACAAGCCTTAAAACAGGCACTGGCCTTAATTGAAAAAACTGCGCAATCAGCCGAGATTACCGCAGAAGCAGGCACTGGTTTGGTCGAAATTGTTAGCCGTTATACACAAACGTTTCTATGGTTGCAGCAGTATGATGAGGGCTTACTGGAAGAGCCTCAGGGGCAGACAGGTGGTGTATTGCCATCGAACGATGAGGCGATGGCAAATTTAAACATGCTTAAGCATTCATTGATTGAACGTGGAGAGGCCACTGAGTTATTTGCAAATTTACGCGAGGATGGATTGGCGTCCATTTTAGGGAATCTGGAGCAAACTGTATTTGGTGAGCCAGCGTATCCGAGTGTTGAAAGCAAGGCTGCACATTTGCTGTATTTTGTGATCAAGAATCATCCGTTCAGTGATGGCAATAAACGCAGTGGTGCGTTTTTATTTGTCGATTTTCTCAATCGAAATAATCGCTTATTCAATAATCAACAGGAGCCAATTATAAATGATACGGGTTTAGCAGCATTAACCTTATTAATTGCAGAGTCCGATCCCAAACAAAAAGAAGTGATTATTAAGTTAGTTATGGCGATGTTGGCTTTACCAAGTAAACGCGAGGAGGAATAACGTTACAGTTTAAGGGATTGAGCATGAGTAACTTTCTATTTTTACAAGCTGACTTTCCTCAGCTCTATGTCGATGCCTTAGAGGCAGAGCAACTCACCTTTATCTCACCGAAGGCCGCTTCTATCTTTTGTCGCTCCTCGTTAGAAAATGCCGTGAATTGGTTATACGACAATGATCGGACTTTAACGCGTCCTTTCCGCGCTGATTTAAATACTTTACTTCATGAACATGCATTTCAGTCCATGTTCAATCGAACATTATTTGCGGAACTGAATTTAATCCGCAAAACAGGCAACCTGGCGGCACATGGTAAAAAGGTCAATCAGCAAGACGCATTAGCTTCGCTTAAATACCTGTTTCGTTTTATGCGGCATATTGTGATTTATTACGGTAAGAAAACACCTAAATCGCAAGTGTTTGATGAAGCGTTAATTCCTTCCGGTAAAATTCAAACTGAAAGTACGTCACAGATAGAAAGTTTAAAAGAACAACTTGCCGCAAAAGAACAAGCGGCTAGAGAAGCTGAAGCGGATCGTTTTAAACAAGTAGAAGAAAACGCAGAGTTAAAAAAACAACTGGAACAAGAACGCGCAGAGTTTGCCGCACGTAAGGTAGAGCGCGAGAAAGCGGTTGATATTGGAACCGAAGTACCGCTTGAAGTTTCCGAGAAAGAAACGCGTGCACGTTATATTGATTTAGCATTACGCGAAGCGGGTTGGGAAGATTTACAGGAAGGTTATCATCTCGAATATGAAGTGAAGGGTATGCCGAAGAGTACCAACCCTTCCGGCATTGGTTATGTCGATTATGTGCTTTGGGGTGATGATGGTTTGCCTTTAGCTGTCGTCGAAGCGAAAAAGACCATGACCGATCCACGTAAAGGGAAACATCAGGCAGAGCTTTATGCAGATTGTTTAGAAAAGGAAAAAGGTCAACGTCCGATAATTTTTTATAGTAATGGCTTTGAAACCTATTTATGGGACGATCAGTTTTATCCTGAGCGTGAAGTACAGGGTTTTTATGCCAAAGATGAATTAGCGTTATTAATCGAACGACGTAAGACACGCAAAGATTTGTGTGAGTTTAAAGTAAACCAGGATATTGCAGGGCGTGCTTATCAATTAGAAGCTGTCGCACGTGTGGCAGAAAATACTTGTACTGTAAATAGCGAAGGTGAACTCAATGGCAGAGCAAGACAAAGTTTATTAGTCATGGCGACGGGTAGCGGTAAGACAAGAACGGCTGCTGCGATTGTCGATATGATGTCGAAGTGTAACTGGGTGAAACGTGTTTTGTTTTTAGCTGACCGCAATGCATTGGTCTCGCAAGCGAAGAATGCCTTTAATAGTTATTTGCCGGATTTATCCGCAATTGATCTCACTAGGGAAAGAGAGGACAACGGCACGCGATTAGTATTTTCGACTTATCCGACAATTATGAATCGGATTGATGGAGTGAAGACAGATGACCAACGTTTTTATGGTGTGGATCATTTTGATTTAATTATTGTGGATGAAGCGCATCGTTCTGTATATCAGAAATATAAAGCTATTTTTGAATACTTTGATGCCTTGTTGATAGGTTTAACGGCAACACCTAAGGCAGAAGTCGATCACAATACTTATGGCTTATTTGGCATTGAAGATAATAACCCGACCTTTGCGTATGAATTAGACAAAGCCGTTGAAGATGGTTTTCTTGTTGCACCCAAGGCGATGTCTGTACCGACGCAGTTTATGTGGTATGGCGTAAAGTATGCTGATTTATCGGATGAAGAAAAGAGAGAGTATGAAGAGAAGTTTGGTGATCCGACTCAGGGTGAGGCGCCGGATGAGATAGACAGCAAGGCTTTGAATGATTGGTTATTCAATACTGATACGGTTGATAAGGTTTTAAACCATTTAATGACTCAGGGAATCCAAGTGCAGGGTGGTGAGAAGCTTGGTAAGACAATTATCTTTGCCAAAAATCACACGCATGCTGTTTTTATTGAAGAGCGATTTAATAAGAACTATCCCGAATATGTCGGAAAGTTTTTGCGAGTGATTGATAATTATGAATCTAAGGCGCAAGACTTACTGGAAATCTTTGTTGATGAATATGAAGAAAACGATCCGCAAATCGCTGTTTCAGTCGATATGATGGATACAGGTGTTGACGCACCACGAGTTGTGAATCTGGTTTTCTTCAAGCCCGTGAAGTCATCGACCAAGTTTTGGCAAATGATTGGTCGCGGCACGCGTTTATGCCCAGATCTGTTCGGACTTGGGCAGGATAAAACTGAATTTTATATTTTTGATTATTGTCAGAACTTTGAATTTTTTGATGAAAATCCGGATGGTGTTCAAGGTCGTGTTGCTACAAGCCTGTCGCAACAAATTTTTATAGCGAAATTGCAAGTAGCGATGTTAATTCGTAAAAATTCAGAAAGTACCGATGAACAAAAGTCTTTGGCTGAATCTTATATTGCTGATTTACATCAAGCAGTTGTTTTTCTTGATAGGGAACGGTTTGTTGTAAAAGCCAAGTTGCGTTTTGTTGTTGAGTATAGTCATGCGGAACGTTGGCAGAATTTATCTAAAGGTGATGTGCTGGATATTAATAATGAACTATCTGGCCTAGAAGCAAAAAATGATAAGGATGATGAACTAGCAAAGCGTTTTGATGTATTAATATTAAAGTTTCAAATTGCCTTGTTGATGAGTAAAAATCGTGATCATTATATCAATAGCATTAGTGGTACAGCGAAGGCATTGCTGAAAAAACAGAATATACCGGCAGTCGCTCTACAAGTTGATTTATTAAATGAATTACTCACAGAGCCATTCTGGTCAGATATAAATGTTAATCGATTAGATGATGTACGCTTGGCGTTGCGCGATTTAATGAAATACCTGGATAAACAGCAACAGATTATTGTAACCACCAGTTTTGAAGATGAACTGGATGAAGATGGAATAGAAGTAAGAGAACCAATAGGCACATATAGAACCCTGAAAAGTTATAAAGACCGTGTCGAATCATATGTTAGAAACTACAGCGATCACTTGGTAATTCAAAAAATAAAAACGAATAAACCCATCACTGAAACAGAGATTCAATTATTAGAAGATATTTTATTTGATGGTGAAACTGTAGGAACGAAAGAAGATTATATTGATACTTATGGTAATAAACCTTTAGGCGTATTTATTCGTAACATCGTTGGTCTTGATGCGAAGGCTGCGCAAGAACATTTTGCTGAATTTATACAGTCCGGTAATTTACGTGCTGATCAAATAACATTTATCAACAACATAATCAGTTATCTAACCACTAACGGCGTGATTGATAAGGCGCTATTATTTGAGCCACCTTTTACTAGTATTCATGATCAAGGATTGCTTGGTGTATTTGACGATTCTCAGGCAATTAAGGTAGTTAACTTGATCGATACAGTTAATTTAAATGCGATAGTTCAAGAAGTAATTTGAGAGAAAATAATTAATAATATTTAATTATTGAAGTTATATGTTTTTTTACATAGTTATATTTATAAAATCCATTAAACTATCAATATTTTTTATCTTTGAGATTTTCCATTGCTTAACCTCGCATTTAAAAATCGATATCAAGAATTAGGTGAAGGATTTTATGACCAATCTAATCCTGCACCTGTTTCTAAACCTTCCCTGATCAAATTCAATGAACAACTCGCCGCTGAGCTTGGTATTGAAGTGCAAGACGAGCAAAGTATTGTCGATCTGTTTTCCGGTAATACGATTCATAATTCGTCGTCGCCTTTGGCTATGGCGTATGCCGGGCATCAGTTTGGGCATTTCAATCCGCATTTGGGAGATGGTCGTGCGATTTATCTCGGCGAGCTGGAGCATATAGATGGTCGCGCCAGAGATGTTCAGTTAAAAGGTTCGGGACGTACGCGTTATTCGCGCAATGGTGATGGCCGTTCGGCATTAGGTCCGGTGATGCGGGAATATCTCGTCAGTGAGGCTATGCATAAACTCAAAATGCCTACCACGCGGGCATTGGCTGCGGTATTAACCGGTGAGCATGTAATTCGTGAGCAGGTAAAGCCCGGCGCGGTGATGACGCGTGTCGCGTCCAGTTTTATTCGTGTCGGTAGTTTTCAGTATTTCGCGATGAATGAAGATTTGGAATCGATTCGCAAGTTGGCAGATTATGTGATTGAACGAAACTATCCTGAATTAGCTGAAGCGGAGAATCCGTATCTCGCATTATTTGAAGCGGCAGTCATGCGCCAGGCGAGTCTTATTGCCAAATGGATGCAGATTGGGTTTATTCATGGCGTGATGAACACCGATAATATGTCGGTTGCCGGTGAGACGATTGATTATGGCCCCTGTGCGTTTATGGGTTTCTTTGATCATAATCAGGTGTATAGTTCTATCGATCACCAGGGGCGCTATTCGTACAGCAATCAGCCCAATATTGGTTTGTGGAATCTATCCCGCTTTGCTGAAACCTTGTTGCCTTTCTTTGTACAGGATACGGACAAAGCAGTAGAAATTGCGCAAGACGTGTTGGAACAAAAATATGTGAAACATTATTCTGATGAATGGCTTGCTGGCTTTCGTGCTAAGTGTGGGTTAACAAAGATTGATTCAGCGAGTGATGAAGACGATAAGGCCTTGATTGATTCACTATTAGATACCATGGCTAAGAATCAGGCCGACTATACGTTAACTTTCTATTATCTTTCGCAGCTTGATAAAGATCCGAATGACAACGATCAATCCTTGCGTGGATTATTCAGCAGGCCAAAAGCGATAGATGTCTGGTTAGAGAAATGGCGCGAACGTTTATCGTTAGAATCAAATACAAACGAGCAGCGACAAACCAGTATGCAATCCGTTAATCCGGTTTATATTCCTCGGAATCACCAAATCGAAGCGACGATTCGTGCAGCTGAGGATAACGAAGACTTCGGCCCGTTTCATGCGCTATATGATGTGTTACAAAAGCCGTATGAGTATCAGCAAGGCAAAGAAAATTACATGCTACCGCCGGAGCCGAATGAGATAGTGCATCAGACCTTTTGTGGTACTTGAGTTATTCCTCACGGTAAAAACGTAACCCTGCCAGGCATAGTTTTGCCTCAAAGTCTCTGCCAATCGCGACCAGCCCAATACGCGCCAGTTTATTCAGTTGAAAAGGAAGTTCGGTTTGGTAGGCGTTCAGTTCTGAAAAGGGAAGTCGGATAGTTTGCCAATTTGTCGTGGCAATAAAACTCGCGCGATAGGATTGCCACGGTCGGGATAAATTGCTGGTGCGGAAGTGTACATTATAGGCTTCATCATTCCCGGCAATATCCAGTTCGATACCGGCGTAGTCTGATTCAGCATTAATTACGCTGCTGACTGGCAAGGCCATTTGCACAAAGCCACCGTTATTATCGGTGGACACATCGCCGCGTAGGCACAAACAATCTCTGTCTTTATATTGCTTAATCGTCAGGCTGCCTTGTGAAATACCACCCATCACGGTATCTGCGATAAATTCCCATTCGCTATTGATTGAAGCCAGTTTGTTGCCGCTGCTGCGGTCATCAATAATTAACGGGCCTGCCGATACGTTATTCATGATGCCAATATATACGATGATGAAAAAGAAAACGCGTAGTGTACTCATTATTTCTAACCCATTAACCACTGTTCGGTGTGCTTTAATTCCTGCCAATCGATGCGGTAGATTTTCTTATTAATCACCGCTTCCAGTTCACAGCCGATGACGACTTCGTTTTCATCGCGAATCAGTTTCGAAACCACAAAGTGTTTTTCCCTATGCTTGGGTGAGACCGCCGTCCACTTGCTTAATAACAGTTTATTCGGATTGAATCGATTCATCTATTTGGCAGGTGTGGTTACGTTGGACTCTTGATATGATAAGCCAACCTTATTTTGTTTCACGTTTTTACAACAGTATCACCCTATGCGATCAATACACTCATGTTATCGATAGCCGGTATCGACGTTCAGGTCGTACGCAAAAAGATTAAAAATCTGAATCTGGCTGTATATCCGCCGGATGGGCGCGTGCGCTTGTCAGTGCCGCAACATGTGTCGGACGAAACCATACAATCATTGATTATTTCCAAGTTCGACTGGATTAAACAAAAACAGCGTGTCTGTCGTGCCAAGGCACCGGTTGAGTATCGTTATGAAACCGGTGAGATGCATTTAGTGTTTGGTCAGCCTTGCCGGTTAACCGTGATCGAACGTTCGGGTAAACATCGGGTCATGCATGATGCTGCCGGAAGTTTACAATTATTTGTCAGGCCCGAAACGACGCAGTTCGCTCGCGCCAAATGTTTGGATGCCTGGTATCGCGAGCAGCTGCGCCAGCGTATTGGTGAGTTATTGAAACTATGGCAGCCGGTCATAGGGAAGGAAGTGGCCGAGTTTGGTATTAAAAAAATGAAAACTCGCTGGGGTACCTGTAATATTCACAAGCGTCGGATATGGTTGAATCTGGAATTGGCGAAAAAGCCGTTGGCTTGCCTGGAATACGTGGTAGTACATGAAATGGTGCATTTGCTGGAACGCAACCACACCAGGCGTTTTCATCGATTAATGGATCAATTCCTGCCGGATTGGCGCCAGAGCAAGGCAATATTAAATCATCACTTGTTCGATGATTCAGCCTCCGATGTATCAGTGACAGAATAATGAATAGAAGGGTTTAATCAATAATGAGTCATACAACTTGGGTCGTATTAACCGACGGGCGTTACATTCGCATACTGTTTAATCAAGGCGAGGGTAAATCCCTGCTTACTTTAAAGGCCGACGATTCAAAAGCGTTGGCGGATCTTTCTTTTGAAGTGGTCAGGCAGGTCAAGGTCGGTGCTAGCAATGGCAAGGCATCGAAACAAAAAACGGATATGCAATTGCTGGCGGATTTTTTGTCGTCGCAGCTTGCTGATGAGCAATATCAGAAACTAATATTAGTCGCGCCGCAAATGGCGATTGATGAATTACAGGGCGAGCTGAATGATGAGGTTAAACAAACTATTAGTAGTACATTGGCAGAAGATCTGTTAGCTACCTCGGTTGATGATATCGAAATAAAACTGGCCGATAGTCTGCCAGGGTAATCACGATGACGCAGTTAAAAGATCGGGAATGTGAGGCCTGTTGTAAAGGCGCGCCGCTGGCAACGCAGGAAGAGATTGACGAAATGATGCCGGAGATCCCGGATTGGGAAATGATCGAGGATGACGGTATTAAGAAGTTAACCCGCACCTATACCTTATCCAATTTTGCTGAGGCGCTGGCGTTTACGATTAAGGTTGGTGAACTGGCCGATGACGTCGGTCATCACCCGACCTTAATTACCGAATGGGGCAGGGTGCAGGTCATCTTCTTTAGCAAGAAGATTCAGGGCCTGCATGTGACGGACTTTATTATGGCAGCCCGCACCGATAGTTTATTGAATAGCTAGTTCAGCGGTCTGTTTTCCGTAGTGTTGTCTGGACTTTGGCCTTGCAGGGTCGTCGCTTCTGTCTGTTCCATGTTATTGTCAGTCTCGCCGTAGTTACCTAACACACTTCGTAATACACAGACTTTCACGACGGTACATTCTTCACAGCCAATCTTGTTGGCAATCGGACAAATAGCCATAATCGTCTCCTGTTTGATTAGAACGTATTACACATTCGTCTACCGACACTAGAGTTATAGACCTGTTTTTAGCCAGCGTCAAAGAATCCGACCTGGTTTTATAGCAATAAGGAGGTATCGATCTCGTGGAACACATCGGCAGAGGCAATCAGATTATTCGCGGTTAATGCCGGTACCCCATAGACCTCAGTGTTAACGCCGTAGGTTTTGACTTTTTCCAGCAGCAGTCCAAAGTCACCATCGCCGGAAAGCAATACGATAGTATCCGTACTAGTAGCTGCTTCCATGACATCAATGGTAATGCCGACATCCCAATCGCCTTTGGCTGAACCATCGCTGCGCTGAATATACGGTTTCAGTTTGATGGTGAAGCCGATGTGTTTTAACGCATCCTGAAACTTCAGCTGTTTATCGTCGCCACGATGCGTCGCATAGGCATTCGCGCAAACGATATTGCCATCTGCGCTGATTCTTTCCCACAGTACGCGATAGTTGAACTGTCGCTGGAATGTTTCACGGGTGGTGTAGTAGATATTCTGAACATCGACGAAAATGGAAATGGATTTCACAGCGGAACTCATCGTTTTTCAGAGAATAACACGCATTTAAGCCCAAGGATCAGGCTAAAATCGCTATAAGTCGCTGCTTTTTGGCCAGTTTTACCCAAAAAACCGGGCAAATGGTGTAATTTGCTACAAGATGCTCTACACTACGCCTCGCTACAATCTACACTGGTTTTTTTTTCAGACGTTTCCTATCTGGTTACACCTGTTAATTTCCTTAGTAAGACTTGTAACACAATAATAATTAACTACCTATGAGGTGTAACATGGCAACAGGAACCGTTAAATGGTTTAACGAATCTAAGGGCTTCGGTTTTATCACTCCTTCTGACAATGGCAGCGATGTATTCGTACATTATTCTGCAATTCAATCTGAAGGTTTTCGTACCTTGGCTGAAGGTCAACAAGTGACTTTCGATGTGGAAAATGGTGCGAAAGGTCCACAAGCTTCGAATGTGACTGTTTAATTGAACAGCACATTTTTTTGTAATACGCATAAAGACCCCGCATGACATTTGCGGGGTTTTTTCATTAAATTTCAGCTTAAGGAGTCTTCCTTGAAAAAGTTATTTATAGGCAGCCTGCCTCCTACCGCATCTGAAGATGCCGTGCGTGAGCTATTCACGCCGTTCGGCAAAATTCACTCGTTTAAACTCGCCAAAGATTTGTTCTCTGGTGAATGTAAGGGCTTCGGTTTTCTGGAAATGGAAGGCCATGAAGCGCGTGCCGCGATTGCCGGTTTAAACGGCAAATCATTCGAAGGGAATTTTATTAAAGTTAATTTCGAAATTGATAAAAGCAAGCGTGGAGGACGCCGCCGCTAGATTTTTGTACTAGCGGATTTCCAATAGCAACAGCGTGACATCATCGTGATCCAGTTTTCCACTGGCATGTTGGCAGAGCGCTGTTGTGATACGCTGCTTTAACTCATCTAGCGGTGCTTCAGCATTCTCTTCCAACGTAGACACCAGACGTTGCAATCCAAACGCCTCATTATTTTCTGAAGGTGTTTCAATTAAACCATCGGTATAAAGCAAGATCCGATCGCCACTATTCAGTTTTATTGATTGCTGCTCATAGTTAGCATTAGCATCTACTGCCAGCGGTATATTGTTGGCGTGATCGGATTCGTGATTCATCTCTTCCCACTTTGTCGTGCCTTTGCAGTTTAATAACATGGTAGGATGGCCGGCATAAACAAATGAAAGCGATTTATCTTCCCGATAATAAGTAGCAATGATGCCGGTTGTCATTGCAGTGATACCGCGTTCTAATGCATCGCGATTCCAGTCGGTTAATAATTCGCTGCCATTTAAACCATCTTTGTATTTATTCAATGATTCATATAATGACTGGCTCATCTTACTAACCATCTCACCATGTCCGACAACATCGGCAATCGCGACGCGAGTAATATAGGTACTGTTACATAAACTAATATAATAAATGTCGCCGCCCTTGTTCCCGTCTCCGGAAGAGGAATACAGCGATGCGGTCAGTCCGGGGCTAGCGATAGTATCGTCGGCTTCATCAATACCGCCCCATATTTGTGCGCACTGTAGTTTTTCCATTTGTTTATTCCAGGTCGAGTTTAAGTGTGATCCTTGCAATGGATGGGTCCTGAATGAACGCCTCGGTCTGTTGACGTAATAGTAAGACATCAATGCCCAGGTGATGTTTCAGACCGGGGTGAATTTTTTCCAGGCCATCGTGCGCCATTCGCTGGCTCACATCAATGAAGTCTTGTTTACGCTTTAACATGGCAACGGCAATCTGAATCAATCCTTGTATGAAAAAACCGGTCTGCGATGTTCTGCCGGCAGCTATCCATACCGCTTCCAATGCCTCATGCGCTTCCCAGAAATAACCGTGGTTAAAGCAATCAATTCCATACAGGTAATCATCACAATCTTGCCAATGTTCGATATCGAAGTTGATGGCTTCTTCGTGTATGTGCCCGTAAGAATGTCCTTCCGGATCACGCGTCGGGTGTGGCGATTCTCCCGGTACATAAGTATAGGCGGGGAAGGCTTGTCTGGAATAACGCGGTAGATCCTGGGAGCCTGTCATTATCAGCTTAATGTTTGTTTTGTGTTGCCACGATCATGTAATTAACCAATAAGCTTTTACACAAATGAAAGCGTCGATTAAACGGGTTGATCTTGACGCCGGTGCGTTTCGTTACGATTAATTGCGCGCTTGATAAGCATTGGTCTAATTCGTTTGGCGTGACAAACTTTCGCCATTGGTGTGTGCCTTTAGGTAGCCAGCGTAAAATATACTCTGCACCTATAATGGCAAATAGCCATGCCCTGAACGTACGATTAATCGTTGCAACAAATAGCATGCCGTTATCGGCGATCAATTCGCAACAGGCATGCATGAAACCATCCAGTTCGGCAACATGTTCAACCACTTCCATATTTAATACCACATCATACTGATGTTGCTGTTCGACTAATTCCTCAGCAGTAATGGTTTGATAGTTTATTGATAAATGATGTTCCTGACTGTGTTGTCTTGCGACGTTAATATTTTTTTCTGTGACATCGATGCCTGTCACAGTCGCACCCAGTCTGGCCATGGATTCCGATAAAATACCACCGCCGCAACCGATATCGAGTACGGAAAGACCTGTGAGTGGTTGTGCATCATCAATCTGGCGCTGGAAGTGTTCACAGATTGCCGACTTGATATAGTCTGTGCGAAGCGCATTTAATTTATGTAATGGCCAAAGAATACCTGTTTCATCCCACCACATATTGCCGAGTTTTTCATAGTAAGTGACTTCTGCAGGATCAACGCTATTCGTATTCATGAGTCATAGATTATCAGGTTAATGTCACACCGCTTTTGCTAATTTAACCGCAACGATAGAATCGCCTCCGACAATATTACGCCAGAGATTAACGAGTGAGGATTGGCTCTTTAAGCTTAGTCTGGTGCCAGCGTTTTGTTGATGTTCAACCTCTTCATCACAGCAGCGTTGTAAAATGCTTGTTAGCTGAGGTGATAGTTGATGTTGGTGTAAATAATCAATTTGTTCCTGATAGTGTCTTTCAACAAAGATCTCCACCGCTTCGATGGTGATGCAAAAACTCGTGTAACCGAATAAAGCGGATAACAAACCCAGCGTGAAGCCACTGACGCGCCATAGCGGTAATAGCAGGCTTCGATGTTGCCACTTAACCAGGTGTTTCATCACGGTTAAGTGTTGTCGTTCGATATAAGCATGCTCTCTGGCCATATCACGGACAGCCTTGTTCCATAATACACAGCTGGCACCAATGTATATCCAGACGGCACCGGTCTCACCGGCATGGTTGGAACGCATCCATGACAACATATTTTCAGGTACTGATATATTTGTCGCTCCGTATTCTTTTAATAAATACAAATCAGAAACTTTGGTCATAATGTCATACGTATTTTATTAGCAGCATCCTGAGCACTTTGAAACGCGGATTCAATGCGGCCCTTGATACACCAGTCGCCGATGGCGGCAAGTTTGTTTTCATGATCCACATACGACAAATCGCCATCCTGTTTTTTAACATTGGCATAACGCCAACGATGCAGCGAAATATGATCGGCATGTCTCAGGGAAAGTTGTGTAATGGTTTCCAGTTGATCGATTAAGTGTTCGGTGACCTCACTATCGTCCATTTCCATGTTTGCTTCAGCCCAGTTGTTGGTTGCATGAGCAAGTAGTGCATATTGATCAGGTCTACCGGGTTTGTCGCCGTTGTTACATATCCAGCTGATGTCAGTCAGTTTGACCAGCGCTGCATCCCAGTCAATCGGTAAGGCTTGTTGATAGCCTAACATTAACGAATAGCAGCCCAGCATTTTCTTTTTCGTCAGTTGGTCGATAAACGCAAAATCGTTTGGCAATAGATCAAGCCCTTGTTTTGCCGGAATCGCCGAGATCACCCAATCAAACACACCGAGTTTTTGTTTGTGTTGATCCGCTAATAACCAACTATCTTGCTGTCGTGTGATATGACCGACATGCGTATCCAGCTTGACCGACAGATCACGTGCCATGTATTTCCCCAATGCATTCATACCCGGTACGGCAACATAGTGCGGGACTTCATCGGTCCAGGTCCATTGATACGTGATTTCACTCTTTTGCAGTTCAACAAAACGCGCTTTCCATAGTGCGATAACTTCATCTTTAATCAGTGTTTGCACGAATTCCTGAAAGGCAGGTGTTTTAGCAATAAAAAACTGGGCACCATGATCAAATTGATAGTTATCGGCTAATCGCGTTGCCATGCGTCCGCCGTAGCCGCGTGATTTTTCAAATACGATGACCTCTGCCGACGCTTGCAGCTGATTAGCGAGGGTTAATCCGGCCATGCCGGCTCCAATGATGGCGATTCGAGTCATCGATGTTTTGCTATTTTTAATTATTGCATGTTACGCGTTCTTGCCATCGATTTGCATTGCTAATTTTTTGGTTTTATTCCAATAGCGAAAGAAGCGTCGGATATCAGCATTAGATTTTGTTTTAACGAAGGCAATGTCTTCAACGGTGTGGACTTGCATCTTTTCCGAGAGTTTTGTGATGATTGAACCTAATCGGGGGTTCGGTGTAGTCGGGACAAGTAATTGCGTCGCCTGCTTAACACTGACTAACTTGCCAAGCACATCGACTGTGTTACCGGAATATATCGTCACGGGTAAGTCACACACTGCTTCATAGATGAAGCATAGGCGTTTGAACCCATAGTCCATCGACTGTAAGTAATCGGCATCCCAGATATAACAGGTGTGACTGTTTTCACCGGCCTTATCGAACACAGGGTGGTCGTAGCGCAGTGCATCTTCGTGTAACCAGATTAATGAATTCATTGTGTTTTGTTTGGAAATAGTTGGGCTGTTAAGGTTTCGTAACTTGCATCCAGTACTTGATTGTCGGCGGCCCCGGTATTTATTTCATCGTGGGCATATTTACGTACGTTTTCGAGATTAAAGATATAAGGTTTGTTACTAAAGGTACTGGCGACCCATTGCCAGGATAGATTATTACTGGCCGGATCGGCATCAAGCAGATGATGTAAAAACCAACGTGCACCAGCCTGCCACTTTATCCTTCGCCAATGCACCGTATAGGCTGCCACATACATACGCGTGTGGTTATGCATATAGCCGGTATCTAATAATGTATGGATAAACTGATCGATACAGGCAACACCGGTTTCGCCCCTGGCAATGTCATCAGGCAGGTCATCGGCATAATCTGTTGCGTTATAACCTGTCTTGTAAGGCTCAACATCGTGCCAGATATAATCCGGGCGTGATTGATAGATGCGTTGCCAATAATCGCGCCACGCCAGCTCCTGAATAAATTTTTCAATTTGTTCAGGTGACTCGCACTTGTTTAGGGCATGATTTCTCACCTGGTTCAGCGTTAGCATGCCATGCCTGATATAGGGAGAAAGGTAAGTGACCTTGCCATCCAGAAAGTTACGTGTGCGCACATACTGTTTCGGCTCGATAGCATTAAGCTTATCTTTTGCTGCCTGTTTGTTTCCAATAACAGGGCTTGGGTTGGCATCATCCAGCCAGTTTACAAGGCTGGAGACATAGCTAACCAGCTCCAACCTGTTTTCAAATTGGTTTTCTAATATTTTCATGTTTTGAGTTTTATATTTGACACGATTAATTGATTGACCTGAGTTGTTATCAGAAGTCATTGTGTCAGCGTTAATAAAATCACGTGTACAAGACAAGTATTAAGTCGCGATTAAGCACTTGAAAAGAGCAAGCTGATAATTATTCGAACTATAGTTGTGCATCGGGCTATATTTTTTTACAGTGTATATTTGAAAAAGCTAATGAATTCATGGTGATATAAATTTGGCCTGGTATTTGCACAATGCTGTGCATCAAATCAGAAGTGATGACATTTCTGATTCAATAAGATTACAACGGCGTAATCATTAAAAAATTTTACTGGTAAAGAAGCCACGCTCAGATTTAGTTCTGGGGTGGCTTTTTTATTTTAAGCGCATAACTATTATTTAACGGGAGAAGTTTAAGTGAAATACATGATTAAAAAACCGTTTCTCATCGCTAGCATACTGCTGAGTAGCTTTATTATGACTCAGACCTATGCAGAAGATGCATTCATAGAAGCGTTAAAGGGAGGGACGTTCGACTTTCAATTTAACCCGCGTTACGAATTTGTCGATGATGAACTCAGAGCAGCGGGTAATCAACAAGCCGACGCGCTTACTGCAAGAACCGCGCTGGGATACAAAACCGGTGACTTTCACAACGTATTTGGCTATTTGCAGTTTGAAAATATCACTGATATCACATCAGATGACCAATATAATGATACGAATAATGGACGCACGAACCTCCCGGTTATTGCCGATCCAAGCGGAACCGAGATCAATCAGGCATTCCTTGGTATTAAGTTATTCGAAGATTCAACCATTGTTAAGGTAGGTAGACAACAAATCACGCCACGTAAGGCACCTTTCCATCGTTTTTTAGGTACGGTTCTCTGGCGTCAAAATTATCAGTCACAAGACGCAGTGACAGTCACAAACACATCCTTGCCGAATACTAAAATTCTCGGTGGCTATATGTGGAATAACAACACCATTTTTGGTACTGAACGTGAGATGAAAGCACCGATATTTAACGTGCAATATGGTGGATTTAAATACGCCAAGTTAGAAGGCTATTATTATGATTTGGAATTCACGAATAATCCTGGCATCTCATCAGTGACCTATGGTGGTCGCGCCAGCGGTGCCATTCCGGTGTTTAATGATAAGACCAAACTTGTCTATGCGGGTGAATACGCAACGCAGAATGAAGGTGATAATAATCCTACCAATTACGATGCAGATTATTATTTACTGGAAGGTGGGTTTAAATTCGCGTTAAGCAACGAATACATCAAGTCGATTTTGTTTAAAGCCAGCTACGAAGTATTGGGTAGTGATAACGGCGTTGCTGCTTTCTTTACCCCTCTTGGTACCAACCATGCTTATCAGGGTTGGACAGATTTATTTGTCGGTGCAACGCCTAATGGTGGTATTGAAGATACTTACCTGACCCTGGTCGCTACCGGTAAATACCAGACCAAGTTAATCATTGCCTATCACATGCTTGAAGCAGATGTCGGCGGTTTTGATTATGGTGATGAACTGGGTGTCTGGTTTATTAAGAAATTCAATAAGAACTATACTCTGGGCATTAAATATGCTGGCTATAATGGCGATACTAATGCCGGTAATGCTGCCAGATTCGCTGCTGACCTGACTCGTTTCTGGACATACTTTACTATTGATTTCTAGCACGCAGTTTTACCATTTGATTTAACTAAGCTCTCCTGTTTTACAGGAGAGTATTTTATTTGTGCGATATCAAATACACTTCGGCTTTAGTTTTTACATCAATCAACTCGGATGTCCAAAGATAAGCAACAACTGAATATCATGCTCATTGATGAGTTGCCTGAGCGTTCTATGGCGATGGAAAAGCTGCTAACGAACCTTGGTCATCGTATCGTCGCCACCGTCTCTGCTGGTGACGATCTGACTACCATGGTGAATCGTTATCTGCCCGACGTGATTATCATTGATATGGATTCACCTGATCGTGACACGATTGAACATATGCACAGTATTAGTGCTGAACGTCCGCGACCGATCGTGATGTTTACCAATGATGATGATAGCGAAACGATACAAAAGGCGGTTAAGGCCGGTGTTACGGCCTATGTTGTCGACGGTATGCATCCGAATCGGGTTATGCCCATTCTCGATACGGCCATGGCCCGGTTTAACGAGTTCCAGGCGGTACGCGATGAACTTGAAAAGACAAAAAATACCCTGGAAGAACGCAAGTTAATCGACCGTGCCAAGGGGATTGTCATGAAACAGTCGAACCTGGATGAAGACGCGGCGCATAAAGCGATGCAAAAAATTGCCATGAGTCGAAATATGAAATTGGTCGAGCTGGCGAAAAGTATTATTGCCGCTGCGGAATTATTGAAATAGGGGACAGATGAATGACTGATGTTGTAAAGACGATATACCCTGAACCAGAAAAGAAGGAACTGACACTCGGTTTTATCCCGTTACTGGATTGTTGTGTACTTGTTGCCGCAAAAGAGAAAGGTTTCTTTGAAAAATACGGACTGGATGTCACATTACAGAAAGAAGCATCATGGGCAAACATCAGGGATAAGGTGTCGGTGGGTGCGTTAGATGGGGCACATATGCTGGCGGCGATGCCTATTGCTACGACACTGGGTCTGGGTTTTACCAAAAAACCGATGTTGACCGCCTTTAGTATGAACCTGAATGGTAATGCTATCACTGTTTCTAATAAGTTATACGAACGCCTACTCAAGCTGGACCCGTCTATTGAAACCCAGCCTGAGAAAACACCAAGCGTATTAAAACAACTGATTGATCAAGATAAGCAGGCAAACAAACCACCGTTATGTTTTGCCATGGTCTATCCCTATTCCAGCCATAACTATGAACTGCGCTATTGGATGGCAACAGGCGATATCGATCCGGATAACGATATCAACCTACGCGCTATTCCGCCGCAGTACATGGTTGAAAACCTGAAAGAGGGGCAGATTGATGGTTTCTGCGTCGGCGAGCCCTGGAACAGTCGCGCATCTCAACTGGGTATGGGAAAAATATTGATCGCGGGCTATCAAATCTGGAACAATTCGCCGGAGAAGGTCTTTGCTGTGACTCGCGCGTGGGCAGAGAAATTTCCAAATACACATCTCTGTTTAATCATGGCATTACTCGAAGCTGCACAATGGATCGATATTGATGATAATCGTCAGGTGTTTGCCGATGTGTTGGCGACTGAACACTATATTTCGCTGGACGCGGATATCATCAAATCATCATTTGCAGGAAATATACATCATGCCAATGGTAAAGATAAAAGTAGCCTCGCTGATTTTCATGTTTATCATCGTTATCTTGCTAACTTTCCGTGGTGCTCACATGCCTGCTGGTACATGACGCAAATGATCCGCTGGGGTCAGTTAAAAACCGAAATTGATATGAAACAAATGGCAGAAAGTGTCTATCGCCCGGATATTTACCGACGCGCGGCAGATTTACTCGGATTAGGCTATCCGTCATTTAATTATAAAATGGAAGGCATCAACAATTCGGATTGGACACTGCAAAATGCCGGCAACCAATTTAATCTTGGCGCTGATGCCTACTTTGATGGTCGAATATTCGACCCGGATAACCTGATTGGCTACATCGAAGAGACCGATATTTCCCGCCTTGCGATCAATCTGAATCAGGCAAAAAAACTGAATTAATTGGATGCGCGTTGTTTGTGCACTCACGGACAATAAGTGCTTATTTTGGTGCAATGTGAAAATAGTAAAACGTGCAGAATTAATCTCTAAGCTTATGTTTTTATTAAATAAATTTATAAATCGAGTGTTGGCAAGCTAGTTGCAATATTTGAATAGCGCTTTTAATCGGTCAACGAAGACGGATTAGACTTAATTTAAGTAAGAGGGCAAAGACGTCCACGAAACGAACTATCTAGAGGGTTCGTTTCTGGACGTTTTTTTTTGCCTTAAACAATGACGCAGTTATTAATTTGGAGTTGAAGTGAATGAAAAAGTTATCTCTATTACGTAAAAGTCTGTTCGCTTTTTTCATGTTTGTTATTGGCCTTGCCCCGGTGCATGCGGTCGATGAACTTGAAAAAGAAGATTTAAAATTTGGCTTTATTAAATTAACCGACATGGCGCCGTTAGCTATCGCTTACGAAAAAGGCTACTTCGAAGATGAAGGCCTCTATGTCACATTGGAACCGCAGGCTAACTGGAAAGTATTACTGGATCGTGTGATTGATGGTGAGTTGGATGGCGCACATATGCTCGCCGGTCAACCATTAGGCGCGACGATTGGTTTTGGTACCAAGGCCGACATCATTACTGCCTTTAGTATGGATTTAAACGGTAATGGTATTACCGTTTCAAATGATATCTGGAAACAGATGAAAGAATTTGTCCCGATGGGTGAAGATGGTAAACCGATTCACCCGATCAAGGCAGACTATCTAAAACCGGTAGTGGATAAATACAAGGCGGAAGGCAAGCCGTTTAACATGGGCATGGTATTCCCGGTATCCACGCATAATTATGAATTACGTTACTGGTTAGCGGCTGGCGGTATTCACCCTGGCTATTACTCCAAAGAAGATATCACCGGTCAGATTAATGCCGATGCCTTGTTGTCAGTTACACCACCTCCACAAATGCCGGCTACGCTGGAAGCCGGAACGATCTATGGTTATTGCGTGGGTGAGCCGTGGAACCAACAAGCGGTATTCAAGGGGATTGGCGTACCGGTCATTACTGACTATGAAATCTGGAAAGACAATCCGGAAAAAGTCTTTGGAGTCAGTAAAGAATGGGCCGATGCCAATCCAAATACCCATAAAGCGGTGATTAAAGCCTTAATCCGTGCGGCGAAATGGCTGGACGATAATAACGATGCGAACCGACCGGAAGCGGTCGAAATTCTGGCCCGATCCGAATACGTCGGTGCTGATTATGATGTGATTGCCAACAGCATGACCGGTACCTTTGAATATGAAAAAGGTGACAAACGTGCGTTGCCTGACTTCAACGTGTTCTATCGTTACTTTGCGACTTATCCCTACTACAGTGATGCCATCTGGTACCTGACCCAAATGCGTCGTTGGGGACAAATTACCGAACAGAAACCGGATAGTTGGTATCACGATGTCGCAAAGAAAGTCTATCGCCCTGATATTTATCTTGCTGCAGCAAAAGAGTTACTGGAAGAAGGCAAGATCGCCAAAGAAGAGATTCCCTGGGATACCACTGGCTATCGTGACCCGCAAACAGAATTCATTGATGAAATTACATTTGATGGCATGAAGCCAAATGAGTACCTGAGTCAATTCCCGATTGGTTTGAAAGGGGCTGACGTAGTTGAATAATTTCCTCTGATGGATAGGCGTGGTGCCTGTCAGCAGAATGATTCTGACAGGTGCCACAACTATTAAACAAGTTGAGAAAAAATATGGAAACGAACACTGCATTAAAACAAGAAGCGTTATCAGATACTGATGAAGCACAAGTTACTGAAGACGTATCGCCAAAAATTCAGGACTCGGGTGTCGCATTGTCGACTCGAGTGAATAACTTTTTGGAGTTGACCGGGCTTACCTGGGGTATTCCATTTGTTAATTTACTGGCAGGGGAAGATCCAAAAGAGCAATTTAAGGAAATGTGGTTGGCGATTGGTGTACCCATTGCTGCGTTTGTTATCTTTCTTGTACTTTGGGACTGGTCGGCATCAAAAATTCAAACCAGCCTGGGTGCGATTCCCGGGCCTGCCGCCGTCTGGGAACAGGCAGGTAATCTTGTCGACGATCATTACAAAGAACGTGAAAAAGAACAGGCGTTTTATCAGCGGCAGGAAGAAAGAAACGCCAAGAAACTGGAAAAGAACCCTGACGCAAAAGTAAAGATACGTCCGTATACAGGTAAACCGACCTATCTCGATCAAATTATTACCAGCTTGTGGACCGTATTTACCGGTTTTGTATTAGCCACATTAGTCGCGGTGCCGTTAGGCATCTTTTGTGGTTTAAGTACCATTATTAACACGGCGTTGAATCCAATCATTCAAATTTTTAAACCTGTCTCTCCCTTAGCCTGGTTGCCTATTGTTACGTTGGTGGTCAGTGCGACCTATCAGGTCACCGATGAGTCCTGGTTTGATAAATCATTTTTAACGTCAGCAATCACGGTAACGCTGTGTTCATTATGGCCAACCTTGATCAATACCGCCGTTGGTGTGGCATCAATCGACAAGGATCTGATGAACGTATCCAAGGTACTAAAACTTAGCTGGATTAAAACGGTAACCAAGATTGTATTACCGAGCTCGTTGCCGTTGATCTTTACCGGTCTGCGTTTGTCATTAGGCGTGGGTTGGATGGTATTGATTGCAGCCGAGATGCTGGCGCAAAACCCTGGCCTGGGTAAGTTCGTTTGGGATGAATTTCAGAACGGTAGTTCACAATCACTCGGCAAGATCATGGTAGCGGTGTTTACCATCGGTTTTATCGGTTTCTTACTGGACAGGCTGATGCTGACCTTACAGAAGTTCTTCTCTTTTGGTGAAGCCAGATAATTGGAAAATTAAACATGTCATTTTTAACAGTAGAAAATGTAAGTAAGTCATACGGCAGCGGCAGTAATAAAACTTCCGTATTGAAAGACATTAACCTGGAAATTAATGAAGGTGAGTTTGTTGCGATTGTTGGTTTTTCCGGAAGCGGTAAGACCACATTGATTTCTGCTATTGCAGGTTTGATACAAACGGATAGTGGCAAAGTGATAAAGGATGGAAAGTTAATCACTGAGCCGGGTCCGGATCGCGGTGTTGTATTTCAAAACTACTCATTGATGCCCTGGTTAACCGTTTATGGCAACGTGGCATTATCGGTTGATGCGATTTACACCGACTGGAATGAAGAGCAACGCCGGACGCATACAGAAAAGTATATTGAAATGGTCGGCTTATCGCATGCGACTAATCGAAGACCTGCAGAATTGTCCGGTGGTATGCGCCAGCGTGTGAACGTGGCGCGTGCATTGGCGGCGAGTCCGGATGTGTTATTGCTGGATGAACCGTTAAGTGCATTGGATGCGTTAACCCGAGCAAACTTGCAGGACGAAATTGTTCGTATTTGGGAACAGGATAAGAAGACGGTGATATTGATCACTAATGATGTCGATGAAGGACTGATTATGGCCGACAGGATCATTCCGTTAAATCCCGGCCCCGACGCAACCTTTGGTCC
Organism: Gammaproteobacteria bacterium; assembly: GCA_028279365.1. Lineage (GTDB taxonomy): Bacteria > Pseudomonadota > Gammaproteobacteria > Eutrophobiales > Eutrophobiaceae > JANQNX01. The sequence continues at coordinate 31,433 of JANQNX010000016.1, read as the reverse complement.
CGAGTTTGTGGTTGATCTTGAGCGCCCGCGCGATCGCACGGCGATGAATCACAATGAACGCTTTAAGGAATTAAGAAGTGACATCACCAAATACCTGATGCAGGTGGGGATCAACGAAGCATCCAATGGCAACACCGGTAACGTGATTCAACTGCCTCCTTTGAAACCGGTTGATCGTAGTAGCGGTAAGGAAATTGATGACGATATTCCCAATACCATTAAAAGCTATATGAAAAACCAGGGTGAGCGTAAGTATCTTGAGTTTTTTAATGTCACCAAGGTGTATCCGACACCGAAAGGTCCGTTAACTGTTGTTGATGGTTTTAATCTGAACATGAATAAGGGTGAATTTATTTCTGTCATCGGTCACTCCGGTTGCGGTAAGTCCACGGTGTTATCGATGACCGCTGGCCTTAATGATATTAGCGATGGCGGTATTGTATTGGATAAACGTGAAGTCGATGGTGCCGGGCCGGATCGTGCCGTTGTATTTCAGGCACCGAGCTTATTTCCCTGGATGACGGCGTCAGAGAATGTTGCCCTGGGTGTGGAGAGTGTGTTCCCACATGCGACAGAAAAAGAACGCAAGGAAATCGTCGACTATTACTTAACCAAAGTTGGATTAGGTGATTCGCTTAATAAAAAGGCGGCTGAACTCTCTAATGGTATGAAACAACGTGTGGGAATAGCACGCGCATTTGCGCTATCACCGAAATTATTATTACTAGACGAACCTTTCGGTATGCTGGATTCACTCACACGTTGGGAATTGCAAGAAGTACTAATGGAGGTATGGACACGTACACAAGTCACGGCGATAGTCGTGACGCATGATGTGGATGAGGCGATTCTATTGGCTGATAGAGTCGTGATGATGACTAACGGACCTAATGCCAAAGTGGGTAAAGTGATGGAAGTCGATTTGCCCAGACCGAGAACGCGCAAGGCATTGGTATCACATCCCGATTATTATAAGTACCGGGAAGAATTAATTACCTTCCTGGCTGAATGTGATAATCATTAAAAAGTTTTCTAAAATCACGATGAGAGTCGTCGAGTGCATATTACGGTTGTTTATTCCATAGACTTTAATTCTTTCAAAGAATGACAAAGTAGAACTATGGTGAATAAGCATATTTTTATTAATTTAAATGGCAAAAGTTTCAGTCAGCTTTCGGTCAATATGATAGAAAATATGCAACGTTAAATATTAACGTTTAACTTAAGGGGTGCGGCGCTTTTTTCCTAATGCCGCGTGAACGCATAGTTAGGCATTTTATCTTATTTTCCCTGGACGCCAACCAAATAAACCAAGAGCTCCTGAAAAGGCTTTGAGATGTTGCTTTAATAAACCTCTACCAGCAGATTTCAATAGCTCTTTTGCGTGTGAATCTCGAACTTTATTATAAATGTCTTTCGCCGTTAAATTTGAAGATTTCAATCCAGACATCGCAGAACCTACGGTGTTTCTTAGTGTTTTTCTATAGTCATCAGATTTTAAATTAGGTAGTTCTAACACAAAATAATCTTTAACTGAGGTATTATAAATATGTTCCCAATCTGCCTTTCCTTTGCGGTGTTCAAAATCAAAGTCACATATTACCAATTGTGGGTTTAGGCAGACTTCATCCAAACCGAAAGCCTTTGCAAGACCAATCATTGTTTCATTATCTTTTGAGGTTAATACTTTCTGACCGTTTTCTGGATGTATTGAAAACAAGAAGAATTTTGAGCGAGTTACCGTATCAAGAAATTCCCACGATCCTTCTTTGCTCATGAACTCTATAAAATCAGGGTGTGCATTTGAATAAATCAAAAAGCCAAAAGGGAAGCTTTTCTGGAAACCAGGAGTATCATTACAAACACCATCTTTAAAAAAAATATTTCTTATGGTTTCACAATAAGCTTTTGAAAATAAACTATCATTTTCATTGTTTAGACTTTTTCCTTCAAGTGATGGTATTTCTATCATTTTTTTCGAGCGGATGTCATTGACTAACTATGTGTTAGGGGGAGTACTTTGTCCAGTAAGGTATTATATATTCTGAAAGGTAACATCGATAATACTTTCCGCATTTCAATAACCTTAAGTGATGATTTCATAATACTTACGATTTATCCACAGTGTCCACTAGAAGTATAGGATATACAAATACCGCGATAGCATGGATGCAAAAGAGCAGAGAGCTGTTTTTATTATCCAGTTTTAGGACGAAAAACATTATCTTGCCAGCAAATAAATAATAACACCGGTTAGAAAAGCACATAAACCTTGCCAGAAGGCGACCGGATTACGTTCCATTAAAGGTGGGCGAGTCTTGTTGAGAAACTCACGGTTAGGATGTCGTAAGTCATAAATGAATTCGGTGATTTCCTCGTAACGTTTATACGGATCAATATTGACTGCTTTTCTAATGGCATCATCCATCCATGCTGGTATTTCTCTCTCTTCATCTAATACCGATTGATAGTTGAGCCGTTTTTGCGCGGCTTTGGTTTTTGTTCTAGCTATCTGTGCGCCATAGGGCAATTTGCCAGATAGCATATGATAGGTGATGACACCTAGAGAAAACTGATCGGACAGTATGGTTCCAAATTCACCGAGGAAATACTCCGGTGCAGTGTATTGCATTGTGCCTTGTATCGGGAACTGTTGTAATGGCGTGTCAATTTCAGCAACGCCTGCGACCAGGGTTGCACCGAAATCAATAATCTTCACTGTCCCGGTCTTATCAATAATAATATTCTCCGGCCGTAAATCCTGATGCAACATTTCAAGTCGGTGAAAGGCGCGAAGCCCTTTTGCAATCTGTTCGATGATTTCCCTGACTGACTCAACATCGGGTTTCGGATGGTCTACCATCCACTGTGCCAATGTTTGTCCTTCTATGTATTCCATCACTGTATAGATATAGTTTCGCGTTCGCGATAAGCCGCAGGGTTTTAATACATGAGCACTATTAATCCGTCTTGCGATCCATTCTTCCATCAGGAAACGTTCCAGATAACTTTCGTCATCACGTAAATCAATCGAGGGGATCTTGATCGCCACTTGTTGTTGCGTTTCTTCGTCTTCTGCCAGATAAACATGGCTGCGATGGCTGCTATGGATTTCCCTAATAATAGTAAAACCATCAAAGTTCATGCGGGCCTGAAGCAAAGGCGGTAGCGGCAGGTCTGCCAGCTTTAAATAAATATCTCCGACGTCTTTATCAGGTAAGGTCTCGATTTGAATAATCTGTGTGGTTAGATTATCTTTGCTGCCCTGCTGATAGGCTTCATCAACGATTGTTTTTGCTGTGGCATTCAGATCGTCTGAACCATTTTCAATGGTGTCAATAATGAATGTTTCATCAAGCGCTTCATATACACCATCACTAGCAAGAAAAAACGCATCATCCGGAGCAATCGGTAATTTTTGATAATCGACATCAAGTTGTGGATTAATACCCATTGCACGACTTAGATAACTTTCCTCCGATGAGACTATAAGCCGATGGTCACTGGTGAGTTGTTCTATTGCATTATCAGCGATACGATAAATACGTGTGTCGCCGATATGGAAGAGATGCGCGGTGGTCGATTTGATAACCATAGCGCTAAAAGTACAAACGTAGCCTTTATCTTTATTGTATCGGCCCTGACCGCGTTGGGTTTGTGAATATAACCACGAGTTAGTGGCTTCAAGTACGCGCAGTGCAGACTTTTTTACTGACCAGGCTTCAGGTGTGCAGTAATAATCTTCCAGGAAACCCGTGACCGCCGATTCGCTGGCGATATGGCCGGTATCGCTACTGCTGATACCGTCGGCAATGGCAATCGCAATGCCTTTTGTACTTAGATGAGGTTCCTTTGGAATGTATATTCCATGGAAATCCTGATTAATATCTTTTTGACCTTTATCAGAATACTGTCCTGTGGTTACTGTCAATTGTTGCTTCATAGTCAGCCATTTACAGTAACACTTCCTAAAACTAAACCAAAGGAACCTGTTGTATTAATTGATTACCAACTTTTATAAGGCAGGAATTTACCGTTTAATGTCAGTAACACACGATCACCTTTCGGATCTTCAATCTTGTCCACTTCCATGGAGAAATCAATCGCACTCATAATACCGTCACCGAACTTTTCCTGGATGACTTCTTTTAAGGTTTCGCCATAAACACCAACGACTTCATAAATACGATAGATTAATGGATCAGTGGGGACTGCTGGTGCCCATTCTTTCAAGGGATATTCTATTAATGCGTCTGTGACTTCCTGATCCAGACCAAGATAGTTACTTATTGCTTCTGCTTTTTCCTTGGGTGCGCTATTCATACCCAGACAGGCTGAAGCTACCCAGACTGGCGACATGCCAAGGTCTTTACCCATTGTTTCCCAGGTGAGTCCTTTTTCTTTTTTCTTACTGACAATAATGTCGGTCATGCTTTGCTTATTCATAAAATAAAGCCTCTAATTAAATAAATAGTTTAAGGAAAAAAGCCTCCATAAAAATGAAGGCTTTTTGTTTAGTGAAACGAGAACTTAGGCAACTGCTTCTTTGGTCGTTACCGCAGGAACAGGACGATTCGGTGCTGTTTTAACATGTGTTAGATAGATTGGCAGCCCGACTAATAAAAATCCGCCCACGAGATTACCTAATGCAGTAGGAATTTCATTCCATACGAAGTAATCAATGACGTTAAAGTCACCACCCATGATCATGGAAAACGGAAATAGGAACATGTTCACGATGGAATGTTCGAATACCATATAGAAGAACAGCATGATTGGCATCCACATGGCCATGATCTTGGCGCTGGCATGAGTCGAGATTAATGCACCGACCACACCCATGGATACCATCCAGTTACAAAGCATGCCGCGGATAAAAATAGTAAACCAACCGAGAATACCATGCGCCTTATAACCCAGGGTTCTTGCTTCACCAATGCTGGACACTTTGGCTGCTACCGGACCACCATCTACCTGATAACCATAAGTCAGGATAAAGGAAGCGAAAAACGCCATTGTCAACGCGCCGGCGAAATTGCCGACAAAAACAAGCCCCCAGTTTCTTAATAGTCCTTGAATAGTACAACCGGGACGTTTATCGATAACGGCCAATGGACACAAGGTAAATACACCGGTTAATAGATCAAATTTCATCAGGTAAAGCATAATGAAACCGACCGGGAATAATATCGACCCAACTAATGGATTACCGGTTTTGGTAATAACAGTGATAGCAAAAAAAGCTGCCAGGGCCAGAATCGCACCCGCCATAAAGGCGCGTACCAGGGTATCCTGGGTCGACATAAATATTTTCTGTTCGCCGGCGTCGACCATCTTTTTTGCAAACTCTGAGGGTTCTAAATAAGCCATAATTATACTCCCGTTCTAATACTTGATTGGCATTTTGCTGATGCCTGTTAATGAAAAAAAAACAAAAAAAAGACGCAATGAGATTGTGAGATCTCAAGCGTCTTTGCTTGTAACAAGTCAGCTATCACCATTGATAACTAATTTAGTAATGCAACGCAGCAATCATGCCAGCTAGTTAACTTATTGATTTTTATAATTAATGTTTTAACTGCTGTGTAATAAAACGTAATTCTTGCACTAAATTAGTACAGCAGGCCAATCTGCGCACTTATATTGAGCAGCCTGACTCAATAACAGGATTTAACGATTTAAATTAGTTAATAAATAACAAAGGCTTAAGTCGTTTTTAAAGAGTGGCATGGATGCTGCAAACTAGTTTTATGATTCTCCATGATGTGGGAGTCTTTAGAGATTATTAAGTTAAACGTAAGCAAAGGCGCTTGAGACCGTAAGGTCTTCAAGCGCCTTTTTTTTTACCTGAGTCACTCATTATTAAACGGTTGTAGATATGATGAAAAAAAATCTGGTGGTAGTCGGGAATGGCATGGTCGGACATTACTATGTCGAAAAGGTTTTGGAAGCAAACTTGGATTACAAGATTACAGTGATAGGGGGTGAACCTCGTCCTGCCTATGATCGAGTTCATTTGTCTGAGTATTTTGCAGGAAAGAAACCGGAAGAACTGGCATTAACAACGCGCGAGTTTTATCAAGACAATCATGTTAATGCCTATTTTGGCGATCCGATTGTCAGTATTGATAAAGAAAAAAAATGTGTGACTTCTCAAGGCGGCATGACGTTTGACTACGATAAGCTGGTATTAGCTACCGGTTCCTATGCCTTTATTCCTCCTGTACCTGGCCATGATCTACCTAACTGTTTAGCCTATCGCACGATTGACGATCTGGGCGAGATCAATGCCAGTGCTAAAGAAAGTAAGGTCGGTGTGGTTGTCGGTGGAGGCTTGTTAGGACTGGAATGTGCCAATGCATTAATAAACCTTGGTCTGGAAACACATGTGGTCGAACTTTCGTCGGGTTTGATGAATGTACAACTCGATGAGGGTGGCAGCAGTATGTTACGCCGTAAGATTGAAAACCTGGGCGTGCAGGTGCATACCAGTAAAGCGACCGAGTTAATTAGTAAAGGTAATGAAAGACGATTAAAGATGAGTTTTGCCGATGGTGGCGAATTAGAGACGGATATGATTGTCTTTTCTGCAGGTATTAAACCTTATGACGAATTAGCCAAATCAGCGGGATTAAATGTCGGAGAACGCGGCGGTATTGTGATTGATTATCGCTGCCGTACCAGCGACAGAGATATTTATGCGATTGGTGAATGTGCCCTTTGGGGTGGTCGCATTCTTGGCCTGGTTGCACCGGGCTATCGCATGGCAGAAGTTGCGGTCAGTCAGTTAACTGAAGAAACAACGGTATTTAAAGGTGCCGATATGAGTACCAAGCTTAAGTTGCTTGGTGTTGATGTCGGCTCCATTGGTGATTCATTAGGCCATAGCGAAGGTGCAATGCGCTATGTCTTTAGTGATGCACGTAATGAAGTTTACAAAAGCCTGGTGGTGAATAAAGACGCAACCAAATTGCTTGGTGCCGTACTGGTGGGTGATAGTGCTGATTACGATACTTTGTTGCAGTATTACCTGAATGAAATTGATCTACCGGAGAACCCCGATGATTTGATTCTACCGCAGCGAGACGGAGCTGCAGCAGTCGGCTTGGGTGTTGATGCATTACCAGACACGGCACAGATCTGTTCCTGTAATAATGTCAGTAAAGGTGAATTGATTGCTGCTGTTGATGATGGTGTGACCACATTGGCAGAGTTAAAGTCATGTACCAAGGCGGGTACGACTTGCGGTGGTTGTGCCGTGATGGCAGGTCAAATATTAAATAGTGAATTGGAAAAACGCGGTATCGCAGTTAACCGTGATCTATGTGAACATTTTCCTTATACCCGACAGGATCTCTATTTAATTATTCGTTCTGAAAAGATTAAAACCTTTGAAGAGTTAATCGCCAGACATGGGACAGGCCATGGTTGTGATATTTGTAAACCCGCTGTTGGTTCAATACTCGCCTCATGCTGGAATGAATATGTATTAGAGAAACCGATAACGCAATTACAGGATACTAACGATCATTTTCTTGCCAACATGCAAAAGAATGGGACGTACTCCATTGTTCCGCGTGTGCCGGGAGGGGAGATTACACCGGATAAACTGATTGTATTGGGACAAGTTGCAAAAAAATACAATCTCTACAGCAAGATTACCGGTGCACAGCGTGTGGACTTATTTGGCGCACGTGTCGATCAGCTACCACATATATGGGAAGAATTGGTCGCTGCCGGTTTTGAATCCGGTCATGCTTATGCGAAGGCATTACGAACGGTTAAGTCTTGTGTTGGTAGTACCTGGTGTCGTTATGGTGTGCAAGACAGCGTATCGATGGCGATACGTTTGGAAAACCGTTACAAGGGCTTGCGTTCTCCACATAAAACCAAAATGGCAGTATCCGGTTGTACCCGCGAATGCGCCGAAGCGCAGGGCAAAGACGTTGGTGTGATTGCAACGGAAAAGGGATGGAACCTTTATGTGTGTGGTAATGGTGGTATGAAACCCCGACATGCGGATTTGTTTGCTTCCGATCTTGACGATGAAACCTTGATCAAATATATCGACCGTTTCTTTATGTTCTATATCCGTACTGCTGACAAACTACAACGTACGGCAACCTGGATGGATAACCTGGAAGGCGGTCTGGAATATCTACAATCCGTCATTATCGATGACAAATTGGGCATCTGTGCCGAGTTGGAAAGCGAGATGGAGAAGATTGTTGATACCTATCAATGTGAATGGAAAACCACACTGGATAATCCAGAGAAGATGAAACGTTTTCGTCATTTTGTTAACAGCGATGAAAAAGATAACCAGGTGGTATTTGTACAGGAACGAAACCAGATTCGTCCTGCGACTAATGAAGAAAAACTCGAGTTATTGGAGACGGCATAAATAATGGGTGAATTAAAACAGTTTGATGATTATGCATCCAAACGGGATGTTAAATGGCATAGCGTCTGTCAGGAATCTGACTTGATTGATAACGTAGGTGTATGTGCCTTGCTGGAAAAAAACCAGATTGCCATATTCAAATTAATTACTGGTGAGATATATGCCATTAGTAATTACGATCCGTTTAGTAAAGTGAATGTATTATCAAGAGGGATTACTGGCGACATAAAAGGGCAGCCGGTTGTTGCTTCGCCTATTTATAAACAGCATTTTAACCTGAAGACAGGCCAATGTCTGGAAGATGAATCCGTCTTGCTTCCGATCTATGCTGTTCAGATCGATGATGGAGAGGTTCAGGTCGCAGTTTGATAGTCAGTGTTATGCCGGAGGCTCCACAAAAACTTATCATTATCGGCAATGGCATGGCCGCAATTCGATTACTGGAAGAATTAATCGAAAAACAATCCCCGTTCGACATTACTGTTTTTGGTAGCGAGCCACATGCAGGTTATAATCGTATTTTGTTATCACCGTTATTATCTGGAGAGCAGACGCTCAATGATGTGGTTACACACCCAATAGACTGGTACGACCAGCACGGCATTACACTTCATACATCAAAAACGGTTACCGATATTTCCGCCTCTGAAAAAAGAGTCAGGGATATCGATGGCGATATTTATCACTTTGATAAACTGGTGATCGCAACTGGTTCCCAAGCATTTTTGCCGCCTATCCCCGGAAACGACTTGAATGGGGTTTACACCTACAGAACCATTAATGATGTTGAGCAGATGTTGTCATCATGTCAACAATCAAAACAGGCGGTTGTCATAGGTGGCGGTTTGTTAGGTCTGGAAGTCGCTTATGGTCTGCATAAACAAGGTATGAACGTCACAGTATTACATCGACATACTGTGCTGATGGAGAGACAACTGGATGAAACGGCTTCTGAACATCTGACTGCTATGCTGGCTAATACTGGTTTGTCGATCAAAACGGATGTCAACATAAAAAAAATACTGGGTGATGAGAAGGTCGAGTCGGTACTGCTTGAAGATGGTAGCAGCATCCCGGCAGAATTGGTTGTGTTTGCTGTCGGTATCCGACCGGAAATATCACTTGCCAAAAAATCTGATATTGATTGCGCGGCAGGGATCATTGTTAACGACCAGATGCAGACCTCATGTCAGGATATCTTCGCGATAGGTGAATGCTGTCAGCATAATGATAAAACCTATGGTTTGGTCGCACCCTTATATGAACAAGCGGCGGTTTGCGCAACGGTGTTGAACAACGAGACTGCCAGTTATACCGGTTCAGTCAATGCAACCGGATTAAAAGTCACTGGAGTGAACCTGTTTTCAGCGGGTCAGTTCTGTGAGGATGATAGCTGTCAGATTATAAAACTGGTTGATTCTGCCAACAGCATTTATCGTAAATTAGTCATTAAACACAACCGTATTGTGGGTATATTGTTATATGGTGATATTACTGATTCGCGCTGGTACCTGGAATTGCTTGAGACGAAACAGGATATAACGGCGATCAGTCAAACACTGCAGTTTGGTAAACAATACTGCGTCGATGTTCAGGAAACCGTTGCTGCGTGTGCATAGTACGATGTCTAATTATCCAACAGCGCTAACCGAAGAAAAAATCAAAACCACCTGTCCTTATTGTGGTGTCGGTTGTGGTGTGATTGCACAGGCTAATAAACAAGGGCAAGTCACTATTGAAGGTGACACTTCACATCCTGCTAATTCAGGGCGACTCTGTTCTAAAGGTTCCGCACTCGGTGAAACGGTGAACCTGTCACATCGATTGTTATCGCCAATGGTAAACAACAAGAAGGCTAGCTGGGATGAAGCGCTGGCTGAAGTTGCCAATTGCTTTGTTGAGACGATAAATAATTATGGTGCTGACTCGGTTGCCTTTTATGTGTCGGGCCAGTTGTTGACTGAAGATTACTATGTTGCTAATAAACTTATGAAAGGGTTTATTGGTAGCGCCAATATCGATACCAATTCGCGTCTTTGTATGTCCTCAGCCGTAGCGGGTCATAAGCGTGCCTTTGGTAGCGATGCGGTTGGGCCTTGTTATGAAGATCTGGAGAGTGCCGAAGCGATTATCGTTACCGGTTCCAACATCGCCTGGTGTCATCCGGTACTTTATCAACGCATAGAGGCCGCCCGGGAAAATAATGACTGCCAGTTATATATCATCGATCCCAGACAAACGCATAGCTGTGATACGGCGGATGTACATTTACCGATCAGGCCGGGTACTGATGCGGTATTGTTCAACGGTCTGCTTTGTTATCTGGAGCAACATGCTTGCATCGATCACGAGTACATCAATGCACATACTCAGGGTTTTGATGCTGCGCTGACGCTTGCAAAACAGACAGCGCCCTCTATTGAATTCGTGGCCAAAGCTTGTGACGTCAGCGTAGAAAAAGTAGAACAGTTTTATCAACTTTTTTCTAATACGGAAAAAGTGGTCACGCTTTTTTCTATGGGTATTAATCAGTCCAGTAGCGGTGTGGATAAGGTTAATGCGATTATCAATGCACATCTTGCTGCGGGAAAAATTGGCAAGCCTGGTACCGGACCGTTTTCCATTACTGGCCAACCGAATGCGATGGGTGGGCGCGAAGTCGGTGGATTAGCCAGTACACTTGCCGCGCATATGGACTTTGAACAGTCTGAATGCGTTGCCAGGTTCTGGAATTCGGACAAGATTGCGATCAAACCCGGATTAAAGGCGGTTGATCTGTTTAATGATATCAAGTCAGGCAAGGTGAAGGCCGTATGGGTGATGGCAACCAATCCGGCTGTCAGTATTCCTGATTCAAACAGTGTGAATGAGGCATTAAAGCAATGCGACTTTGTTGTCGTGTCAGACTGCATCAGGAAAACCGATACCACGCGTTATGCTGATGTTTTGTTACCGGCCGCAGCCTGGGGAGAAAAGTCTGGCACTGTGACCAATTCGGAAAGACGCATTTCCCGTCAGCGTTCATTCCTTAGCACGGCGGGTGAAGCCAGGCCAGATTGGTGGATTATCAGTGAGGTCGCAAAGCGCATGGGTTTTGGTGATGAATTTCAATATCAACATGTCGCCGATGTGTTCAGGGAACATGCTGCCTTATCCGGTTTTGAAAATGCAGGCAATCGTGATTTTGATATCAGTCTTTTACAAGAGCTTGATAACGAAGATTATGATGCACTCAAGCCAATCCAATGGCCGGTTAACCAGGAAAACCCGGAAGGTACAAGGCGTATACTGACCAACGGGCATTTTTATACAAAAGACAACAAGGCGCGGTTTATTCCGATTGAGCCAAGGACGCCCGGTGCAAATACCTCAGACACGTTTCCATTAGTTCTGAATACCGGAAGGGTCAGAGATCATTGGCATACGATGACCCGAACCGGTGAATCACAGCGATTGTCGCGACACAGTCTGGAACCGTTTGCACAATGCCATCCTGCGACGGCAAAACAATTTGCTATTAAAGACAAACAATTAATCAGGATAAATAGTGAATATGGCTCGGTCGTTGTCAGGGCAGAACTCACAGACAGGCAACGTCAAGATGAAATTTTTATTCCCTTACACTGGAATGATCAATTTTCCGCTAACGCCAGAGTAGATGCGGTGGTTAACCCATTCGTTGATCCCATTTCGGGACAACCTGAATACAAACATACACCGGTTAAGGTAGAACCCGTCAAACATGAGTGGTTCGGGTTTATATTAAGCCGACATGAGTATCAATTTGATGAGTTAGCATATTGGACAAAACTGATAGAGAAAGACAACTGGCGTATTGAGTTTTCCGATAAGGAGATAAAAGACATCAACTGGTTTAAAAAGCGGATTCAGAATGGTCATGACTATGACTGGATAGAATATGTTGATGAGTATAATCAAACCGCCCGATACCTTTGGCAGTATGAAAATGAAATACAAGGCTGTATTTTTACAGCAACTGATTATGCATCACTTCCCGCCAGAGAATGGTTAAGCGAACAATTTTCAACGACCACGTTACAGGATAATAAATGGCAAATACTGGCGGGCTTATCTTCGTCAGGAGGTGTTGATACTGGCTCAGTGGTCTGTTCCTGTTTTGGTGTTGGTGAAAATACGATCAAAGATTATATCTGTGAAAATGCAAAAGCAGATGTCAACCAGATAGGTAAGGCGCTCAATGCCGGTACCAACTGTGGTAGTTGCCGACCTGAAATTAAATCATTAATTGAAAACCGACAGCATTCATAACCCTGAAAAAAAAATTATTAACTGAAATGTTTTCGATATATCAGATATAAATAGATCGATTTAGTTGTTGAGTAAGCATTTAGTCTACGCTCTTCATATTAGAATAAGTAGATAAGCTTATTTTTATGGTTGAGGCTTGGGATTAGGGCAAACACATGAACCATCTGCTTGAATAATACATCCTTGCCCACAAGCATTAGTGCTAGAAGAAAAAACTAATAAAAAAAATATAATAAAATTACTAATAAACTTTAGCATTATACACTCTCCTTTATACCCATTATAAATTGTATGTCTTTTTCCTTTGGGCATAGACCTTCAGATTGACCTATGGGCCATTTTTCATAAGGCCTGATAAATTGATCAATAAGATCTTTATCAACCAAATAGATAGTCTTGATTTTATTTTTATTTCCATATCTATCTACTCTAAGGCCACCTAATACATATTTTGGTTTAGATTGAATAGTATCTAGTTTACCAACGAAAGCTAAATCGTTATTTGGACTTACACTGGATATTCTTGCGCACCTTGCTCTACTTAATATCTTTTGAAGCTTTGATATTGCTTTTTCACCATAGTAAATCAGATTATTTTTGTTGCTGATAGTATATTGATCACTTAAATGTTCCTGAATATCATTTGGAAGCGGATCAGATAGAGATATGTAAAGCGACAAATTGTCCATGTCGAATATTTTTCTATCTTTCAAATGGTCAGATACAGCAGAGCCTGCAAATTTATACATCAAGTCACGCGTATAAGTTGCTCTTTGTTCGGGGATTAGTTCTCTCTCTTCCTTGAATATGTAGTCTCTATTTAGATCAATTAAGTTTTGTAGTTCCTTTTGTCTAAAACATGCGTCAGATCTTATGTCTAAACTATCATTATAGTTAGTGAATTCAGTTAATATTGCCCACCTTAATGCTAATGAATCATCTTTAGTAAGTCCTAATTCTGTCGATGAATAATTTTTTATACTTCTGCATGCATCAGCTAGATAATTTTTATGCTCTTTTTTATTAAAAGCTTTTAGTGTGTTAGCAACAATTCCACTTACTTTGTCTTGTTGTAGAATTGAATAAACATCCAAATTATCTCTTTTACTATCAAGTATTGAGCTGAGCATTTGACTAGGATCATCTTCGTAAATTACTTTGTCTTCGCCTAGCCCAATTACAGACTTGTAATATACTAAATTCAATTTAGCTCCTATGCCTTTCGATAAATTTTCACCCTCTGGAAAAATCGGACTAAAGTCTAATGTTGAACCATCAATTCTTTTCTGACCAACTGGAGTATTCAGTGAAAATTGAGTTGAAAGAGTATCTGTAGCAATTACATTAAGTGAGTTTTGAATAGCATTGTCTATAGGAGCAATCACAGGTGAAAAAACTTCATTTATTAAAACCCCAACACTCTTAGGTGCAAAGTAATTAATTATAGAATTGGTCCTTTCTGTTAATTTTTTAACAACTTCTATATTGTTTTTTTCTGAATAATGAATTTTATAAGATACTTTTATATCTAATGATGGATTAACCTTAAAATAAGGCGTTAAATAACCCTTTAAGGATTCAGTTTCACATTTATTATTAGTGTCTTCAACTAAATAGCTCAATATCACGATGTTGTCGGCAATAACTTTATCCTGACTACTTATGTCTACTGTAAAATAAAATCCTACAGCATTTTGAATACCAAAATATTCTTTTAGCCCTTTAATAAATGAAGATGCATTTTGACACTTTGAAATTCCTGAAACCATACCAAATGGTTCTACATATAATCGCGCATAATATGAGTTTGGTTGCCAATTACTTACTATATCAACAGGTTTAGAGCTGAAAGGTTTTAATAAATTTTCATGACGAACATCTGAGATTATTAGGTTTGTATGTTTCTCTTGTTGGTCTGGTTTGGTAGGAGTTGTTTGACTGGGACAGCCAGTTAAAAGAGAAAAAAAAGTAATCAATGAGAAAACTAAATTAAGTTTCAAAGCCTATCTCCTTATTTGCCAGTCGATTTCTTGTTTAGATTAAAAAAATTAACTATTCCCAACTCTATATTTAAAATTTATTTGCTGACCATTATTTTTAGTTCAGCTTAATAGTAAATAACACAAAAAATAGTAAAAGATAACAAATAGCGATGAAAAGCTATTTCAGTAATCATATTTGAGGAGATTTCGTGTGTTAATTTGTACTCTAATTTGATGATCTTTAGAAGAATATGAAATTTTTTTCTGGTCTAATTAAGGAAAGCCATGTAATTTTTTTATTGTTATTGCAATCTTTTACTAAGAATAAATTTATATGTGAGGTAGATGAATCTTGTTTTTTTTTTCGACTAATTCCTAATACTCAACCCATCTTTCAAACTGCGCCTGAATGCAATCAGGGAAGGAATGAGACCCAGGATGGCTGATAGAGCAATCACTAGGGCAATAATGATTAATATATAGCTATTGATCGGATTGATGCCGATAAACAAACCGTACTGAGTGATCAATATCGGCTTTAATATGGTTAATATGAAAAACATAATCGCTATTCCGAGTAAGCAACCTATTACGGTTAATAACACCGACTCTGTCATTAATAATAAAAAGATGTAGAACGGTTTTGCACCGACAGAGCGCAGTATTGCCATCTCTCTGCGGCGTTCATTCAGGCCTGCCAGTAAGGTCGTGATCATGCCGGTTAACCCAGTTAATACGACAAACGCTGAGATCACCAGTAATAAATTCTCGATGACAGACAGGATTTGCCACAACTGCACCAATGCAATGCCGGGGATGATGGCGATAAGCGGTTCTTGCCGGTAGTTATTGATTTTTCGTTGTAAGCTAAAGGTCGCTACCTTGGATTTCAATCCGACAAAAACGGCGGTAATCGCTTTGGGCGTTAAGTCCTGTTTCAACGCATCTTCGGCAGAAATGCTTAGCCCCGGAATTTTGGCGCCATGTTGCCAATCAATATGAATGGCCTCAATACCGGCGAGGCTGATATGTATAGTACGGTCGATGGGCGTACCTGTTGGTTCAAGTATGCCGACGATTTCAAACGGTTTATCGTCATGCTTGCTAAAACTGACCTTGCCCAGGCCATGCGACAACACAATTTTTTGGCCGATTTCATAACCTAATTCTTTCGCGACCTGATGCCCCAGTACCGCATCGTAAACATGTTGAAATTGTTTACCTTGTTTAAACGATAGCGCCATTTTATTGCCGTATCGATAATGCTCAAAATAGTCCTGTGTCGTACCCATAACGCGGAACCCTTTATGCGAGTCGCCGAGTGATATCGGTATGGTCCACTTAATGTTTTTGCCAGACGCGATGTCCTTATAACTTTCCCAGGATATGTTGTTAGTTGCATTGCCTATGCGAAACACGGAATAAAGCAATAAGTTAACCTGGCCTGAGCGCGCGCCGATGATCAAATCTGTGCCGGATATGGTTTTGGTAAAGCTGTCTTTGGCTTCACGTCTTAAGTGTTCAACGCCAGCCAGCAGGCTGATACTTAATGCAATCGAGAGCAGTGTCAGAATGACACTGGTGCGCCGGTTCCATAAGCTTTTTGAAATTAATTTATAAAACATATTCATGCTTGGCGGTCAGGCTAACTCGTTGATAGAGAGGCTTCGGTCAAAAAAGCTGGCCAAGCTGGTGTCATGACTGACAAAGATAATCGTGCTATTCGTCTTCTCAACCTCATCCAGTAAGAGTTTGATAAACGCATTACGTGCATCCATATCCAGCGACGATGTCGGTTCATCTGCGATGATGATTTCAGGGTTGCCCATTAGGGAGCGAGCGATAGCGACACGTTGTTGTTGGCCAACGCTAATTTGTGTCGCAGTTTTATTATGTAGCTCGGTATCAATGCCTAACGAAGATAATAGTTCTCTTGCGGTTTCCAGTAAGGGGCTATCTTGTTTTGCATTTTGATATCTTATTTTTGAAAAGTGACAGGGTAACAGGACATTGTCGATCACATTTAAATAGGGTAATAGATTAAATTGTTGAAAGATAAAGCCGATATGATCGGCACGAAACTGATCGCGTTGTGTTGCGGATAGTGTGTTTAATTCTTTACCCAGAATCTGGATTGAGCCTTTATTATGGGTATGTATGCCGGTTAACAGATCAAGTAAGGTAGTCTTGCCGGAACCTGATGGACCATAGAGAAAGACTTTATTTCCGACTTCAATGTTTAGCTCGTTGACTGACAAGGACCAATTATCGGTATGCTTCCATTGAAACGATAATGAATTAATTTCTACCGCTGTTGTCATAGTTTTTCATTTATTTTTATTATCGATCCTTTCAATAATCGTTATAATATAATACATCATTAAGTATTAAATTTTACCTATGCGAATAGTTACTTTCCTGGTCTGTATCATCGTTGCTAATGTTCATCTCCTGGCTGCAGAATACAAGCCGCTGGATTGGGATCAACTGATGCCGGAAGCCGAGCTGGAAATAATGAAGCAGCTATCGTCATTATTAACCAACCCGCATCAGCCGCTTGACCCGACTGCCGATATCAGTGATGACATTAATAATGCGATGCAACAGGTCATCGATCCGGATGTGCAAGGTGTCATGACTTCAATCAATGTTCGTCCCGAATTAAACAACCAGACGGTTAGTATTCCCGGCTTTGTCGTGCCATTGGAAGTCAATGAGGATAATGCGATTACAGAATTCTTTCTGGTTCCCTATTTTGGTGCCTGTATTCATGTGCCGCCGCCGCCGCCGAATCAGATTATTTTAGTCCGATATAAAAAGGGATTGGATGTTAAAGAAATCTGGATGCCGTTTGAAGTAAAGGGCACGATATTTACCGAACTGATCGAAAACGATACTGCCGTGTCAGCCTACACATTCACTGCTGATGAAGTATATGAGTACAAAGAAGAGTAAAATGGTGGCGTTCTAGTTGAGTTTAATCAGCTTATTTGACTGAGTAAGTGTATCAGCACCCGCTCCGTCACTACCAAGCCACTGCGCGTCGATATTCTCAAAACCGCTAAAATTATCAAACACCTTCATTTCAATCTTTCCGACATTGCCTTTACAGTTTAATGTATAGGTAAGATGGTATTCTGCATGATCGTCATCATCATGATGGTGATCGTCTTCATGTCCATGTTCATGATGTTCGTCATGCGAGTCGTCGTGCCCATAGGGTGCTTCAATACTCGCTTCTGTTTGTTGGCATGTTGCACTAGGTATAGAAAAAATACTCGTGTAAGACGCCAACATGTTGTTAACCTCTGTAATCCTGGCTTTTTCTTCATCCGTCTTCGGTTTATGTTCAAAACCCAGCAGGTTTAATGCGGGGGACTCGAGTTCGACGGCCACGGTTGAGCTATCGATAAGAATATTCAGCTTCGCTTTACCGTGAACATGCGCAGAATGTTCCCTATGTTCATGTGCATGATCATCGGCAAATGCAGTGATCGAAAACAGCAACGCGCTTGTAATGATGCTTTTTTTTAAATGTTTCAAGGTTCTCTCCCGGTGCAGGGTTTATACAAAGTCCAATGATAACAAGAGTCTGGGATTGCTTTCAGTAATGGCTGGGGAACGATGCACAATACCTTTGTCGGTATTACCCGGCCATGATTCACCTTTAAATAATGCCACGTCATACGGATTCAGGCTGCATATCTGTTCTTCATCAAAATAAATACCAGATTCATTATCCGGCAAACCATTATTGCCTCTGCCCAATTTGTTTCGGTCAATATTTTGTTCAGTTAACCATTCTGTGCCCGTATCACCATAGGTGCTTAATAAACGACAAGGGATTTGATCCACGTGAAACCGCGGGCACATCGCACTAGTTAGCACAGACAGTCTGAACCCGATTTTTTCCAGGTCAAATAAAACGGCATACATGTCACAAATAGTCGCCAAATCCTCGAGAAACGATTCCCGGCAGAAGTGTTTGGGTAAGGTTTTGGATAATTCCTGTTTTACCTGGTCTGGTTGAATGATTTTTACGAACGCGAAGTCAGTTTCATATTCAAGCATATACCTGACGAACTGGTTGATTTCGTGCGAAATGTCTCGTTCATATACGGCAAGATTCACTTGCTTATCATAAATCCGAGTTAACACATCGATATCTGTGTCAAACATATAATGGTCGGTATTAACTGATGCGTGAATGCTTAGACTGACTACTCCCATGGTTCGAATGGATCCTCCAATGTTTTCCAGAATGCCTTACCTTTTAATAAGTCATCGTCAGTAAGCAGGCAATCATCCAGTTGTTGGCAAATCAGTTCTTTATTCAATGCCTGGCCAATGAAGACCAACTCTTGTCGCATATCGCCAAAGGGTTCTATCCATTTTTCTTTAATGAAGGACAAATATTCTTCATCTTCAGGCCAGTTATCTTCCGGTACAGCTTTCCAGAAATAACCTGCCGGGCTGTAACGCGCTATCCCGCCAGCCTGGTTCCACTGGCCTGCAAACTCAGGTCGTGTCGCTAACCAAAAGTAGCCTTTCGAGCGAATCAGTTTTCCTTGTTTACGTTCCTGATGTAGAAAGTCATAGAACTTTTTAGGGTAGAAGGGTTTGCGTGCGGTATAGACAAAACTCTGTATGCCGTATTCCTCAGTTTCAGGAACATGTTCGCCTCGCATCTCTTTCAACCATCCCGGTGCCTGTTGCGCTTTCATAAAATCAAAACTGTTAGTATTGATGACTTTATCTAAAGCCACATTGCCATTTTCAATAGGAATGATATTGGCATCCGGATTGAGGCTATGTAATAAATTTTTTAATTCAATCAGTTGCTCTTTATTAATCAAATCCGTTTTACTGATTAAAATTACGTCGCAAAATTCAACCTGATCGGTCAATAAGTCTGCAACATTTCGGGTGTCTTCTTCGTCAAGTACCTGGCCTTTTTCCATTAAATCCATGGCTTCATTGAAGTCTTTGTGAAAATTAACCGCATCAACGACTGTCACCATCGTGTCGAGTTTTGCCACGTCAGCCAGGCTGCTTTCGTTTTCATCGGCAAAGGTAAACGTTTCGGCGACGGGCAAAGGTTCTGAGATACCGGTACTTTCAATCACGAGGTAATCAAACCGATTTTCTTCTGCCAGATTTCGGATTTCTATCAATAAGTCCTCGCGCAGTGTGCAGCAGATACAGCCATTGCTCATTTCGACCAGCTTTTCTTCAGCGCGGTTTAATGCCACCTCGTTTTCAACCATAGATGCATCAATATTAATTTCGCTCATATCATTCACAATAACAGCGACTTTTCTTCCTTCCCTGTTATTAAGTATATGATTTAGCACTGTTGTTTTGCCTGCGCCGAGGAATCCGGACAGAACGGTGACGGGTAGTTTTTCCTGAATCATGTTGAATACACCGAAATTGACGTAATGTTATAACATAACATTATATCCGGAGAAATTGAATCACTCTTTCAGGCAGATTTGTACCGGTTTTCAGGTAAAAAGACGTGCTATCAAAGACAGAGGATTAATCAGGGTAAGTAATGATGATCGAGCCGTTGTAATAAGCTCAGGGTTAACCAATACATAAGCTCAGGCTGAGGTTTTTACTAACTTGCTATGAATGATGAGTTTTCAGCCTACGTCTTTAAGCTTGGTTAGCCTCGTAGTGGAAATTGAATCGTTCTTTGGCATTTTTCTGCCTTTGTTGATTTGACCATTCCAGCTTATTATTCTTGAATAAAATAAGGTAGTTCTATTGAACTACTACCGTCAGCTGCAAAGCTAAAATCAAATGTATAACCCGAAGAAAAATCAAAATAAACATCATCATATAGTCCTGGCTCGGCTGAATAATCTTGTATCAATTTGTAGAGACTATTCCTTCCATATAGCCAATGTTTACCTTCTACAATGCCCGGAATTTTCCCGCAACCCACTTCAACGTCGGTAAATACCTCCCTTATATATTCTTTATTCAAACTATATTTTTTTATATGTCGATCGGCTTTTTTTATATTACCGTTTTGAATTTTAAATACTTCTACAAGGTGTTGCCATGATGTAGATGACTGTTTTCCATAAAAATCGTAAGACACTTTTTTTATTCTAACTCGTTGTATTAAATAGTCCTTGTCACAACCTTCACTATCAATCATGTTAAAGAATAAGAGAAAAAATTTGTTTTTTTTATTGTTATAGGTGCTGATAACCTGGTTGTTCAGGTATTGAGAAATATCGACTTCGGCATCGAGAGCCAATTCATTGTCTTTAAGGAAATATTTATTTGTAAAAATCGCATCAGAATCTTCTGGAGGCCAATCAAATGTTCTAACACCTTCATAGCCATAATGAATACTCACACCATATATATCAATGTCTCCGGCAGTCGAAATTAATGGTGTTAGTGGTATTGATAATATAAGTAATGTCTTAAATAAGTTGGGCATGACTTTACTTATGTTTTGCCAAGCGAAATCCGAATATTGTTGAATTCGGCTTCGCTCCATATTCTCTATAAGAAGAACTATTGTAAGAGTCAGGAAATATATAAGCTCCACCGCGAAAAACTCTTTCCTGACAATTTTCCTTTGCCCACGCATTTCCGTCTGTTGGAGCATCTTGATAATTTGCGTGCCAGCAATCCTCAACCCACTCGGCTACATTTCCACTCATGTCATATAAACCTAGTGAGTTAGGCTGTTTTAAGCCAACCGGGAAAGCATGGAATCTTTCTAACATAGGATCTGTTTTATCTTTGTTACCATAGTTTTTGCTAAACCAGCCTAATGTTTCCAGATCATCACCGCCACAGTACTCCTGTTCTTTCCCTCCACTTCGACAGGCATATTCCCATTCTGCTTCTGTTGGTAATCGATAATCAGAGTTAGTCATTTGATTAATAGCTTCAATAAATAACTTGGCATGTTGCCAACTGATGACGTCGATTGGACAGTCGCTGCAATAGTAAAGGGCAAAATCATGATAGTCTTCATGTACAACACTACGTGGATTTCCCATCACTAAATACCAAAGCATCTCAGTTATTTCGTATTTGGAAAGATAAAACTGTTTAATCGTTACCTTGTGAACAGGCATTCCTGTCTCATGAAATTCAGAACCCATGGTAAAACTTCCAGCAGGAATAGATACCATGTCTCTGGCAACATATTCAGCCAAACCAATCTGACGAATCTCTTGCAAGGTTTCTATTTCTGATTGCATCAATTCTTTTCTTTCTTGCAATCTGGTCGTGAGGATAGTTTGATTTTCTTCTTTTGTTTTAACGACAGAGGAAAGTTTGGATACATCCCCTCCAGTAAGCATGGCTTCGAGTTCTTGTTTTGGTATCTGCACTGCTTCATTATATTTCTCATACGCCATCATCGCCGTGATATGGCCATAAGCTTCTATTTTTTTTAAGTCTTTAACTTTATTTTTTATCTCTCCCTCTTTAAGGGAAGTTTCAATTAATTCCAGACTAAAATCGATCGATGTAATATATTCATTCAAACGTACTATGCGTTGTTCGATCCGTTGTTCAACAACAGCATCATTTTTATCTATTGATGAGCAACTGTTGTTAAATTGTAGAATCAGTATGATCGAAACAAGATTGAATAGTTTGGTGAATCTTTTTTTGAACATACTTTAGATCTGCTGCAAGTATTTCCATGCGGTCTCATTAATAATCTCTGCATCGTAGTAATACCAATGCGTATGATCTTTGAGAATATACAAAATAGAATTGATGCCTTCGGAAGCCAGCCAGTTGATGGTTTTATGTGCTGAATCGATTGAAAAAATATGGTCGCTGTCGCCAAGAAATAAAGCGATTTCCGCCTTTTCGACTTCATTTTTGCTTAACGATTGTCTGGCCTTTACTGGAAGTGTTCCGGCATGCGCTACTACAGCATGATACGAATCAGGGTTTTTTACTTTTAATAAGATTGCCAGTTTTGCACCATTAGAGTGGCCAAACAGGTAAGTTCGCTTGCTATTTAAGCCTTGGTCTTTTACTTCTGTTTTTATAATGGCTTGAATAAAACGATGCTGGCTTTGTCTTAAATTCCATTTCTTTTTAATACTATTGGGAGCAATAATAATTAACGAATGTCTCTCGGCCAGTCTTTGCCAGGCTTCTATCATCGACGCACCGGTTCTCCCTGCGCCGTGCAGAGCAATTAAGACAGGACTGTTTTTAGTTAATGTACTAGGGAAATAAGAGTAATAGGTTCTTTCTTTACCGCTAACATTGATGGATGATTTTAAGGAAGGGTAGCCTTTCTCGCGATACGAGTATTCGGAAAGGTATTTGTTCCTTAAATTGAGGTCTAACTCATACTCAAAAGCAACAGATAGTTGGGAATAAACTAACGAGAAAATAAGCACTAAGCTGAAAATCAGGTTGGTACGGGGCACGACTCTAAATCCTTTTTTTATTCATTTTATTTGATGTGATAAAAAAGTAAGTAGGAATTTTTCCTGTTAATTACCTACTTATTTTCCTATACTGATAAGCATGCGCTATCAGTATGTAAAACACGTTTGCATTGATGTTTTCGGCAGGCGTTCATTATCGTTCCCATATCACGCTTTTGTTTTATCCTTCCTGTTTTTGGTGTCTGGCTGTGCAAAACACACGGATTATTTCACCGCTTATGAAAATGCGGATTTTGAGTCATCGTTCGAATTACTAAAAATCAAACTCTCCAAAAATAACGACCCGGTTGCGCAAAACTTGCTGGCAATTCATTATGAGCTGGGTCTTGGCACAATGCATGATTACCAGAAAGCGTTAAGTTTATTTAAAAAAGCCGCATTGTCCGGTTTGCCTGTCGCACAATTTAATCTGGGCAGGCTGATTGAGAGTGGCAGGTCATCTGAGTCCAGTTTGGCCGATGCCTATGGTTGGTACTGCGCATCATGGGATAATGGTTATGAGAAATCATTGCCATATATTAAAAACCTGGAAGGACAGATGTTTGCTATGGAAGCCATGGATGCAAGAGAACGCGTTGCCGATCTATTAGCTTTTTCTGAAGCGAATCAATAATTCTATAACGCCACAAAGATAGTCTTGCATCATTTAAAGAATATCTCTTCGTAAGCCGGGTAGAGATGCGAGACAGAACGTGAGAACTCAGCGTTTAACACAGCGAGTCCGTGAAAACGCTCAGGTATTTGTATGTTTAATGCTTCGTTCATATCCAGCCCGTCACGTACTGCATTCGAAATAATATGTTCCAACCAATTAAGATAATCCGCAGTTTGTATGACAGCTACCTCACGCTTGGAAATATCTCCATGTCCGGGTACGATAAAATCGACATCCATCGCCTGAATCATATCCAAGGTCGCCAACCATTCGGTTGGCAGGGCATGCGGCGTTGTCAATGCCCGGTTGTAAAAAACGACATCGCCACTGAATAATACTTTTTGTTCTTTAACATACACCATCAAATCCGAATTGGTGTGGCCGCTGACTGATAAATACTGCAGTTGGTGATTGCCAAGCTTTTCCTCGGATAGGTTCAATGCTTGAAAAAGTTCGGGAGTTTCCTCAGTACCGCGCATCCATTCTCCTGCCAGTCGATACATATTAGTGAGTAGAGAAGCGATTTCCATTTCAATCGCTTTTATGGTCGAACTTAATGCGTAAATAGGGACATCACTAAACGCTTGTGAACCAAGGAAGTGATCGGGATGATGATGCGTAATCAGGACTTTTATAATGGGTTTATCTGTCACTTTACCAATGGCAGCACGCATTTGTTTTCCATATAAATAAGACGGCCCCGTATCGATAACGACGACACCTTGAGAAGTAACAATAAAACCGGTGTTAACAATATTGCCACCATTAGATGGCGTAAAATCCTGCTTTAAACCTTTGAACATATAAATATCATCGCTTACCTTGATCGGTGTTAGTTGGTAATCAAGCGCGCCAGCGAATGTCGTGTTGTAAAACAACAAAAGCAGTAGAACCCGTCGTATCCTCACTGCCTTATCAACGCCTCTAACTTGTTTCCATTGTTATCCATGCCGATGAGTTCAATGGATGACGTTTTGGCATCATAGATATCAAAACTGAATACCGGATCTTCACTAACAGGCTGGAAGGTCTCGACGATGGCTATTTCCCGCTTTGATTCATCGAGCAAGGCATATTTTTTAATATAAAATTCAGGGATGCCATCAGCAAGACCCGTGTCCATCGGGTGTTTTATCTTGAATCGTAGTCGCCCGATATAGGCATCATTCATTTTGACACGAGATGTCACGTTTAATAACTTGTCTTGCCAGTCAGGTATCAGCGTGCCGGTACCTGGTGCGGTGCAGCCACCACCGGCGGCTTCCAGCCAGCGCCCACCCACATACCAGCTTCCATCATTCGTTTTAACTGCTGCCCTGACTGGTGTTGCCTGTTCGACTTTAAAACGAAAGGCAATATAGGGTTTGATATGTAATGGTTTGAATACCAGAATTTTTTGTATCGGGTTTAGATCAGCAAACACTCTTATTTCAGCGATATCATTGATTCCATTTATTTCAACGGATACCGGCACATTCATTGGGTCTTCAGCAAAATCCGGAACCTGTATATTAATTCGATCGTCGAATACAACAGGTTCCTTGTTCAATATCTGCTCATGCATGAATGCCCATCCAGGTGAGTCCAGTGGATCAACTGTCGATGACGTTGCGTGCAAGACCGTTGGCAACAAAGTTATTACTATAGCAATTAAGCAGTGTCGTATCTTTGGCCATTCACCATAAATATATGTAGGCAAGCCTCTCATCTAGTTGCGCTCATTGTCCTGACGCAGGAGCTCGAGACTATTAAACGCCTTACTCTCGGTTTTGACTTTGCAGCTTGAATTATCCGTGTTGTCGCTGCACAAGATTTCCAGACCATCCGGGTAGAAAGACACGTTTAGACATGTCGCATGAAATTCACTCGAGCTTTTCAGTTCAACCCGGATTAACTCGTCCAGTTTGCAATCGGACTGATAAACAATCAGACGTCGAATATAATAGTCGTTGATCTCGGCCAGTGCAGAATTCATCATAGGCATTAGCATGATAAAAATGAGAACCTTAAGACTTAGTCTTCTGTAATCATGAATCTTCATCTAATGAATCTATATAAGTACGAATTGCCCACATTGCTTCCTGACTAATCAAGCCTTCAAATTTCGGCATATAGGTGACGCCATTGCGAACCGCGCCATTACGTATACGATAAATAAACCATTCATCGCCTTCAGCATTCACCTCAAGATAGCGCAGGTCTGGTGCAATACCGCCTGATTTTGCATCAAGTCCATGGCAGCGGGCACAGTTTGAGTTATAGCCGGATGCGCCAATTTCTATCGCGACTTCATTATCTCTGTATGGATTTTTTGTTAACCATTCTTCTCCTAGTGGCTCCAGTCCGGCTGTGTCAACCGGCTGTGGTGCACCATCACCATGTGCATAACTGGTTGAACTGACCGCGATGCCAATTAATAAAAAACTTAAGGAAAGTGTTGATGTTAGTTTCATGTTTATACTCCAGATCAATTATTGTTTTTTTGTGATAGGTTCCAACCAAATTGACCAACCGGCACTGCCATCTATTTTTAGCGAGTAGTTTCCCGGTTGATTAATGACGAATTCATCTTCACCTCGACCACCTATATGAAGATTTTGTAAGACGTTGCCATCTCCATCACGTAAATACAGCACGAAGATCACGCCATTACTTTGATATCTCAATGTATGCGGTTTTGTCAGGCTGAATATATCTGTCTCCATGCTCAGTTTCCCCTGATAGGTGGGAGGAGCGAATCGTTTGGCTTTCAGGTCATAACAGTTGAGCCTTTCCTTGTCGTTGTTTATGGAGCGGCATTGTTGAAAAGCGGTAGCAGCATCAATCGTTTTCAATGCTGTATCAGAGCTATTTGCATTCACATTGTTAACGGACAACATCATGAGTTTAATCAGCAGTAATAATGTGAAAAAAGCATGTTTTTTATTGCCGTTACCAATCATGTGGGCAGCCTTCACACCCCTCCATAAAAGCGCCCTGAAAAATGGTATAGGTGATTTTTGCGCCTTCCATGACTGCATTCGACAGATTGGCCTCATACAGTTTTGTTTCTTGTAAGTTAGTATTGATTATTTTTGCACCAACTAATTGGATTCGGTTAGCGCGAACCATCTCAAGGTTTGCGGCGGTAAGATCTGCCTGTTCCATGTTTGCCTTGATCGCTCGGGCAAATTCTAGATTGGCGCCGCGAAGACTTGATTTAATAAACTTGGCGTTTTTTAAATTTGAGAAACGTAAATCGGCTGACTCAAGCGTGGCGCCTGATAAGTCAGCGCCGATAAATTTAGCTCCGCGTAAATCAGCGCGAGTCAGATTCACACCTCTTAAATCTGAATTTGATAAATCGGCATTTTTTAAATCCGCAAAGCGAAAATCAACGTTTTGGCAAACTGTGCCTGGCTTGATTTCGCAGCCATTGACTATCCATGGGTCGGGTCTTGATTGCTCATTTTTTATGATTTCATAAGCAATTCCATGAAATGATAGTAGTGAGAAAAAAACTCCCGAAATGAATGCAATTATTTTATGTTTATTGAGCATGACGGCTTAACCTGGGGGTTTAATTTATGACTAAGGTTTCAAAGCAAAGTTAAAAAAATTAGCAGGGCTATAGTTATAGCCCTGCTAATAATGTTGCACTTAAGATAACTTTGAGGAGGTGTCCTAAGTTTTGAGTCCTTAGTGCTTAATTTGCAGCAACATCTTCTGAAGGTGTTACTGTTGTGGCTATATTTTCTGGTAATTCAAACACCCAAAAGGAACCACCCTGTGTCACTTTCTTAGTTAGGTCAGCAACATCACCACCCCAGAGTGGAACCGCACCACCATAACCAGAAGCGATACCGATATATTGTTTACCGGCCATTTCCCAGGTAATGGGTATAGAAACAACACCTGAGCCAGTTTGGAAGGCCCATAGTTCTTCACCATTAGTCGCATCGAATGCTTTGACAAAACCATCACTGGTACCAGTAAAGATAAGGTTACCTTTAGTGGTTAGTGTGCCTGACCAAAGAGGAAGTTTCTCTCTGTGTTCCCAAACGGTTTCGCCAGTTAATGGATCCATCGCTTTTAAAGAACCGATATGGTCATCGAACTGACGATGAATACGAAAGCCCTGGCCCAGGTAAGCTGCCCCTTTTTTATAGGTCACATTTTCTGTCCAGTAATCTTCAGACCAATGGTTAGAGGGGATATAAAATAAACCTGTATCAGGATGATAAGACATCGGATTCCAGTTTTTTCCACCCAGGAAGTTAGGCGTCACTTGAATCTTTTTACCTTGTTTTTCACCTTTCGCTGGTTCTGGTGGGTATTGATCGTAATTAACAATTGGTCGGCCTGTTTTCAGATCAAAGCCCTTAGCCCAGGTAATACCTGGAACAAATGGGTGAGCAGCAATTAATGAAGTAGGCTTATTGGGTTTTTTAGCACCGCGCTTGGTGAGTTTTTCACGGTCGGTGATAAATAAGAAACCGTTTCGATCAGCATGAGCCCCGGCTTTGATTGTCTTACCGGTCTTTGGATCTTTGTAATCAAACAGGATAATTTCGTTATTACCAGAATAATCCCATGCGTCGTTTGGAGTATGCTGAAAGAAGCCGACCATTTCACCAGTTGTCGGATCAAGGTATGCCTGACCTGAGGTATAAAGGCTATCCCAGTTACCAGGATCTTTGTCGGGCCCAGTTCGTTTCCAGGTATTCCAGGGAGCCGGGTTACCTGTACCAACAACGATAGTGTTTGTTTCAACGTCAAATGTAGCGGTTTGCCAAGGTGCACCGCCGCCATGACTCCATGCTTCCACTTTGCCTGTGTCATTATAATCACCATCAGGCCAGGATGGCGCTTTTGCATTACCGGTATGGGTTGAGTCCTTACCATTCAATCTGCCCATATGGCCTTCAACAAAAGGACGCATCCAGATTTCTTTTCCGGTTTGTGGATCACGAGCAAACAGTTTACCGACTACACCAAACTCGTCACCTGATGAACCGTGTATTAAAAGAACTTTACCTGTTTTTTGATCCTTTACGATAAAAGGTGCACCTGTCATGGTGTAACCAGCCGTGTGGTCACCAAACTTTTCTTTCCAGACAACTTCTCCCGTGTCTTTATTCAGCGCGACAACCGAAGCATCCAGTAAACCCATGAACACCTTATCGTCATAGATTGCAGCACCACGGTTAACAACGTCGCAACAAGGGCGAATGTCTTCAGGTAATCTGGCAGTGTATTGCCAAAGTCTTTTACCGGTGCGTGCATCCAATGCAAACATGCGTGAATAAGAACCGGTTATATAGATAATACCATCATGAATCAGAGCCTGACTCTCCTGGCCTCGTTGTTTTTCATCGCCAAAAGAGAAAGACCATTTTGGTTTCAACGTACCAACGTTGTTAGCATTAATTTTATTAAGACTGCTATGGCGTTGCGCCTTTAGGCCCAAGCCATAAGTCAGGACGTCATTGGGTGTGTGTTCGTCCATCATGATTTTTTCCCACGTCACTTTCGTTACAGCATGCGCGGGAGCGGATAGCATTGCACTTGCAGTAAGGCATGCCGTGAACACGGCATATGCAAATGGCAATGACTTATGTTTTGACTTTGTCATAGTCATTGTTATTCCTCCGTTCTTGTTAATATAGTTACTTTTTTTTGCCGCTAAATTTATACGTTTTTATTTTTTTTAAATCTATGCTGTTTATTCGAACAAGAAGTTCTCCCAGCAAAGTAAGGAACTGTAAATATTATTTGGTGGAAAATATCCTGTGTTTTTTTGGGAATGTTGCAATTTGCTACATGATATGCATCATCGAAGCTTACTTACACATAAGTTAATTACGTCAATAAATGGCTACGTTAAATATATTAGAAGTGGTCTTGAAAATATTTTTTAAATTTTTTTATGATTATTTTCTGTTAACTGAATTCTATTATTGATGAGCTTATATTTTTTTATATATCACTTTCTGTCTATGTTCGTTACCAATCTAAAGAATTCAATAGTTATTGAATCAGAATCAGGCATAAAAAAAACGACGCAAGCTGCGCCGTGAAACTATATAGGGAGGGGAACGATTAACTGTTCTCTTGCTGGGCGAATTCTTGTGATTTTTTCAATTCTTTGGAAGCATTAATCGGTTTGTCATTGTCGTCTTCGAGCTCTAATACACTCTCAATTTTAATGTTGATAATGTTTTTATCTTTATCCGTCGTGATTTCAACTTCATATTGTTCTTCGTTGGCAATGCCGTCTAATGCATATTCATAATTTTTACCGATTCTTTTCAGTTCGGCTTTTTCAAACTTAATTCCATTGACGATGAATTTCGCTGCCTCGGTCACACTGCTAGGTATGTCAGCAATGTCGATCTCAGTTTTATCTTCTGCATGGGAGCTAATTGACAGTGAACCGATAAAAATAAATGGAATTACAGCATTCTTGATTCGTAGTTTATGCATATACGTCATGACACTTATCATAGGCACTCAGCGAAATATAATCTTGTGAAAATGAATAAAATTCATACGGAGTTTTTCCCGAGTTCTTAATAGTAATTCGTCAAGTTATATTGATGCATGTTATTGAATATATCGGTGTTCCTGACTTTTACAGGAAAAAAGGGGTAAATAGTTTAGGAATTTTTCCCTTAATTTGCCTAGGTCAGATTTTAAGGAATTTTTCCCGTAGTAATTCGACCGTTCTTCATAGATATTTCAATGCCTGCTTGTCGGAGTAAATATGCCAACAAAGTCTGTGACAATTTAAATCTCATGACTCCTCTTCTAAGTTTGTTGGTTAAGGTTCGGACATGGGTATCCATGTCCGAATTAATTTGAGGAGATGAGTTAAGCGCAATAAGTCAGCGCCTTATAAAATAAAAATATATTTAACAAAGTGTTCAATCAGAATTAGATTTGGCTTTTCTGATCTCAAAAGCCGAAGTGTTTAATAAAAAAAGAGATCAAATATCAATCAACCTACTTATGAGGAGGAGGTTATGAGTAAATTATTAATCAAGAAATGGCTCGTTGCCGTATTGGCATTAGGTCTTTCTGCATCAGTGGTAGCGAACGATGAAGTGCGTAAGCTGATCGCAGATCCTAATTATTGGGCTTATCCTGGTGGTGACTACAACAACTGGCGTTATACCGAGTTAGATCAAATTAACAGAGGGAATGTCAGCAAAATCGTGACTGCCTGGACTTTTTCAACTGGTCGTTTACAAGGCCATGAAGGTGGTCCTTTGGTATTACCAACAAGCGCAACTGGCTTGCCACATGATACTTTATATATCCATTCTTCATTCCCTAACGACGTATTCGCAATCAACCTGGATACGCTGACGATTGTCTGGTTTCACGAGCCACAACAAGACGAAGCTGAAACCGTTCCAGTGATGTGTTGTGACATCGTTAACCGTGGTTTAGGTTATTCAATGGGTCAGATCTACCTGCAACAGAACGACAGCACTTTGATTGCGCTTGATGCCAAGACCGGTAAAGTCAATTGGAGCACAAAAAATGGTGGCGAGATTACTGAAGGCCCTAATGTCATGGAAGGTCGTGGCGTAGGCCCTGCTTCTGGTATGACCAACACCAATGCGGCACATCCGATTAAAGATAAAGTCATGACGGGTTGT
>JANQNX010000007.1 GCA_028279365.1 Gammaproteobacteria bacterium | reverse complement strand
CCTACGCGCGCTTTACGCCCAGTAATTCCGATTAACGCTTGCACCCTCCGTATTACCGCGGCTGCTGGCACGGAGTTAGCCGGTGCTTCTTCTGTAGGTTACGTCAAGACTCACGGGTATTAACCATGAGCTTTTCTTCTCTACTGAAAGTGCTTTACAACCCGCAGGCCTTCTTCACACACGCGGCATTGCTGGATCAGGGTTGCCCCCATTGTCCAATATTCCCCACTGCTGCCTCCCGTAGGAGTCTGGACCGTGTCTCAGTTCCAGTGTGGCTGATCGTCCTCTCAGACCAGCTACAGATCGTTGCCTTGGTAGGCCTTTACCCCACCAACAAGCTAATCTGACTTAGGCTCATCCAATAGTGCGAGGTCCGAAGACCCCCGCTTTCCCCCGTAGGGCGTATGCGGTATTAATTCGGATTTCTCCGAGCTATCCCCCGCTACTGGGCAGATTCCTAAGCATTACTCACCCGTCCGCCACTCGTCAGCGCAGAGCAAGCTCCGCCTGTTACCGTTCGACTTGCATGTGTTAGGCATGCCGCCAGCGTTCAATCTGAGCCAGGATCAAACTCTTCAGTTTAATCATGTTAGCTGCTTATGGCAGCAAATCTAGGCTCGATGGTTACTGTTTTAAAAAATTGACGTGATTTGACGCTACATCAATTTAGCTTCCACCGAAATTTATTGGTGATATAAGCCATCGACGTAAGCGCCCACACAAATTACTTGATCAGAAATTGTTAAAGAACAGGATTGGTTAGCCCCAATCGGGAAGCGGCATTATACAGATCGAAGTCAGGTGGTCAACAAATCTTTACATTTTTTTTACAACTTTTTATCTTATTGTTTTTTATAGATTTTTCTTCATTATCTAGGCTTGGAAAAATACAATTTCTAATACACGAAAAACTAGGATTTGCGGGTCTCAGATGGTGGTGATTTTAACTAAGCATAGTTATCCTCGATGAACAGCATGAAATACAAAAGCAATCATTTAAACCAAATAGACTTATGTGAAAAGTCGACTATTGGCTGGAGTCTTAACGGCATATCATTAACAAATCGCCAAAAATCGCTATTGAGACGAATAATCGGGCTCAAAAATGTTCTTTCGATTAACAGGAAATCGATGAACCAGGGGTTTACTTTGCCCAAATGAACCACGACCATCGAAACGAATTTATCTGGCATCAGCACTGGCAGCGTTTTATTCGAAGTATAATTATGTTGCATTATGCAACATAATTAACTGTTGTTTCTCTACCAGTTTCGCTTTCGCCGGTAGATGGTTGTTCGATCTATACCCAGTATTCTGGCAGCTTCAGAGATATTATTATTTGTTTGTTCGAGCGTGCGTTTAATCATTTCATCACCAATAGAATGGAGGCTCTTTCCGCGAATCGATTCGTGATGCATGTCAAACTTCAGCATCTTCTCAGGTAGATCCTTCACGCATACTTTGCTATCAGTGACCGCTAACACCCACCGTCGGCACAGATTTTGTAATTCCCTGACGTTACCAGGCCATTTGTAACCAAGCAGTCGTTGTTCCACTTCCGGGGTTAACTCAAGTGTAGGTTTACCAGCAATACTGCATTCGGTTCGCAGAAAATCATTGGCCAGTTCGATAATATCATTACCGCGTTCTGACAAGTTCGGTACATAAATTTCCAATACACTAAGTCGATGGAATAGATCAGAACGAAACATTCTATGATCAAGTTCGGTTTGAATATTCTCATTTGCCGCAGCAATGATACGCACATCTAATGAAACAGGCGTAGCACCACCTATCTGGGTAATTTCCATTGAATCAAGCACTCTGAGCAATTTTGATTGCATTTCCATGCTCATGGAATTTATCTCGTCCAGAAATAAGGTACCGTTGTGGGCCAACTCGAATTTGCCTTTCATACCCTCACGGTTTGCTCCCGTGAACGCACCGGACACATAGCCAAACAGCTCACTCTCAATCAAATCCTTCGGAATCGCCGCGCAATTAATCTCAATAAAAGCCTGATTACGTCGACTACTCTCCGAATGAATAGCATGTGCAAACAATTCTTTACCGGTACCGGTCTCGCCGATAAGCAATATATTACTGCACAGCGGATCACACGCCGCTGCTTTTGCAAAACGCTTGGCCGCCTCCATCTTCTTGGAGTTGCCTTTTATATTAGCCAGAGAATATTTTGATTGTGGCTTTTTCTGGGCAGGACCATGTTTTAAGCGTTTTTTCTGATCATCGTTAACCACTGCGACGATCATTTTCATACCGATATATTTGTCATCCTTAATGACTGGCAGCAGTGTGATTCGATTGGTAAAAAATGAATGATTATCGCTAGCGTGAATCAACAATTCCTGCTGAGACTTGTGTTTTTTAATTTCCGTGAACGCATCGGTCAACCTTGGCAATAACTGATGGAGAGAGCGATAAGAAAAACTCATTGGATCCAGATTCAGATATTCAATTGCCTGAGAGTTGTAATCAACGATATAACCATTCTCATCGCTAGCTATAATACCGTTGTTGGGCCAACGTTTTAGTTCTTTTCTCGCTATATCATGCAAGATTTCGCGCCGACGAAAACCAATAATAGACAAACCTGACTGCACCGATTGGGCGACGGACATCGATAACGCCATCGCTTCACGATTAATACCTTCAACCGGCCCGGTAATATCAATCGTTCCCCTTACCGATTGGTTGGTTTCATCGATAATTGGTGCGCCATAACACACCCAAGGATGCCAACCTTTGCAATAATGTTCATAGCCCATGACGATTTCGGGACGTTTTAACGCTAACGAAGTCCCGACACCATTGGGGCCAACCGTTTCCTCAGACCAAACACCGCCCGGTCTGAAATTTATTTTTTCCAGCTTATCCTGTACTTGCTTGTGGCCAACGGAGTACAGAATCCGGCCTTCGGCATCTGCCAACACAACGACATGTTTCGTGTCATGTAAAATATCAGACAGTCCATTGAGTACGGATGTGCCGGCAATGCCGAGATCGCTGGTACGAATGTTTTCCTCGATTTCATCGGCCGGAATAACGGTAGGCGCACGCTCAGTCTCGGGCCGTATACCCAACGCACGACTTTGCAGCCAGCTATTACTGATGATTGGGCGTACTTTTACAGGCTTTGTGTCAGTTGACCCGGTAAAGGCCTCCCACGCCTGAGCAATATTGTTATTGCTTTCTGTATCTAAAATGAATGACGAACTTTGTGTTAGCATCCAGACATCTCCTGCGATGCAAAATAATATACATAAGAGCCAGTTTATCAAATAAATTGTGCATTGCAACAATTTTATGCTGCAATGCGAACTAAAATAAATATAGCGATAAATATCAATTGTTTAATCTAATTTTAGCAAACTTTCGTTTGCCGACCTGCAATACGCCTTCGAAACCGGCTAACATCGTCTGGCGGCTGTCAGATATTTTTTCACCATCAATCTTTACCGCGCCCTGCTTTACCATACGGTGGGCATCCGATGTGCTGCCTACCAACTCAGCTTGTTTTAAGATATTAGCCAACGGCAATCCTTCCGTGCCAACATGAATATCAACTTCAGCAATATCTTCCGGGATCTCATTTTTACTGAAGCGATTAACAAAGTCGGCTTGTGCGTTTTTTGCGGCTTGTTCATCATGAAAACGGGCGATGATTTCATGTGCCAACAAAAACTTGATATCTCGCGGATTGCTACCTTGCTCAATGTCACGTTTGAAAGAGTCAATTTCTTCAGTGGATCTAAAGCTCAATAGCTCAAAATAACGCCACATCATGTCATCCGAGATGGACATGACCTTGCCAAACATCTCGGTAGCGGGTTCATCAATGCCTATGTAATTACCTAATGATTTTGACATTTTCTGAACACCGTCCAATCCCTCCAGAATCGGCACGGTCAATACCACTTGTGGAGGCTGGCCATGCGCTTCCTGTAACTGCCTGCCCACTAACAGATTAAACTTTTGATCGGTGCCGCCAAGTTCCACATCGGCACGCAGTGCAACGGAATCGTAACCCTGTACCAGCGGGTATAAAAACTCATGAATCGCGATGGATTGGTTCGTAGCGTAACGTTTATTGAAATCATCTCTTTCCAGCATTCTGGCAACCGTATAGTTTGAAGCGAGCCTGACCATGTCAGCCGCATTCATGTCGTTCATCCAGTTAGAATTAAATTCAATCTGGGTCAAATCGGGATCCAGAATTTTAAATATCTGCTGCTGATAGGTCTCAGCGTTAGCTACGATTTCGTCCCGACTCAGTGGCGGACGAGTAGCACTTTTTCCTGAGGGGTCGCCAATCATGCCGGTAAAATCACCAATCAGGAACAGAACCTGGTGCCCCAGTATTTGAAACTGTCTTAATTTATTGATTAAGACGGTATGACCGAGGTGTAGATCCGGCGCTGTGGGATCAAAGCCGGCCTTAATTCTGAGCGGTTTGCCAGTCGCAAGCTTCTTTTTTAGCTCATCAAGAATGAGAATTTCATCAGTTCCTCGGGAAATTATTTCCAGAGACTCTTCTATCGA
The DNA here is from genome assembly GCA_028279365.1 of Gammaproteobacteria bacterium. Classification (GTDB taxonomy): domain Bacteria; phylum Pseudomonadota; class Gammaproteobacteria; order Eutrophobiales; family Eutrophobiaceae; genus JANQNX01. Next base: position 154,614 of record JANQNX010000007.1, on the reverse strand, counting down.
TGTCATACTTCCCTCAGCAGGTATAAAAACGGGCGTAGCTTACCACAGCTGACAAATCATCTGCATGGCGTCAATGAGTTATTGACGATGTTGTTTACAGTAGTTATTGTATGGAAATTTAATCAGGATAAACTGTGACTTACAGAGTTTATATAAAGAAAGACTATAAGCCTGAAATAAGTCGTCGGCGAAGTTATCACATGAGAACATTGCCGCGATTTGTAACAAGTCTGGCAGTCATGTCCATTACTGTTGTCGGTTCGTACTACATTTTCCAACGTCAATCAGACTCAGGCGCCGGCATTGAGAAAACGACTCCCGTTGCCGCTGCAGTGTCTTATTCAGACCCACAAACTGAGACATTACAGCCAGTCACACCTGAGCAGAATGTAGCCGTTACCGAGACTGAAACATATTTCTACACTGTCGATGAATTTCAACAGAAAACTTCACCGTTATTGGCAGAGCAGCTGTCCGAAGACACTATCTCTCTGGACGAATCTACACCAGATTCACAACTGACCGATCAACCTATAGAAAACAGTGAAACAGAAAACATCAACTGGCAGTCCGTGACTGTCAAAAGCGGAGACAGTCTCGCACTGATTTTTTCACGCCTCGGACTTAGCCCGAATGAGTTATATAAAATCATGTCACTCGGTAAACCGGTCAAATCCCTAAAAAGAATTAAACCGGGCCAGATCATTAACTTTCATATCGTTGATAATCGTCTGCACGGTCTGGAATTTGAAACCAGTGTCACTCGCTCACTAAGTGTATCGCTGGTTGACGATCAATATGTTGCTGAATCAGTCGAACATTCTCTCGATACTGTGGTTAAGAATGCGGATGCCGTTATCAATGATTCCCTGTTTCTTTCCGGAAAAAGAGCGGGACTGTCAGACAAGCTGATCATGCAATTGGTGAGTATCTATGGCTGGGATATTGATTTTGCACTGGATATTCGTGAAGGCGATCGATTCACAGTTATCTATGAAGAGAAATACAAAGATGGCGAAAAGGTCTCTGACGGGCCCATCATCGCCGCGGAATTCATCAACCAAAATAATGCGCTCAGAGCAGTTAGATATGTGCATCAGGATGGTAGCGTAGATTACTATGCCGATAACGGCGACGCGATGCGTAAAGCCTTTCTACGCACACCGGTAAACTTTACCCGCATCAGCTCTCGTTTTAATTTAAAACGCAAACACCCAGTGTTAAATAGAATCAGGGCGCATCGCGGCGTTGATTACGCGGCACCAAGAGGTACGCCGATAAAGGCAACAGGAGACGGTGTCGTCTCTCATGCAGGCAGAAAAGGTGGCTACGGAAAAACCGTAATTCTGAAACACGGCGGAAAATACAGTACGGTTTACGCGCACTTGAACAACTATGCCAAAGGTGTACGTTCTGGTAAACGCGTGAAACAAGGTCAGACTATCGGTTATGTTGGAAGCACCGGACTGGCAACCGGACCACATTTGCATTACGAATTCAGGGTGCATGGTGTTCACCAAAATCCGTTGACCGTCAAATTACCCAAAGCAGAATCCATTAGTAAAAAACAGCTTGCCGAATTTAAACAATCGATCACTCCCATGCTGGCAGAACTTGATCGGCTGACAGGCAAGCAGGTGTTAGCAGCAAAACAAACCATTACGACAGATATTCCTAATGCGGTTATGGAAGATGGCTAAACCAGCCACTTCTCAAATCGCACACCATTAACATGTACTTTATCGGTCTTATGTCCGGCACCAGCATGGATGCTGTTGATGTTGCATTAGTCACGTTTGAAGACAAAACCACGCTTGTTCACTACCAGGAATACCCGCTTACTAAAGAGCTACGCCGCGAGCTGCGTGCGATCAATAAAAATACGAGTCTGGCTGATGTTGCCGAAATGGATCACCGCCTCGGCCAACTTTATGCCGATTCAATTAACCGTTTTTTGGATGAATATCATATTCACCATAGTGACGTCGTTGCGGTCGGCAGCCATGGCCAAACTGTATTTCATGATCCAGACTGCAATTCATTACAAATCGGTGATCCGAACATCATTGCGACTAAAACACACATCGATACCGTTGCCGATTTTCGCAGGATAGATATGGCTCTTAATGGACAAGGGGCACCATTAGCCAGCGCCTTTCATCAATACCAATTTCAACAACAAGACAAATCAATTGTTGTACTCAACATCGGCGGCATGGCTAATATCACTTATATCCCTGCTTTATCAAACCAGACATCTGCCATTGGCTTTGATACCGGCCCTGGTAATGCACTGCTGGATGACTGGATTCAACAGCATCAACAAAAAGAATTCGACGAACATAGTCAGTGGGCCCTGACTGGAAACACAAATACAAAATTGCTAGAACAGATGCTTGCGGATCATTATTTTTCTGACACACCGCCCAAGAGCACCGGCAGGGATTACTTCAACCCGACCTGGATTGAAAAGCATTTACAACAAACAGACGACACACCGCGTAACGAAGATGTGCAGTCTACGTTGTTAGCATTAACCATAAACACTATCACTGACGCGATTAATAAACACACGCAAGATGCCAGCGAAATCGTTGTTTGTGGTGGTGGTGCTTATAACGAGGTGATGCTGGATAGACTCTCTACGGAAATAAAGGACAAAACTGTATTCACTACAGATAATTTTGGATTACGAGCAGACTGTATTGAGGCGGTTTGTTTTGCCTGGCTGGCAAAACAAAGAATGGAAATGAAAGTCGGTAACCTTCCCAGCGTGACTGGCTCGAGTGATCGAGCCGTGCTTGGTGCGCTTTATTTAGCTAATAATTAAACTGAAAACGACGAACCGCAACCACAAGTTGTCTGCGCGTTCGGATTACGAATCACAAACTGGGCACCTTCCATGCCTTCTGAATAGTCAATTTCAGCGCCGGATAGATACTGAAAGCTCATTGGGTCTACCAACAGCTTAACGCCCCCATTTTCAACGACGGTATCACCGTCACCGACTTCTTCATCAAAGGTGAAACCATACTGAAATCCGGAACAACCGCCACCGCTGACAAACACACGCAGCATCAGGCTGTCATTACCTTCATCTTCGATAAGTTCTTTCACCTTGGTCGCCGCCGCTTCGCTAAAAGCAAGTGGAGATTCTGTGATTAATTCTTCTGCTGTACTCATAATTACGTTTCCTAAACTTATTCGCCCACTTCTACAGGTTCACCATGCGCCAGTGCCAAAGGCGACTCCGCAGGCTCAAGCGAGTGGACCAATTTGCCATTAACCTCGGCACCGATGGCCATTTCAATCAGATTATAATACACATTACCTGTGATTCTAGCTTTTGACGCAAGTTCAACATGTTCACTTCCGTGCACATCACCTATCACTACACCATTCAAGACAACATAGGGTACGCTGACCTCGCCTTCAATCGTGCCACACTCACTCAGTGACAGCATCGAACTTCCATCATTTTCTGCGATGACATTACCTTTAATCGTGCCATCAACATGCAGACCACCACTAAAACGGATATCACCCTGCATTTCAGAATGCTGCCCAACGAGAGTATCGATACGTGTTGCTTTTCGATTCTTAGAATTACCAAACATATTTTACTCCTTAGCCAGCACTAGCTGACCACTCGAATACTCTCTGTATCGTCGATTTCGACACACCGATTTGTTTTAGGTCGACTATTACCCGCAGTGGTTTAAAGCCATCGGGAAAAGTGACACTGCCCTCAATTCGTTCAAAGTTTTTAAACGAAATTTTTTGTTCTGATACGTTAGCGGCCGTTACCTGATCCAGTGATAATGTTTCTGTCCCTTCTTTACCCAAGCCTTCAAACGACATATCTACCGTGACGTTAATCACTTTATCACTTTTTGCCACATTGGTTAATATCAGCTTATAGCGATAAATTCCTGACACATCAGTGGATTCCACACGCAAACCCTGAATATTCAAGCCTTTAGAGTCAGTCGTCGCCGTCATGACGCCCTGATAAAACTCCAGCTCAGCGGTTAATTTATACAGATTATCCTGTAAAACCCGAATCTCATTCTGTAACCGGGCGGCCGTCTTGTTATCAATTTGGGTCAATCTTTCCAGCATAATGACCTTGTCTTTGAGCTGTTGATTCTCATTCACAAGATCTCGGTTTTCTTCCCAAAGTAAGCTGGCTTCCTGCCCTCTTAAAAAACGGCTCTTTATAAATGACCAATGTGTTGCATCCAGTAATAACCAAACCAGAATTGAAATACTCAGGCTGAACAATAAACAAAAAAGCAATATTTCCAGCGGACGATGCTTTTTAACAACCAGCTTTGGCATTAACGTAACAACCTAAGGCACCAATCCCAATGCTGATAAACCACTTGTCTCCGCAAAACCAGCCATTAAATTCATATTTTGAATGGCCTGGCCAGCGGCACCTTTCACGAGATTATCGATGGTAGATATGATCACAATATTACGAGACTCTTTAATGTTGTCGTGAATGGCAATTTGACATTGGTTGGTCCCTCTGACAACCCGCGTCTCTGGATGAGAGGCAGCAGGAAGTACGTCCACAAACGGTTCCGTTTTGAAAAAATCAACATAAGCTTCCTGAAAACCAGCGCCATGCTTGACCGATTCAACATAAATTGTCGCAAGAATGCCCCTGTTCATTGGCAGCAGATGCGGCACAAAAGTCAAATTGAGGCTGGAATCATCACTGGCAGCCCGCAACGTCTGCAGTATTTCCGGCAAATGGCGGTGGCCTGACACGCCGTAGGCTTTAAATGACTCTGACACTTCAGCATGTAAACTCGCTACAGCTGCTTTCCTGCCTGCGCCACTGACCCCGGACTTCGCATCGACAATAATATTGTCACTATTAATCAAACCGTTCACCAAGGCCGGGAGCAAGCCTAGCGCTACTGCAGTGGGATAACAGCCCGGATTTGCCACCAGCGAGGCAGACTTGATGTCTTCACGGTACAATTCTGGCAAGCCATAAACGGCCTTATCAAGTCGTTCAGGACAGGCGTGTTCAATGCCATACCAGTCTTGCCAGACAGCGGCATCCTTAATTCTGAAGTCGGCGGATAAATCGATAACGCGACAACCCTCATCGAGCAGGGCAGGTATGCGCGACATGGATGTCGCATGCGGCGTTGCAAAAAATACGAAATCACAAGACGCAAGTTGCGGACTATCATGCGCTGCAAACTCAAGATCGCATCGATTTCTTAATGCCGGAAAAATACTATCGATGCGCTTGCCCTGCTCGGCATCAGACGTGACGACCGTTAAGTTGACATCGACATGACCCAGCAACAGCCTGACAAGCTCCAATCCGGTATAACCCGTTGCACCGACAACGCCGACGTTTAACATGTTGATTTACCTTGAACCAAAATTATGTCGCGATCATACGCAGTGGAAGGAAAATAAAAAAGCGGCCAAAGCCGCTTTGAATTCAGATTTTTTATAATTATTATTATTAATCTGATTGCGCTGTACCTGACAACACAATCATAGCTAGATTAATTGCGTCCTCATTGCCTGTCAAGCCTTCCGACTCGATACCCAAAATAGTGCAAGATCCTGAACATCTATGCACTTTCATAGTCATAATTATACACAATTCAGACACAACGATTGTAGTCGTTGCTGATTAATTCCTTGTCAAAATGACACAATCCGCTATGTTGTCTAATGAACAAGACTAGAGTTTAGCTATGGAAACAATTCAATACATTGCGTTAAGTATGGGGGCCGCCTGGGCCAGTGGCATTAATCTCTATGCTGCGGTATTTATGCTTGGCTATTTGGGCACGACCGGCAATATTGTTTTACCCCCGGATCTGATGGTCGTGACAGACCCAATGGTAATGACGGCCGCAGGACTAATGTACTGTGTTGAATTCTTTGCTGATAAGACTCCTGGCGTCGACACCGCCTGGGATACATTACATACCTTCATCCGAATTCCCCTCGGTGCCGTATTAGCCATGAGTGCCGTTGGGGATACCACGCCGGCGGTAGAACTGGCCGCATTTCTGGTTGGCGGAAGCCTTACTGCCGCAACCCATGCAACCAAAACCGGTGGACGAGCGATGATCAATACCTCGCCCGAACCAGTAACAAACTGGACAGCGTCTATCAGCGAAGACCTATTGGTTATCGGTGGCATATGGGCAGCATTAAATCACCCGCTGTTATTCGTTATTTTTCTGGTGCTGTTCATCATCTTTATTGCCTGGTTATTACCCAAAATATGGCGTGCGTTAAATCGTATCTTTAACAAATTAAAACAGTTCATCAATTTCAATAAACCACCAGCGCCAACCATGATTGAACAGTCGCCGGAACGCTCGACTGAATGAAACCGGCTTCCGTTGCGATACCGTCACTTATCGTGGTTGTGGCGGTTGCGCTATATTATTTTCTGTCTGTTTACGCGACATCTCGTGTTGACCTGACAAAGGCCAACGTACACAGTCTGTCCGGCGAAACAATTAATCTGGCCGAGTATCGGGGTAAACCGATGATGGTTTCGTTTTGGGCAACCAGCTGCGGTATCTGTCTGGAAGAAACACCACATCTGGTAAAGCTTTATCAGGAACTAAAACACACCGGTTTTGAATTAATTGCGGTTGCTATGCCTTACGATCCGCCCAACCTGGTGATCGACTATACCGAATCGATGAATATCCCTTACACTGTCGCTTTGGATATCAAGGGTGATGCCGTTAGTGCCATGGGCGGCATTACAGCGACCCCCACCAGTTTTTTAATCGATGCTAACGGCAACATCAAACAAAGACTGACCGGCAAGGTAAATTTCGCCAAGCTTAAAAACACGATTACTGAAATGATTAACGATACGGTAAGTGTCTTATAACAATAAATAATTGAACTATGCTCTGGTATAAAGCGTTACATTTAATCTTTATGGTGACCTGGTTTGCCGGCCTGTTTTACCTGCCCAGACTGTTTGTCTATCACGCAATGGCTGATGATGATACTAGCATTGAACGATTCAAAGTAATGGAGCGCAAATTATTTTATGGTATTACCACACCCGGTGGTTTATTAACACTGCTGTTTGGGTTGTTGTTATTGTCTGCAAATGGACTATCGGCGTATAGCGGACAGTATTGGCTGCACCTGAAATTCTTTATCTTATTGTTACTGGTTATTTATCACGCATACTGCTGGAAACTACTTAAGGAATTCAAGAACAACAACAACCACCGCAGTCATATCTGGTATCGCTGGTTCAACGAGATCCCGGTCTTGTTTCTGGTAATTATTGTTATTCTTGCTGTCGTCAGACCGTTCTAGATTAGATTTCTACCATTTCAAAATCTTCCTTTCGTGCACCGCACTCAGGGCAGGCCCAGTTAGGTGGCACATCTTCCCACTTGGTACCGGGCGCTATGTCGTCTTCGGGCCAACCCTTCTCCTCATCATAGACAAACCCGCAAATTACACACATATACTGCTTCATTACTCATTCCTCTCTCTATTGCTGAAACCATTTTCGCTGAGTAGGATACCTTTCACATGGCTAATAGCAAACGGAAAAACACAGTCCTGATAATTGGCGGACATGACCCTTGTGGAGGTGCTGGAATACAAGCCGATATCGAAACTGTCATTGCTCATGATTGCAATCCTGTGAGTGTCATTACTGCACTGACAGCACAAAATACCCAAGGTGTTAAGAGTATTATTCCGCAAACTCCCGCAGCTTTTCTTGAACAACTTGAATTAGTCTTAAGTGATATATCAATTGACGCATGCAAAATAGGCTTATTGCCATCGGTCGAATTAATCAAGGTATTGTCACCAAAACTATCTGACTGGGGTTTTCCAATAGTCGCTGATCCGGTACTACGTTCTGGCAGTGGTAAAGATATGGTCGATACAGAAACTAAGTCCATCCTGCTTGGAAAGATCATTGCAAGATGCACCCTTGCCACACCGAATAGCGAAGAAGCCAGATGCCTAACCGGGAAAGATAAACTTTCTGATGCCGCTATAAATTTACTGGATGCCGGCGCCAAACATATCCTCATCACCGGCACCCATGAAGCAGGCGCTGAAGTGAATAACACCTTATATATTGATAACAACGACTCCGTTGTTTTGTCATGGCCCAGACTGGCGAATGAATTCCATGGCTCTGGCTGCACACTGGCATCGGCTATCGCTGCTAACCTGGCCAATGGCATGGACATCAGGCATGCCAATCAGCATGCCCAGCACTACACATGGCACTCACTCAAACACGCTAACAAACTTGGTAAAGGCCAATGGCACCCGAATCGATTTTATATTCAAAATGCTGATTGAGTTCAATGATGGGATTAGTTGAGACACGTGGCATTTATGCCATCACGGATTGTGAAAATCATGATCAGACTACGCTACTGGAAAAGACGGAGCAGCTTTTACAAGGTGGGATTGCACTATTGCAATATCGCGATAAAAAAAACAATGCTGAAGATAAATTTTATTTAGCGGGTGAATTACGTGCGTTATGTGCAAAATATAACGTGCCGCTCATCATTAATGATGATGTTGAACTTGCGAAGAAAGTATCCGCTGATGGCATACACCTTGGCCAGGATGACTGCGACATTAATAACGCGCGTCAGTTACTGGGCGGAGTTATAATCGGTATCTCGTGCTACTACGATTTCACAAATGCCAAGCGGGCCTTTGAGTCAGGTGCTGACTACATTGCCTACGGCGCATTCTATCCGTCAACAACCAAGCCTGACGCTGTCACCGCCAAACCCGACATATTGCTTAAAACAAAAAATGCACTCTCCATCCCTGTTGTGGCGATTGGTGGTATTAGCATAAATAATGGTAAAGTTCTGCTTGATTCCGGCGCCGATTTTCTTGCAGTTTGTCGTGGTCTGTATAAACCTGTCAATACTGCAGCGGCTATAAAACAATATAAAACACTTTTCAACGATATCCAGTAACGATGAGTAACGAACAACTATTCAAACAAGCCAAACAACATATTCCCGGTGGTGTGAATTCTCCCGTGCGGGCATTTAAATCTGTCACCGGCACACCGATTTTCTTCAAGTCAGCAAAGGGTGCCTATACCTATGATGTCGACGGTAAGCAGTATATCGATTATGTAGGCTCATGGGGGCCGATGATACTCGGTCATGCACACCCGCAGGTCATAAAAGCCGTTCAGGATAGTGCTGAAAACGGTTTAAGTTTTGGTGCGCCGACAGAAGTCGAAACGAAAATGGCAAACAAAATCTGTGAACTTGTACCGTCAATCGAGAAGGTAAGAATGGTGAGTTCAGGCACCGAGGCTGCGATGAGCGGTATACGTTTGGCGCGCGGCTACACTGGCAGGGATAAAATTATCAAGTTTGAAGGTTGTTATCACGGGCATGCTGATTCGCTATTGGTTAAAGCAGGTTCGGGAGCATTAACGCTTGGCGTACCGACATCACCGGGAGTACCTGCTGATCTAGCCCAACATACACTGACACTCGATTACAATAATCCTGAACAGCTAAAAGAAATATTCCAGCAGTTGGGAGATCAGGTTGCAGCCGTCATTGTTGAACCGGTCGCAGGCAATATGAATTGTATTCCTGCAACAGAAGAATTTCTCATGACCATGCGTGAACTATGTGATGAATATGCTAGCGTATTAATCTTCGATGAAGTCATGAGCGGTTTTCGTGTTGCCCTCGGTGGCGCGCAATCTGTATATGGCATTTATCCGGATATGACTATCCTTGGAAAAGTGATCGGCGGCGGCATGCCAGTCGGTGCCTTTGGAGGAAAGGTCGAGATTATGGATCATATCGCCCCGGATGGGCCGGTTTATCAGGCAGGAACATTATCCGGTAACCCGGTCGCAATGGCGGCAGGTTTAAGGACACTGCAACTGATTTCAGAGGCTTCGTTCTTCGATTCGCTATCGAAAAAGACAGAACAACTGGTTAATGGTCTTAAACAGAAAGCCGATGCAAATAATATCCCATTAGCCACTAATCGTGTTGGCGGAATGTTCGGGTTCTTTTTTACCGAGGACGATAGCGTTTCATCTTTTCAACAAGTCATGCAATGTAATGTTGATCGCTTTAATCATTTTTTCCATGGCATGTTAAATGCGGGAGTGTATTTAGCACCGTCCTCGTTTGAGGCCGGCTTCGTGTCAAATGCACATAGCACGGAAGACATTGAGCAGACTATTCATACCGCAGAAACAATATTCAAAGGCCTGTCTTAAACGAAACAACTGTCAGAAATAAAAAAAGCTGGTTAAGCGAACTTAACCAGCTTTATCAGTATTAAAGAAATAAATCAGAAATCGTAACGCACGCCAAAGTTAATACCATAGGTATCATACTCTGATTCCAACTCGACGTTAGCTGCTGGCGCAGGACCGCCAAAACGATTTAGTTCCGGATCATCAGCAACGTGATATCTGAAATCAGTGAACAACGATAAGTTATCTGATGCTTGATAGCTCACACCGAAGATACCCTGAAAAGCTAACACCGTATCATCACCGTTAAAACTGGCAGCGCCATATTGAATATCCGCATCGACTCGAGTGAAACCGATACCGGCACCGATGTAAGGAATGAACTTGTCGTGCAGGCTGGTAAAATCATAATAGCCGTTAAACAGAACCGAGTAGGAACTCATATCACCGTTCGGATTTGTTGCATTACCATTAAAATTTAATCCATCAACCTCATTTTCCCGGGCCTGAAATTCTACCTCAGTACGGAAGCGGCCTAAATCCTGCGGAGTAAATGAATAACCAAGCGCGCCACCAAAATTTACATCGCTATCAAAATCAGCCTCAACGCGACGGCTAGGACCGGTACTGGTTTGATCGCCCAATTGCGTGTATCCAAAATTACCACTTGCATACCAATCAGCCATTGCGGAATTCGTGACTAAAAGTGCAACGATCCCTGTCATAACAGAAAACTTCATAATGAATCTCCTTTAATTCAGATTACTAACAAAAAATAATTGTCTTAAAGACTGTTATGCGACTTCGCTACTTTTTGATAGTTTCATTAATAAGATCAATCGCTTAGGTGATTTGTGATCTACATCACAGTTTACAGCGGAAGGAGAATAAGCTGCTTAATAATAGTAATATTTTCAACTAGCTAACAAAGATTCTTGATAGAAAAATGATATAGATTGTTTCTGAGTGCTTTGAGGTTAAGCTTAACTTTAGAGCTTACTTACAATGAAACACAAACAGCCAAGTAAAAATCTAAACACAGCAAGACTTGTTACGCTTTAACCCCATAAACAAAATAAACTGTATCCAAGGTTCTGCATAAAACGCGCAACACCGAATACAGCCGTTCCATTCAATTCAAATAAGGTGTTATTCACTTCGCGACTTTTCCATACTTCTTGTATAAAGCTCTTGGAGATAAGATCCCAGACCACGCTAAGAATATTCAAGCCATAGTCAATGAATTGAGTGGGCAAAATACCGGCAACATCGACTGCCAGTCTTGCGTAAAAACATGCCTGGGTCAGGGTGGAGCCAGTTGAATCAAATATATTTTCTATCGCACCGGTAGCAATCAATACTGGCGAAAATATAATCCCGATCAGCCATCCAATCAGGTCAGAGATTGAAAACCAGCCCATGGTTTTGCCTGTTTCAGTGGTCCAACCAAGAAACTGATCCATCGCAACGATACCGTTATTAAACAGCCATAATGCCGGAATCACACCAAGTACTAGATATTTTAAAAAGCTATAACGTAGTAACAGCAACAAGAAATATTGCACAACCACGGATAATACGAACAACAGTGTAACAGTCACCCATTGTAAGACAGAAATCGAAGACCAGTTCATCTGGCGAAACCCATTGATCCCGCCTTGCTCAAGTATCAATAAACCCAGGGCCAATGATACCCCTGTCAGCAACGGGCCAAGGTTGATATTTCTCAGCCGCTGCTCTTTTTTATCCATACCCGTTTAGTGAATGTTTAAAAAAACTGCACTGAACCTGAAACGGTAACGATGAGTTTTGATGAACCCGCTTCAACAGCAGGACTACTTTTCGCCATGCTGTCCATTGCCATCATTCTGGTTTCAGCATAGACCGGCTGCGGGTGTCCTCCGCCAGTATTGATATGCAGATTAACGATACGATAGTTTTGGTTATCCATTTGCTGTTTAATAATGTTGACGCGGTTTTTGAATGACTGCATGGCTTCCACTATCAATTCATTGGCATATTGCTCGCGTAAGGCCTTGGTTGGATTAAAGCGCATGCTCTTCACCTGCAGGCGCTGCTGCAAATCACCGACAAGCTTGCTGAGCATGGCGATTTCCGTACTCTTTAATTCCAGTTGTTGGGTCGCACGCCAGCCGATGACGACGCGTTTGTCATAAACAGGATAGGTGTTATAAGACAGCGTTTTTGTCTCTATCTGGTTTTTGTTCGCGCGCTTAAGTGCCCATTGCATGGCCTGATTAATTTCATCAGCGATGATCGCCGCGTCCTTACCTTCTTTTTCAACCGCCATAATGACTGTCAATTGATCATTAGGTATATCCTTTTCAGCCTGGGCCTGAAGGTGGACTTGGTTAAATAATGTTTCGGTATCATGTGCATAAGCACTATTAAAAAAAACCATTAACAATACTGCACGGAAAATATATTTCATGATTTACTCCAGCTTGTCGTTACTGACAACGACTCCGTCTTCATCGGCATACAGGTAATCACCTGCCTCTATGATGATATCAGCGAAACTGACCACGACATCGCGCTCACCAAGACCGCGCTTAACACTTTTCCTGGGGTTGGTATTTAATGCCTTGACGCCAATATCCATGGTTTGCATCACCGCAGAGTCCCTGATGCAGCCATACACAACAACACCGGCCCAGTTATTTTTCACACCTAACTCGGCCAACATATCGCCAAGCAATGCACAGCGTAATGAACCACCTCCGTCTACCACCAGTACCTTGCCATCACCTGGTTCCTCCAATGCCGCACGAACCAGGGAATTATCCTCATAAACCTTGACTGTTGAAACATAGCCGGAGAATTTTGTATTGCCTCCGTAATCATTAAACATTGGGGTAGCAATAGATAATTTATCTTCATATTGATCATAGAGATCAGCTGTCGCAAAACTCACCTTTTCACTCCTCTGGTTAATTATCAAATATAAAATTCGGGCCGACGATCCTTAAACAGATCATTATGCTTGGTAATCATTTTATTATCCGCATCAACCGGATTGATATCGGTAATAAATACTGCGTCACGTTGAGACGCTGCTCTGTGTAGCAACGCTCCGCCGGGTGCAACCAATTGACTTTTACCGGTAAACTTCAAACTACCTTGCGGCCGTTTATCCTCACCATAACGATTAGCGGTAATAATAAACACGCGATTCTCTATCGAACGCGCCAACATGGTTTCCTGGCAAAACGTCAGTACCAGATTTGAGGGTTGGCAAATAAGCTGCGCGCCTTTGGCAACCAGTGTACGCATCGCTTCAGGAAAGGCCCAATCAAAACAGATCATGATGCCAATTTTCATTCTATTTACCTCATTAACCGTGAATGGAATATCACCAGGGTCAAAACAAAACTTCTCTTCATTAAACAAATGAATTTTTCGATAAATATGCTCAATACCGTTCGGCCCGATTAACGCTGCACTGTTATAACACTGCTGTCCACGTTTCTCCGAAAAGCCAACGACAAAATGCATATTTCGTTGTGCGGCTAATGCTGACAAGGCATCCAGGTTGCGACTGTTATCCGGATCTTCGGCATAGGTTAAGGTTTCGTCTTTATCTTTAAAGTAATAACCTGATAAGGCTAGTTCAGGTAATACAATCAGATCCGCATCAACATCGCTCAATGCCGTCACTATCTTTTTACAATTTTGTTCCGGTTTTCCGAACAGGGGACGAAACTGAAAAAATCCGACTTTCATAAACTTATTAACAGGAATATTGAGAATGAAAAAGGATATCTGATAATAAGGCGGTTTAGCTAGAAAAAATATTGCAGATCAAACAGCGCCCGATTGTTATTATTTTCTGCGGTATCGAGACGTTCATGGAATACCGTCACTTTTGCACGTATTGATTCAGAAAAACCATAGGCCAGCCAACCTCCGACACCGCGCATATTAGTCGCAAACCACCAGTCATCATCATTAAAAGGCGCGACGACAGCGTCCTGTTGTATACGTTGCGCCACGAGCCCAAGCTCTATGCCGCGCTGTCCAATACTTTTACCAAAAACTACATCGACCCTGCCACCAATATTGTCATCACTTGCAGCAACATTTTTGACCAAATCGACTCCGGCGCGAATTGGAAAATTATTCCAGCGTATGTTGGTGCCTAGTTTAACATCAATGAGTTTAAACTCTTCAGCAAAGCCACCACCTGCAACCGATGAGTTTGTGCGCCTCAGATCATTTCTGGCCAAGTCACCTAAATTATCAAAATCAAGATAAGCAATAGCTGCGTTATATCCGAAACTAGTGCCCTCACCAATATTGAGACCTGCCTGGACTGCATTAATCCGGCTACTGTCACCGAATAAATGGTTACCCAGGAAGGTTCCGCCAGTCAATTCAAACGAACTAAAATCACCGACCGACTGATTATATTGAAAGGAAATTCCCTGCGGCCTCAGATCGCTATCCCATAGCATCGGCGATAAGCGTAAAGGAAAAACACTTTGGCCAATCAATACAGAACTATTCTCGGTAACATCAAACCTGGCAAATAATTGATCAACAGTGATATCGTCAGCCCGTTCATTATCCAGATTAAACCGGGTTTCAGAATTAGCTTGACTACTTAAGTTAATTTTCGCCGCAAGACCAATTTCAATACTGTCTGTTACCCCCATAATCGCGCCGGCACGAATTCGTGATGTCATCCGTTGAAACTCCGGCTCTATCATTCGAGGTAAATCTCTGACCACATCTCCTCTTAACTGCGCATCGCCAAAAAATTCAAATCGTTCAAACGACTCATCGATATCGATGAGTTGTTCTGCAAGTGGATCGTCCGCTAACGGGTCCTCGACATCGGCCATGCATACTGAAGTCATAACCGATAATAAAAGCAGATGAATTAATAAATAAGGACTAATGTTAATCATAAGTTAGGCTCGCAATTGTTCCAATGCTTCCAATAACGACTCGGCCGTTTTCAATCTTTCATCCGGATTCAGTTTTAGACAGGTCATAATCAACGCTTCCAAATCAGCGGGAATATCTTTCCAGTATTCCGACGGAGGAATCGCTTCTTCTGTGGTTTTCATCTTCATCAATTCAGTCAGGTTTCTGGCATTGTGTGGAAACTGACCGGTATACATTTGGTAAAGAACAGCACCAGCCGAATAAATATCGGCTCGCTCATCGACCACTTTTCCTTCAAGCTGTTCCGGTGCGGCAAAGCGCGGTGTACCTACCACCGCACCTTCCAAATCTCCCAGTCCTTCGCCAGTAACTTTTCTCGCAATACCAAAATCCATTAACTTGGCGTCACCATTGTGTTCAAGAATAATATTTTCCGGTTTGATATCTCGATGTAGTACGCCTTGTGAATGTGCGGCATGTAAACCGGCAGCGAGTTGTTTCGCAATACTTAATCCAGCTGAGTAAGGTAATTTGCCACTTTGGTTAATCAGATATTTAAGCGTTAAGCCACGGACATATTCCATGGAGATGTATGGCACACCATCGAGTTCTCCGTAATCATAGGTTCTTAATACAGCAGGATGAGTGATTTTTCGTGCCAGCCGGATTTCACTTTTCATCGCCTCAAGAAATTCCCTTGCACCTTCACTACCGGTCAACTTCAACATCTTTAGCGCAACCAAATCGTCTAGCTCATGGTCGTGCGCTTTATAAACCACGCCCATACCACCGGCACCGAGTTCGGAAATAATCTCGTAGCGTCCTCCAAGTGACATGCCCGGTACAACATGAATACTGCGCGTCATCACTGCACCACCATCCTGGGTAACCTGTGTGCCTTGCAAGGTGTCGCCCTCACCTTCTACATCAAAAATATTTGCTGCATTGGGTTTAAGCGCATAAAACTTGCTCTTGCTAACCAGACCTTTTGCTACTATCGGTTTAAAGTCGGGCAGCTCCTTCCTGATTTCTTCATGTAAACCGGGAGTAATAAAAATATGACCGGAGACGGCTTCCTGTAATAGACGATCCAGTTGATACGCAGTCGCGCCGAGACAATTAGCCAGATACTTTTCTCCAAACTCGGCAGATCCATACATCGCATTACCATGACTGATGGCAGCCGCAATACCTTCGCCCTGGCTCATCAGATTATTTAAGGTATTACCCGCCATTGCCAGTGCACGCTTATAACTCTGTTGTCCATCAAACAAAACCATAACGCGATGGCCTGACATAGCAATCATGTGACCCGCATAGGCCTTGGCCAATGAGTCAATGTTCTTTAAGGTCGCATTAAGTAGATTTAACAACTCATCAGGCACCATCTTGTCTGCCTGTTTCGCAAAGCGCCTTAAATCGATACCTAATAAGGAAAAGGTTTCATATCTTGATGAACCGGCTTCCATACTTTTTAGACTGGAAGATCCTCTATCATCCAGTGAGTCAGGCAAATATTTAGCAAGGTCGGCCATATAGCCCTGCATATCACTCTTCTCTCGAAGGTCGCTTAACAGAGTATCGAATGAAGCCGTCAACTTCGCCAATTCATCATTACCACTGGCTTCGAAACGCTGTTGATAATCCCCCCTGGCCGCAGACTGTGCGGCTTTTGCCAAGCGCCGTACCGGTGATAAGACGCCTCGGGAAATCACTAATGACAGAGGTAATGCTAATAAAATACTCACGGCCGTTACGATAAATAGTACGTTTTGAATTGCGCGAAAATCAGCAGCGGCTTCGTCTATCGATGTCAACGCAATCGAAATACCCTGAGGATTAATCGTTGACGTCCTGCTTACTGAAGCTAGCCATATGCCATCCATTAACTGTATCTCGATAGGCTCTTTACCGATGGCATCGACGAGCTGTTGTTTAGCAGCGATTAAAGCCTGGCGTTTATTTTGTTCAAGTGTGCTGGCGGTAATTTCAATCTTCGCGCTGGTCTGGGTAAGAAATACCAGTTCTGAACCAGTGATGTCCTTTATTTCTTCGGCATAGCTGTTATTGAGAATCAAACCGGTCAACAGGAAACCGACTAGGTCTTCCTGATCCGCTAAGGGTACAACTGCAATCTGAAACACCTTATTTTCATCAAACCAGTAACCTGCGGCTGACTCCAACGATTCGATCACCCCGTTGACCAGTTTATCGTCCGACATGGATGCGCCTATCAGATCTGGATTGTCCGTATGCGCGATGATCTCACCCTCATCATTCAGCACCATGGCGAAGTCAAAGCCCAACTCCTGCTGTCTCTCTATTAACAAATCAACAATTGATTGCGTATCAACTTCGCTATCAAAACCCAGACCTGTACCCGCTGCTTCAGCGACATAACTGGAGAAATAGGGATCGGCGGCAAAAATTTCCGAGATCAATTCCAGCTGTTGAAAACGTCGCGATTCAAAACCCTGCTGAACGACGCGAATATTATCCAACGCAGAAACAACGGCCTGCTCGGCAATCTTGTTACCACGATAGTAAGTAATTCCCGCAGCTGTACCGAGGATCAAGATCAGCAAGCCACTGAAAGCAAAAAATATACGGTGTCCGAGGCTAAGCTTCATAGTTTAGTAATTACTCTCTCTGGCCTTGCGGTAAGACTTGCCTTCCTTGTTCTTATGCTTGGGCACGCGCCGCTTGGTTAGATTAATGGTAAATTGCTGCTCAGCCACTGTTGATGACAAATCAATATCCTGTTTGATCACTTTGGCACGTGGATGCCAGACAAATAATTTGCCGGCAACCGCTGGTAAATCCTGCAACTTATAAGTGCCATCTTGTTCGAGCTTGGTGTAATAATGATTATCAAATACCAGAATATACGCCACCATCGAATGATGAACGTTACAATACACCCTTACCAAACCGGCCTTATTAAATGTCTGACTGCCATTCTCGCCGCCACCATAAACACCCAGGTCAAAATCATTATTCCTGGAGGTAGAAAACGCGTTATGTAATATCGGGTCAAAGTTTGGAAAACGCACTTCACTACCCACCGTCACCGGTAATACCCTCGGCAGAAAGCGTTTCTTCTCCATTTTGATTTCATGGCTGACATCAGGCATGTCATCCGAACCAGCCGGCGTTGTCGGCACAAAATAGACAACCACATCCTGATATTCAGGACTTTTAGCAGCCTTACCTTTTTCTGTGATTGAGATCGTACCGCTCAATTCTGCTGCATTAACGTTCACTATCAATAACGCCATGAACGTCAATAGACACGTCGCTTTAAGCAATCGTTTACACAGATATCGATTCACACCAGTTCTTCCCAACTCCAATCAGGCCACAATAGATCGAGTAATAATGCTAGAGAAAATTCCACAAACAACGCGGATCCCATGAATTTATTTCAATTATTCACAAAATATGCTAATAATCAATAAATTATCTATATTAATTAATGTTTATTGTGAAAATTTAATCATGTCACACATTCATTAAATTCCTGGTGCCTGCTTGGCGGCACAGGCTTATCGCAATGACATCAATGATACTCAAGCCCAGATCAAATCCTATGCCACAGATATTCAGTATCGTGACGCTGTTGTTGATATCGATGACGGTTAGTAGTTACGAGGTGGGCAGCCGCTTATTGGCGACCGGCGGTGCTACACAGCTGGAGGGCTCGGCTGGTGGAGGCACCGTGCCATGGGCGGTCTTGTCCGGTTACGGCCAGCGCGGAGAATGGGGTGGTGATATTTTTGGGACTTACATCAAAACCAGTGATTATGACCTACAGGCGATTGGACTTTCCCTCGCATATAACAACCGGATAGAGTTTTCACTGGCAACAGAAATACTGGATATTGATGCTATCGCAACCGATCTGAACTTACCTGATGATGAACTTTCCCAATCTATCCTCGGCGTCAAACTCAGATTATTCGGCGATCTGATTTATGGCACGCTACCGCAAGTGAGCCTTGGTATGCAGTATAAAAACAACCATGACTTCGACGTACCGAATATTGCCGGTGCTGTTGATGACAATGGTACAGATTTCTATCTGGCCGCATCAAAACTTTGGTTATCTGGTATCAATGGCTATCCGTTGTTATTTAATGTCAACCTCCGCTCAACCAGTGCAAATCAACTTGGGCTATTAGGGTTCGGTGGTGACCGTAATAATTCGAGAGAGCTAATGTTCGAAGGCAGCGCCGGCATATTAATTCGCCGTGACCTGTTATTCGGTTTTGAATATCGTCAGAAACCTGACAACCTCAGTTTTGCCAGTGAAGATGACTGGTTTGATCTATTTCTGGCATGGTTCCCAACGAAACATATTAGCCTGGTGGGAGCATGGACTGAGCTGGGGGACATAGCGGGTAGAAATGATCAACGTGGTTTGTATATCAGTCTGGAAGGCAGTTATTGATATTAATCGCCCAATAACATCTCTATGTGCTCAGATATCAACTAAGATTACATTGATAAGCTTGGCCACAATTCTAAAATGCAACTGGGAATTTCCACTCTATTACTTAATTGGTATTAATCCAAACAGGACTCGTATTAAACACTATGTGCTGTTATCTATCTTTGGAAAAATCGACGAATCAATTTTTATGGAAATGAATTAATTAGATTTATATACCGATACGGATATAATTCATCTGAATTATCCGATTTTTTTAATTATCCAAGATTCCACTTATGTAATAATAAAATGCAGTTATTCATTTTAATACAACTAACATTAGTTTTAATAATTTTTATTTTAACTTTAGTTGGGCTTTCAAGTACTGTCAGATATTTCATTTATAAAAAAAAATTTAATGACTGGCCTGCAGTTAGTGTAGAAATAATTCATTCAGAACTCCTTGAAAAAATAGAAGCCAATATAGAACTAGATCGAGCATATATTCCTGACATAAAATTCAAGTATAAGTTTAGAAATAAAGATTATGTGAGTAATGAACCTGTATTATCAAATCATACTTTATTTCAAAATCATCTAGAGGTTGAGTATCTCGTAGAAAAATATAAAAAAGGCGATATTGTTACAGCCAAAGTTAATCCGAAAGTTCCAGAAGAATGTTTTCTGGAAATTGGACGATTTAACATCATTGAAGGAATAGTCAGACCAATCGGTATTATTTTATTCTTCATAATGGTTTGGCTTTCACTAAAATACTTTTTTTATTACCTGTACTAAATTCAATCAATTCGTAAATCTATTAGTGTAATAATTATTTAGGCTGAACAACTCTAGGTGGCTCAGTAACACCCCTCGGCTGTCCACCATGGAGCCCTCCCGGATAATTTTGTAATTCTGGATGTTTAAATTGACGAATTAACCTCATAGTCTCGAGAAATCTACTTGGTCCCTTGGCTCCCCCATAAACTTGGGCACCTCCAATAGTATTTCCTAGTATTAATGCTTCTGCCTCTACAACAGTTCTCAATGGCTCACGTAAAAATCCACGTGGGCCCGTACTTCCAAGTTTTTGTTGATATGTCCACTGAGAAGGATCACTAAGATCAACAGGTCCAATAGATCGACTTGCTTCTGGAATAGTATATTCTGTCCATTGAGATGTATCACCAAAATCAACACCGCCCGCGAGATTATCTTGACTATTTGGACTCAGCCCACCTTCTGTTGCAAACTTCTCTAGAGCTATATGATCGATAGATGAACTAGAAATGGATTCAGCTCTCGCCGCTTCAACCCCATGACCAATCGAATACGCCAACGCACCGGTAATGGCACCGTTCTTGAACTTACCACCACCAAGTACGGAAACAAACCCGCCGGCAACTGATGAGACAACCAACTTGGCTACACTGAATTTACCACTGTAAATACCTGTTGCCCCCAAGCCTGCAGAAAAGCCACCGGAAACAAAACCACTTAAGAAATTTCCACCCTGTATTTCGCTGCCAATACCCCCGACTATACTAGTCACAGCCACTCTCACGGCGATATTTCCAATGCTTAATGCTCCACCAGTTACAGCACCAATGATACCTGTTTTTAAGTCACCTCCACTCGATATCAAGCCTGCCGCTGCCCCAGCGCATGGAGCACAGTAAGGGCCTATCACAGCAGCAGAAGTAATCGCCGCAATGGTTCGAATGTTTTTAGCAATCGCGCGTACCACCCTACCAATCCCCCGAAACACCCTGCTGAAGGCTTTAAATGCCTTTTTAAAGAAGCTAAAGAAAAAACCACTGGGGTCGGTCGCACTGAGCGGATTATTCAACACGTAACTATAGCGGTTAAAGTTCTGTGTATTCGCCGGGCTTTGTACAAACGGATCGGGGGACAGGAAGCGGCCTATTTCAGGATCATAGACTCTACCATTCATGTGAATCAGTCCCACATCATCCAACATCTCATGACCTGTAAAGCCACGCTTCGTAGTCTGTAAGGTTGCCAACAAATTATTTTCTAACAAAGCGGTCAATGTTGCCTGCCAGTTTGGATTGCGTCGCTTACCCCAAGCATCAAAACTCAGTTGTTCTAGGACTAACGCTGTCTCATCAGTGATAGCACTAATACTACCGATATGATCTTTATGCAGATAACGCGCTTCCTCAGCACCTACACTCTTGCTCTTTATCATGGCAATGGTGCCGTCCCCAGCACGAATATAGTGTGTATGCGTCTCAAGACCGTTACTGTGATTAATTTCCTTTTCATAGGCGCTTCCAACATAGAACGTTGTTATGTTCTTACCGCTATTATGTTGCTCGAACCTAGCCCGGCCTGCGCCGTATTTAAACGTTAAGGTCGTCGTGCCTTCGGTAATAGTCTTCGGTTTGTTGTAGCTCGTCCAGGTGAGAGTTCGACTTTGCTGTTGCGTATAACGATAACCCTGCGTCTGGTTGCCATTTGCATCATAGCTGTAACACTGACCGTTAATTTCCGTGACGGCATGTGACCCTGCTGTTGCACAGCTCGTGCTCTGATCACCATAGAGGTAATTACTACTGCTAATGTCGGACTTGAAGGTTAGATTACCTAACGAGTCATACTGATAGTTTGTAGTGACTAGCGGATTAGTGCCATCGTCAAAGTCTGTCTGTGTCAGCCGGTTAAGATTGTCGTAATGGAAGGCTTCATTGATATTTTGAATATAGTCGTCACGCCGAATCAGATTACCCAATACATCAAAGTCATAGTTATGATTCTGAACGTTATTGACGCCTATAGGTGTACTGGTTTGTACCGTATCGATCAGACCCGTCTCAGCTGTGTAACCCCACTGGCTCGTGACCCCATTGCCGTAAGTAACAGAAGTTAACTGCCCTTCAGCATTTACAGTAATTGCCTCCCACAAAGAACTATTGTCACTCTGTTTTCGCAATTGATAAAGCTGTCCATCGACTGTGTAGTGATGCGTAATGACTAGTCCTGTTGGGTAATCCGGGCTGGCCGGATAGGTTTTTGTGTCAATCCGGCCCAATAGGTCATAACTCTGACTGTTCGTATAAACCTCACCCGCATCCTGAACGGCATTGTTATTGGTATCGAGCCAGGTGGTCGTGGTTGACGGGCGACTGAGGCTATCATACGTATTGATGACGGTGTCGCCTTCAGCGCCCGTAACCTCAGCCAGTTTGCCAATACCATTTGCAGCTGAATCATAGAACCAGCTACTGGTGCCCTCGGGCTCGGTACGATATTCCATTCGACCCAACAGGTCATAGCTCATGGTAACTTCCTGGCCTTTCGCATCGGTCTGTTTTTTTAGTTCACCCAATACATTGTATTCATAAGCCCAGTTACCCATATCTGGGTCGCTCATGCTTGTCTTGCGACCACGCAGATCATAACCATTACTGGTTAACACGGAAGCACCGTTTTTATCGACCGTTACCGTTTCGAGGTTACCGAAAGGGTCATAGGTATAGTCGGTTACTTCATTACTGTCATTAGTCGTCGACTTGAGTTGACCGAGCGCATTGTTGATACGCGTATTGGTTTGGTTTTTGTCATTCGTAACACTGACACTCAGACCGTTATAGCTCGTCGTGGTGACGCTGCCATCCGGAGCCGTTTCGGTCAGCGGACGATTAAAGTCATCATAGATTGCACTATGCCAACAAAGATCGGGGGTACTGTTGACCGTACACGGTGTGGTACCGGCAAAGTATGGTCGACTCTTTTTATCAACACGACCAAGGTTGTCATATACCGTCGCCGTCTCAATCACGCTATGGTCAAAGCCGACTGATGCCGTTTTGATTTCTCTGCCAAGCTGATCAGAGATAGCGACAGTCGGTGCTACACCGATAGTATAAGTGACAAGTTTTAATACACCGTCGGTTGGACACGTAGCCACGTCACACCAGGCGCGTTTGATAACACTGCGCGTACCATCGGCCCGATGTTGTTCCCGCTCGCGACCAAAATCATCATGGAACCATTGCGTCGTTAGGTTATTTGGCCCGGTAAGTTTGGTCATCGCGCCATAGCGTGCATCGTATTCACGTGTCTCGACATGACCAAGCGCGTTCTCTATTTGATAAGGAAACTGGCCTTGACTGTCATAGGTCGTTGTTGTTGTACGGCTGATGATATCGTGACCGCTCACTGTTACATCTTTACGATTACCAAAATCGTCGTGAACGTAGTCGGTAATCAGTGCTAAATCGTTGACTGTATAAGCACTAACACAATCCGCCACGGTTCCCGCTTCTGTAATCGAGCCGCTTTGTGGTTCCAATGCTTCACGTGTCAGTAAGCCACTGTTTACATTATATTCAAAACCGGAGGTGCGCGTTGCAGTCGTCGTGTCAGGTAAAGTTTGCGTGACTCGTGCGCAGACTAGCCGGCCTAGCAGCCAATTAGTTTCATCATGAAAATAGTCATTTTGGGTTTGTGTTGTGAAGGTTTCACCACCACCGACAGTCGTGACAGTGATAGAAGTCGGGCTACCTGTGCTATCCATGATGCTGTCAGTTGTAGCGGTGGAAATCAACGTTCCATCCAATTCAAAGTCTTGCTTAATCACTTGGCTGGCATAAGGAAACTCCACGCCTGCATGAGTTGGGATAGCGCTATAGGTATTTGTAACACGACCGATAACGGTATTATCAGCAAGTTGTTGTTCAGCCAGTGTAACCATACCTGTGGTTGGCCAACTTTGACTATAGTCATTAATCTGTTTAATGCCCGTCGTCACATCCGTTGTTGTCATACTGGCAAAGCCCAGGAAACCGCGACCATCGACTCGGGTGCGGGCGCCAGCATAATCATAGGTCGTTTCGTTTTGCGAGCCAACACCATTATCGTGTTTGACGGAATCGACGACATAAATCGCCGTCTGCATATCGATCTCGGGATAGACGGCACCGGTACTCATTGTATGCACATTGCTATCGGTGATCGGTTCATAGCTGATATCGGTATTAGCACCCAAGCCATTGGTCACGCGAGACAGCCAATCAAACCCGGCATGACTGGTAATGCATTGAGTAGCACCAGATGGAGAAGGATAAAGCAAATCACTTAGACCATCCCCATTCCAGTCACCCACGGCTAATGTATGATCACCAAAATTGGCACTAAATCCCACTGCTTGTAGAGCGATGCCGGTACCAATATATAAATCACCACCGGTACGCATCACATCGGCCTTACCATCACCGTTCCAATCGCCAGAATAAGCGCGCAATGTGTTACCGTTGAAATCAACAGTACTGTAACCACTATCAACAAAATGACCATCGCCGGTTGAGAAGTACAAGTGACTGCTGCCACTACTACTGGTGTTATCAAGAAAAATATCGGTATTACCATCACCATTATAATCACCAGCCACAGGTGCGTAGCTGGACCAGTCACCTGGGTTATAACCTGAGGCAGTAAAATTCAGGCCTTCGGATAAATAGACGGTCGACGTGCTACCAATAACATGTAATAGGTCTGTTTGCCCATCCCCGTTCCAATCACCGACTGTTAAATTGCCCGACCAAGTTGGGTTAAAGCTGGTCGAAACCATATTACCGCTAGCATTGGCCGTGTACATCTGATTAGCGCCCGGCTTAAACAAGAACAGGTCGCTACGACCATCCGCATTCCAATCTCCAATCACCGTCACCGAGTTCACGCTATTACCGGTATTAATGCCGCTTAGTGTCGTGCCATTATGTACAAAACCGGCTCCGGTTGAATGATAGAAATCCAACGTGTGAGTAATACTGTTCGGGTTACTGAAGTTAATTGTCTCACGCAAGATGTCGGTTTTGCCATCACCGTTCCAGTCACCAGCAAACAATAAACGAGCGTTGGTATTGTAATCTAACTCTGGTCTTTCGCCTGCCCACCAGCCATTGACACTAAAACCAGTCGCACTCATGGTGCCATCGGTATTAGTCGTATACATCAATGAAATGCCAAGACGTTTGTGCTGTAAAAAAATATCAGTGCGTCCGTCACCGTTCCAGTCACCCGTTATAATATTATAGATATTCCAACTGTCTTGACTGGCAATAGTATTATAAAAACTGTAAAAGTCTGGAATAACATTGTCGCCCTGCCAGGTGAATGACGTCGGTGCGAAGCAGACACCACTACCCGCACATTCCTGCACCTGCGTTAGTCGGCTACGACTGCCTAGACCCTGATTGTCATAACTCAACTGGTAATCGCGTACCAGCTCACTCCCGACAAAGGTCTTGATATAGCTTAAGCGCTGAGTGGTTTCGACCTTGCTGCCAGCAAGATATAGCGCGGCAATGTCACTGCGTGTTTCATATTCAAATTGAACCGAGGCTGTGGAACTAGTATTGGCAACCGTATTACCTGCATAGTCAATCCGTTCCGGACGATATTCAAATGTATCTTCAATATAGCTAACCGTCAGATAGTTACCGACCGTGTCCTCAATTCGGTCAACGGCCCATAAACGAATATCCGCTCTACCCTCTGCTTCGATACGGGATTGATGATTTGTATCATCCCAACCATAGTATAAGGTCTGACCGGACTTGGTCTCCGCAACAAAGTATTCAGGGCCAGTACCGGCCGTGCCGTAAGACGTAACACGAGTAAATCCATCCAACTCGGTACGGTATTCCGTACCGTCCGCACCATATACACCATTGATAGCAATCAGCCGTTCGCCATCAATACAAAACTTATCATTAGCATCAAAGTTAATGCTGCCGGTAACGCCATCCTGAGCAACTGTTGCTGGGCAACGCGTGACTACAGAGAGCCCACCTAGCGTCCAGCCCACACCCAACAGTGCATTCTCGCTACGATGGTTATAACTTAATGCTAAAGCTGGTTCCATACCGGCCGTGCCTGGTGGCACAGTAATCGGGATTTGATAATTTGCGCTACCCGATGAATCCACATTGAACTCACCTGCAGTCACTCCAGCAGAAAAACTGGCAGGATCAGGTACCAACGTGAAAAGATTATTTGGATCGATTGGTGGTGAAACTACGCTATACAGTGCTGATTCCTGCCAGGAACTGCAACCCGACACATTACAGGCGCGTACGCGGTAACGATAGGTACCATCGGCAAGATTGTTTTGGCTAGTTGTGAGATTGAGCCCATTGTATAGAGGCCCATAAGCTGTACCATCCAGACTCTGTTGCAGTTCGTATTGGCTGATGGGTGCACCTGCATTATTAGCTGAAGGCCAGCTAATCGCATGATCTTCATCATAGCTACCGCTCTCAGCGATACTGATTACGTCAGGCGACAATGGGATAAAATCATCATTGGTCAGCGTACCTATCCCGGCAGGGTCAAACAAATGCGCACCATTAGTGATATTACTCAGGTCAACTGTAAAGGTCTCATCCTGTTCTTCTGTCGTATCAGCCTGGCTAGTGATGGTGATAGTTTTACTGGTCTCGCTTGGCAAAAAGTTTAATGTGCCACTACTTGCAATATAATCATTATCAGCTACCGTTGCTGTTACATCAGACGTTACGTAATCCAAAGTATGCGTTAACAATGTGTCGCCTGAGCGTGTAATAGAAAAACTCAACTGATCACCCTCAGTAACGACTATATTGTCAATACTAAAATCAGGTGCATCAAGGTCATCAGTAATCGTCGCCTCTGCACTGCCGATCTGTATCATTGCATTCTGAGGATTGCTGATATTTACCGTCAACGTCTCAGTACCTTCAAATACGTTGTTGTCCATTAATGGAATGTCAATTGATTGAAGACTGCTGGTAAAGGTCAGTGTGCCACTAATATCACCGTAGTCTTCACCCGGCAGTGCTGTACCAGGGCTGATACTGTAATCCACAGTCGGAGGGTTAATTGCGTCACCATTACTCTGTACATAAACCACTAATATGCCCCCACCTTCATGGCGAGTAGCACCGCTAACAACCACAAACTCAGGAATATCATCATCATCAACAATGGTACCAGTACCAACCGCATTGGTAATCGTCGCACCAGCGCTGGTATTGCTCAGTAATACGCTTAGCATTTCATTACCTTCATAAAGACCCATCGGATAGGTGCCCGAATCTTCATTAAGCGTCGTAACGCTGATTGTTTTACTGGTCTCAATGGGGAGAAAATTTAATGTGCCGGTCACCGCTGTATAGTCGCTATCAGCTATTTGCGCAGTCGCATCAGCACTACTGTAGTCAATACTATGAGTAAAGGCGGTATCGCCGGTCTTCGTCACGGTGAACAACAAGTTACCTGACTCCGCAACTTGAACATTATCGATACTAAACGATGGGGCAGCGTCATCCGAAGTAATAGTGCCAATACCTTGTGCATCAGTAAGTAGACTACCGCCAGTAGAGTTACTAAGATTTACTAATACTGTCTCGTTACCCTCATAAACGGTATCGTCGATCGTTGTAATAATGACGGTTTTACTGGTTTCCGTATTGCTGAAAGTTAGCGTCCCGCTGTTAGCTGTGTAGTCACTTGTGGCGATGGCACTGTCATCGGCAGTGGCATAATCAACGCTATAGCTGGTACTAGCTGTACCGGCCTTAGTGACAGTGAAACTTAACTGGCCACCTTCACTTATCGTGGTATCACTAATACTAAAAAAAACTGGATCTACCACGGTCGCCGGCGGTGTTGAACTGCTATAGACCCAATCAGAATATGAGGTATAAGTGCTGACCGTGTTATAGGCGCGAACTCGATACACATAGTCACCAGTGGCAAGATTAGTATAATTGTACAATAAGCTAGCCGTCGTAATGGTATTGCCATAACCACTGGCATTAATATCTTGCTCGACCTCATAACCCGTCACTGTGCCGCTGGACGCCCCCCAACTGACGTTATGATTACCGTCACTACTTGTCATTGGACTAACCATTGTCGCAACAGGGTTGCCCGGTGCTTTTGCAACAATTATATTTTTATTTCCACTCCAGTCACTGCAGCCGACAGCACTGCACGCCCGAACACGATAAGCATAGCTACCGTCCGTTTGATTGGCAGTAAGCAAACTGGTACTCGTATTATTTTGCACTAACGCCCAATTACCAGCATTATGTTGTTCTTCTAACTCATAGGATGTTGCACCAATAACTGTATTCCAGTTTATGACGTAATCACCAGAATTACTGTTAAGTGCACCGGTCGGTGTAGCCGGAGCATCGGGAGGCGTTACAATGACAGTAAAAGGATCAGTATAATGCGTCCCATTCCAACGTGCAGGAGGACTAAAAAAATCGCTTCGCCCATTATAATCAATTTTTAGACGATAAGTGTAAGAACCTACCGGCTTATTAACTACACTATGGCTAACAGCTTGCCATGTACCATTGACGAGTTCCTGATTTTGGTAGCAATATACAATTATTACTAAATCATAATACTGAGTCTGACATCCATTCGTTGTTCCGAGATTATAAGAACCATCGTATGATGGGTTTTCAAATGCTTTTGCAATACCAGGAAAAATTATTAATAAAAATACAGCCATATATAACGTGTACTGAATATTTGGGTATATTTTTTTTATACTCATTGAAAAACCTTCGAAGCTATAGTCACGGTCACCTTTGTCATAAAGTAGCGTTAAGAAACATGCGTTAAATTGATTTAGTGAATACTTGACAATACTCATTTGGCTCGCTCCTTAAGATCACCAGCAATTATGGTAATTCCATTAATACGTGTTCTTATTTGGTATTGGCGGAAAAACTTAACGTTGTCATTAATGTGAGTGGTCTTTCGCTGTAATGCTTTCTGTGAACTGATAAACATTATATTTAACTCCATTGTTAATGCGACCACAGCATATGAAATGCAGACTGCGAACTACGAGTAACATGAGCAGTTACTTTAATTTTTGATGATTTTATTTGCTGTTCTTCAGCTAATACTGGATTGCAAATAACTATAGAAAAAACAAAACTTGCAGGTGCCAAACATATAACGCTGCGCATATAAATCCCTTATATTTGCGGTGGTTGCTCGCTGCCTGGCTGCTTTATGGCTGGGGGGCTGGCTAATGACCTAATTTATTTATCTTTATTTAAATCGTAAATTATATTAGCTTAAAAAAATTATCTATATCTTTTTCGATCATCATACTAGTAATTACTATTTTTTTTCAAGCAGATATTCAAAAAATAATAACTTTTGATATTGGAAGAAATATTACTAACTATAAGCAGTCTTTTATAATGTTGAGTAATTTAATTCCAAGTGAAATTCTCGGCAGGACTCAAACCAAACCAATAACCCTAGAGTTTGAAGGGAGTTACTGAATGTTATGAAACAAATTGCATTCTTAATTTTTTTTATATTGCTCATTGCAAATTATGCGCATGCCGACAGTACGACACTCTATGATGAACTGGGTGGCGATCAGGGAATCAATCAATTCGTGACACGAGCGGTAGCACTGTCACATCAACATCATCGTATCGACTTTCTATTTGAAGACACCGATGATGCGGAATTGATCACACAACTTTCTGATCAGATTTGTCAGCTGAGTGACGGGCCCTGTGAATACGATGGGCTGGATATGGTGGAGGCACACTCCGGCATGGAGATTACCGAAGCCGAATTCGATATCTTTGTAAAACTAGTCATCGATGCGATGCAGGAAACGGGCATTAAGCATAATGTAAGAAACAAACTACTTGCCCGGCTGGTACCGATGCGCGCTGATATTATCTATCAATAGCTGCTTTATTTTTTCTTTACCGGCCGCGGCCAGTTATCGATCTCTCGTTGTTTATTACGCGATATCGCCAAGGCATCTTCAGACACATCTTTCGTAATGGTTGTACCCGCCGCAATAGTTGCGCCGTTGTTAACTTTGACAGGTGCGATCATCTGCACATCTGAACCAACAAATACAGCATCACCAATGATAGTCTTATACTTATTGGCGCCATCGTAGTTACAGGTGATGGCACCTGCACCAATATTCGTGTCCTTACCGATATGTACATCGCCCATATAACTGAGATGATTAATTTTTGAACCGTCTCCAACCTCGGCCTTTTTTAACTCAACAAAGTTACCGACATGGACATTGTCATTCAGCGTTGTATCAGGTCTGATACGCGCAAACGGGCCAATCACACAACGTTTACCAATGACAGCATTATCGATCATGCTGTTCGGTTTAATTTCGACATCATCATCAATAATAACGTCTTTTAAATAGCAGTTTGCCCCTATCGAGACCTGGTTACCTAACTTAACCCGACCTTCGATTACAACATTCACATCTATCGTATTATCACGTCCAATCTCCAGCTCGCCGCGCAAATCAAAACGCGCCGGGTCCATTAACGTGACACCCTGATGCATTAAATGATGCGCTTGTATGAGCTGATAGTAACGTTCGGCATCAGCCAGCTGAGCACGATTATTGATCCCTTTTATTTCTATACTAGACTCGGCCAATACTGAATTAATGGTGACATTATCGGCTACTGCCATTGCTACAGTATCAGTCAGATAGTATTCATTCTGACTATTACTGTTATCCAATGCGGCAACCCACTTTTTTAAATGACTTGCCTTAATCGCCATAAAACCGGTATTGATCTCGCAGATACGTCTTTCTTCATCGGAGGCATCTTTCTCCTCAACGATGCCGATAACCTTGCCAATTTCATCCCGAATAATTCGACCGTAGCCACGTGGGTCATCCAGATAGGCGGTCATTAAACCAAAACCGGTTTCCTTACAGGCAGTGACCAGTGTCGATAAGGATTCATCGGTAATAAGCGGGACATCACCATAGAGTATCAGGACATCATTGGCATCGGGTATCTCAGGTAATACCTGTTTGACCGCATGACCGGTACCCAGTTGTTGTTCCTGTTTTATCCAGACGATATCACGATCGGGCATGCTGTCTGGTACCTGTTGACCGCCATGCCCATAAACAACGTAAATCTGTCTGTGCGTGATTGACTCAGCTGTCTGGTAAACATGTTCGAGTAAGGTTTGGCCGGCAAGAGAATGAAGCACCTTCGGACAATCAGAGTACATGCGTGTGCCCTGACCAGCAGCAAGTATCATAATACTTAAACTCATAACGCTATGTTATACGAATAGTAAAAATAGAATAAGTCTTAGTATTAAAATAAAAACCCGCCATAAAGGCGGGTTTGGTAATTTCTATCTGCCGGCGCGTTTTCGAAGTCTTTGCAAGGTTTGCAGTTGAGCGGCTGTTTCAGCCAGTGCTGCTCTGGCCTTGGCATAGTCAATCGCCTCGCCTTTTTCGTGAAAGGCATTTTCGGCTTCTTCTTTCGCCTTAAGAATCGCCGCTTCATCCAGATCTTCAGCCCGTTGCGCCGTGTCGGATAAAACTGTGACAACTTTAGGTTGGACTTCGAGCATACCGCCGGACACATAAAACGCAGACTCGTTGCCTTCGGTATCTTTAACACGTACTTCACCTGGTCCCATCTTGGTCACCAGGGGGGCGTGACCGGGAGCAATACCGACCTCACCTAATTCGGCAGGCGCAAATACCATCTGTGCTTCACCGGAGTAAATTTCATGTTCGGCACTGACGATATCGACTTGAATTGTATCAGTCATGATTTGCTACTCACGTTATAGTGTTTTGGCTTTTTCAATCGCCTGGTCGATATTACCGACGTTATAAAAAGCCTGTTCCGGCAGATCATCATATTCACCAGAGATAATGCCTTTGAAACCGCGTAACGTTTCTTTCAATGGCACATACTCGCCATCCTGACCGGTAAAGACCTTGGCAACCGTATAAGGTTGAGTAAGGAAGCGTTGAATCTTACGCGCACGGGCAACAACCAGTTTGTCTTCTTCCGATAATTCATCCATTCCCAGAATCGCAATAATGTCACGCAATTCTTTATAACGTTGTAATGTGTTTTGTACACCACGGGCAATATCATAATGCTCTTGACCGACAACCAATGGATCCAGCTGACGACTGGTAGAATCCAATGGGTCAATCGCAGGATATAAACCGAGTTCGGCAATCTGACGAGACAATACAACCGTTGAATCAAGGTGAGAGAACGTGGTTGCAGGTGACGGGTCAGTCAAGTCATCCGCGGGAACGTATACCGCTTGAATCGAGGTGATTGAACCAGTCTTGGTAGACGTAATTCGTTCTTGTAGTTTACCCATTTCTTCCGCAAGTGTTGGTTGGTAACCCACCGCAGAAGGCATACGACCTAACAAGGCAGAACATTCCACACCCGCCAGTGTAAAACGATAAATATTATCAACGAAGAAAAGTACGTCACGACCCTCGTCACGGAATTTTTCTGCCAGCGTCAAACCGGTCAACGCAACACGCAGTCTGTTCCCTGGTGGCTCGTTCATCTGACCGTAGACCATGGATACTTTTGACTCTTCAAAGTTCTCAACGTTAACAACGTTAGACTCCTGCATTTCATAGTAGAAGTCATTACCCTCACGAGTACGTTCACCCACACCGGCAAATACTGACAAACCTGAGTGCTGGGTTGCGATGTTGTTAATTAATTCCATCATATTAACGGTCTTGCCGACACCGGCACCACCAAACAAGCCAACTTTACCACCCTTAGCAAATGGGATGACGAGGTCAATGACCTTAACACCAGTTTCGAGAAGTTCCGTTGAAGGACTTAATTCAGTAAAAGTCGGAGCCTGTCTGTGAATCGGCATCCTTTCATCTGTTTCGATCGGGCCAACTTCGTCAATCGGCTCACCTAATACGTTCATGATACGACCGAGTGTTTTCGTGCCAACAGGAATAGAGATAGGTGCGCCAGTATTACTCGCAGACAAACCACGCTGCAAACCATCAGTTGAACCCAGTGCAATGGTTCTAACTACACCATCACCTAACTGCTGCTGAACTTCCAGTGTTGTCTCAATGCCTTCACCTTCAACAATTAATGCATCATAAACCTTTGGTATTGCATCGCTGGGAAATTCAACGTCAATAACAGCACCAATAATTTGTACGATCTTTCCAGAACTCATCGTTTTCGTTCCTCGTATTATTTCTCTATATCTCGATTAAAAATTCGTGTCTAAACCTAAACTGCAGCAGCACCGGCAACAATCTCTGATAATTCCTGTGTAATCGCCGCTTGTCGTGCCTTGTTGTATATAAGCTGTAGTTCATCAATAAGCTTGCCGGCATTATCAGATGCACTTTTCATCGCTACCATTCGCGCTGCCATTTCACTGGCTATATTTTCCATTACACCGGAATAAACCTGTGACTCGATGTAACGCGTTAACAGGCTCGTTAAAACTTCTTCAGCATCAGGCTCATATAAGTAATCCCAATGATGTTGATAATCATCATCATCGACAGCTTTACCGGGTATAAGCTGCGTCATGGTCGGTGTCTGCGTCATGGAGTTAACAAACTTATTTGATACAAGGTGGACTTCATCAACGTCACCGTCATTAAATGCATTCAGCATCACCATAATGGTACCAATCAGATCATCAAGACTCGGGCTATCACCAAAATGCGTAACCTGGCCGATAATATTGGCACCGATTGAACCAAAGAAACCAGAAGCCTTTGAACCAATCACACATAAATCAACTTCTTTGCCTTCGTCTTCCCATGCTTTAATCTGCCTTAGCAACATACGAAACATATTTGCGTTTAAGCCACCACAGAGACCACGATCTGTAGAAACCACGATCAAGCCAACGCGCTTCACTTCATCACGCGCGACCAAGTAGGGATGCTTAAACTCGGGATTGGCGTGTGCCAAATGCGAAATCACATTACGAATTTTTTCAGCATAAGGACGGGCAGCATGCATACGATCCTGCGCCTTGCGCATTTTACTTGCCGCAACCATTTCCATCGCTTTGGTAATCTTCTGCGTATTTTTAACGCTAGAGATTTTCGTTCGTATTTCTTTTCCGACAGCCATTGTTTATTTAACCTATATTTATATCTCTATAATTAATAATTGCTTTGCACGACGTTACGAACGAAGACTAATCAAGGGTAAAAGGTTTGAAAAAGCGGAATGTACACGAAAGTACATGAACATTTTGAAAGCCTTTTTAACGCAGAGTCGTCGAGTGCAGTAGTCGTGCATAGTAATTACCAGGTTCCGCTTTCCTTGAATTTGGCAATGGCATCTTTTAAACCACTTTCGATGTCATCATCATAATTGCCTTCTGGACCAATCTTATCCATCAAGGCAGATTGTTCGCTCTTCATGTAATCATGCAAGGCTTCTTCAAAAGCACCGATTTTTTCCAGCTCTACGTCATCCATGAAGTCATTTTCAACAGCAAACAAACTCACACCCATTTCTGCAACGTTCAGCGGCGAGTACTGTTTCTGTTTCATTAATTCCATCACGCGTTGACCACGTTCCAGCTGTTTACGGGTTGCTTCGTCAAGATCCGATGCGAACTGAGAGAATGCTGCAAGCTCACGATACTGTGCTAGTGCCAAACGGATACCACCGCCCAGCTTTTTAATAATCTTGGTTTGTGCTGAACCACCCACACGAGACACGGAAAGACCTGCGTTAATAGCAGGACGAAAACCTGAGTTAAACAAGTCGGTTTCCAAAAAGATTTGTCCATCGGTAATCGAAATTACGTTGGTCGGTACGAATGCAGATACGTCACCCGCTTGTGTTTCAATAATAGGTAGTGCAGTTAATGAACCGGTTTTACCTTTCACTTCACCATTGGTAATTTGTTCTACGTAATCAGCGTTAATACGCGCTGCACGCTCCAACAAACGTGAATGTAAATAGAATACATCACCAGGGTACGCTTCACGGCCTGGTGGGCGTTTTAACAATAGTGACATTTGGCGATAGGCCCAGGCCTGTTTGGTCAAATCATCATAAATAATCAGTGCGTCTTCACCACGGTCACGGAAGTATTCGCCCATTGCACAACCGGCATAAGGGGCAGCGTATTGCATTGCCGCTGATTCAGAGGCCGTCGCTGCGACGACGATGGTGTGATCCAGCGCGCCGTGTTCTTCCAGTTTACGAATAACAACGTTAATTGAAGACGCTTTCTGACCAATAGCAACATAAATACATTTAACACCGGTACCTTTTTGGTTGATGATTGTATCGATTGCTACTGCAGTCTTTCCTGTTTGACGGTCACCAATGATCAACTCACGCTGACCACGACCGATTGGCACCATTGAGTCAATAGACTTCAGACCAGTTTGTACTGGCTGGTCAACTGACTTTCTTGCGATTACGCCCGGTGCAATTTTTTCAATTGGCGACGTTTCTGAGGTGTTGATGTCGCCTTTACCGTCGATCGGGTTACCCAGTGCATCGACAACACGACCTAAAAGGGCTTCACCAACAGGCACTTCAAGAATACGCTTGGTGCACTTGACCGTATCACCTTCAGAGATGCCTTCATAATTACCCAGAATTACGGCACCAACCGAGTCTCGTTCAAGGTTAAGCGCCAAGCCAAACGTATTACCAGGGAACTCAATCATCTCCCCCTGCATGACGTCACTTAAACCATGGATTCTGGCAACACCGTCAGCAAGACTAACAACCGTACCTTCAGTACGTGCCTCGGTATCAAGGTCCATTGACTCTATTTTCTTTTTAATCAGATCACTAATTTCAGTTGCACTGATAGACATATGTCTTTCCTCTATTTAATAACTATTGCGCAAATATATTGTTTAATTCTTTCAAACGACCACGTATTGAAGCATCAATAACAGAGTCACCTGCCCGGATAATAACGCCACCGATTAAAGCTTTATCTTGTTCAGTATTGATATCGACTTTTTTGCCAAGACGTTTGGAAATGGATTCAGAGATAGCATTCACTTGAGCATCATCCAAAGGATAAGCAGTGATAACATCAACATCGCTAAACCCTTCAGCTGCAGCATGTTTTTGTTCAAACAAGCTAAACACTTCAGGGGCAAGCTTGATTCGCTCTGCCTCGACCAGGATGCTGATAAAGTTTTTGTGTGTTTTATCCAAACTATCACCACAAGTTTCTATAATAAACTGTGTGAGTTGTTCATTATTAAGCTTGGGATTGTTGATAACACCACTCATGTTTTCATCAGAAACAACAATACTTAAGCGATTCAACATAGCCGACCACTCACTCAGTTTTCCTTCTTCAAGTGCTTGAGCGAAAGCCGCTTCTGCATAAGGTCTGGCAATGGTTGCTTTTTCTAACATCTAAATCGTTTCCTATTGATTCTACTTATAGCTGTTGGCTGATCTTTTGCAGCACTTCATTATGTGCGGCCTGGTCAACTTCCTTCATCAGGATTTGTTCCGCGCCGGCAATAGCCAAGCTTGCTACTTGATCTCTTAAATCCTGACGAGCCTTTTCTTTCTCTTGTTCGATCTCGCTCAATGCAGTCTCTTTAATACGAGAAGCCTCCGCTTTTGCATCGTCTTTCGCTTCTTCCACTATTTCATCATGTCGCTTCTGCGCCTGAGAAATAATTGTGGCGGCCTGCTCTTTGCCTTTATTGATCTCTTCAATCGATTTTTGTTGTGCTTCTGCCAGTTCTAATTGGCCTTTCTCTGCCGCAGCCAAACCATCCGCTATTCTCGCTTCACGTTCTTCCATTTGTTTAAGCAGCATTGGCCAAACAAATTTCATCGTGAACCATACAAAAATGGCAAAGGTTACAAGCTGTCCTATTAAGGTTGCATTAAAATTCACTTAAATCACCTATATGTATGGATGGCTGTTAAATTAACGTTAGCCAGCTTGAAGCGTAGCGATAAACGGACTTGCTAGGGTAAACCACATACCAATACCAATACCGATCATGGTTACCGCGTCAACAAGACCAGCGACCAGGAACATTTTACCCTGGAGCATAGGAGCCAATTCAGGTTGACGCGCCGCGCCTTCCAGAAATTTACCACCTAACAGACCAAAGCCGATAGCTGTACCAAGTGCGCCCATACCCAGAACGATTAAGACACCCAATGATGTAAATGCCAAAATAGTTTCCATTTTTACTCCTCCAGAGGATTTTACTTAACAATTAAAATTAGTGATGCTCGTGCGCCATTGCCAAATAAACAATGGTCAACATCATGAAAACAAACGCTTGTAACAAAACGATTAATATATGAAACACAGCCCAAATAAACTGTAACGCACCACCCAGGAAAGTTCCGATAAAGAATGGCAATGCTGCACCTAATAATGTGGCGATTAATAAAAAGATTAACTCACCTGCGTATAAGTTACCAAAAAGTCGCAAGGCTAATGATACCGGCTTGGCTAATAAACCGATGAACTCCAGTAAAAAGTTTGCTGGAATCAGGACTATTTGAACTGCTAAATTCTTTGAAGAAAAGGGTTGTAAAGTAAGTTCCCCAATAAAACCACCAATACCTTTCATCTTCACACTGTAATAGATAATCAGGATAAATACGCCGATGGACATACCGAAAGTAATATTTGGATCAGTTGTCGGTACAACTTTAAAGTGTAAATGTGAATCGCCGGCGATGAATTGGGCGATAAGAGGTAATAAATCGACTGGGACGATATCCATGGTGTTCATCAGTGTGACCCAGACAAATATGGTCAAGGCCAAGGGACCAATTAAAGGATTTTTCACCGACATGATGTCGTTAACGTTCTTATTAACGAACTCAACAATCATCTCTACCAGATTGCCGAAGCCGGTTGGCGCGCCTTCAGTGTGGCGTTTCGCTACGCGATGAAAGAAGAATAAAAACATAGCGCCGAGGAAAATAGACCAGCCAAGAGTATCAACATTTAATGACCAGAAGCCCATATCCATTGCTTCCTGAGAGGTGTGAGCCAATGTCCATTCAGCATGTTCCAACACGTGGCTATGGCCCTCAGCATCAATACGCTCATAACCAGCAGGCAATTTACCAAATACCAGATTCTGCAAGTGATGCTGTAGATATGAATTCGAAGTGAGTTCTGTTCCGCTCGCCATTAACGTTTCTCAATTATTATTTATTCATTGTTAATGCCAGTCCGGTCAAATTGATTAGTAACATCAAACCGTAACTAACAAACATTAAACCTATGTTTAGCGGTGATACCAGTAACATGCATCCCGCGAAAATGCCTATTGTTGAGACGATCTTTACCGCCTCGCCCAGATAAAACCAGGCCAGCATATTCTTCTCAGAGTTTACCCTGACTTGTCTCAAGGAAAGCCACACAAATAAGCAATTTGGAAGTATGAATGCAACCCCGCCCAGCGCTACTGAATATGCAAGCACAGGACTGGCAAACAAAAATAAAAGAAGTGCTGACGTTAGTGTGATCAGTGCTTCAATTAACAACAAATTACTTGCGGTCTTGCGATTATTTATAATTTCATTCATCTCGCATGACCTGAGCAATGCCAAAAACCGTCGCTTATTTAATTACCGAATAAACTCTTAAGTATCGGAATATTAATTGTTATTTTTATGTGTTGTTCGCGACGGTGGGCAAGTATAAAGACCTCTCCAGCAATGATCAATCATTGCACTGCAACATTTTTAACATTTCTGCTGAAAAAATAAATAAGACAACGCGCCTGCCGGCAAAAACCGATTTAACTCATTGATTAACAAATAATTATCGTTATTTTAACTTTTTTATTATTCCATCAAGCTGTTCCAGGGAATGGTATTTTATCGTCATCGTACCTTTCCCTTGTCGGGATGTCGTAATCGCGACCTGTGCACCGAGCTTGTCAGACAGTTCAGATTCGAGTTTTTTCGTGTTTGGGTCCTTACTATCACGTTTGACACTTTTTTTACTCGTTTGCGGTTCCAACTGCTTTTTGACCAGCGCTTCAGCTTCTCTTACTGACAAACCTCGCTGACTGATTGTCGTCGCCAAGCCGGCTTGTTGCTCCTGAGGCAATGCCAATAATGCCCTGGCGTGGCCCATATCCAGCTCTCCTTTACTTAACAGGGTTTTCACGGGTTCCGTCAATTCCAGTAAGCGAATCAAATTGGAAACCGATGATCGTGAACGCCCGACACTCTCGGCTACGGCTTCGTGGGTCATGGAAAATTCATGTAGCAATCGAGATAAAGCCTGCGCTTCTTCTAACGGGTTTAAATCTTCACGCTGGATATTTTCGATCAGTGCCATACACATCGCAGCCTGATCCGAGACTTCTTTGATTACGACCGGTACTTCATGCAAGCCGGCCAACTGAGCCGCGCGCCAGCGACGCTCACCGGCAATAATCTCATAAGACTTTTTACCGGGCAGAGTTCGCACAACAATCGGTTGCACCATGCCTTGTGCACGAATGGAATCTGCTAATTCTTCTAACGCATCATTATCGAATTCCTGTCTCGGCTGATATTGCCCGCGTTGCATCAGGTCAATAGCAAGCGTCTGCAAACCGTCACCACTGACTTGCGCTCCAGTTTTTTTCTCCGGGTGCGCACCCAATAGGGCATCCAACCCTTTTCCTAGTCCTCGTTTTTTCGCCGCCATAATGATTCCAGAGTCAGACTAGGCAGCAATACCATCGCGTCTCAGCATTTCACCCGCTAATGCCAAAT
The DNA here is from genome assembly GCA_028279365.1 of Gammaproteobacteria bacterium. Taxonomy (GTDB): domain Bacteria; phylum Pseudomonadota; class Gammaproteobacteria; order Eutrophobiales; family Eutrophobiaceae; genus JANQNX01. The sequence continues at coordinate 114,419 of JANQNX010000007.1, read as the reverse complement.
ACGCGACAGCACCGGTCGACGATTTGTCGTAAGCCAGTGCCGCCATACCGTGGCTTGGCGCCTCTGCTAATCTAACGTTACGGGGGATTATCGTGCGGTACACCTTCTCACCAAAATGTTCCATCAGTTGCGCAGATACCTGAGTCGCCAGATTATTTCTCGGGTCGTACATGGTGCGTAACAGGCCTTCTATTTCAAGATCAGGATTCAGATACTTTCTAATCTTCTCGATGGTTTCGAGTAAGGCGGTCAATCCCTCAAGCGCGTAATATTCACACTGCATCGGAATCATCACCGAGGTTGCGGCCACCAAGGCGTTCACCGTCAGCATGTTTAATGAAGGCGGACAATCAATAAAGATAAAGTCATAATTATCCTGCACTTGCTCAAGCGCAGTGCGTAAACGAATCTCTCTTGCCATCTCATCAAGCAGCGCGACTTCGGCACCGGTTAGATCGGTATTGGTTGGAATCAGATCAAAGCCACCTTCCTCTGAGCGCAAGATAATGTCGGCAGTGGGATGCTCCCCCATCAGCAGGTCATAACTGGATAAAGACAAATCGTGCTTATCAATACCACTGCCCATGGTGGCATTACCCTGCGGATCAAGATCGACCAACAATACTTTACGCTTGGTCGCGGCTAATGACGCAGCCAGGTTCACACCGGTAGTCGTCTTGCCGACACCGCCTTTTTGGTTGGCTATTGCAATGATCTTTGTCATATCAATCCGTTCGTAACACTACTAAATTCATTCGGGCTAAATACTCTAACATAGAGTCGCTTTAGCGCCATCGGTTTAATCATTAGCTGATTGTCGAATTTGCACCAGATTAGCGCCTTCAGTTTGCGCCTCTGTCTCCAGATGATGCACTTCAATCGTCAGATCATCCTGATTAACATCATTGACCTCCTGTCTGACCTGCTTACCTTTCATCGCCAACAGTTGGTTTGTGTTAGTCAATAAATAGCCAAGCTGAGACAACATCCTGTCTAACGGTGCGAATGCCCTGCAGATGATCGTGTCATAGGGATTCTTCGGCACAAACTCCTCGACCCGAACATGGCTCACTTCAACATTATTCAAATCGAGTTCGGTTTTTACATGTCTCAAAAAACGAATCTTTTTGACGTTACTATCAAGTAAGGTCCAGTCTCTGTTCTTATCGGTAATCGCCAGAATCATGCCCGGCAGGCCGGCACCAGTACCCACATCAAGACAGCGTTTACCTTGTACAAATTTCATTACCGACAATGAATCCAGAATATGTCGATGTAAAATATCACCCGCTTGTTTGCTGGCCGTCAGGTTATAAGTCTTGTTCCATTTAATCAGCAGGGCCTGATAAACCATTAATTGCTGGTTGGTAGATTCATCCAACTGCATCGCTTGCAGTTCGGCCGGGACAACTTGTCGCATCGCTGAGAAACTAGGCGCTACGCTGAAGTAGCATGGACTGTTTTTTCAGGTGGACTCTTAATAAGGATATCGCTGCAGGCGTAATACCTTGAATGCGCGAAGCTTGACCCAGGTTAACCGGTCGATGCAGCGAGAGTTTTTCAACTACTTCAGACGACAGACCCCGCACATTGGCGTAATCCATCTCCTCTGGCAAAGGCGTTTCTTCATGTCGTCGATTGCGTTCGACTTCTTCTTCCTGTCGTTCGATGTAGCCGGAATATTTGGCCTGCACTTCAACCTGCTCAGCAACTTTGGGATCCATATCCGGCAGACCGACGCCGGGAAGTTTGGCAATATCCTGATAGTTAAATTCAGGTCGCTTTAATAACTGCAACAGGGTTTGATCGCGTTTAACGGAACGACCCAGCGCCGCTTCGGTATCTTCCTGCGACAAGATACTGGAACCGACCCGCATTCCCTTTAAACGTTGTTTTTCTTTTTCAATCGCTTCGCGTTTTTCATTAAAGACTTGCCAACGTATGTCATCAATCAAGCCAAGCTCATGAGCAGATTCAGTCAAACGTAAATCGGCATTATCTTCTCGTAACATCAAACGGTATTCAGCACGACTGGTAAACATACGATAGGGTTCGGTGGCACCCATGGTAATCAAATCGTCAACCAATACGCCTAGATAAGCTTCGTCACGTCTTGGAAACCACGGTTCTTTTTCAGTTACGCGCAAGGCAGCATTTAAGCCTGCTAACAAGCCTTGGGATGCGGCCTCTTCATAACCCGTCGTCCCATTAATCTGGCCGGCGAAATATAAACCCTTAATAAAGCGTGTCTCTAGCCAGGGTGACAGCTCTCTGGGATCAAAGAAATCATATTCAATTGCATAGCCAGGACGAGTAATGTGAGCCTGTTCAAAGCCTGCGATAGATTGAACCAACGCAATCTGAATATCATAAGGTAGCGAAGTGGAAATACCGTTTGGATAGACCTCATTGGTATTCAATCCCTCCGGTTCGATAAAAATCTGATGCGAGTCCTTGTCGGCAAACCTCACCACCTTATCTTCTACCGATGGGCAATAACGTGGCCCGGTCCCTTCTATGTTTCCATTAAACATTGGTGAACGCTCTAATCCACTGCGTATCACCTCATGTGTGTTTTCGTTGGTGTAAGTAATGTGACAGGCGATCTGCTCTGGGTGCTGTTCTGCATTACCGATATAGGAAAACACCGGTACCGGAACATCACCGGGCTGCGCCTGTAATCTGGAATAATCAATCGTCTTGCCATCAATTCTCGGTGGAGTCCCGGTCTTTAGGCGTCCAACATTGAAAGGCAGTTCTCTCAATCTCTCCGCTAACGCAATTGATGGCGGATCCCCGGCGCGCCCACCTTTATGTTGCGTATCACCAATATGAATCTTTCCGCTTAAAAAGGTGCCGACCGTTAATACGACGGTTGGTGCACCGAAGCGAAGACCCGTTTGTGTCACGACACCACAAACCTGTTCTCCGTTAACAATCAGATCATCAACTGCCTGCTGGAAAATAAACAGGTTTTCCTGGTTTTCTAACGCGGGGCGCACATAGGATTTATATAAAGCACGATCAATCTGCGCGCGCGTCGCGCGAACAGCAGGCCCTTTGCGGGAGTTTAATGTCCGGAATTGAATACCACTATGATCGGCAGCCGTAGCCATCAACCCACCCATGGCATCAATCTCTTTAACCAGATGACCTTTACCAATTCCACCTATGGCCGGATTGCAGGACATTTGTCCCAAGGTATCAACACTATGTGTCAGTAACAACGTGCGCACGCCCATGCGCGCAGCCGCGAGCGCGGCCTCAGTGCCGGCATGACCACCACCGACGACGATGACGTCAAATTTATCTATCAGATTGTGAAATTTTGCGCTCATAGGGGCGCATATTGTAGCGATTAGCGGGCTAAATGACAGTCTGAAAAGTGAAAATCAGGACAATTTCAGCAATTATTAAAATGCTTCTCGCATAAACTGTGGCAAAGCCGAGCAGGCCCGATGAATATCTGCATTATAGTATTGAGTGGCAAATGATTTATGTCTGGCCATTTGCTCGCGGAAGTCGCCAAACTTCTGCCCTTTTCTGGCCATCGTTGCCGTCCACCAGCCAGAAGGATAGGTCACGACCGGAAATTGAATCGTCTGAATCTCGGCATAACCTGCCTTGCTCATCTCCGAACGAATATCAACAATCAAATCCAGATCCATTAACGGGGACTCGCTTTGCGCGATAACGATACCCCCTTCACGCAAGACATTCAGACAATCAGAATAAAAGGGTTCAGCAAAAAGCCGCTTGGCCTGGCCAACCGGATCGGTGGTATCAAGAATAATGACATCCAGTGAATCAGCTCCAGCTTGATGCATCCAGTTAATTGCATCTTCAAATAATAGCGTCGCTCTTGAGTCGTCATTTTTCTCACACAGCTCCGGAAAAAACTCTTCTGCGACACGCGTCACTCGCTCATCCAGTTCGATCTGAGTCACGCTGTTGACAGTATCATGTTTCAACACTTCTTTTAATGTTCCACAATCTCCACCGCCGACGATGGCCACATCTTTTGGATTAGGGTGACTATAAAGTACCGGATGCGCCATCATTTCGTGATAAAGAAAATTATCGCGCGAGGTCAACATCGTTAATCCATCCAGCGTCATCAAACGACCGAAGGTTTTAGTTTCGTATATTTCTATTTTCTGAAATGGCGACTGCTCTTCATGGATCTTTTCACTGAGCTCCAACGACATGGCATGACCTTGTGCTATCTCAGTAAACCAGGTGTGGTCGAGTGACATTAACAACGAACCCTCATGTGAATAATTAAAAGCGACTGATAATAACGAAGAATAAAAAACGATTCGAGTTAAGAATTAACTATTGATGTGTTCATCCTTCAACTTTGCATAGTGCTTGGCTGAGTATTCAAGAAAAGCCAGTTCTTTGTCATTCAGTTCACGTACTCGCTTTACCGGACTACCCACGTATAAATAACCGGACGCTAACTTTTTGCCGGTCGGTACCAGACTACCTGCACCGACAATGACTTTATCTCCCAGCACTGCGCCATCCATAATAGTGGCCGACATACCGATCAAACATAAATCACCTACTGTACATGCATGAAGCGTCACGCGATGTCCAACCGTCACATCATTACCTACTGTTAACGGATAACCGCCAGGAGAGAATTCGCCATCATGCGTAACGTGCAATACGCAGGCATCCTGAATATTGGTACGCGCTCCAATCGTGATTGAATGCACATCACCACGTGCTACGGTCATCGGCCAGAGTGAGCTGTCATCACCAATAGTGACATCACCAATAACGACTGCTGTTTCATCAACATACGCCGTCTCAGCAATGCCTGGTGATACGCCTTTAAAATTTCTGATCGCCATTTTTTGTCTCTGTATTGAACAAGAAAAGATTATCACTGTCGTAGGCAGAATTGTATTAAAAAGGTTTGACCCGTGAAACGCATATCGCTGAATCTGTTTATCGTCATGATCGGTACGATCATGACGCTTAAAATGCTAACGCCCTCTTTTGCAGGAACATTAACGGAACCGTTTCCTGCCGCAGAGTTTCATCACAACAACGCGCAAGACTGGATAAATTCCGAACCGTTAATGTTAGAAGACGTGAAAGGCAAGGTTGTGTTACTCGATTTCTGGACCTTCGACTGTTGGAACTGTTACCGCTCGTTCCCATGGATGAACGATTTGGAAAAGCGACTTGAAGCAGAAGGTCTGCAAGTCATTGGTGTGCATACTCCCGAGTTCAGTCATGAAAAAGTTCGCGGCAATATCGAGGCAAAAGTCAAAGAATTCAAACTGCATCACCCGATCATGATTGATAATGATTTTACTTACTGGCGCGCGATGCATAATAAATATTGGCCGACCTTTTATTTAATCGACAAGAAAGGCGTCGTGCGTTCTGTATTCTTCGGCGAAACCCATGAAGGTGATCGCCAGGCTATACAAATCGAAAAAACCATAAAACAGCTATTAGCCGAACCTGCTTAACACTAAGCCTTAAAATTAAACATAATAATAATGTCTGTATTAATCATCTTATTTATTACTACCTGTTTTCTTGCCTATGCCAATGGCGCTAACGATAACTTCAAGGGTGTGGCAACCTTGTTTGGTAGTGGCACCACTAACTACCGCCGCGCAATTACATGGGCAACAGCAACCACCTTTGCAGGTTCTGTCTGCTCGATCTTTCTTGCAGAAAAATTGTTAAAGAATTTTACCGGCAAAGGCCTGGTGCCGATTGAGATTACTACTTCCCCGATCTTTCTTGCCGCCGTCGCGGCCGGTGCGGGCCTGACCGTGATACTCACTGCAATAAGAGGCCTACCTATATCAACCACGCATGCACTGGTGGGCGGTCTGGTTGGCAGCGGTTTTATGGCAGTCGGTTCACAAGTCAATTTCGGACACCTGGGTAAAACGTTTTTTATTCCATTATTAGTTAGTCCCTTTATCGCCGTCATTCTGGCGTATGCCGTGTATTGGGGGTTTCGTTCATTAAGAAATTATCTTGGTATAACAAAAGAATGGTGCGCCTGTATTGGAGAAACGCAGGACTTTGTTCCGGTATCACACTTACCAACAGAACAAGCAATGAGCATCCAAAAATCAATCGACGCCAACATTGATACTCAGAGTAATTGCCAGTTACATTACACCGGAAACTTTTTCGGTATCAACCTGCAAAAACTGTTAGACATTGGACACTATATCAGTGCCGGAATCGTCAGCTTTGCCCGAGGATTGAACGACACACCCAAGATTGTTGCGCTACTGATCGCAATTCAAGGTTTATCAATCAAACTTGGCATGATAGCCGTTGCCGTGGGAATGGCAGCAGGTGGTTTACTTAATGCCAAACGCATTGCGGAAACCATGGGTAAAAAAATTACACCCATGAGTCACGGGCAAGGCTTTGCAGCAAATATTGTGACCGGCTTTATGGTTATCTTTGCCAGCCGTTTGGGCGTACCGGTTTCCACCACGCATTGTTCTGTAGGCTCATTGTTTGGTATTGGTTTGATTACCGCTAAGGCAGATAAACAAGTGGTAACACAAATCATACTTTCATGGGTTTCAACCCTACCCGTCGCCGCATTATCAAGTGGCTTATTTTATTGGCTATTTGACAGTTAGGTTTATCTGCTTTCTTTATTGAACTGCATCACAGTTTGCTGATGTAGCCGAAACAATCATGCTTAAGGCTTATCTCATGTATTAATAAATTTAATTAACCTTTTAGGTAACAATATGAGAGAGCTAATAGGAGAAAAGATCGAGTTGAACAAATTCGATCCTGATGAATCAGAGCGAATGTCAGTCAGCGGTACGATTATAAAACATTTTTATAATACGAATGGTTCAGCCGGATTTTATCTGTTAAAGCTGGACAAGCCATTCAAAAACCGCAGCGTTGAGAAAAACCTGGTGCTGTTTTGGTCCCCTTTATTCAAACTAGAGAAAAATGTCGATGAGTCTGTTGATGCGTTTGTGATGTTAATTCCGAATCTTGCAGCGATGCTGAAAGATCAAGTTGATGAGAAAAAACTCATTCCTTTCGCATGGGTAAAGGCATCGAGGAAAACACATACAAAAAATGTGTTTCCATCGATCACATCGGTGATCAATAAAGTGCGACACAAAGCGCAACAGATATCTATCGCATACTAACTAATAATCGCAAATGATACTGGAGTTATCCTGCTTAAAACTTTTAGGCAAAGGTTATTTATGATTTATAGCCTATTCGAAAACCGCCCCAATGCTTACCTTTGATATAGATTGGTGCAGATATGTCATGCACAATCTGTCCCGTATCGCGTTTATAGGTTTGTAACAAATAAGGTTGGGTATTACTCCCACATCTTGAGCCAGTGCGATCATCAAAGATTCTTTTTGTCCGGCTATTACCAAGATCCGTTTCATAATCACCAGTTAAAGGCTGAGAATATTGCTTGTTATGTGTCGGGAAATAACCATTGATGTCTACCGCACCGGCAAAAATAATATCCTCTGATAAATCCAGCACAGGTTCCTGAATAGCGGGTAACTCCCTATCCGTGTATTCATCATAACGGGTTTTATATTTCCTCGGGTTTGTACCTTCAATATATACATAATTCCTGTCAAACAAGTCAGCTTCGGTTAGCTTTCCACTATTAATATCTTTTTCAAATAACTCAGCTACCATTGCCGCTCTTTCAACTGCGATATCTCTGAGCTTTTCATGTCTGGTATCAAGTTGATAATCTTCAAAGTAAGTTCCCATTTTCTCGCCGGTTTCGGATAACTTGAATGCCTCTTCCGATATCTGGCCTACGCGGACACTGGTCTCTTGCATTTGCTTTGATATATCAACGACAGACGAAGCAATTTCAGTTGACGAAGTCACATGTTCTTTTAACGCACTGTTTATCTCAAAGATTTTTGATTCTGTCTGTTTTGTAATTTCATTAATTGTTAGAAAGGTGTCTTTTGCTTTATCCGAGATTGAGACCATTGTATCAACACCATCTTCAAGACTGGTCATGGTTCCCAGAGACTGCTCGGTTTGCTGTTTCACTTCATTTAACATGCCACCTATTTCACTGGTAGCCGAGGTGGTTTTATTTGCCAGGGTTCTGACTTCATCCGACACAACAGCAAAACCTCGACCATGCTCACCGGCTCTGGCTGCTTCAATGGCCGCATTCAATGCAAGCAAATTGGTTTGATCAGCAACGTCATTAATTACTTCGGTGATATTTTGTATTCGATTAGACAATTCATTCAGCGTCCTTGCATGGTTTGTAGCAACACTGACCTTATTTTTAAAATCGATGGTTTGATTATTAAGACGCTCAATTTCAGTCAAGCCTTCATCACTATGCTGCCTGGCGTCACTAACAATTTCCGACACACTGTTTGCTGAGTCGGAAATAACGTTGGTAGTTTGCGTTATCTCCTCAGTCGCAACACTAATCTGCGTAGCATGACTAATATTATTATTAATCGTCGCTTTTAGCTGATCCATGAAAAAGGAAATCTCAGCTGAGCCAATTGCAACGTTATCGATAGTGTTCATCGTTCGCTTGGCCAACTTTTTATACTGGCCTATCTCTTGAGAGATTTTATGTTTTACTGTTCCTATTAATTCATTATGGGATACATCCCGTTCATCAACAGGTTTAAATTTAAACTGAAGGTCGAGATCGGAATTCAAAAAATCAGTATTTTTTTTCAAGGCATGTTTATACACGATAAAGACACTAATCATAGTGACTAAAACAGCAGCTGCACAACTTGCTACGACGTACAAAAAAGAAACTGATTCGACAGCGGCTAGAGGGCGAATTGCCAGCCCAATAATAATTGAAATTGCTGAGGACAGCAGAGTGGTTACAACTATCAACCTGGTTTCCATTCTCGGTTCTCCCATAAATAAATAGGATAGCGGCATTTCAACAAATTACTTTAATTTGTGTCAGACACAGGCAATTGATGCTAAAACAAATAAACCGGAATTTAATAGGCTAATGTAAAGCCGACATGTAAACGGCTATCCTTGTCATCATTCGCAACAAGCTGTTTTAACTGCCAACCGTAATCTGCACGTAAGGTTAAATAGGTAGCAACAGAATAACGCAAACCGACACCGGTCGACATTAAATCGGTGCCACCCTCTCCCGCCAGCAAATCGACATTTTTGACCGAGCCATAATCAAGAAACCACAGTAACTGTAAATCATCCTGCACATCGTTAACGTTCAGATGCGTTAGCAGGTTCAACGCTGGCGAACGGATTTCATTTCGAATTAACACGCCTTCATCGGCAACCGCATCAAACGCATCAAAACCGCGCACGGTTTGATAGCCACCAATGCCAAACTGCTCACTACCTAATAAATTCTTATTCGAGACTTGAAACTGTAATTCAGCAATCCAGCTAAAGTCTTTAGGCAATCGTGTCACACGATTCAGACTAAAGCGACCATAGGTATAATCAGCCGACGCCAATGCACGCGAGGCATTGAACTCGACATCGCGATTATCACCCATCATGTCTCCGGGACTGATATAAACAGTGCTACCAAAACTGGTGACACCATATTTATCAGAAACGCTACCGTTATAAGCTAAGGAAAACTGCGAGATATTGGTAAACGTGTTGAAGACATTTAAGCCTCCAAACTCCAGGTTGTTATTACTTCGCTTAAAGTCGTACCCAAAATCCAGCGAATGATTAAGCTTCTTATACTTTGTTAAAGGCAGGTTATAACGAAACCCAAGTTGAAAGTTTTCACCTTCAAGATTAAAACCGGCCGTCGTCGCATCCGGGTCGGATTTTACATAGGCGCCAAATAGAGTTGCCGTGTGTCGCCATGGCAAGGGGGCGACATAGTTAAAGCTATGTGCACCTAATACCCCGGTATCGAAGGCTGAGGTAAATTGATAATTGAGTTGATGATCCAGGCCAAATACGTTGCCCCAGTTAAAACCACCCAGCCAACGACGCAAACCGGTTAATTCAACACCGCTATCCTCAACACCACCATAAACACGAAACGGAAGCCGATCATCCACATCCAATACCACATCCGTTTCACTAAATTCATCACCGCGTTCAAACAGTACATTCACCGTGCGAAACGGATTATTGTTCATCCAGGCGATGTCTTCTTCCAGTTCGCCTTGCGTGATCGTTTCGTTGGTCTTCAAACGAATGTTGGAGGCGAGTTTCTCTTCGGAAAAGTACTTTGCACCCTCAACGATAACATCACCGCGCTTACCTAAAATAACCAGGATCTGCAGCACCCCATCAGTAATATCTTGTCCTTCTGGCGCCAATACATCGACAACTGGTCTATCGTGAGTACGGTAATACCTAACCGCTGTATTAGTAATCTGATCGAGTAGATTTAATGTAATAGGCTGATTAAGAAACTCATTAAAAAAATCCTGGAATACTGTGACATCAGCAATTTCCAAGTCACCATCAATCACAACGCCTGCTGTAACAGCTCGACCACTTGGGTCGAGTTTACTCACGGCATCAATAAATACGATCCCTTTTAAGGCATCCACTAACACGGCCTCACGATCCGGCGAGGGCGTAACGTCAGGCAAGTCATCCTGAATCAATTCACCAGCTTCACCAGCAGGCACCTCTTTCGGCGCAATACGTTCTATATCAGGCGAACCGGCCGATACCGAACCGATGAATAACAATGATAAAAATAAACCATAATAAAAGTGGCTTAGCTCAGACTTCACGTTTAATAACGTCCTGTGATTAGTAAATTATTCTTCTTCCAGAAAACTTCTGCTTGCAGCCCAAGCCAGAAAAGTTGCCGACGGTAAATCAGTGGCATCATTACCCGTCTCAACACGGAAATTAAATATCGCATTAGCAAGCGTGGCAGAATTAAAAGTGACATAAGAAGTATTACTTTCTGAATTCAGATTCGCGATACCGTCATTAACAATAGCCAGAAAACTATTGAAGGTACCATTGGGGCCATCGTTATTTCCATCACTACCCGCGCCAGACGTAGCCGGACTAATCGTTAAACCACCATCAACAAACGTAATATCGTAGTTACTTGAGGTAAGTCCACCCGGAGTAATCACAAAACTACCTGGGTTCACCGCACCTTGTGAAGAACCACCGAAGTTAAGTGCACCACCTAAGACTGTTTCAGTTTCACCACCCACAAAACCGGCATAGCTGACACCGTTACCACCAGAATAAGCTACGCCGTCAAAAACTTTACTATCGTTATTCGCAGTCACGTTTAATGCCGCTGCAGTGATGTTGGCGGTTAATCCTGTTGGATTAATCACATTGTAGTTTGCTGCATCGATGCCGCCTAACACAAAGTTGGTGGTGACTGTTTTACCCGTACCGACATCCTTGCTATCAAAAGTTGCATTCGCTACTGCAATCGAAACATCATCTGTATTCAAACCTGTGACATTGGCACCAGTTATCGTTGCCGTTGTATTCGCATCGTAGACTTTATTCTGAGCAACCGCACCGTTAACGATTAAGTCAGCCTGAGTAATGTCAGCTGTTAATGTTGTAGGTTGGATAACATTATAATTAGCCGCATCTGTGCCTGTTAAGGTAAAGTTGGTTGTGACAGTTTTACCAATTCCAACATTCTTATTATCAAAGTTCGCATTCGCTGCACCCAGGGTTACCACATCACCCGCTAGTGCTGTCACATTCGCACCGGTCACAGTCGCAGCCGTCGTGGTGTCATACACTTTGTTCTGTGCCACCGCACCGTTAATAATTAAATCGGCTGCAGTGATATTCGCCGTTAAGCTTGTTGGTTGAACCACGTTATAGTTATTCGCATCCGCACCACTTAAGGTGAAGTTGGTATTAACTGTTTTATTGTTGCCGACATTTTTATCGACAAAGTTGGCGCCGCCCGCAACGAGTGAAATAACATCACCGCTTAGTGCAGTAATACTACCGCCCGTTATCGTTGCATCGGTTGTGGTGTCATACACTTTGTCCTGTGCAGTAACACCACTTACCGTTAAGTTGGCTCGATTGATATCAGCTAAATCATTCACCGATGTTGATGCCAATACATAGTTACCCGCATCAGCACCGCTTAAGGTCAAACCGTTAGCAGTGACGGTTTTATTCGTCCCCGCATCTTTAGTAATGAAGTTGGATGTGCCGTTAATCGTTAACACATCACCGGCAAGACGATCGTCACCAAAGGTGCCCGTTGCAGCGATAGTCGTATCATAGGTTTTATCATTAGCCGTTAAGGTCGCGTTTAAGATGCGCTGCGTGATATCCGCCGTTAAACCAGTGGGTTGTATCAAGTTATAGTTAGCAGCATCAGCACCGCTAATACTGTAGTTCGCTGTCACGGCTTTATTCGTAGCGGCATTCTCATTATCAAAGTTGGCGCTATCTAATGTTAAATTAACCGTATCGGTTAATAATGCCGTAATACCTGCGCCAGTAATCGTTGCCGTTGTGGTTTGATCATAGACTTTATCCTGTGCAACAGCATTGTTAACGTTTAAGTCAGCTTGGGTAATGTCAGCGGTTAAGGTGCCGCTATTCGTAATGTTCAAATTATAGTTACCGGCATCGACACCGGCTAAGCTTGCGCCTGCCACGGTTACGGTTTTACCTACGCCAACATTCTTATCATCAAACGTTGACGTACCGGCATCAATGCTTAGGATGTCACCTGCTAATCGATTATCCGTACCGAGCGATAATACTGCCACATCCGTTGCATCATAGACTTTATTATCTGCGGCAACGGTCACATCCAGATTAATCGTATTCACCGTTAAGTCGCCCGCACCACTTAAGGCAATACCTTGCGAGGCCAATGCTGAACCGGCTATGACACCCGCTTCAATACCATCAGTATACGAACCCGCGGCGGCAAAACCGGCATTACTAATAGCTACTGTATTAGCGAGGTTTAACTCGACATCACTACCGTTAATCGTCACGCCAGTTGGATCAGACAATTCAAAATCAGCGGCATTAATCGCCATACCACCGACTTCATAAGAAGCACCGGCACCACCGGTAACGGTAAAGTCCGTGTTTAAAATGCTACTGATCGTTTCACCATAGTTAATCGTTTGATTATTCACTATGACAGCCACACCGGTTAACACCGGTTGTACGCTATAAATAAATCCATTGTTTGCAGGTAATGAAGCAGGAATAGGATCATTCGGATTAAACGTTGTGTTGTATTGTACGAAGTCATGCGCAATCGCATTCGCATCACCAGCGATATCATTACGGTTGTCATCCGGGCGTTCGGAGTACACAACAAAACGACCTGTTCCCAAGTTCAACGGCGCATTACCACCACTGTCATTATGAAAATCATTACCGGCTGCCAGGACAATATTACCCGCAGCACTGGTCGTTACGGCACTGCCTGCTTCCAATACCAAATCCGTTGCTGCTTGTAATACCACATCACCACTACCGGCATTCACATTGGCAACGTTTAATGAACCGCTGTCAGACACAAACACGCCGCCCGTGCCATTCGTTGCATTCGCCGTTAGATTACCACTCAGTGTTGTATTAATAGCATCATCGGCTGCACCAATCGCGGCATCCGTACCGGTCGTGGTTAAGCTGAGATTATTCGCGGTAATAGCGGAGCTATCACTGCTAATCGAACCGCCTGAACTTAAGGTGAAGTTGTTTGCAGCTATATCAATCGTACCCAATGCTAGACCATCGGCTTCATTGATGGTGACGTCACCACCGATGTTATTCAGATTTAACGTACCGACATTAAAGGCAGCAAAATTACTGGTATCTACCGCAGCGTTAATATTCGCCAGCGTCACATTGTTACCAGTAATGCGACTCTCGGTATTATTAAAAAACGAGGATGCATTTTGAAAAACCACATCACCCGTACCCGCCCTTAAATCCAATCTATTAGAAGATGCATTCAAATTGTCAATGTAAACACCACCAGAGCCATTGTCCGCAATTGCACTAGTGAAATTTTGCGTCCCACCTAATTTTACAGCGGCAGATTCTGTACCAATGCTGGCGTCGAGACCTTGCGCAGTCAAAGCAACATTATGAGCTAAAATAACCCCGCTAGTTTGAGTGATAGAACCCGCTAATGTTTCGAAGGTAAACTCACCAGTTCCTGCAAAAATATTACCTAAGTCAATATCGTCCGCCTCAACTACAGTCAAACTCGCATTATTTAAATTGGCTACTAAATGATCAACATTAGTGCTTAAATTTATGCCTCTAGGACGGGAGGTATTAACATTCAGCGTTGCCGCAGTGACATTAACAGGATTAATAGAATCACCGATACGACTATTGGTAATCAAGTCCACATTGCCCGTGCCGGCATTGATTATAGAGCCTTCATTCAAGACATCTACAAAGTCCAACCTCACATTCCCTGTGCCATTGCTCGCATCAATCTCCACATAAATATGGCTGTCAATACCAATAGAAGAATCTATTTGTAGAGCTACGGAGCCACCTATACTGCTGTTCAAGCCCGTGGTGTTCAGATATAGACCGTTAGCATCGATCTTACCCGAGGCTCTTTCAATATCACCACCTGCCGATAACACCGTTATTCTATCATTTCCATTGCTCTCAATATTTCCCAAACTAATATCATCCACCTCGGTCACAGAGATATGATTAGCCGAAGCACTGGCCGTAAGTTTACTGACTTGCAGGTTCAGCGCGTTATCAACAACAAGTTCTTCGCCCAAAACACTAGTAAAAAGTCCGCCAATCTGCTCGGTTGCATTCAGCGTTAACTCATTGGCAATAATATCGACGTTATTATCCAAGCCGGCGACATCAAGAATACTGCCGTCGGTATCAGCAAAGGTATCAAGGCTATCGTCATCAGCCGTAATCATCACGTTACCATTACCGGCATTGATCTGGCCGTTGAGCAATACATCATCCGCTGCACGTAATGTGACGTCGCCACCATTAGAATTAAGTCCACCGGTACCAATCGTAATCCCGGCTGGTGTGTTGTTGTCCGCTGCGGTCGTATCGCTGGCAATTAAACTTAAGTTCGCACCATTAAAATTAAATGTACTTGCGCCGCTCGTCAGGTTGCCATTCACCGCAGTGAGTTCGGCACTACCGGTATCTGTATCCAATACAAGGTTGCTAATATCAAAGTCACCTTGCTGACTTAAAAAGATTCCGCCTATACCGTTGCTTGCGTTGGCAGTAATAATGCCCGAAGCGTTGGCTTGTATTGCGCCGGCTCCAGTGCTGCCAATTGCTGCATCCATTCCCGCAGCGGTGAGATTAATATTATTCGCAGTGATGAGCTCAGTTACAGTAATTCCTGTATTACCATTTAGGTTCACATCATTGCTGCCTGCATCGACTTCACCGTTGATGGCAACGCTGCCAGTGCTTGCGGTGATATCAATTTGGGAACCGTTCAGCACACCATCTTCGTATTGCCCTGCTACACCGTCCTGTAACCCACCTGAGCCGAGATTCACGGTGACGTTCCCTCCGGAAGAGTTGATGGTCGCGTTTTGTGTGATCTGCCCGGCGTCTGTTCCCATGAGTGATGAGTCACCGCCGTCACCGCCATTAAGCACGACATCACCCGCTGCCGCCAGAGAACCATTAAGCACTAAATTACCAGCCGCCGCCGCATCAGTTGATCGGCCGACTGATAAACCTGATGTTCCTTCGAAGCCACCACTACCCGCAGTGCCAACCGTCAAGGTGATGCTGCCACTACTCGACGTCAGATTACCGTTGATCAGCAGATTACCGGCATCGGCAGCTGTACCCGCGTCTCCGCCTCGTTCGACACAATTAACTACGGAACATCCGGTACTATTTCCACCGTTCCCCCCATTACCGCCAGCGCCTGCGGTAATAAGCAGCGAGCCGGATGCATTGATAGCGCCTTCAATAGTAACGGAACCGCCTTGCTCTCCATCCGTTCCATCCGTTGCAGATCTGTTGTTAAAATTATCAGACAAATCGACGCCCATCACGCCATGAACACCATCACCTGCCGTTATCGTTGCGCTTGTTACATCGGTATTACCTGTAATAGAAACGTTATCAGCTGAGTTAATCACCAGGTTGCTATTCACAGCTTGAATACCACCAGAACCAATCGTGATATTAGCGATATCTGTAATAGCCTGATTGGTTTCTGGAATCACTACGTCTCCGCTTGGCCTTTGTAAGAGACCGAACTTAGTACCCCTTTCCGTTGTCGTCAGGGTGACATTGTTAGCCGCAGTCACATTCACTGCGCCAATGTTCAGGCTACCCTGCTCAGCGGTCAGTTCTGCATCGCCTGTACCTGCGTTTAGATTCAGACTGGAAATGTTCAAATCACCGGCGCTTTTTAGAAAGATACTGCCGGACCCATTACTTGCGTTTGCAGTAATGATGCCCGTTGTATTGATTTGAATCTCATTACCACTCGCACCAATCGCGGCATTGCTTCCCATTGCATTTAGATTAATGTTGTTGGCAGTCAATATTTGCGAGGCGCTTAAGTCACCACCGCTGCTTAAAGTCACGTCGCCATTTGTAGCGGTAACGGTACCGGTTAAATCAAGCGCACCGTCACCACTGTTAATATTGATATCACCATCGACCGTGCTGTAGTTATTGGCAGAGCTAAAACCAAAGCCTTGCAGGCTTAATGAACCCGCACCGGTTAAATTAAAATCTTGTGGTGTAGTAAAGGTTAATGTTTGCCCCGTCGCGGTTCCCGCAAGTAATGACACATTACTACCGGCATCGGGATTAATTAATCCATCTATCGCTATGCTGCCATTGGCAGTCGCATCGATCTGGTTGCCATTCAGCTCTCCGTTTGAGCCAGCTGTCCCGGCAAGACCATTCGGGTCACCAGTTCCGGCAGCACCACCTAACCCAGCATTACCCGCAGTGAGGACGATATCCTGCCCAGCATCGAGCGCGGCATTAAGGGTTAGATTACCGCCTACACCACCATTGCCGCCATTACCTCCAACACCTTCATTACTAATACTCGGTCCAAAGGAACCTTGTCCACCTTGGCCTCCTTGTCCTCCATCTCCTGTGGTAAGTTGAATGTCCCGTACTGCATCTAACATCGCGTTAACAATTACATTTCCGCCATTACCGCCTGTATCGCCCATGCCTCCACTGCTCAGGAAACTTTCACCCGCACCTTGGCCACCTTGACCACCTATTCCACCTTCGCCTGCGTTGATAAGAATGTCTCGTCCAGAATTTAGCGCCAGATTAATGTTTACATCGCCACCAACACCACCAACACCTCCTTGAGTAGTAATACCACCTGTACCGCCCCGTGCGCCGTTACCCGCACTAAGGAGAATATCCTGAGCAGCATTTAGTGTAGCGTTAAGATTGATATTCCCACCATTAGCACCAGCCGCTCCGAGGCCACCCCCACCTGCGGGCGCACTGGCACCTCTACCGCCATCACCTGAGGTAAGTTGAATATTTCCGACTGAAGAAGTGATGCTTTGATTGATTGTGATATCGCCGCCCCGTTCACCGACCACGCCAAGTCCAACACCATCTTTACCAACACCCGCTGCGGCGGTAAGACTCTGCACACTAACCGCGCCATCGATAATCACATCGTCCGCTGAGTTTATCGTCAGGTTGGTGGCTGTGCCGCTGATGCCACCAGAGCCAATATGAATATTGCGGTCGCCGGCAATGGTGTTACTGCCCGCTTCGGTGGTGTTGATACTGATGGTGGTACCGCCAAGCGTGAGAGCAGCGCTGCCCGTGGTAAAGGCACCTGCGACATTCAGGTCAAGTGTGGCAGCAGTATTTACAAATAAAGTGGCAGCATTATTGATTGTTAAATCACCCGCCACATTCACATCAAGATTTGTACCAGTATTGCTTAATAACCGTGCGCCCGCTCCCAGCGCCAGGCCTCCGTTGGCACGATAAAAAGCATTTCTCGATGGCATACTCAAGATAAGTTCTCCATCAATTTGGCTGAAGCCTGTAATGGTAAGGTCTACTATACGTTCAGTGAAAAGTGTCGCCCCACTGGCAACGGTTAAATCACCTTGGACAGTATTTAATTCGTCAATAGTACGCCAAGTTCTATCACCTTCAATACGCAAGTTACCGATATTATAGTTGTATACAGAGGTATCACCCATAATTAGGGTGTTGACACTGTTGAAACTGTTGAAACCGACCAGTTCCAGCGACCCAGTTGCAGATTGGAAGAGATCAATTTCAGAAAAATCAGCCGTGGATCCGCTGATGCGCAGCGTACCAGTGCCACTATTAATCTGACCGCCGTCTCCACTTACATCACCGTTCACGGTCACGGTCTGGCCATCATGATTCAAATCACTTCCGTCCAAGGTCAAGTCTCCGCCGATATTGATACCGGTTCCCGTCACCGTCAGCGCGCCTAGTAAATCAACTCTTGTATTACCCTGTACATGTGCGGTTGCCGTGCCGGTTGTCAGGCTACCACGGCTACCAACAATCAAGTCGCCGTCCACATCCAGACCGCTGCCTGATTGAGACACATGCGTCAAAGTGTCAATAGTCAGATTACGAAAGGTGGTATTGGCGCCGGTGGTTAAGGTTTGCGTTCCTCCATCAAAAACAGTGCTAGCGGTGCCGCTACCGTTGTAATCCACTGCAGCCAGATTGACTGAGCCGCCACCAAACGCCAGCGTGCCGCCCGTGTGTTCGATGCTGCCGCCCGTGCTCGTGACCGCACCATTGATATCAGCCACACCGGTTGAAAGCGCCAAACTACCACCATTAAAACTCATCGTGCCAGGGACGGATAAGGTCAGCCCCTGCGTGTTCAGCGCACCGTCCGTGAGGATCAAATTATTTGCGGTTAAGCCGCTCGTCGTTAAACTTAATACACCACTAGCTTTGTCCACCTCAATCCGGCTAAAGGTTTCAACGTTTGAGTCTAACGCCTGAGCGCCGGTACCATTAAAGCGCACGCTCCCAGCAATGTTACCGCCGGGACTTAAATCCAAATCACCGCCAACGTCCAAAGTCCCGGTCACGTCTACCGACTGCGCCAAAGTCACATCCCCAGCCACGGAGCCGCCTGTATCCAGCTGTACCGCACCATCCGTAACGGTAAGATCACCCTGGAGCGCCATTGCATCCGTCCACGTGACGACCGGGATCGCCGCACTCGTGTTGTTGACAATCACATTACCCAACGCCACGCCACTCTGGGTGACGGTCTGGGCACTGCTACCGTCGAAGATCACTCTCGCCCCACTGCTCGCCAAATTGGTGCTGACACCCGCTGAGGAATTCCAGTTACGTGCCACGAAGATATCACCGGTTGCGTTTAACGTGCCCGCATTCAGCACCAGATCACGGTTTACATCCAGCGTGTTAGCGTTCACGTTCAGGATGCCGTTATTGAGAATAAGATCACCATTGGCAGTGATGTCGGCCATCATATTGAAGTCACCACCAATATGAGTGTTTCCGGTTAACGTGGATGCCGCACCGTAGCTGGTAATACCGTTATTTAAATTAATCGTGCTCGCACTTAAACCAAACGCACCCGACCCGGCATTGAGTGAATCAATATTTAATGTACCGCCAGTGTTGTTCAGAAAAATCCCACCGTTACCATTAGATGCACTCGCGGTAATGATGCCGCTGGCGTTTGTGTTAATCGCTTGGGCAAGGCTGCCGATTTCGGCGTTTACATTGTTGACAATTAAACTGATGTCATTGGCGGTCAGTTGCGATGCACCGCTGATATTGCCACCGCTGTTTATCGTTAAATTTCCATTGGTAGTAATCGATTGATTGAGGTTTATGTCGCCATTAAAACCCAGGCTACCATTACTGCCATTTGTGCCCGTCCCACCGCCAGCAGTTCCTGCGCCACCACTACGCCCGCCGGCAGTAATAAAACTATGGGTACCAGCGCCATTTAATTGCAGCGCTTGATTGATTGCAACGGTTCCAGCGCCTCCACCATTTCCGCCGTCACCACCGTTAAAGTTAGCTGACCCGACACCATTACCCGCATTACCTGCGATGCCTGAGTTGCCTGCCTGGAAATGACCTGTTGCTGCATTAAGCGTGGGTGTGTTGATAATAATGCTGCCGCCCAATCCACCATTACCCCCATCACCGACCGAGCCAAATACGGTTGGGTTAGTTGTGCTTTGTGCGTCGCCGCCTCGACCGCCCGTGTTTGCCGCGCCGGCCAAGGCAAATAGATTCGTTGCAGCAGTAATTTCGCTAGCGATAGTGACATTACCGCCATTGCCGCCATTACCTCCATCACCCGCATTACTGCCAACGCTACCGGCGGCTAAATTCGATTCGCCGTCACCACCGTTGCCGCCACGGCCACCCGCGCCGGCAATTAAATTAACGGCTGCGCCTGCAGAGATATCGGCATTAATAAAGATTGAACCACCTTCGCCGCCATCGCCGGCAGAAGCACCGGCATTAATTGGCCCTATGCCTGCGTTTGTGCCATCACCGCCATCGCCACCGTCGCCGCCATCACCGGCATTCAGATTCACACTGCCTGAAGCACTGCTTAATGCTGCGTTAACAAATACATTTCCGCCACTAGTACCATCCGCACCATTGGTTGCAGATAAGACTGTTGGGCTGATTGTTGCGTTACTGCCATCGGCACCATCAGCACTATCACCAGCGTTTAAAGTTATGTCACCACCGATTCCGATGCTTTGATTCACAATCACACTACCACCTGTGCCTGCATTTAAGGTCAAGCTATTTGCGCTGGCAGAGTTGATGCTTTCGTTGACTGTAACGTTGCCGTTACCTGCAAGAGAATTATTACTGGTGATGGTGACGTTAGTGGTATTCAGGTTGCCTTCAACAGAACCCGTTGTGACAAGGGAAGCGCCGCCAATGGTTGAGGTGCTATTAATTTCGATTTCTTCAGGGTCTATTAGCCAGGTACCGGTTTTGCCATTGGCCGATGAGGTATCGACTTGAATCGTGTTGGCTATTTCAACGTGAGTACCGGAGGTTTCGATAAAACCACCGTCACCGCTTACCGGTGCGGACGCATCGAGTGTGCCATCGGCTTTTGTTGTACCGCCTTCGGCGAAAAGAATTATGCGCCCTGCGTTATTTACCGCGCTGGTAGCGCGAGTTACGCCTTCGTGATTGATCGCGAGCGCATAAGGGTTATTACCTGCAGTGCGTAATTCGATCTTGGTCGCTTCGACAAAGCCGGTTTGATCGATGCGACCATCTTGATTTGTGACACGAACGCCGATGCGATCATCACCGCTGGCTTTTAATAACACATCATTTCCACCTGCAAGGCCAACATGACCTTCGGCTTTGATCTCTCCCTGATTATCAACGTGTTTCGCAATTAAAAACACATCGCCTTCGCCGCCATTAATCTTGCCGAGGTTTTCGATGCTATGTTGACTGTCGCCAACAAAGTTTAAATCGCCACCGTTCATGAAGTCGGCATCGGCAACGTCTAAGGTTGATGCGATAAAACTTTGGGTATTGATGTTAGCATCGGCACCGACCACGATACCGTTGGGGTTAATCAGATAGATATGTCCATTGGCTTCTAGATCGCCCAGTAAGCTCGACATGTTTCCAGAGACAACCCGGTTTAACGCTGCAGCACTGCTGTTTGGCTGAATGAATTTGGTCAGGTCGCCACTGGCATTGGAAAAGTCCTGCCAGTTAATGATGACACGTTGCGTACCTTGCGTGATGATCAAGTTACTACCAACACGTTCAAACCCTGCCTGGCCAGCCACGACATGCTCACCCGTTGGATTGGCTTGCAACCCACTGGAGAAAGTCATCGCCGCGGTAGCGAGTAATATTGCAAGGCGGCCTTTGATAATTCTGTTATCCAGCATTTTCAGAAATAGTCACTCAACTGATATCAGGCGAGTATTGTAATGTATTTACATGACGACAGATGTAGTCCAAATGGACTAGTTCATGTCATGGAATTGGCTGATATAGTGTTGATAATGCTTAAAAAAGATAAAAATGTGAACTGCATCACACTATGACTGAACGTACTATCTTAATTATCGATGATCATGACCTGTTCCGTACCGGTCTGAATATGATTCTGAAACAAGATGAATCAGTCGATACGGTCTATGAAGCCGGCTCGGTGATGGATGCACTGGCACATGCTGATAAGCCAATCGATCTGATACTGTCGGATATACAGATGCCGGGACTGAATGGGTTGGATGGCATCAAACTACTAAAAGAGAAGTTTGGCCAAACACCGATCATTATGCTCTCTGCCAGCTATGACACTGGCGATATGCAGGAGGCGCTGGAATCCGGTGCGGCAGGTTTTCTATCTAAATCATCTTCGGCCAATACCATTCTGAAATCGATCAAGATGGTGCTGGAGGGGTCGCAATGTTTCCCTGAAGACAAAGACTTAACGGTTTCAAAGCGTGATGCAAAACCGTCAGAAGAATTAACCGGCCGGCAGCTACAAGTGTTAACGCTGTTATGTGAAGGCAAGTCGAATAAGGTGATTGCACGTGAACTGGATTTATCCGAAAACACAGTGCGGGTTCATGTCTCGGCAATCTTATCTATTCTCGAAGTCACCAGTCGTTCGGAAGCAATGCTGATTGCTCAGAAACAAAAACTAATCAAACTCTGATGCCAACATTATTGCCTCGTTTTCGTGAAGCACGCATTTTGCGAGAACAGGTTGCCCTGGTTTATCGCAACTACATTGCCGGTATTGTTGGTTTCTTTCTGGTCTCGGTAATCGCGACTGTAATTTTATTTATCGTTTCTGAACCCACTGGGGTTTTGTATCTGTTAGCAGTTAGCGCGGTGGTGTGTTTTTCTCCGATTATCCGTTATTGGCTGAATCGTAATAAGGAATTTGAAGCTGTGGCGGAGGCAACCAAACAGGTGCGCGAAATATTCTTCATCGGCCTGGTTTGGTCTGCTTATATCCTGCTTTATATGGACGGCAGCAATACCGCCATTATCGTTACCATGATTGCCTTTACCACCGGGCTTTCTGCTGCTGCGTTAGCGATGCAGTCACCCTGTTTACCGGTATTCTATGCCTTTGCCTTCAGCACGCTTCCTGCCTTGGTAATGAGTTTATGTTTACAGAACGAAGCGTTTTATTTTGCGATGGCAGTAGCGGCAACGCTTTATCTTATTACGATGAGCATCTTTGGTTACCACCTCGAATTAACCGTGAAGAATTCAATTGAACTCCGATTTGAAAACATCGATTTGATCGAACAGTTGCAAGCGGCGATCACCGAAACAGAAGAGGCGAATAAAGCGAAGTCAGTATTTCTCGCTTCAGCCAGTCATGACTTACGCCAACCGTTGCATGCAATGGGTTTATTCATCCAGAGCTTGAATGGTACGCAATTAAATGAACAACAAATAAACATTATTAAACATATTGAATCCGCTTCGGAAGCGACACGCGAGATGCTCAATACCTTATTAGACTTTTCCAAACTTGATGCGGGTGTGATTAAACCCAAGCCGCGCGCGTTTCGTTTACAAACCTTGTTTAATAAATTGGAAAATGAACTGGGCGCGACTGCCGATAGTAAAAAAATTATTTATCGCACGCGCGAGACCAAACTCGCGGCCTATGCCGACATGGCACTGGTTGAATTGATCTTACGTAACCTGATTACCAATGCGATTCGTTATACCGATCAGGGTGGTGTGTTGATTGCATGTCGAGCCAGGCCCAATCGAAAGTTAGTAGTAGAAGTTTGGGATACCGGTATCGGCATTCCCGAAGTCGAACAAGACAATATCTTCCGCGAGTTTCATCAGCTTGGTAATCCGGAACGAGACCGCCAAAAAGGGTTTGGTTTGGGTCTGGCGATAGCCAAAGGACTGGCCGACACGATGCAATTATCGCTGGCAGTTAAATCCATACCGAATACGGGTTCTGTATTTCGGCTTGAATTGCCGGAAGCAGAAATATCGGTCGTAGAAGACATGCCGAAAGAAAACAACGTTAAGCGTTTTGATGAGAAACACATACTGATTATTGATGATGATGAAAGTGTGCGACTGGCTATGCGTGAATTATTACTTTCCTGGGGTTGTGACTGCGTGATTGCTGAATCGGCAGATGAGGGCTTGGCGTCAGTGAAAGACAAACAGATTGATTTATTGATCGTGGACTATCGTTTACGCGAAGAGAAAACCGGTCGCGAAGCCATTCAGTTGATCCGTGAACATCACTCTGCTGAATTACCGGCCATTATTATTACCGGTGATACCGCAGCGGACAGGCTTCGCGAAGCGCAGGCAAGTGATGCATTACTGTTGCATAAACCGGTCGCTTCCACCGAACTACAAAAAGCGATGGGACGTTTATTAACCTGATTTCTAATCTTGGATTGATTTGTTGATTACGGGGCTTGCCGACAATTAAACGGTATGCCGGAACAGACCCGGAAATGAAGATGTTGACTCACCCAGTTTTTAGCCGTTTGTTCATCCACACCGAAATGTTGCTGTAGAGAAAGTTTGGCTTTGTCCTTAAGGGCTTTTTTCCATTGAGTCGGTAATTCTTCGTTAAAGTCATACACCAGTTTTAATCCTGGCGGGATATTCGGCGACGTTCCGTTAGGTGGAAACCCGACTAAATCAGGACGATTTTTTAATCGCGAAAAATGACTATCCATTTGGCTGGTCAATTTTGACTCCGCAAGATCATGCAATGATGCGTTCCTGGCTGAACCGGTCCAGTCTTTTGCCTCAACAAACGCATCGGCACCATTAAACTCAACTTTTGCATCACGGAAATCGAGTTTTGGCGGTGGTATCTGTGGTTGTAATCGTAACAAAGAGGATGGCATTTGCCGGGCATAATAAGACGCCAACTTTAATTCAAACCAAGCGCCTTTCCAGTTGCCATAATTGGCACTACCAAAGTCTTTCGATATTTTACCTAACATTTGCATGTTAACGGCTTCGGCTCTGCGGCCTGCGGCAATCAAGGCATCATCTGTTGCTTTGGCCCAATCGTAAAGCTCATCTATTTCTTTAAGAAATTCCTTTGCTCGCTGGTCACCATAACGATTAATTAAACGACCCATACCATTGGCAATGCCATAAGGAATACCTTTATGTTTTGCTGTGCCTGGCGTCACCCCTGCCGCAGCTAATAATTTGGCCATCCCTCTTGTGACTGCGGGGTCAGGATCATCAACAAGTCTGGCAACATCTAGTGTGCCGCCTCGTTTACCAACTAAAAAGCTCTTTACCGCATTGGTTAAACTGGTTGTATCAAGTTTCCAGATACCTGCTGCAGTTACCGAATCTGGAAAAAGTAAAGTTAAACACGCAAGAAGAACAAAGCGACTGATTAAACGATTTGATTGCTTCATGGTGTTTGCGCCTCGAGTTCCGCACCCAATGTCTGAAGCTGGGTCATCAAGCGCTTGGTCTGATTGGCATCAAGCGTATTGTAGATCTGTTGCCAACTAAGTATGTCCGATAGACTTTTCATCGATTCATCCAGCACCTTCGTCATACCCTGCTGCGCCCAAGCCGTTAACGAAGTTAAATATTTATGGCTGTTTATTACCCAACCGGGTGGCGATTGCCCACTGGCCTGGGCCGATAGCTCACGCATGTAACTGGAGATGGCCTGCTGCGTCACCGCAGCGAATAAATTCGTTTTGGCAAATTCCTTGATGAATAATTTGGCAACCACCTTAAACGTATTTCGCAAACCCTGAACCGCTCTACCCGCCGTACCGAATGTGGCGACATCGGCGATAATCCCCACCGCCGCAAACGTCACGTTCATCATACTAACGCGATCACAACCACTGCCTGCCTTGTAAAGTTCAAATACCAAAGTGCGTAAGTCTGAAAGTAACGGCACGTTCTCACTCACCCATGCCATCGATCGTTCAAACCACCCTGCATCTTTACCCAAACTCTCGGTACCGTATAGGGCAGCTTTTGCACCGTTAATCAATTCGCCGATGATATTTGAGTCCGTCATGTGGACTTCACTCTCAACCCTTAAAGAGCCAGATAACTGCACCATGACCTGTGCCGGGCGGTATTGATCCGGGTCCCAGTTGCCCGTGGACTGAATGGTAAAGCTGGCGTTACCTTGTTGATCTGTCGTGATCGTGCCGTCTGGATCAAGTCCCACTGCTGTCAGTAATGTTCTGCCATTACCACCGGTAGTAAAACGTAAGTCATCCAAACGACCAATGTATTGCTCACCGACTAATACCGGTGTGCCGACAGAAACAGCCCGGACTTTAGGAAAGGTAACAAAGCTGGTATCGATACGATCCTTACTTGGCCCTACCCCTAATCTTAATGATGTACCGTCATAACGAACATCGACAAACGACCAGGTGGCGGGTGGTAAAGGTTGGGTACTGATAAGTTCATGCCGAAGAGTCTGACCTTGCGCATTGATACCATCGATCTCGAATTTAACATGGCCTTTTTGTGGGCCTGAATCGATCAGGTAAAGTTTATATTGCCCATTTCTTTCCAGAAGCGTACCCACATGTGAACTATCCGGGTTGACCCATAGCTCTATCAATAAACCATTGGTTAAATCGACAGTGGGATTACCCGGGATTGTCACCATACTATTGTTAGTAAACGCAAAAGAGCCTTGTCCTTCTGCCTTATCATTTAAATCCAGGGACGTATTACTCCACGCCGCATTGCGTCCACCAATTACATCCGGTGTTTTTTGTGCAGTATCGATATCAAAAGGATAACGTGCGGCATTGACCCAGGAATAACTATCGACAATATCTACCTTGTATTGATGACCGGGGTCACCCTTCACATCGACCTTGGCGCTGGTGAAGTATTGAACCGCTAATTTCTGATCACCTTCTATCTCACCCGGAAAAACAAGTGACTCCCCTTCATCAATCAATGTATCGACATAGACTTTTCCATCCGTTGTCTTGTCTGCTGCCAGGATACGTTTATCTATCGTCACCTTGGTTGGTGCAGAAGTCACCCATTGCATATTGTCAGGACTGACAATGACACTCTCGGTACCCAAACTGGCGATAACGATGATCTCTTCATCCGGGCGAGCATCCTCATGCGTCAGCGTGACTCTGGCGATACCATTTTGATCGGTTTTTGTAATCTGGTTCTTTTTTAGTTTTCCGTTTAGGGAAGAAAAGTTAACCAACTCACTCGGCAAAGGAACGGGACCAGCAGATGTCTCACGATAAACGAATACACTAAAGTCGCGAGTATCACGCGTAAAGATATCCGGGGTTAAAAAGCCGGCCGTCGTAGTACCCAATCTTGCTCTTAATCGGACCGGGCCAATACTCGCCGGAAAAGCTTCATTACGTTCGACCATGCTCTTGGCCATTGGGTCAGTACGCTTAGCAAATCGGGCAATGGCACCTGCGCCATTAACAATATCGGGTTCGGGTTGCCATGGGCAATTGGCATAAAATGTTTGGGTGACACGAATTTGTGTTTGCCCATTTTGTCTTACAACAGATTCAGATGCGCCAGCAACATCCGGCACATCATCACTGGTTTTTAAATCACCGAGATAACCACTGCCCTGTAACTCCCAATTCACCACAGTGCCGCTGGGTAGTGGATTGCGATAAAAATCCAGTAGCATCACATCCAATACGCGTGACTCTTCTGAAGCTAACGGCGGCTCAAAATGATTAACAGAAAATGTCTGATTAAACTGGGCATCATCCATTCGCCATAGATCACTCGCCCTGGTATTAGGCGGCGGTTCAGTGATATGAAAGTATTTTGCGCCCGGAATAATTTTTATGCGTTGCTGTTGCGATAAGCTTTGTCCATTTGTTAAATCGGCTGTTACCGTTACCTTGAATTCATCCCCTGCCTTTATCCATTCCTGTGGTTGTGATGTTGTCGGGTTGATTTGGCTTGGATGGGGGAAAGAATATTTTATTTGCGCACGTGAGATGTGATTGACAACATCGGCGGTGACTTCCGTTTGAAAATTCGTGGCAGGCCGGTTTAGATCTCTAAGCTTGGGTTGTCGTGCTATCTGTAATGCGCCGATGGGTTCTATCTTCCATCTTAGCTGGCGTACTGGCGGCAAGGTTTCCATTTCGAGTTCGTCTTCGCGATAGAAACTTGCGTACAAGTTTAGCGTACCTGCACTTTCTATATCCTGATAATCAACCGAGACAAAGTCAGCAGGTACCTCAAGATAGCCGTTACTGGCAAACGGATCACCATCGATATCCAGGAAAGGTTCTTCAACACCTAGAGCAAGTTCAAACTTTGGAACTGTTAATGCGATCCTATCAGTATGGCGATTACCATTAACAATGACTTCCAGTTCTAATACCAGATCGCCTGCTTCCACACCTTCTGCAATTAAATTGACATTGCCTGCTGCAAGATAAGACCAGAAATCGATACCTGTTGTTTGGAAAGGATCGAGAATCATTACGCCCGCTGCACCGTCATTGATAAAGACGCGGATCTTGCCTGGACCATTGATCACTTCAAGGCGTGCTTCACCAATCAGGCTTGGCGCCACCGCAGGTGGTTGGTTTACGATAAGTTTGCTTAGCTGTAACTCATCGTTTAAACCATCAACCTGATCGTTATTACTATCCGGTATACCATCATTATTACTGTCATCAATATTCGGAACGATGATTGCTCCAGGGATCGACAACTCAACACCATCGTCGTCAGAAGTAATATCACCATCACGATTTGAATCAGCATCAATATCCGCCGTGGGATCATCATCGGGGATCAAAAGAAACGCACGCGCCTCACCATTATGATAACCACTGCCAACAATATAGCCGCTGTCATTAATATCGTTAGCCGATGTTAAATCCCAGCCAGTATTCGGCGGAATCATATCTTGCAGGTCATAAATTCCAGCCAGCATAGAAGGATCATAGAGCGCATCGGTCCAGATAAACGCTTCATAGGCACCCTGGGTCGAATAACGCATATAACCAACGACATGTCCGAGGTTATTAACAGCAGAGGGCATGGCACCACCGTTTGGTGTGACGGCAAACAATCTGGTTAACTGACCATTTTCCCAATGTACAGGTGCCCATGTACTGCCTGCCAGCATCGTGGCACCAACAATGCGACCATTGTTATTGATATCTACTGCCGTACTTTGCTGAACATTTAAGTTTGTGGGGTCCAGGTTTTCCGGTACGGTCTGACCGGGCCGCCAAAGCAAGGCCTTGCCGAGCCAACTATTCCACTCCTTCGATTCACCGACGATAAAACCCTGATCATTGATGCCATTCGCCCAGGAATAATGTCTGGGATCCAGCGCCTGCAAACGAGTGATTGCACCGGCTTCCCATTTTGTTGGCCAGGAATTATGTCCCACCACTCCGACCGCAACATTATTATTGTTGATGGCATGAATAGCGCTATTGTCTGTTACATTCATACCGGTACCAAGGTCGGTCATACCCCCACCAGACCAGCGAAAACCATGAGATGGATGAAATACCTGGTGTGGGCGAGGTTCCATACGACCCAGATCAGAGACGCCAACAACGATACCGTTATCATTAATGTCAGTCGCACGCGTCGTGCCCGGGTACTGTGTATTCAGACTTCCCAACTCGATAAAATTTCCGTTGAACCAGGTAAAAGATCGTGTCGAAGCTCCGTTATGAACCTGGTTATTATGGGTATATCGATACTCGATATAAAAAGTCCCGGCCACAACACCTTGTTCATTAATTGCGCTCGCTGTCACATTGGTTACGCGTGGAGCGCCGACGATGTTTAAACGGCTCAGTGCACTGCCGCTATCAGGAACGCCTAGGTCGACAATTTGATATCTGACTGCTGCAACAGCAGCTTGAACAAACAGACAGGATAGAATGAATAAAACAAAACCCGCTAAAAACGTATTACGTATTTTCTTTTTCATCATCCCTGATAATAGTGCTAACGTTTTAAGCTGTAGTTGATTGCATTTCTTTGCAAAGAAACATTAAGGATATAGTGCTCTGCTTCGATCACGATATCGGGACTTAATGTAGACCAGTCCTGGTTCGGATGACGTTTCTTTACATCCGCTATCAAACTCAACATCGGTTTTCTGCTTATTTGTTGAGTTGATGTTTGATCCCAATACGACTGGTTAACAAACAGATTAACGACCTTGTCGTTTTCCACAGTAACGTCAATAGTCAGATCTACTGCCGGTCTTTTTATAATGTAGTATGTTAAAACTTGCTCTGACTGATCCAGCCTTTCGATCCCGGTCGGAACAATAGAAACGGTATCGCTGGGAGAGTCGGTGAATATTTCTCTAAAACTTTGCCAATCAGCGCCAAGGCAAGTATTAGAAATAACGGCCTGCTCACAGGGCAAGCGACCTGTTGCAACATCAAGCACCTGGTTTGAGCTCATGCCGCGATCAAGATGGGCACATGCACTCATAACACTGCCTAGCACGACAGCAAATGAGATGTACTTGATATGGTGCCCCATATTTGTCATTTAATGATCAGCGTTTTTTAAAAACCATCATCCAAACAGAAAATATAGTTCAAAATTGTTTGCTTTTCGTTACTTTGATTATTTACCCAGCGGTTGCTTAATCAGGTTACCCGGGCCCAAGACATCATCACCTCGTGCAAGCAGATACACATAAAGATCGTCAAGATTATCCATCACGCGCTTATTGGTTTTGTGTGGTCGCATCATGGTACCGGAACGTCCATTGGTTACAACATCAATAAACTGCTCCTGGGTTAATACGTTTTTCACACTGTTAGCCAGGTTCGGTCCCACCGCGCCAACACCGCCTTTACCATGACAGGCACCGCAGCCACCGCCATTGTAGGTGCGCCAACCGTTCATCGCGTTTTCACTAATCTTGCCATCAACGAGTTGGTATGGTTTGTCGCTGCTAGCAACAGCAGCCGAGACATCTTGCACCGTGTCTTCAACTTTAGATTCCACGTCTTGCATCACTGCAGCTGCCGTCTGTTTGATCGCAGCCATCTCCTCAGTCGCCGCTTCTTTGGCAACTTCTGCCATATCAGCAGCTTCCTCTTTCATCGCATCCATTTTTTCAGCAGCGGCATCAAGCATTTCGCTGCTTGCTTCAGTGACACTCTCAGCAGACTCTTCTGCAACTTCGACCGCTTCCGTCGCCACTTCTTCAACGACGGCAGTAGTTTCAGAAACCACATCTGCGACATTTTTTTGCATTTCAGTCGCAGCAGACTCAAGGTTGGAAGATACTGAATCAGACGCAGGCGCTTCACTCTCTCCACAAGCACAGAGAAGCAATGCGACCGATAAAATCGCAAGACAGTTCTGATACATCAGCGCTACCTCTGTTAGTTGTATGGCCAGTTCGCGTAAATCTCGTCCTGATAAACCACACCTTCGGCTTTCTCAACAGTGCTGATATCAAATCCTTCAGATGCCATTTCCTCAGCAGGCGCAGCAGCTTCAGGAGCCGGGGCTGGCGCAGTAGCAGCAGGTGCGGGCGCAGAAGCAGAACCGGAATCGCTTCCGCCACAAGCTGTTAATGATAAAAATGCAGCCGCCATCGCTGACGATAATAAAATCCCCTTCGAATTATTCATCGTTTCACCCCTTGTTTAGTTGAAAATTAAACTATGTTTTGTTAACGCGGCGTAAGTTACACTTTTGCACGCACAAAACAAGATATAACTAGCTTAACAGAGCCAAAATACTTATGAAAACCCAACTAATTCGGGAATTTTGTGATGATGTGTGGGAAACCAGCATCATTCCCGAGCTAATCGACTATATTCGCATACCGAATAAGTCCCCGATGTTTGACGCCGAATGGCAACAACACGGCTACATGGAGCAGGTAGTCAGCCAGTTCGTCAACTGGTGTGAAACAAACGCGGTTGAAAACATGCAGCTGGACGTTATCAGATTACCCGACCGCACACCGTTAATCTTTATTGATATACCGGCATCGACGTCGGATAGTACGGTATTGCTGTATGGTCATTTGGACAAACAGCCGGAGATGACAGGTTGGCGTGAGGACCTGGGGCCATGGAAACCGGTGCTGGAGGATGACAAGCTGTATGGTAGAGGCGGTGCTGATGATGGTTATGCGATGTTTTCATCCTTGCTGGCAATCAAAGCCTTACAAGAACAAAACCTTCCTCACGCACGCTGTGTCATTATTATTGAGTCTTGCGAGGAAAGCGGCAGCCCGGATTTACCCTTTTATATCGATCACCTGTCTGATCGAATCGGTACACCGGATCTGGTTATCTGCCTGGATTCAGGCTGCGGTAATTATGAACAGCTTTGGTCAACGACGTCATTACGCGGATTAATAGGCGGTACATTAACAGTAGAGGTCTTAAACGAAGGAATCCATTCCGGTGACGCCAGTGGTATCGTACCGTCCAGTTTTCGTATTCTGCGACAACTATTGGATCGAGTTGAAGATGCCAGTAGCGGCAAAATACTCGCGCAAGAGTTTTATAGCGATATCCCGGATAAACGCATAACACAGGCAAGACGTGCAGGTGAGATGTTAGGAACAGAAATTTATCAACGCTTTCCGTTAACAGAAAACTTAACACCTATGTCTGACGATTCGGTTGAGCTGATCCTGAATCGTAGCTGGCGACCGGCACTGAGCTATGTCGGCATTGATCATATGCCTGATATCAACTCAGCCGGCAATGTCTTACGCCCTGCCACTTCCATTAAATTATCCATGCGTCTGCCACCAACATGCGATGCCAAACGTGCCACAGATAAACTTGAGTCGCTATTGCTGGATAACCCACCCAATAATGCGAAGGTCAGTTTCGAACCAGACTGGGCCGCCGATGGTTGGATGGCACCGGAAGTCGCACCGTGGCTGGAGCAAGCGATGGATGATGCCTCAATGCATTTTTTTGATAAGCCTGCTGTGCACATGGGTGAAGGTTGGTCGATCCCGTTTATGGGTATGCTGGGAGAGAAGTATCCTGATGCCCAGTTTTTAATCACGGGGGTCTTGGGTCCGGGTTCCAACGCACATGGCCCGAATGAATTTCTGCATATCCCGATGGCAAAAAAACTGACCTGCTGTGTCGCGGAAGTGATTGCCAAGCATTATCAACACCATCACGCGTAAATCAGTATCAATTAATGAGTTGGTCTATTGAAAAATCGCGCACGCTTTATCGTATCAAGAACTGGTCGGAGGGCTATGTTGATGTAAATGAAGAGGGTTCGCTCTGCGTGTACCCGGATCGAGCACACGCCATTCATTTGCCGGCATTAATTAAACGCCTACAGGATGATGGCATCGCCCTACCGTTACTTTTGCGTTTTTCCGACATATTAAAAGATCGGGTAACGCATTTAATTGACGTATTCCACTATGCTATGGAACGTTGTCATTATCGGGCAAACTTTATTGCCGCTTATCCCATCAAGGTTAATCAACAGCGGCGCGTGATTGAGGATATTGTTGCAGCAGGCAATGGCAACGTCGGACTGGAATCGGGCAGTAAACCGGAATTATTAATCAATATTGCGTTGGCGACACCGGGCAGCACGCTGATTTGCAACGGTTATAAAGATCGCGAATACATCGAACTGGCACTAACAGCAACACAACTGGGCTTTAATGTATTTATCGTTATCGAGAAGCTGTCCGAACTTCCCTTACTAATCGATTGTATTCGGCAAAGCAATTGTTTGCCGCAGCTCGGTATTCGGGTTCGCTTAACTTCGATTGCCAGTGGCAACTGGCAAAATACCGGCGGTGAAAAATCCAAATTTGGTCTACATGCTAATCAGATTCTGAAGGCCATTGAGACACTAAAGCAACATGACTTGTTGTCATGTTTACAACTCCTGCATTTTCATATCGGTTCACAAATCGCTGTGTTAAACGACCTGAAGCAAGGCTTAACCGAGGGCGTACGTTATTATGTGCAGTTAAAAAAAATGGGCGTGCCTATCAATACGCTTGATGTCGGTGGCGGTCTGGGGGTCGATTATGAAGGCACTCAGTCTACTGATATTTATTCGATGAACTATTCCGTCAGCGGTTATGCGAACGCCATCGTTACGACGATTTATGATATTTGTCAGCATGAACATATCGACTTACCCGATATCGTAACTGAATCCGGACGTGCCATGACGGCGCATCATGCAATGTTAATCACCAATATTATTGACACTGAATCTCCCATCAGTCTGTCGGAAAACATCTTGGCAAATTCAGGCAACGCTGCGCATCCGTTGCTACAAGATTACGCAAATCTACATCGGGATATTCATGCTAATGATGCCGACACAAACTACAAAAAGAATTGCGCGTTATTGGAAATGGCTAAAACGGCGTTTGCCAACGGCGAACTGAGCCTTGAACAATGGGCCAGGCTCGATGAATGTTATTATGCAATTTGTCATTTGATACAACAGTCTTTACCGAAACAGCACACGCTGACTGATTCACTGCATGTCAAACTGGCCGATAAATACTTCGCTAATTTCTCTGTGTTTCAAACCATCCCCGATACCTGGGCGATTGATCAGGTGTTTCCTATTGTTCCGTTACAACGCCTGGATCAGAAACCGACCCGGCATTGCATCATTCAGGACTTAACCTGTGACTCGGATGGACGGATTGATCACTATATGAATGCTAACGGATCGACTCATAGTTTACCGGTGCATGAATTAACAAAAGACGAACCGTATTTAATCGGCTTGTTTCTGGTCGGCGCTTACCAGGAAATACTTGGCGACATTCATAATCTGTTTGGCGATAGCGCATCGATCAATATCGCGGTGACTGAACATGACGAAGTTGAATTCAGTGAGTATGACCACGGTGATACAGTCAGTGATCTGTTCCAAACCATCCATATGGATCCTGAGCAATTAAAACAACGCTATCGTGAACTGATTGATTCCAACACTATTAAACCTGAACAACAGGCTTCCTGTTTGCAGCGCTTGCTGCATGGACTGGATGGCTATACCTACCTGGAAGACTAGACGTAAATTACTAATTACATTTATTCTGAGCTCATAACCTATAACGCATAAATAAGGGAGTATTTACTATGACCGAAAACCCGCCACTGATTCGCTCTATACCTTTCCAATTTAAGGGAACTGCCAGCGAATATTTTAAGATCTGGATAGTAAATCTCTGTTTAACAATTTTCACTGTTGGTATTTATTCGGCCTGGGCAAAAGTCAGGACACTACGTTATTTTTATGGCAGTACCTGGCTGGACAATAATAATTTTTCCTATCTGGCCGATCCGTTGAAAATCCTGAAAGGCAGAATTATTGCCTTCACCGCATTGATTGCCTATTTTCTTATTTGGGAGATTTATCCGGAGGCAGGGTTTTGGATACTCGCTGCCGGCGTCCTTTTCTTTCCAACCATCATGGTGCTGGCACTTAGCTTTAATATGAATAATTCAGCCTATCGTAATGTTCGCTTTTCATTCGCACGAGATTTCAAAAATGCTTATGTTATTTTCATTATCCCGATACTGATCATTCTTGGCTTAACCTGGCTCGGCTATAGCCTGCTCGAATCTGCTGATTTTATCGCCACCCTGGAAAACCAGGAAGAATCAGGCTTCAAAAAAGAAGACTTACTACCCAGTGTATTTATGCTTTCCTTATTACCGATGCTACCCTACCTGGATTACATACGAAGTCGTTTTATTGTCGACAACACACGTTACGGTAAATCTGATGCAAGTTTTCATACAGGTGGCTGGTCATTTTATAAAATTTATCTAAAAGCTTTCTTGTACTTCTTCCTTGTAGGTATATTCGCCTCTATCCTGATAGGAGTGTTCGCCGTTATATCCGGTTTTGGCGAAGCTAGCACCGAAGAACAAATAGAAAGTGCATCCGGATTAGGATTGATTTCAGTGTTCGTATTTTATGGTTTCAGTTTTATCATCATGGCTTACGTACGGGCTGCTCGCACCAATATGATTTTTAATCATATTCGCTTTGGCGAAAATACATTTAACAGCAAACTAAAAACCATGCCTGTTTTTTGGCTGTATCTCACTAACACACTTGCTGTCATTGTTAGTGTCGGGTTACTTATTCCCTGGGCACAAATCCGCATGGCCAAGTATGTCGCAGATAACACTGAGTTTGAAGCACGGACACTGGATGACATTGAAGCTGCTAAACAAAGCCAGAATGGTGCGCTTGGTGAAGAACTGGGCGATGCCTTTGATTTGGATATTGGTCTGTAGCCGTGCAACTCAAAGGCAGGCTGTTTGACGGTAAGAGCTCAACGGCATTTGAAGCAGTTATCACTATCGATGAAAACGGCATTGTTAGCAGTGGTCAAACATTCGTGGGATCTTGTGCATTTAATGAGATTGTTATTAGCGATCAAATAGGCCATGTACCGAGAAGCTTACGCTTTCCAGCAGGTGCTATTTTTGAAACCGCTGAACATGAAAAGCTGAACGAGATAATATCGAAGTTTGGTGGCAGACAAAGTTTGCTACACAAATTTGAAAGCCGAACATCTTACGTAGTCAGTGCCTTATTTTTGTCGGTCGCTGTCATTATCTGGACATCTATCTGGGGCATCCCTATTGCAAGTAAATATGTTGCCTATGCGTTACCCACCGAAGTGAATCGCTATATTGCACAAGGCACGATGGAGACACTGGATGACAGACTGTTTAAACCCTCACAATTAAGCAGTGATATAAAGGAATCATTAACAAAAAGATTCAAGCAATTACTTCCAGAGGATCATGAAAAGCTGAATTACGAATTGTTATTCCGAGATGGTGGCTTAATTGGTGCAAATGCCTTTGCCTTACCTGATGGCAAAGTCATTATTACAGACGAATTAGTTAAACTGGCAGATAACGAAGAAGAGATCGTCTCGGTACTGTTACACGAAATTGGACATGTCGAACAACGTCATAGCCTCAGGAATATAGTGAGTCATGCCAGCTTGACTGCACTGCTGCTGGCTGTGACTGGAGATGTCAATGCTGCAAGCACTCTGGTCTTGGCATTACCTAATGTTCTACTGGAATCCTCATATTCCCAGGAACTGGAATGGGAAGCCGATACTTATTCTCTTAACTATATGAAACAACACAACATGTCGACGGAACATTTTGCTAACTTTATACAACGTTTGGAAAACTATAGTCCGCCACTTGATGATGAAACTACAATAGCTACTGATAATGAATTTCCTGTCGACCCTGATGTAACGATAGCGGAACTCGATATTTCCAGTGAAGATGAAGAAGCAGCAGTAACTGAAAAAGAACAGAAACCAGATAACGACATTGGCTGGTTGAGCTATATTTCCAGTCATCCGCCTTCCAGTGAACGCGCTGCCAGATTTCGTCAACAACCAGCAAAATAAAACTAAGCTTTAGTTTGCAGTTATATTATTGATATGCGACTTATTTGATAGAGGAAAATGCTTATGAAAGCCGGAGTGATCGGTTTAGGCGCCATGGGTGCACACATGGCGAGAAACTTTGCCAAACACAATAAATTACAGGCGGTGTACAACCGAACGGCTAGCAAGGCACAAACGCTGGCCGACGCATGCAATGTCACTGCATGTGAGACAGCCGCAGAGTTAGCTTCGCAATGTGACTTAATCGTTATCTGTGTATCACGCGATAAGGACGTATTGGAGATGGTCAATGCGATTAAATCGGCTATTGCTGCAGGTACTATCGTGATCGACACATCGACGGTAAGCGCGGACACAGCCAAACAGGCCAAGTCGATATTGTCAGAAGTGAATGTTTCATTTCTGGATTGCCCGGTATCGGGCGGTGTGGAAGGAGCAAAAAACGGCACGTTGGCGATGATGGTGGGTGGCGATGAAACGGAACTGGAACGAGCACGTGCTGCACTCAACTCCATTGCAGGCAATATTGTCTATATTGGTCCTTGCGGTTCCGGCCAGGCGACCAAGGCAGTTAATCAAATCATGGCGGCTGGCATTAATCAGGCAGTCACCGAGGCGCTAGCCTTTGGCAAGGCAATGAAGCTACCAATGGATAAGGTCGTGGATATCGTCTCGACGGGCGCAGCCGGCAACTGGTTTCTTTCTCATCGAGGCAAAACCATGCTGGCCGATAAGTATGAGCCAGGTTTCAAACTGGCTTTGCACCATAAAGATTTGTCTATCTGTCGCGAGATGATTAACGGACTGACTGAAAATAACCTGCCCACGGTCGAGATGACGCTGATACATTACCAACGTTTAATGGATCAGGGATACGGTGATGAAGATATTTCCGCACTGTTTCGACTCAAGCAAACTATCCTCGAATGACTTGTAGCCGCTTGTTTCTCCGGTCAAGGAACTGATCAACAAGCATCTGGTCAATTTGGAAATTGACGGTAGCCCATTTTTGTGCAGAATAGTGCGGCTCTCAGACGGGCCATCTGGCATACCTGAAGTTTATTAAAGTATATAAAGACACTGATTCATCATGACAGAAGCGATAAAAGTCGAATCGTTACGTAAATCGTTTGGCCCAATCCATGCGGTTCAAGGCATATCGTTCGATGTTGCACAGGGTGAAGTATTGGGTTTTCTTGGCCCTAACGGTGCCGGTAAATCAACGACCATGAAAATGATTACCGGATTTCTGGAACCCACCAGTGGTACCGTCAAGGTTAACGGGCATGATGTCCTGGAAAACCCGCTGGCCGTCAAGCGCGCTATCGGTTACTTGCCTGAAGGTGCGCCTGCCTATGGTGAGATGACGGTGCGCAGTTTTTTGAATTTTATCGCCGACATCCGTCAACTATCCGGCAAAACGCGATCCGAACGCATAGACGAGGTGGTGGAAACCATCAACATTAGTAATGTGTTTGACCAAAGTATTGAAACATTGTCGAAGGGTTATAAACGTCGTGTTGGGCTGGCACAGGCAATATTACACAACCCGGATATTTTAATTCTCGATGAACCTACCGACGGACTCGACCCGAATCAGAAACACGAAGTCAGAAACCTGATTCAGGAAATGGCGAAAAATAAGGCGATTGTTATTTCCACACATATCCTTGAAGAAGTGGATGCAGTCTGTTCACGCGCAATCATTATTGCCTCGGG
The DNA here is from genome assembly GCA_028279365.1 of Gammaproteobacteria bacterium. Taxonomy (GTDB): domain Bacteria; phylum Pseudomonadota; class Gammaproteobacteria; order Eutrophobiales; family Eutrophobiaceae; genus JANQNX01. Next base: position 75,256 of record JANQNX010000007.1, on the reverse strand, counting down.
GAACCTGTTGTTTGATGGGACACCGAAAGAATTAATTGAAAAATCTGACATCGGCAATATCGACCATGCGTTTCGTTTGATCACAACCTGTGAAACAGAGGATACCGAAATCGCATGAGTGCCCTGTTTTCCATTTATAAACGCGAATTCACCAGCTATTTTGTCACGCCGGTGGCCTATGTGTTTATCGTTATTTTTTTATTCATGACCGGTATCTTCACATTTTATCTGGGCGCGTTTTATCAAACTAACCAGGCCGACCTGCAACCGTTTTTTAAATTTCACCCGTGGCTGTATTTATTTTTAATACCGGCGATTTCGATGCGCTTGTGGTCAGACGAGCGTAAGAGTGGTTCCATCGAGTTATTAATGACGCTGCCGGTGACAATTACCGATGCAGTTGTCGGTAAATACCTGGCCGCATGGAGTTTTACTGCAGTGGCATTGGCGTTGACCTTCCCAATGTGGATCACGGTCAACTATCTGGGCGATCCGGATAACACCGTTATTCTCGCCAGCTACGTTGGCAGCCTGATTATGGCCGGCGGATTCCTGGCCATCGGTTCCTGTATTTCTGCGTTTACCAAAAGTCAGGTGATCGCGTTCGTTATCAGCGTGGTTATCTCGTTTATGTTTATCCTGAGTGGTTTCCCGATGGTACTGGATTTATTCCAAAGTTGGGCACCGCAGGCGTTGGTTGATGCTATTGCCTCTTTCAGCTTTCTGACTCACTTTACCTCGATCACCAAGGGCGTCATCGACATTCGTGACATCGTCTATTTTGCTGCACTAATCAGTTTCTGGCTGTACGTCAACGTGGTTGTCATTGAGACGAAAAAGGCGAGTTAGTCATGAAGCACAGTATCAAGAACAGACTGTTATCAGGTACCGGACTCATACTGGCGACTTGTCTGTTTGTCGGCGTTGTTATTTTAGCCAACACCGCGTTAACCACCTGGCGTATCGATCTGACAGAGAATAAATTATTCACGCTGTCAGATGGCACGATTAATATCCTGAAAAACCTGGAAGAACCGGTACAACTGGATTTTTATTATTCGCAAAAAGCGATGGTGGAATTTCCACTGTTGGCAAATTATGGCACGCGCGTGCGCGACATGCTGGAAGAATACGCAGCCCATGCTGATGGCAAATTAATTTTGAATATTATCGAACCGGAAACGTTTTCCGAGGCGGAAGATCAGGCTGTTGCCATTGGTTTAAGAACCGTGTCAGCTAATGCAGCGGGAGATCGGGTTTATTTTGGTCTGGTTGGTACCAACTCGACCGATGATGAAAAAGTCATTCCATTTTTTCAGACCAATCGTGAATCAGCACTGGAATACGACATCACCAAACTGATTTATAACCTGGCCTACCCGGACAAGCGCGTTATCAGTGTGATTTCGCAATTACCGATTATTGGTAATGAAAATGATGTCAGTTCGCCTTCATGGACAATCATTAATGCCTTGTCCGAGTTCTTCGAAGTACGCGATCTTGGGCTAAACGTGACCGAAATCGACGACAAGATTGATGTACTGATGTTGGTACATCCTAAAGAGCTTAAAATTCAATTGCGTTATGCCATTGACCAGTATTTGCTGCGCGGTGGAAAGGCCATCATGTTTCTCGATCCGCTGGCTGAACAGGATCGAACCCAGCCTAACCAGGACACGCCTAATGTGTTACCGAAACTGGATTCTTATTTGCCTGACTTATTAAGTGCCTGGGGACTGAATATTGCGAAAGAAAAAATCGTGGGTGATGTTAAGGCCGCGATGCGTGTACAGGCCAACAGTCCGCGTGGCCCGCAGGAAATTGACTACTTACCCTGGCTACGCCTGACCGAGGATAATTTTAATAGCGATGATTTCTCTACCAGTGAGTTAAATCTGGTACATATGGGGACTGTGGGCTCAATTGAACTAGCCGAAGATAAAGGTCTAACAATTACGCCACTGATAGAAACCTCTACCGAATCAACCAAACTGGAACGTGATTTGATTCTATTTCAGCGCGATCCGTCAGTGATCCTGCAAAACTTTGCCTCGGAAAATAAGAAACAGCTATTGGCGGCGAGGATCGAGGGTAACGCAACGACCTCGTTCCCGGATGGCAAGCCGACCAGCGATGAAGAAGAAAAACAGGAAACCGATGCCAACTTTGTCAAACAGGGCGATATTAATGTGATAGTAGTTTCCGATACTGACATTCTGGCGGACCATTTCTGGGTGCGCACACAAAATATGTTTGGTGTCGATGTGCCGCAGCCGATTGCCAACAACGGCGACTTTGTTATCAACAGTATCGAGAATCTGTCAGGTAATACTGACCTGATTAGTTTACGCGGCCGTGGTAAATACGCTCGCCCGTTTAAAAAGGTTGAGTCGATTCGCAAACAGGCCGAAGCACAATTTCGTGAAAGAGAAAAAGAACTACAGGCCAATCTGGAAGAAACAGAACAAAAGATCCAGCAGCTGCAACAGGAACAGGGAACAGAAAGTTCTTTTTTACTTAATAACAAACTGACTGAAGAGATCGAAAAGTTCAGACAGGAACGACTGGCAACCAGAAAAGAGCTGCGTAGTGTTCAGCACGAGTTGAAAAAGAACATTGAAAAACTTGGCGCCCAGATTCGTTTTATCAACATAGGCTTGATTCCTTTATTGATAACTCTACTTGCTTTAATTATCGGAATTTATCGTTCGAATAAACGCACCTGATATTATGTTTAACAAACTGACACTGTTATCCATTATTACTGTGGTTGTGATCATTGCTGCAGCAGTTTTTGTTAACCTGCGTGCACCACAGTCAGAAAAAGAAAAGCTGCCCTTCTTTCCGGAATTGGAAGGAAAGATTGAGCAAGTGCAAAAGATTTCAATCAAGACCATTGATGAATCAATCAATTTATCATTAGAAAACAATCGCTGGGGCGTGGATGAATTTGACGGTTATCCGGCCTTACCGGAAAAAGTAAAAAGCACAGTGTTGGGCGCAGCCGATCTCAAAATCAACGCGCCGAAAACAGCGATGCCGAGACTGTATCATCGACTTGGTGTAGAAGGGTTGGAACGCGAAGAATCAAGTTCGGTATTACTTACCCTGAAAGACAAAGACGATAACAAACTGATTGAAGTATTGGTCGGAAAACCGCGTCGCAGCAGCGCTGCACAAAGCACGCCCGGCTTATACGTGAGAAAGCCGGATGATGAACAATCCTATCTGGTGAACGGCGTGTTGAATTTATCTGCGGTGAAGACTGACTGGATAGAACGCGCCTTGTTTGATATCCCGTCTGATGCAATAAAAAGTGTGCGCATCGATCATCCCGATGGTGACACCTATACCTTGTTTAAAGAAGCTAAAGGAAAGCAAACATTCGAGCTGGAAAACCTGCCAAAAGATAAACGCATGGCACCGGAAATCATGATTAACCGATTTGGCACCATCTTGCAGGACATGCAAATCAGTGGTGCCTATGCAGCTAGCTCATTCAGCGATATGCCTGATGCTATTCGAGCCAGGGTGAAAACCTTTGATGGTATTCTGGCCGAGATGACAGCATTTAGCATCGATGAGATCCCTTATGCGACATTTACGTTCAGTTTTGATGAATCCTTCATTCCTGACGAGGATGAAGAACTGGATCTCGATCAAATCAAACAGTTTGCAGATGGATTAAATCAACAGCTTAGCGATCGCGTATTTGAAATCCCTGGATTTAAGTATGACATTGTTACCCGACGTTCAAACACAATCATTCGAGATAATAATTCTGCAGATATAGGGTTGGATTAAGATTTAACTCCTTACTGTCATTTTCCCTGACACGCTAATTTCTTGTTCAAGACATAGGTTAAGTGTCTTGCCTTAATACTTAACCGCTTTTGTCTCAAAATACCTTTTTATACAGCCCGATTTAAGCTCTATTCAATTTTTTGGTTTGACTGCCGATATAAATGACATAGCTGGCTTTACACGATGTCATTAGCGACGTTGTATTCGTCTCAATGACACTTGACCCAACGTTCTACAGAGACAACAGGCATGAGACGATTATCAGCATTGGCAAAAGGCATACTGCTATTTATTCTCTTTTTTTCGTATTTTTATAGCGGTGCTGTAAGAGCAAACGGTTTTGATGCGCCTCATCATTTATCATTATTCCTCGGCGGCACACATCTACTGAACGATGATCTCTATGGAGAGACAGTCGGCCTGGATTATGAGTATCGGGTTTCTGACTTACTGGGGCTCGGTTTTGTTTCTGAATATGCGTTCAGTAAAATTGACGCTGCCACTTTCCTGGCTGTCGCAGACATCCATACCCACCTCGGCGTCATCATGCAACTCGGCCCGGGAATCGAGTTTACCGAACACGGCGATCGATATATATTCAGGCTGGGTGGCTTATATGAGTTTGAATTCGAGTCTTTTACCCTGTCGCCCCAATTTCACATTGATTTTGCAGAGAATGCGAATGATTCGCTCGTGTTTGGTTTTGCGTTTGGTAAAGCCTTTTAACAATTAATACCAAGCTTGGATCTAACACTCAATCCTGCGCGATACGATTATCGGTTTTATTTTCCTGTTGAATTTGTACCAATGCATTATGTGACTCGGTGTAAATTTCCTGTAACTGATCCAGCATCGCAGAGGCGGCAGGTTTTTCATGCTTTTTCACCAGCGTTTCCATTTGTTGAGCAACAGCGGCCAATTGTTTAGCACCAACACTATGACTGCTGGATTTTAACGTATGGATTGGCCGGGTAATGGATTCAGGATCATGAATGAAGGCGTCATGTATATCACTCATTAACGAAAGCGAGTCTTCAAGATAAATGCTAATAACCTCGTCAAACTCATCTTCCATTATAGCGCGAAGCTTGTTAAGCACCTGCTTGTCAATTAATGGTAGCTGTTCAATATTGGATTGCTGTTGCATGGCTCGCTTTTATACCCTCAAACTTCCGACAAAATACTAGTTCAACGTTTTTAGATAAGCGGGATTGATTCCGTTTAACTGGAGTTTTGCAGCAACATTATTCGCTAATTTACGGTTGGTTACTGCCTGTTTTTTCGCAGAATAATAATGATATTTTTGGATGCGGGACAGCATGTCCACAATGTTAGGAAAATGGCTACCCAGGTAAGAAAACAGTTCATCGTCAGACTGCATGTTTGCCAGTGTATTGTAGGCATCACTGCCTATCGTGATAAGCTCGTTTAAATCAACATTGTATTGCTTTGCCACATCTGGATAGAACGTACATAACAGTAAACAATGCTCGCCCAGGTTGTTCAAACGCTGTTCCATGCTTTGCGATTCATCATAATGCGCAGCCTTAAGCCAATCGATGCTGGCTTCATTCTCAAATCGTAATAACAGTCGGACAAGATAATTTTCCACGCACGGCGGCAAGACATGCTGGGATGAATATTCAGCCCGGCCTATCATGGCATGCCAATGCGCTGTCTCTTGCAGGCTTATCGCTATTTGTTTCACTGTCAATTCCAGCTTTAAGTTGGTGTAAATAGCTATCGGCACAAAAGCCCGCCAACTTTAGACTGACAGCGCCAGTGCGTACACAAGATGGGTCACACACGGTATACTTCGCGCTGCATTAGCCTATTTGATTCCAGAACAGCAAAATATACCGACTTTTATGCAAAACCCTGTTAACAGCTTTCAACAGCTTATCTTTGCGCTGCAGAATTTTTGGTCAGAGAAAGGCTGTGTTGTTATGCAACCCTATGATATGGAAATGGGCGCCGGTACATTTCACCCGGCTACCTTCCTGCATGCGATTGGCCCCGAGCCCTGGCGAGCCGCTTATGTTCAACCATCAAGACGACCGACTGATGGACGCTACGGAGATAATCCAAACCGACTGCAACACTACTATCAGTTTCAGGTGATATTGAAGCCATCACCAGACGATATTCAGCAATATTACCTGGATTCGTTAACTGCATTGGGCGTGGATACCAGTATCCATGATGTCCGCTTTGTAGAAGACAACTGGGAATCCCCAACATTGGGGGCCTGGGGTTTGGGTTGGGAGGTCTGGCTGGACGGCATGGAGATCAGTCAGTTTACCTATTTTCAGCAGGTCGGCGGTCTTGACTGTAAACCGGTTTCCGGTGAGATGACCTATGGTCTGGAACGCATCGCCATGTGTCTGCAAAACTGTAACAATGTCTATGACCTGGTCTGGACCCAACAAGACGATAACATTGTGACCTATGGTGATATCTATCACCAAAATGAAGTGGAGATGTCGAATTATAATTTCGACCTTGCTGACACCTCATCTTTATTCCAGTGGTTTGATACCTGCGAACAACAATCGCAATTACTGATAGAGAAACAGTTACCACTGCCGGCATATGAAATGGCCATTAAGGCATCGCATGCCTTTAACCTGCTTGATGCTCGCGGTGCTATTTCTGTGACCGAACGTCAACAATATATTCTGCGTGTGCGTAGCCTGTCTCGCGCAGTGGCACAGGCTTACTATGACAGTCGTGAAGCGCTCGGCTTCCCGCTATTACAAGAGTCAAATTCAGCATGAGTGATAAACGGGATCTATTAATCGAGATTGGGGTGGAAGAAATGCCACCGGGCTCGCTGAAACCATTAGCGAGTGCATTTCATCAGAGTCTTTCCCAGGCACTGGAAAATGGACAACTGAATTTTACTGACTGTCAGTGGTTTGCCACACCGCGACGACTGGGTTTACTCATTCAACAACTGGACACCGCACAGGCTGATATCACTCAACAACGAAAAGGCCCTTCGGTCGAAGCCGCGTTTGATGAATCAGGAAAACCGACAAAAGCAACCGAGGGTTTTGCCCGATCCTGCGGCGTGACAGTTGATCAACTGGAAAGACTGGAAACCGACAAAGGAACCTGGCTGGCGTTCACCCAACAGATAAAGGGCAAACAGTCCACCGAACTGTTACCCGAACTGATTGAACAGGCACTCAAGAGACTGCCTATCGCAAAACGTATGCGCTGGGGCAATAGTGATATCGAGTTTGTACGCCCGATAAAGTGGATATTACTGTTATTTGGGCAGGATGCCATAGCCTGCAATATCATGGGAGTCGAGTCGGGCACTCATAGCTATGGTCATCGTTTTCATCACCCGCAGCCGATTGCGATTAAATCCGTCGATCAATATTTATCAACGTTGAAGGATCAGGCCTTTGTGATTGCTGATTATTCGGAACGACAATCAATGATTAAACAACAGGCAAAATCACTTGCTGATGATTTACACGGTGAAGCAATCATCGACGCAGACTTGTTGGACGAAGTGACATCGTTAGTAGAGTGGCCGGTGGCATTTGTTGGAAATTTTGATCAACAGTTCTTATCGCTACCGAAAGAAGTACTGATAGCCAATATGCAAGATCACCAGAAATACTTTCCGCTCAAGGATAAAGACGGGAAGTTGATGGCCTGCTTTATTGGTATCGCGAATATTGACAGTACCGATCCAGCTCAACTGCGAAACGGTAACGAACGTGTCATACAACCTCGCCTGAGCGATGCCGCTTTCTTCTGGGAAAAAGACATTAAATTCGGTCTGGAAAACCGTGTCGATGCATTAAAACAAGTGATTTACCAAAAACAGATTGGCAATCTGCATGAACGAAAAAACCGTATTACTGAAATCGCAAGCTACCTGGCCAAACATATTAATGCGGACCAAACCAAGACAAAGCGAGCTGCCGAACTATGCCTGTGTGATTTATTAACCGAAATGGTCTATGAGTTTTCTGAATTACAAGGCACCATGGGAAAATATTATGCGACTGCCGCGGGCGAAGATCAGGATGTCGCTGACGCATTGGAAGCATTTTATCTGCCTCGTTACTCCGGTGATGAGTTACCGTCAGACCCAATAGCACAATGTCTGTCTCTAAGCGGCAAAGTCGAATCACTGCTTGGTATTTTTGCGATTGGTAAAATACCAACAGGCGACAAGGATCCTTATGGCTTGCGTCGTGCGGCAATTGGTGCCTTGCGTATTCTGGTCGAGGGTAAACTGGATATCGATCTGCGTGCACTGCTAGATCATAGCGCCGAACAATTTGATGCCTCATTAAAAGCTGAGCAGCAAGTGCAGGCTGTGTTTGACTTTATGATGGAGCGCCTGCGTCGCTATTATCTTGATCTGGGTATTAACCCTGACGTATTTGATGCCGTTGCTGCTGTCACCCCTGATAATTTACTGGATTTTGATCAGCGTCTACAAGCAGTCACAGCATTTCGACAATTACCTGAGGCGGAAAGCCTGGCGGCTGCCAATAAGCGAATTAACAACATTCTTAAAAAGAATGGCGAGGTAGTGACTAATAAAATAAACAATACCTTGCTGGATGAAACCGCCGAACAAACATTGGCCGGTTTATTATCAGAATACCATACCAATTTAGCGCCCATGCTTGATAACAACGAATACCAGCAAGCTTTGAGTCATCTGGCAGGACTGAAACAGCCGGTCGATGATTTTTTTGATAATGTCATGGTCATGTGTGAAGATGAAGCGACTAAACAAAACCGACTGGCTTTGTTGGGTAATCTGAATCAGCTTTTCTTACAGATAGCTGATATATCAAAACTACAGGGAAAATAAATGGCGCTGATTATTCTGGACCGTGATGGCGTAATCAATCATGACTCGGATGAATATATTAAATCACCCGACGAATGGCATGCTATTCCCGGTAGCCTGAAGGCGATTGCCGATCTGACCCGACATCATTATCAAGTCGTCGTGATTACTAACCAGTCTGGAATTGGGCGAAAGAAATTCACGATTGATGACCTCAACGCCATCCACATCAAAATGCTAACCCACCTGGATCAATTTGGTGGCAAGATCGAGGCAATCTTTTTTTGCCCATGTACTCCGAGAGAAGATTGCAGCTGCAGAAAACCCAAACCGGGTATGTATAATCAGGTATCTGAACGACTCCGTGTTTCCTTAAATAAGGTTTATTGTGTAGGTGATAAGATGACCGACATTAAAGCCGCACAAAGTGCCGGAGGCAAACCCATCCTGGTGAAAACCGGCAAAGGCCAACAGGAAATCGATGATGGCAACGTACCGGCGGGTATCCCTATTTACAAAAACCTGGCCAGCTTTACTAAAGAGTTATTATCTGAACATAGCTGATGCTGTTACTTCGTTCGCTCTGTTTCTATATCGGGCAGATTATCAGCACATTGATATTTACGCCGATCAGCCTGCTTGCTTTCCCACTGAAATTCGAGACACGTTATTACCTGGTCACACGTTGGACCGTGTTCAATTTATGGTGGCTAAAAGTCTGTTGCAATATTCACTATAACATCGAGGGAAAAGAGAATATTCCCGAACAAGCAGGCATAGTCATGTGCAAACACCAATCCGCCTGGGAAACGCTGGCATTGCAACTTATCTTCATACCGCAAGTATGGATACTGAAACGTGAATTACTGCAAATCCCGATATACGGTTGGGGGCTGGCGGCGATGCAACCGATCGCGATAGATCGCGGTTCAGCAATAAAATCATTTCGACAAATCGTTGAGCAGGGTTGCGAGCGATTAAAACAATCGCGCTGGATTATCATATTTCCGGAGGGAACACGCGTTACCCCGGGTAACAAAGGCAAATATTTACCGGGTGGTGGATTACTTGCAGAAAAATCCGGCGCCCGGATCACACCTGTCGCACATAATGCCGGTTATCTATGGTCGCGCAATAGCCTACTGAAAAAACCAGGGACCATCACGATGGTAATTGGCCCGGTCATTGAAACGGAAGGAAAGAAAGCAGCCAGCATCACCCGGGAAGTGGAAGCCTGGATCGAGGCAACGGTGGAAACCCTACCTGACCCATCGCTATAGTGCTGACTGTTTAACTATTAACCAAGCTTATGAATGGATTGCGCAGCGCGCACCGTGTTCGCAACCAGCATGGTAATCGTCATCGGCCCGACACCACCGGGTACCGGTGTAATGTAACCCGCCTTTTGTTTAACACTGTCGAAATCCACATCACCAACCAGGCGACCATCATCCAGTCGATTAATACCGACATCAATCACGGCGGCACCTTCTTTCACCATATCACCGGTAATCATCTCCGGTCTTCCGGTTGCTACCACAAGAATGTCCGCCATCGATGTGTACTGATTCAGATCCCGTGTTTTTGATGTGCAAATGCTAACAGTGGCATTTTTATGCAACAGCATCATTGCCATCGGTTTACCGACAATATTACTCCGGCCCACAACCACTGCATTCATGCCTTCTATGGGAATATCCATATGTTCCAACAGACATTGCACACCATAAGGGGTACAGGGAGGAAACACGGTATTACCAACGACTAATGCGCCCATATTATAAAGGTGAAAGCCGTCCACATCTTTTTCAACCGAAATGGTCTCCAGTACTTTATCTTCATCAATATGATCCGGCAGCGGCAACTGGACCAGAATGCCATGGATAGTTTTATTTTCATTTAAACTGCGTATTGCATCCAACAACATGACTTCCTGCGTATCTTCCGGCATTTCATGCACTTCTGAATGCAGACCGACATCATGACAGGCTTTAATTTTATTACGCACATACACTTTAGAAGCCGGGTTATCACCGACGATGATCACTGCCAGACCGGGCAACACACCTTTTTCTTTTAGTTTCTCTGCTTCAAGCTTCCATTCTTCCCTGACAATTTTGGAGATTTCTTTTCCATCAATGATTTTTGCCGTCATGTTATTACCCTTTATCTAAATAGCAGAATCTTCTGCGAAAAAATCGAGCCGAATTTAACCGGGCTGTTTGTGCCTGCCAAAAACTTACAGGCTTCAGCAAACAGTATCCCAAACCGATATAAAATGAAAATGGTTTTCTAATAGCGTTGGCTTACTGATTTAGACAGGCAACATGCTGACTGCCCCGTATTACTAATAAAGATTGCGCCTTTGGTTTCCTTGGCTGGACGTTTTGTTCCTGGCGGGGCACACCAAGCGACGGCTTCTTTTTCAACCGCTGGTTGAATACAGATAAAACTGTCTTTGTAAGGATCGTTTTGAAACAGCTCAAACGTTCGTTCACAAACCGCCATTCTCTCGCCACGAGGGAATTCATGACCTTCGTCATCACGGACGAAGTCGTAAGGGCCCCGATAAATCACCGCATGACCTTTATCAATACACGCCTCAGCTTGCGGTTTGATAGCGGTTAACGTCGCTGACCTGAACTCGATACCTTCGACTACTTGCCACGGTTCATCTGACCATTTGTCATAGCTGACAGCAATAAAACCTGCAGCCTTAAACATCGCCAACATCTCCTGCTCCTGAAACGCACCCGATATACAGCCACTCCAAAGCTCAGCGTTTTCCTTTAACGAATCCGGGATTATTTCATCACTGATAATATCGGATATGGCAATCCTGCCGCCGGGTTTTACCACGCGAAATATTTCATTAACCAGTTGTTGTTTTTCCTTATCGTTTACCAGGTTCAATACACAGTTGGAGATAACCAAATCAACTGAATTGTCTGCTATTAATGGCGATTGCTTTGCCTGGATAGATAACTCTTGCTCTAACTTACCCATTGACGCCATATCATTAACCGGATTCTGTTTTAACCAGGATTCAATCGCGGCAACATCCAATGCAAGATTCTGTATCTTGCCTTTCATAAACGATACGCGGTCACTGCCAAGTTTTTCACTCATTTGCTGTTGGTATTTTCTTGCAAGAGCAAGCATATCGTCATTCATATCAACGCCTATAACCTTACCCTTTTTCCCGACTAATTGTGCTGCCATATAGCATATCTTGCCACTGCCACTTCCCAGGTCCAGTACCACGTCCCCTTCTCTTACATAGCGTGATGGATCACCACAACCATAGTCTTTTTCAATAATCTCCTCAGGCAACATGTCTAACAGATGTTGTTGATAATCGACCGGACAACAGAGAGACTCCTGACGTTCCTGTGCACCTTCCGAGTAGCGTTCCAATACAGCATTTTCTTTATTCATATTCCACCTTGGTTATTTATAGGTAATTTAAGTAATGCAATCAGACTTAATGCCTGGTTGTTTTGAAATTCGGATAAGCCAATAGTCATATTGTCATATCCTTGTGAGGGTTTTGTTTGATAAGTTTTAAAAATCCGATCCCAGAGCGAAAAGATATTGCCATAATTACTGTCTGTTTCGCTCTTGATCACAGAGTGATGAACCCGATGCATGTCGGGTGTCACAATCAACTTCCTGAGCCAGCGATCAAGCTGAATATTAAGTTTGATATTACTGTGAGTAAATAATGAGGCCACACTTAACATCAGCTCGTATAGAAAAATACTTATCGCGAGCGGGCCAAGCAACAATACGAGCGCCAGTTTGAGACACATCGACAGCAGCATCTCAAACGGGTGAAAGCGAATACCGGTGGTCACGTCGAGTTCTGCATCAGTATGATGCACTCTGTGTATCCGCCAAAGCGGCTTCACTTTATGAAACAACACATGCTGCAGGTAAATGACCAAATCAAACACAATAATCGTAATCAGAATATTGAGCATTGCAGGAACAGTAAGATAATTTAACAGACCAATATTGTTCGCCGCGGCATAGTTGGCGACTTCAAATGCGGCCAATGGAATCAGTAAGCGTATCGCAACTGTATCAATCAACATCAAACCAAGATTAGTCAATCGCCTATCGTTGGCATTCTTAATCGGGCTTCGACGTGGCAAATAGACTTCCAGCAACGCCAGACTGATGATAAACATCAGGAAGACCAGCAGCCGCAGGCTGCCTTCATAGGCGAAGATGATTTGTTCAAACATAGACTGACTTTACGGAATTATAATAACGGCCCAGATCGGTTACACTATTGACCAATAACAGCCGAACAAATTCAACTACCAAGCCAGTCATGAGTAAAAATCATAGTATTTTTTTACGGCCGAGAAGAATGCGCAGCGATGCGTTTTCGCGCCGACTGATGCGCGAAACCTCACTGTCAACCGACGATCTCATCTACCCCATGTTTATCGTAGAGGGTAACAATCAGGAAATTGCGGTTGATTCAATGCCGGGTGTATTCCGTCTCAGCATCGATAAATTACTACAGGAAGCGGAACAGTTACTCAAACTCAATATTCCTGCCATTGCATTATTTCCGGTAGTGGAGAGTGAGAACAAAAGTGAAAATGCGGATGAGGCCTGGAATGAGGCGGGACTCGTACAACGGGCTGTCGCAGCACTTAAACAATCCTTTCCTGAACTCGGCGTGATAACCGATGTGGCGCTCGACCCTTATACCCTGTCTGGTCAGGATGGACTAACCAATGATGTTGGCTATGTGTTGAACGATGAAACGGTTGACGTATTGGTTAAGCAAGCACTGTCTCATGCAAACGCCGGTGCTGATATCGTGGCACCATCTGACATGATGGATGGCCGTATTGGTATGATACGAGCCGAACTTGAAGCGCAAGGCTTTATCAATACGAAAATACTGTCTTACGCAGCAAAATATGCCTCCAGCTTTTATGGACCTTTTCGGGATGCCGTTGGCTCAGCCGCTGCACTAGGTGGAGGAAATAAATATACCTATCAAATGGATCCGGCTAATACCGATGAGGCATTGACTGAAGTCGAACTCGATATTAATGAAGGTGCGGATATGTTTATGATTAAACCTGGTTTACCCTACCTGGATATTGTTTATCGTATTAAGACCGGCTTTGGTCGACCGACTTTTGTATATCACGTAAGCGGTGAATACGCGATGTTAAAGGCGGCAGCGGCTAACGGCTGGATTGATGAAAGGGCTACCGTAACCGAGTCATTACTATGCTGCAAACGTGCCGGAGCTGATGGCATTCTTACCTATTATGCAAAACAGCTGGCGAGCTGGCTTCAGGAAACGTAATATTTTCCTGTCCAGATTCATCGCATTGCTCATGCTGGCTTATTTGTTCGCTGGCAAAAAAACTTTGATCATTACCACGCCGACGCGATTCAAACAGGATATTCCCACCTATCTTTTTGGCCTGATGTTTGGCATCGGTTGCCAACATAGCCACATCATGATGCGAGCTGCATAAATTATGATCCGGATTTACCAAGCCGATAGCAATGCTCAAGATGGCAAAAAACTGTCTGTTACCGCGACGATCATCACAATAGATACCATCATTTTTCAGGTCTTCCTCGGTATAAAATGCTTTAATCTCTTCACGGAACCTTGCCAATATTTGCTCGCATTTTTCTCGCCAGCTATCGTCTGAAAATATCACGACAAAGTCGTCACCACCGATATGACCCACGCGATCAGCATCAGAATCAACACTGTTCTTGATAATTTCGGCTAGCAGGTTAATTACCTTATCGCCCTTGGAATAACCGTAGATGTCGTTATAAGGTTTGAAGTTGTTTAAATCAAAATAAGCCAGCCAGAAGTCCTGTTTCCTGTCCAGTAGCTCATCTATCCATTCATAGATAGGGACGTTACCCGGTAACAAGGTTAGAGGATTCGAGTAACGCGCACTCATGATTTGCTGCTCGGTAATTTTTTCTAACAATTTCTTTGGTTTTAAAATACCAACATATTTTCCTTTATTGGTAATAATGATGTCGTTATTCATATCCAGATCTTTGCCGGATGTGAACAAACGACTGACGACAGGTAAGGTTGTATTCTGTTCAACGACCAGTACGTTGGTCTCAATGAAGTTGACGATTCGCTTTCTTGAATGCAGCTCACGCCCATAACGACTAAAAAACACTTCCATTATCCTCTGGCGGGTAATGGTGCCCAGCGGAATATCATCTTTTAAAACAGGAATAGAATTAATATTCTGGTTTGCTTCGATATATTCAGCGGTTTTAGCCAGCGTCATATCAAAGCTTATCCCTTCCTGGAAATACATCAGGTTAACGACAGAATCCTTATGGCGATAGAACTCGAACTGTTTTAACGGGTTAACTTTATCGATGATATTTTTAACCGGGTCATCGTCGATTTTTGCACTCGGCTTACCCAGCAAATAACCCTGACCGTGGGTAATACCCATTGATGATACAGTTTTTAATTCTGCCTCGGTTTCTATCCCTTCAGCGATCACTTTACAGCCGACACTGCGAGAAATTTCCTGTATCGATCTGACAAACTCGTGATTAATATGATTGTTATTAATATCAGAAATAAAATGCCGATCAATTTTGACATACTCGGGTTTAAACTCTGACCAGACACGTAAGCTTGAATAACCGGCACCCAAATCATCGATAGCTACCTGGTAACCAATCTCACGTAAAAAACTCAAGGCTTCCCTGATTTGATCATAGTCATTGATTTGATACTGTTCTGACAGCTCGATAACGACGCGATCTTTATCGACTCCCAGTTGGTTTTCAAGATAGTCGGTTAGAAATTTTCTCGCCCTGGAATTGATCAGGGACATAGAACTCATGTTAACAAACAGTTTCGCATCGACTTGTTTGCTGAAGAAAGCTTCACATGCGATTTCGATACACAGTAATTCAAGCTGTTCGGTTAAATTTGACTGCCTCGCCTGTTCAAACAGGGTTTTTGGACTGTGTAGATTTGAATGCAGTGGCCCGCGTATTAATGCCTCGTAGGCGGTAAGTCCAGGACTGGTAAGATCAATGATGGGTTGAAACACCGCTGTCAGTTTCTTCCTGGAAATGACGTCACTAATATTGAGCATGATTATTGATTAATTTTTTGAACAACACCGCCATGTAATCGGCATTTAGACTAGCATGCCTTAGCTTTATTTAATGAAATTTTTATGACAGGCTTATGACTAAGCCTAAGCTGAAAAATTCAGTGGATGCTTTTTGTATAAAAATCAGAAACTAAGTGACTACTTTAGAATTAAACATCAAGTTCAAGTTGTTTGATCTTGCGTGTTAATGTGTTTCTACCCCAACCTAAAAGCTTGGCTGCATCCTGTCTGCGACCGCTGGTCTTCTTTAACGCTTCCTCAATCAGGATTTTTTCAAAGCTGGGTTCTGCTGTTCTGAGTAATTCTGTATCGCCTTTAATCAGGCTGGATTCTACCCATTGACGAAATGACGCTTCCCACTTATCGGTGGCTTCTGCCTCTGCAGTATCGACCTTTAACTCAGGCGGAAGATCATCAATATGAATTTCCCTGCCGGATGCCATCACCGTTACCCAACGACAAAAATTTTCCAACTGCCGAACATTCCCGGGCCAGGGCAAACTTGATAAATAATCAGCGGTTTCCGGAAGCAGCTGTTTGGTGTCCTCGCCTAATTCTGTTGCCGCTATTTTAAGAAAATGTTTTGTCAGCTCGACGACGTCAGTCCGGCGTTCACGTAGGGAAGGCACATGAACACGTATGACATTCAAACGGTGTAATAAGTCCTCCCGAAATTTGCCTTCTTTAACCAGCTGTTCCAGGTTTTGGTGTGTCGCTGCAATCACACGAACATCAACCTTAATCGGCATGTGTCCGCCAACGCGATAGTACTCGCCCTGGGCCAGGATACGTAACAGTCGGGTTTGCAAGTCAGCCGGCATATCACCAATTTCATCCAAAAATAATGTGCCTCCATTGGCTTGCTCAAAACGCCCCTGGCGCTGTGCAGTGGCACCGGTAAAGGCACCTTTTTCATGACCAAATAATTCGGATTCGAGCAGGTCTTTGGGAATCGCCGCGGTATTGATCGCAATAAATGGTTTAGTCGAGCGTGGACTATGCGCATGCAATGCGCTGGCAACCAGCTCTTTACCCGTGCCAGATTCGCCGGTAATTAATACCGTCAGGTTGGAACCGGACAATCGCCCTATCGCTTTAAACACTTCCTGCATCGCCGGGGCTGAGCCAATAATCGGTGATGCGTTTGCCCGGTCTTCTATCTCTTCGGCCGATGAATTCTGTTGTTTGTGAGTAATTGCTCTTTTTACAAGGCTTACCACTTCATCAACATCAAACGGTTTGGACAGATATTCAAACGCGCCGCCCTGAAACGCTGACACGGCTCGGTCCAAATCGGAATACGCGGTCATGATGATGACCGGAATATCCGGTGCCTGTTGCTTGATTTTTTCCAGCAGTGAAATGCCATCCATTCCGGGCATACGAATATCAGAAATGATGACATCCGGTTGATTAATACTGAGTTTTTTTAGTACGTCACCAGGATTAGCAAAGCTTTCAATCGAGGCATCCGATTTTTGTAATGCTTTTTCCAATACCCATCGAATCGACTTATCATCGTCGACGATCCAGACGTTCTGTGTCGCATCCATCTTCTTAGTCCATTGGGAGGAGGATGGTGAAGTAGGTTTCGTCGTATTCACGTTCATAACTGATCAGCCCTCCATGAGACTGTATAATTTGTTGGGCAATGGACAAGCCTAAACCGGTACCTTCGGCACGCCCGGTTATCATTGGATAAAACGCACCGGCTTCAATTTCAGGCGGAATACCGGGTCCATCATCAATAATCTCGACTTCGATCACATGCCGATTTAATTTGTTTTGGATGGTGACTTGTCGTCTGATTCGGGTCTTTAATGTAATCGTGCCATTTTCATCGATAGCCTGGACGGCGTTTCGAATTAAATTCAATACTGCTTGTATGATCTGTTCGCGGTCACCAGCCACATCAGGAATACTGGGATCATAGTCCTTACTAATATTAATATTTTGGGAATTCTCGGCGCGCACGACTGACACCACATATTCAAGAATTTCATGGATGTTCAAGTCCGATTTTTCGTTCACGCGGCTCGGCGTTAACATGCGATCTATAAATTTACGTAGTCGATCTGATTCGTTAATGATGATCTGCGTATATTCTTTTAACTCTTCATTTTCCAGTTCAAGCTCTAACAACTGCGCCGCACCGCGAATTCCGCCTAGCGGGTTTTTGATTTCATGCGCCATACCCTGGATCGATTCTTTTGCTGCTTCCTGCACGGTTTGCTGATTCGCTTCATTGAGCACCTTTTCATAGGCGTTAGCATCAGACAACTCAACCAGAATCTCAGTCGGATACTCCTCTTCGATAATTGGTGTAATCATGCAATCGACTTTGATCCTGTGCCGCGGCGTCAGATTGATTTCTACACCACGCTCAATACGCTTGGCACCCGACTCAACTGATTGACTGATAGCACGATTAAAAAACGATGAATTAGGCCAAATCTCAGAAGGAGTCATACCGTCCGCACGAGTTGCACTGACGGAGAGCATATCTTCTGCGGTGGGATTCATGCAGACCAACCTCAAATCACAATCAAACAAAAGAATGGCTGTTGCTAAATGCTCAGTAATTCTCGTCGAAGTATCGCTGTTAAATGTCATTGTTCGCGCATTATTGCACTGTTTTAGTGCAGTTTTCACTGTCTGTTTCCTTGTTAAAATTAGAATTTAAAAGCCGAAATATTTTTTATATAAAAATCAATTAGTTAAAAACCATGTTAAATCTGTGCAAAAAACACGTTAATGAGTTGAGCAAAAAACAGACCATATCGTCGCAATTATCCCTTTACCTCATGTAGTAGTTTTGCTATGCTATACCTATGTTTCATGTAAGGAATGATAAATGTCTGATTTTACTGTAGTTGATTTCTTTAAACGCTTCCCTACCGACGATTATTGTCTCAATCATTTGATGGAAATACGCTTCGGAACGTCCTTTGAGTGTCCTAAATGCAAGAAACACTCGCGGTTTACAAAGGTGCAAAAACGTCCTGTTTATCAATGTCAGTGGTGCGCGCACCAAATAAGCCCTATGGCTGGCACTCCTTTTGAGAAATCACGTACACCTTTGCAGAAGTGGTTCTATGCTATGTATCTTTTTACTACATCGCGTCATGGTGTGCCTGCTAAAGAGTTACAACGTCAACTAGGCGTAACGTATAAAACTGCATGGCGTATGGGTCATGAAATCCGTAAATATATGACCAATGTAGACGGTGACAATCAATACGGTGGTCACGTTGAAATGGATGAAACCTTCATGGGAGGCCGTAAAAGAAATCGATCTCCATCATACAAACGTGAGAGTCCATTTAAAGGTAAAACCATCGTCTATGGCATGGTCGAGCGTGACGGTAAAGTCCAAACCTACGTGATAGATAAACGCACTCGTAAAACGATTAAAAAGCATGTAGACGCTAAAGTTGTTGCTGGCACTGTCATTAGTACCGATGAAGCACCCTGTTATCAGTTTCTAGAGAAAGACGGATTTGAACACGGTACTGTCTGTCATGAGCATGATGAATGGGTTAATGGTATTCACCATACCAATACGATTGAAGGCTTCTGGAGCCGTCTTAAAAACTCAATCAGGGGTACTCACATACACGTATCTAAGAAGTATTTACCTAACTACTTAGGGGAGTTTGAATACAGATACAATATGCGTAAAAGCCCTAAATGGATGTTTGAAAGACTGCTTGGAGCTTTTTAATAATCTATACTAGCTATTGTTCAAGGACTCAAGGAGATAGAACAATGGCAACATGTAGCTGGCCTATCAATGATACTCAACATCTAGATTTTGAGATTGTCGATAATAATAATAATTGGAATGATGTCCCCGGTTTATATATCTTTACTTACCAGAATGGAGCAAACTGGTTTCCACTCTATGTAGGGCAAGCGGAGAGTTTTCAGTCTCGCTTACCCAACCATGAACGTCTGGATGAGGCAGTCCAAAACGGGGCAACTCACATTCATGCTCTTGTTGTTCATGATCAAGCACAGCGCGATCAGTGGGAGCAGATGTTAATTCAGCATCTACATCCCCCGATGAATACTCAGCATCGATAATATCGGTCATCATCTATTTAGATTCCTTTGCGGGTTTATTCTTAGCCATTCGACCTAATAGATCATCAAACTGCTTTTCGTTGCCTTTTGATGGATGTTCTTTAATGAAGCGTTTTAGTTGCTTTTCATCTTTCGCTTCTTCTAAGGACGTGTATTTACCTGTAGACATTATTTCAAATGTTTATGTGTTAACTCGCTTAATACAAGCGCCAATAAAGAGCCTGTCATAACTTTTTGTACTTCATATAACTGATCTTTGCTTAGCCAGTGCCAGTCATAAGGGGGTTCGTTTGGCGTGAGCAAATGCCACGCCCACACTAAAACTCCCGTAACTAATAATACCGCGACTAAATAGATACCCCATTGTAAAGATATAGCAAAAGCATCCTTTATCTTTTCAGCCCTAATATGTTCTCTTCGTCTCTTATCTTGATCTATGTATGTGTCAAATTCTATTGCCTTCGTTTCTTCTAAGGCCATATCATCATGATTAGTCTCTAACGAAGACGGAGGGGGAGGATCAGGTATCTCCTTATCAGACATACCTTTATATTATGTTACTGAGGCTAATTTTTTGAAATGATCTTCGATCAAATCATTTGAAATATAGTTATCAAAACTCTGTATAGTCTGACTCCAAGGTGTTCCTTTAGCGTGCGTAAGCCTGGATAGAGCTGGACCTGAATATCTTTCGTATTTTCTTACAACTTGATCCATTATGTTTTTTTCATCATCTGTAAAAAGCACTGGTCGACGAGCTAAAGATCCTGTGACCGGGTTTGAACGAAATTTCTTAACAGCCTGATACAAATCATCAATAACAGGACCATATCTCCATGCTTCTATAGGCTCAGAAATTAGTGGTCTACCATACAAGCCTAACATCCACCCATGACACAGATAGACAAGCTTAATAACCTGCATCGGTGTTAACGTGTTATTGGATTCTGAAGCCTTATTGATAATATAATCCGCAACAGATATTGCTGAATAAGTAGCCATAATTTCCTCTTTAAGTTTTACCTCTCCTGTGACCTAAAATATCGACTTCCGTTCGTGCTTCTTTATTATTATTATTTGTTAATTATACACTAGATATGCACATTATATTGTGGATAAAATCTGCTATTTCAAGGTAGTTATCCACATTTTCAAGCGCTTTCAATATATTTCTGTTGATCTTTTTGTTAATAAAATAAAAGTATCAAGCAAACAAAAAACGTCTATTTTTACATGTTGCTAGGGGATAATCACCCATATCGTGCAAAACACGATGGCGCGGTGAACAAGATCAGTGCAATTAGCGTGAGACGCGTTGTAGAGTAAAGCTGCCTGAGGTGGAAATCATGGTTTTACCACTTGCATCCACGACCTGAGCAGAAATGGTATGGGTGCCTCTGTCCTGGCTGGTCAGCGACTTGGACAAGCTCTTACCATTTGCTACTTCCTTGCCATCCAGTTTAATTACGACGCGATGACTCGGCCTCAAAGCCGGTTGCAGTGATAAGGAAATAGTGAAATTACCGGCGTTGTTCCTGTAGGACTCACCAATAGTGGGGCTAAGGATAGAAAAGGCCTGATAGTAATCCTTGTCCACCGCGCTTGATTGCTGTTTGCGCGGCAGCGGTTTTAATCTCGCAGGATTAGGATTTTCTATCGTTTGCAGCTCATCCAGCTGAATCTTCTCGGCTGATTCACTCGGCTGATCGGTAAAGATAACGTTTCCGTTTTCGTCGATGGTTTTATAAACGGCATTACCCGCGAGGCATAGGCTCGCAAACATTGCTAACAAGATGAAAACCGGATTACGCATACGTTGAGAATAGCTAACTATCATGACGATGTCAGTAATTTATAGTGAGGAAGCCGCAGGACCACTACCTGGCGCAGGACCAGCTGGTGGCGTACCCCGAGGTGGATTAGTTGGAGACACGGCGCCATTATTCTGCCCTCCATTGTTCTGTTGATTAAACAACTGACTGAATCGATGCATATGGAATGTGACGGCTTCTGAACTGATGACAACCTGACTCTCTTCGTCAATGACCTCGGCAACGATTTCATGTGTACCGCGATCAATATTATTTAATTTCAGATTAAGCAAATCGACAGTTGCGACCTGTTTTCCATCCAAACTTAGACGGATTTTATGCTGTTGTTTTAACGCAGGCTCTAACGCCAAAACGATATCAAGACTGCCTGTATTATCGCGAATCGTTTGATCATTATCGGGCTTGTTTATCAACAGAGTTTGATATGTAATTTCTGTTTCTTCCTCAGCAGCTTGACCTTCTGGCAGTTCAACATCAGGCATGCTAATTACGGGCGCTTTTTTCACCTCAATGATTTTAGCCTGCGGCGAGGGTTTATCTGAAAAGCTGATATTGCCGTCTTCATCAACAACTTTATAAACCGTCGCTGCGACTGACACTAACGGCGTCATAATCAGCAGCAAAGTCAATGATTTCATCAGTAATATAATTTTTTTCATATAACTTATGACCCAGGTAAATACCTATCAGTTCAGCATTTATAGCCTTTAACGCGAACTACTTCACTGTTAAATGCTATTGTAATTTCGGTACATTTTTAAACCAGACAAGCGTAAACTAAAATTCCCTAATAGCTAGACCTAGTAATCCATTGGAGAGTGATTAATGACGGCATTTCCTGAACCCCCCAAGGATGAATATGGGATTGTGTACCTGGAACAAACGGATCAGGAACTACCACTCAAGCTCGATCCTAACGTTCGTTATGCTTATTTTAAAACTATCGCCAAGGGCGGTAAGGCCATTGTTCAATCTTGTAAGGATTTAAATCTGTCACGAACGGTTTGTTATAAAACATTGAAACCGGAATTCGCTAATGACCCGATAGAACAAAAACGTTTTCTGCGCGAGGCCAGAGTCGGCGCGCTGTTACAACACCCAAACACGGTACCTATGTATGAGCTCGGCAGAACAGCCAAAGGCCACTACTATTTCACCATGAAGCTGGTTCACGGTTATACCCTGCGCGAAATTCTTGATTACCGTGAGCGCTATGATTTAACTCAGCTTATTAATGTCATTGTACAAATTGCACATGCGCTGGATTACGCGCATAGCCATCGCGTGATTCATCGCGATATCAAACCGGAAAATATACTGGTTGGACCGTTTGGGGAAGTGTTACTAATGGACTGGGGTCTGGCAAAGGTATGGAATCCTGATGGCAGTAGCAGTACTGATCTTGAGAAGACAGAATTACCGGCAGCCGGAGAAAAAACCTCATCAATTACTGACATGGAAAAGCTTCAAGGCACAATATCGTATATGTCCCCGGAGCAGCTGCAGCGTGAACCTGACATTGATTATCGAACCGATATATATAGCTTGGGGGTGGTTTTATATGAAATCCTGGCTGGCCGCCCACCTTTCGTTGCAGATATCGTTGATGAGATGATTGAGTTAATCCTGCATGAAAAGCCAGCCGCTCCTTCCAGTTTAACCAAGGTAAGAGTGCCTCAATTGCTCGAAAAAGTGACATTGCAGTGTATTGCGAAATCAAAAACTGAGAGAATAGCCAATTGTGGGGAGCTGATTCGCTATCTGGAAGAAGATTGGGGATAGTTGCACCATATTTGTGCATTAATATCAGTTTTTGTTATCTATTTGCACAAAAATGGTGCTTTTAGCGATTTCGCCAATTTATCCTGTGTCGCCAACACAATGGATGATCAGTTAAAAACGATAATAAAGTTTTGATGTAACACATTATTTTTCCAGAAAAAATCATCACAGGTTTTCAGCGGTTTTTTACCTTCCCGTAAATCCTTCCAGCGGTATAACTGTTGGAATACATATTGCTATTACTATGTCTGCAATACAGGCTTCAGTCTGATTATCACAAAAATTTTTTGGAGGAGAGCAATACACTATGAAAAGTAAGCTTGAATATATATGGCTTGACGGCTACGAGCCCACCCAAAGCCTGAGAAGTAAAACGCTGATCAAATCCGACTTCAGCGGCAAACTGGAAGACTGCCCGATGTGGTCTTTTGACGGTAGTTCTACCGAGCAGGCAGAAGGTAATTCCTCTGATTGTCTGTTGAAACCTGTTGCCGTTGTCCCTGATCCGGATCGTAAAAACGGTTATTTGGTCATGACTGAAGTATTGAACGCTGATGGAACCGCCCACCCAAGTAACGGTCGTGCAACCATCGACGAATCTGAAGATGATGAAGATTTCTGGTTTGGTTTCGAACAGGAATACTTTCTTTGGGATCCGGCAACGAACTTACCACCAGGCTTCCCTCATGGTGGCTTCCCACGTCCACAAGGACCTTATTACTGTTCAGTTGGTGCGATGAACGCCTATGGTCGTGAAGTCATTGAAGAACATCTGGATATCTGTCTGGAAGCGGGTTTAAACGTTGAAGGTATCAACGGTGAGGTTGCTGCCGGCCAGTGGGAATTCCAGGTGTTTGCCAAGAGCGCGAAACGCGCCGGCGATGAAACCTGGCTCGGTCGCTATTTCCTCGAACGCACAGCTGAGAAATACGGTCTTGCCATCGAGTGGCATCCAAAACCATTAGGTCACACCGACTGGAACGGTTCCGGCATGCACGCTAACTTTTCAAACGGTGTCATGCGTGAATCTGGTAAACAGGAAACCTTCACTAAAATTTGTGAAGAATTCGGTAAAAACATTAAACGACACATCGATGTTTACGGCGCAGAAAATGATCAACGTCTGACTGGCCTACATGAAACTCAATCGATTAATGAGTTCAGCTACGGTGTCTCTGACCGTGGTGCTTCTATTCGTATTCCGGTTGGTACCGTTGAAGATGGTTGGAAAGGTCGTTTGGAAGACCGTCGCCCTGCATCTAACGCAGATCCTTACAAAGTGGCGGCAGCTATTGTTAAAACCACAAAAGAAGCTGGCGTGTAACTAGTAGTGACAAGTAATAAGAAACCGGGGTTGGTCTCAGCAACTCCGGTTTTTTTTCGTCCGCTACTCAGACTTTGCCATAAACAATAAAATGTCGATCCGAAATCACCTCAACACTTAGCTTACTTAACCCTGCTTCAGCTAGCTGTTGCTTGACTTCTTCTTCAGTAAAGGCTGCTTTTAGTGAATTTCTAAAATCACGTTGTAAAATTTCCGGCTCACCATAAGCGTATTCTTTTACCAAATCATCGACTTGTTGATCAGAGTCGGGACGCATCAAGTCCATGATAAATACATCAGGGTTACCTACTGTATTATTAATGCAATGCCAAAGCTGCATAGGCTGATGTAAATGATGTAACAGACTATTACTGAAAATGATATCTACATGACCATTTTCCAGCGTTGTTTCATCAATCAGTGTTTCGATCAAATTAATCCGCGCGTTTAAATGATTTTTTTCGATTGCACGTCGGCCTTCAGCAAGCATCGCCTTCGCACCATCACAGGCATCAATCGAATAATCCGGGAAGGCATGTGCAAAACGAATACTAATGTCTGCTGCTCCGCAACCGAGATCAATAGCCAGACCATTAGCAGGCAATGATCCACCTACTCTGGATATTAATAACTCAATGAAATGATTATGCGGCTCTTCAAAGTCAGCGCTCGCATACGCCAGCGCCTGTTGCTCATCATTCATCAATTCCGGTTCAAGGATTCGTTCCATAACATAACTAGTTTACTTAATGCTGATTGACCAACACGGCTGCCCCACTTATTTGACCGTCACGCAAATCCTGTAATGCCTGATTTGCATCTTCCAGTTTATACGTCTGCACTTCCGTATTGATTGGAAATTGTTTTATTAACTGAAAAAACTCTTCGCCATCCTTGCGAGTCAGATTGGCAACCGATTTAACACTGCGCTCTCCCCATAAAATACTGTATGGAAAAGCAGGAATATCACTCATATGTATCCCGGCGCAAACCACAACGCCACCTTTAACAACAGAACGTAACGCCAGGGGTAACAAGGCGCCTACCGGTGCAAACAGTATCGCCGCATCCAACTCTATTTCCGGTGCCTGTTCTGAATTGCCTGACCAGACTGCACCTAGATCCAATGCGAACTGCTGCGCCTGTTTGTCATTTTCACGGGTAAAGGCATAAATAGATTTATCCTGCTGTATCGCTAACTGAGTGAGGATATGCGCAGCCGCACCAAAACCAAATAGACCAATACGTTTTGCGTTACCCGTCATTTTATAAGCACGATAACCAATCAGGCCGGCGCATAATAACGGAGCGAGTTCGAAATCGGATTGCTGACTCTCTAAAGGAAAGACATAGCGATGATCGGCGACTGCATATTCTGCATAGCCACCATCGATCTGATAACCGGTAAACCTGGCAGCATCACATAAGTTCTCTTGATCATTTAAACAATAACGACACTTGCCACAAGTAAAACCTAACCACGGGACACCAACACGATCATCAAGCTTCAATTCTTTTACATTCTTCCCAACGCTTACCACCTTACCCACAATCTCATGCCCGGGAATCAACGGTAATTCCGGTTCTGTCAGGTCTCCATCACAAACATGTAAATCCGTGCGACATACTGCACATGCGTTGACACGAATGAGTACCTGATCATTTCCACACTCAGGCACCGGACACTTATCATGAATCAATTCCTGACCTTGCTCATGCAATCGCATCGCTTTCATTGTGTCGATACTAGTCAGTTTTCACCTCAGTATTCATCATGTGGTTCGCAGTCTGTTTAAAGGCCTGTAATAAATGCTCTCTTAACATGGAATCAATTTCCAGCGATTGCAATGCATGCTCCATACATAGTATCCAGGCATCGCGCTCTTTTTCTCCTATCGGAAATGGCATATGTCTGGCGCGTAAACGAGGATGCCCAAACGCGGCAATATACCTGTCAGGCCCGCCCATCCAGCCACTCAAAAACATAAACAGTTTTTCTCTGGAACTACGGAGATCTTTGGGATGCATATTCAGAATATGATTTGCTTCAGGCAAGGTTTCCATCGTGTCATAAAACACATCGACCAGTTTATGTAAGCCTTCATCGCCACCTATACGTTCGAAGGTGCTTGGCGGTCTCTCCAGTTTGTCTTCTTTGTCACTCATGGATCGTGACCCGCGTACCAACTTCGACTAAATCAAATAACTCAACGATGTCTTCATTTCTCATCCTGATACATCCACGGGAACCGGGCTTGCCCATTTTCACATCGTCCGGCGTGCCGTGAATATAAATATAACGATCATGGCTATCGACCTTACCATTTTTATTCTTACCTTCTTCTTCTCCGTTTAACCATAAAATCCGGGTCAGTATCCAATCTCGTTCTGGATGTAACTGTCGAAGCTCAGGTTCATAGACTTCACCGGTGGGTAAACGTCCAACAAAGACTGTGTTAATTTCACAGTCTTTTCCTATCTTTTCGCCAATCGTATGTTCACCACGCGGCGTACATTCACTGTCCATTTGTTCGCCAACACCATTCTTTGCTGATGAAATGACATACTCTTTGTTTAGTTCATCATTTTCCAACAACTGCATTGTCTGCTCATTAATAGAGACGATAATATGTTTATTAGTCATTCGATATCCTGTTTACTCTTAACAATGCATCAAAATTTCCGTCTTCGCTCAGTTGATATCCAGTAATATTTTTACTCATTGCCATCGCATTATCTTCGTACCATAAGGGCACGTAAGGTAATACCTCAAGTAGATAGGCTTGTAACTCATGATAATATTCTGCTTGAGTCTCCAGTTCCAGACTCGATTCTGCCTGTTCTATTAGTGAATCAACATGACTATCGATAAGTCTGCCGCGGTTCGCACCTTTAGGCGGAATGGCATCACTATGAAACACATAGCGAAAAATATCCGGCATTTTTAATCCTACCCAGGAAAGACTGTACATCTGGAAACGACCGGATTTAATATCCGCGTAGAAAGTCCCCCAATCATAACTTTGTATATTTAGCCCGATTCCTACCTGTTTTAATTGACTTTGAATCACCGTTGCTAAACGTAAACGAAAAGGATTATTTGAGGTTTTATAACTCAACACTAATGGTGATGATCTGTCATAACCCAGCTCAGCCAATAACGCGATGGATTTCTGCGGATTGTAAGCAACTCCATCTATATCCTGATGGCCTACCCAGTGATGACTTGGAAACAATGCACCTGCTTTTCTGGCGTTTTGCCCCATGACAAACTGGATAATCTTATCTCTATCAATCGCATGGGCTATCGCTTGCCTGACCTTTAGGTTCCCGGTCATCTCATCCTGTAGATTAAAACCGATATAGGTAAAGGTATTGCCCTTTTGTTTTTCAACCACCACGCTATCACGCTTCGTCAACCAACTGACCATTTCCGGTGACAGATCACCCTGAGTTAAGTCAATTTCACCGCGCAATAACTTTAGCACTCTTACCGTTGAATCTTTTACAGTTTTAAACTTAATCAATTTCCCGTCGGTTCGTTTTAATAACAATGAAGCTTCGTCATCCCAGCTAACAAAACGCAACTCTCCGCTACCCACAGGTATTTGATTGAATGGGTGTTTTGCTGCGATTAAATCCGCCGGCATAATGCCGATAACGAGACGGCCGGGAAATAAAGGATCTGGACGGGAAAGATGAAAATCAACCGTGTCATCATCAATCACTTCAATTCGTTCAATCATTTCGACCGAACCACGATGCGGTGATGTCGTATCTGGATTTAACACTGAATCATATGTCGACTTTACATCAGATGCCGTCAAGCGAGTGCCGTTGTGAAACTCTCGCCCCGTATCTTGTAATCGAAACCGATAATGATTAGGGCTGATTGCCTGCCAATTAGCCAGATCCGGTATGGCTTGAAATGAGTCATCGAAATCAACCAGACTACGGTAGAGTAAGCGCGATATGCGATAGGATATCGCATCCGTTGTAAAACGTGGGTCTAAGGTTACCGGGGCAGTATTAATACCAAAGGCAATGGACTCTCTCGGTTTATCAGAACATGAGGTAATAATAAAGAACGCAAAACATAACAGGAAAAATCGAAACGTTTTATTATCAAACTGCTTCATTATTGCCTGATAAATACTGCAATGGATTCTACATGTGCCGTATGCGGGAACATATCCATCACACCGGCATGTGTCATGGTAAAGCCTTTTTCATTGACCAATATACCCGCATCGCGTGCCAGCGTAGCAGGATTACAAGATACATAGACGACACGTTCAACGTCTTTCAGGTTTAACGCCGCGAGTATTTCTTTTGCGCCAGTTCGAGCCGGGTCTAATAAGATTTTATTCACGCTTTCACGCATAAACGGATAGTGAAATTCATCCACACTTAAATCTGCCACATAGAACTCGACATTTTCAATCGAATTGAATGCTGCGTTTTTATTGGCACGGTCAATTAAACCCTTGTCTCCTTCTACACCAATCACTCGTTTGGCTTTTGTCGCAATCGGCAAGGTAAAATTACCCAAACCACAAAACAAGTCCAGTACTTCATCATCCTCACTTAGCTCCAGAAACTGTAAGGCACGGGCAATCATCTTTTGATTAATTTCAATATTGATTTGGGTAAAGTCTGTAGGTAGAAACTGTAAGGTCAAATCATAATCAGGCAGTGAATACGACAGGCTTTCATTATTATTTTTATTTAACAAATTGACGCTATCGTAGCCACCCGGTTGTAAATACAATTTAAAATGTGTGTCGCTTTCAAACTTGGTTAACGCTGCTAAATCCGTTTCACTAAACGGTTGCAGATGACGTAACACCAATGCGGTTTGTTTATCCGTTACAGCAACCTCGATCTGTGGTATTTGATCATAGATGGAAAGTGAGGAAACCAAACTTTGTAATAGTTTTAATTCTTTACCAATCGCAGGATGCAAGACTTCGCATTGCTCAATATCCGCGACAAATGGGCTGCGTTTCTCACGAAAACCGACCAGGGTCTTCTCTTTTTTAATTACGTGCTTAACGGCAAGTCTTGCCTTGTGACGATAGCCCCATTCAGGGCCAGTCAGCGGTTCAAGGGTCGTGTTCGGTTTTACCTTGCCAAGATGTTCAAACTGTTCCATTAATACCGATTGTTTATGCTGTATCTGCGCTTCATTACTCATGTGTTGCAGACTACAACCACCACAGTAACCAAAATACTGACAACCGGGTTCTACCCTATCATTGCTTTGATTCGTTATTGACTCAGCAACACCTTCAGCAAACTTCGCGCGTGAACCCGTGTAACTAAATTCAACCGTTTCACCGGGCAAGGCACTATCAATGAAGACTGCTTTACCCTCGACGTGCGCCACACCGCGGCCCTCATGAGACAGTGATTCAATGGTAGTGTTAAAAAGACCGGCAGGGATCTTCTTACGTCGGCGTCGACTCATAGAGAGAGATGATAATCAGGATTGCCAGGCGTTAAGGAATTCCAGCAAATGTGGTTTACCTTCCTCGGTCAGTGTGCTTTTGACCAGCTCGCATTCAGATTGGTATTGCGACTCGACTAAACGACCGCGAATGAGTTGATAGCGTAGATACACTAGATAGGTATTCAATACATCGGTTTCGCAATAATTTCGTATCGAAGCGATTTCGCCATTACGATAACAGTCCCAAACCTTATCACCACTCATGCCCATCTTGCCGGGAAAACCTAAAATCGTGGCAATTTGATCCAGCGGAGCTTTTGCCATTGGCATATAACCCGACAGCACATCCATTAAATCGGTATGGCGGCTATGAAAACGCGATAAATAATTATTCCATTTAAAACTATTATCATCTTCACCACTTTCCCAATAGCGCTGTGCAACAACGCCATGTAGTAAGGAACGATAATGTAATACCGGTAAATCAAAGCCGCTGCCATTCCAGGAAACCAGCGTTGGCGTGTAACGTTCAATCCCTTCAAAGAAACGTCGAATGATTTCCGCTTCATCGGCATCTTCATCACCCAAGGTCCAGACTTTTAATGAATCATGTGTTTTTAATACTACGGATATAGCCACAATCTTTTGCAAGTAATGACGCAGGAACTCACTCTTACCATCCGTCTCCTGCCGTCGATGAGTAAACATTAACTCTGCAGCATCTTCCGCTTCCAGTCCTTCGAGCTCATAGAGTTTTTTTCCTGATTCAATGTCAGGCACGGTTTCGATATCAAAGACGAGAATATTCATAATTTAAATTTTAACTTTTTTGGCGACAAGTAGACATTTAACCATTCGACTCTGCCCCTTTTATTAACTTTATATTGTTTAAAAATTGCTTTTCGCGTTTATCGCGACCTACTTTTCTTTTTAGAAAAGTAGGCAAAAGAACTTATTCCTGCTGCTTAGGTCTTCGACTTCCCTCGTAAAGCAATAGCATTTACGCGTCGCGCATACATTCGTCCTGAATGAATGCGCTAAAACAGACTTCCTGTCTGCTTTCCGCTAATACTATTGCATAACTCGGCAAAGCAGCACGGAAATTCAAAAGTCAGTTATCGGCCAATAGCAGACATTAGATATTATTTTATAAAAATTGATTTAGCTTATTTAGATGGTAATGTAGTAATAATATTTACCTTGCTCAAAATAGGCTCGCCATATCTTGTCCAGTTTTCAGCCCATGTGGATTCTGGACTTTCATATGTAAAAACATGCACACTATCTGTTATATTATTTGCCAAAATAAATTTATGTACAATTATAGGTATTAACCCAGCAGGGGCATCTCTATATCGAAATATCATAGTTTCAAAATCACCTACAGTAGATTCCTCAAACATCAGTATTTCTTCTTTTTTATGAGTCTCTACAAATGGTTTTAAATATAGAATTGCTACTTTACTAGCTTCAACTTTATGACTTTTCTTCGGACCACTAATAATCTGAATGGTAAAACCCATTTCAAAATATTTTGTATTTGAAAATTTTTCCGGGCTAGTTGCATACACAGTCATTGGTATCCCTTTACCATTGGTTGAGCTCTCAAGCTCATTCCATTGTAAAGGTTTAGGAAAAAAGGCGTTCTTATAAAGTTTCCATTCAAAGCCTTCTGGTGGTTCAGGTATCTGGGATTTGATGTCTTCAGGAATTTGAGATGTATCATCTTCTGCTTTAACAACATTTAGGAAAGATAAAGTAATTAAGAGATAAAGTACGGCAATGCGTAAGGTAAATAATTTATTTTTTAATTGGGTGAATGATTCCGTGTTTAGCATAAATTTGTCCTTTTAAAATCTAAATTTTTATAAGAAGAAGTTTGTTTTTTTAGGTATTAATAATGAGTCAGCCAGAAGTGTACATAAGTTTGGAATAGATATACTTTGAATTATTGCTAACCCAATAATTATTTCAATTTTTATCTATTATCAATCTAGTCCAAAACCCATTCATCAGTCTTTGGGCATAAGATACTGCTTCAGCATCGTTTATGTCGTTTGGTATTTCAACAATTATTGCAAATTCGATTATTATGTTTTTAATAAAAGAAAATCTACTTATACCAATTGTCGATATCCCTTTGCTATTTTCACTAAATGAATATGTTGAAGTAGGATAACAAATACTCCCAATTCTATTAGGTACAATCAGCTCTAAAGATTCTCCATGCGGACCATCAAGCGCCTTCAGCTTAACAATCGCCCCAGATTTTGACGACAATGCATTTTGCGTGATTTCCATTGAACGAAATGCACTTTTTCTTTTTGTTCCTTCTGGCAATTCAGTAAATACTAGTGCTGCATGTTGTATGTCTGTAGCACCCTTACTAAAATAGACATAATGATCAATTACACCCCTGCTTTTATCCTTTAAATATAGTTTAATTATAGTGTCATCTTGTTTACCAATTTGTGGAATTTTAAAAGTAACCTTTAGATCATCTAATTTGATTTGCTTAGATGATTTAATAATTTCACTATCGTGAAATTTAGTTAAGTGAGTCATTGCTCCTTGGCTACTACAAATTTGATTTTCCATCTTAAATACAGAACTAATGTTTTTTACATCCTCAAGTTTAATTAATGTCTTATCTATTGATGAGTTCGTAGTGTATTTTGATCTAGCGAGGCCATGTTTTTCTAGTCTAGAAATTAGATGTTTGGACCTCAATCCATATTCGTAGGCTTTTTCATACTCTTTTATTGCAAAATCTGTTTTTTTTATACGCTCATATAAAATGCCACGGTTGAAATAAGCTTGGTTGTAATTAGGTTTAGCTTTTAATGCGAGTTCGTATTGAAATAAAGCATCCTTATAACGTTCAAGTCCAGATAGTGAATTACCACGATTAACATAATCTACCCATGGATCATCAGGTTCAAGGCTCAGTGCTTTGTCAAAACTTTCAATTGCTAACTTGTACTGACCACTGTCATTTAACGCTAAACCCTGATTTCTGTACATTAATGCTAAAGTTGAAGTTGTCAGGTTTCCTTCAGAAATACATTTTTCAAATATATCAAATGCTTCATCATATTTTCCGGAATTAACATTTGCCCAACCCTCTTTACAATAGGCTAAGTCTTCGGCATGTGTATTAAAAGCATAAAATAAAATAGAAATTGATATTAATTTTAGTTTTTTTAAATTCATAAATTTCCTTAATTAACACAAAAGCATTTTGGTTTAGATTATTTCTGCTTTGGGTCGTTAGTAGTATTGGTCATGATTCGGCCAGAAGCGGACAATATAAATTCATAAGCTTTAAACACTAGTTGCCACCAATACTTATGAATGCAAATGGATAAAAAATTGTGGTAATTATTTTAGGGAATATTAAGCCTAGAATTCCCATTGTAATGATACTGCCAAGTATTGAGTAACCAATTACGCTAAATGGTACGCCTTCTGATATAACAATAAATGGAGCAATCAATCCAATCCAAAAGCCAGCAAGGCACCCAATTGTCATTGCTTTAATTCTGTCGGCAGCTTTAGTAGGTTTAGACCACCAAGTTTTGAAGTCGTTAACCATGTTCATATTTATCTCGTATATAACGTTCGCTTTAAATCGTTAGAAATAAAACTCATGAGTCGGCCATATGCGGATAGTTTTAATACTAGTAGCCTATAGTTGAAATTATTTGGAACAGGAGATTAGCAAGCATTCCTCCGTTCAATGCCAAGTTTATGAATACATGCTTATCTTTTCTATAAAGGTATAACCCGATCAGACTCAGTATAAGTCCAATAAATGCGATCAATGGGCATAAATTAATCGCCGTTCCTCCAACTTCTCGATACCAAGAATTGTGATCATCAAAATATTCATCAAAGCGTCGGCAGTATTGATAGATGAAATAACAAACCCAACTGGCAATACCAACAGCTGACACGAAGGAATTATATATATGTTTTTTATTCAAAATTAATGTCTGCTTTGGGTCGTTAGCAGAAATATTAGCCTGCAAACACACCAGTGGATAAATACCGATCGCCACGATCACATACGATGGATACGATCACAGCATTCTCCACTTCTTCTGATATCTGTAATGCAGCGGCCATTGCGCCACCAGAT
Source organism: Gammaproteobacteria bacterium (assembly GCA_028279365.1). Taxonomy (GTDB): domain Bacteria; phylum Pseudomonadota; class Gammaproteobacteria; order Eutrophobiales; family Eutrophobiaceae; genus JANQNX01. The sequence continues at coordinate 40,841 of JANQNX010000007.1, read as the reverse complement.
GAGATGCCGGCGAAGATGCCTTCCTTTGCACCGAGTGCAATGGTGGTTTGTTCGGCCAATTCTTGCCCGACATCAATAATGCGATCCACTCTGGGTGGTTCATAAATCTTGGGCAGATATTTTTCCGGCCAACGACGAATGCCCGGTATTTTTGATCCTTCTAATGGCTGTACGCCGACAATTTGAATATCAGGATTTTTTTCTTTCAGGAAACGCGAGGTACCCATGATGGTGCCAGTAGTACCCATAGAACTGACAAAGTGCGTCACCTTGCCATTGGTATCACGCCATATCTCCGGGCCGGTACCTTCATAATGCGCGCGTGGATTATCCGGATTGGCAAACTGATCCAGTATTCTCCCCTTACCTTCCGCTTCCATCGCACGCGAGACATCAATCGCTTCTTCCATACTGCCATCGGCAGAGGTTAAGACTATCTCGGCACCAAAAGCCTTCATCACCGCACGTCGTTCGATACTCATGCTCTCTGGCATGATCAATATCATCTTATAACCACGTATGGCGGCAGCCATCGCCAATGCAATACCAGTATTACCACTAGTCGCTTCGATCAGGGTATCGCCGGGTTTAATCTCACCTCTCGCTTCCGCATGTTTGATCATGCTCAATGCCGGGCGGTCTTTAACCGAACCCGCCGGGTTATTTCCTTCCAGCTTGCCTAAAATAATATTACTGGTTTCACCCGCTAATCGTTGAATACGTACCAACGGTGTATTGCCGACATAAGATTCGAGTGTGGGTAAATTAAGTAGATCGTTCATACTGTTTTATAAACTCTGTTGTTCGTGGCTAACCGCAGTGCGCGCTAATATCAACGCATCTTCTCTGCCTAGTTTCGCAGGGTAATAATTTCGACGGATACCCACTTCATCGAAACCCAAATCAAGATACAGTTTAATCGCGGCAAAATTAGATGGGCGTACTTCAAGAAACGTCATATTGGCATCATGCTCAACAGCTACATCTAACATATGACAGACCAACTGTCTGCCCAAACCCTGCGACTGATAATCAGGATTGACACAAATGTTAAGCAAATGCGATTCACCGACTACAACCGACATCACGGCATAAGCCACCAATTCATCATTTCGTTCCAGTACCCAACAACAATAACCCACTCGCAAACAATCCATAAAAATGGTTTCTGTCCAGGGAAACTCATAGGCGCACCGTTCTATTTCCATAATCTTGGCAATGTCTGCTTCATTCATTGGACGTATATGAATCGTCGCCTCTTTTAAGACTGCACTCATGTGATTTCCTTAAAGGTTTGCATTGCCATTTTCAAATCTTCCCAGACTTTTCTTTTTTCGCGCGGTGAACGTAATAAGTATGCCGGATGATAAGTGACGAGGACAGGCAATTCAGAATCCGGATAGGTATAACGTTTACCCCGCATCTTGCCTATCGGTGTATCCACCCTAAGTAAATTTTGTGCGGCAATACGACCTACTGCCAATATGATCTTTGGCTGAATTAATTCAATCTGCTGTTTGAGATAAGACGAACAGGCAACCACTTCATCAGGTTTCGGGTCGCGATTATTCGGCGGGCGACATTTTAAAATATTCGCAATAAAGACCTGTTCACGACTCAAACCAATAGCAACCAGCATTGCATTCAATAATTGGCCAGCACGTCCGACAAACGGTTCACCCTGTCGGTCTTCTTCCGCACCTGGCGCTTCGCCAATAACTAACCAGTCGGCATTTGGGTTACCGACACCAAAGACGGTTTGTGTTCTGGTTTCGTGCAGGCTGCATTTTTTACAAACCGAAACGGTTTGTCTTAGCGCCTCCAGTTCGCTACTTGACGCGATAGGCATCGGCGCAACTTGTTCACCTTCTGTTATGGATTCAACACCTGGGACATCAACATTTAATGGAGGCGTATCACGGCCTACCCAAACATCGATACCCATCTCCTTTAAATATTGCAACTGTGTCGGTTCCATTATTATCGGGTCATTTATAGTCGTTGCGGATGCGCCCGGTCTTCCGGAGTCAATGCCTTGTTAAGTGCACTGATATAAGCCTTGGCCGAGGCCATGACAATATCTGTGTCAGATCCCAAACCGTTCACAATACGTCCGGCTTTATCGATACGAACTGTCACTTCACCTTGTGAGTCGGTGCCGGTGGTAATGTTATTCACCGAATACAATTGCAATTCACAACCGCTGTTAACCATACTTTCGATTGCCTTGAATGTCGCATCGACCGGCCCACCGCCCTCGGCACTGGCCTTCTTTTCTTCACCATCAATAGACAGCGTAATCTCGGCCGAAGGTGTCTCTCCGGTTTCAACCAATGCTCTCAATGAAACCAGCTTGATATGATCGGCAGCTGTTTCCTGAATGGTATCGCTGACCAATGCTTGTAAGTCGTCGTCATAGACTTCATGCTTCTTATCCGCCAATTCTTTAAAACTCGCGAAAGCGGCATTCAACTCTTCTTCTTTCTCAAAGTGAATACCTAATTCTTCCAGCCGAGTTTTGAAGGCATTTCGTCCGGAGTGCTTACCCAATACCATACGGTTCGCATTCCAGCCAACATCTTCCGCGCGCATAATCTCATAAGTTTCACGGCTCTTTAACACGCCATCCTGATGAATACCGGATTCATGCGCAAACGCATTGGCACCAACGATGGCTTTGTTCGGCTGTACCGGGAAACCGGTAATGGTTGAAACCAGGCGCGAACAATGCACGATATGACTGGTATCCAGTTCGGTATCGCAGGTGAATACATCGCGACGGGTGCGCACGGTCATCACCACTTCTTCTAGCGCAGCGTTACCGGCGCGCTCACCCAGGCCATTAATCGTACACTCAACCTGTCTGGCTCCATTCAATACCGCAGCAAGAGAATTCCCTACCGCTAAACCCAAATCGTTATGACAATGCACCGAGAAAACTGCTTTGTCCGAGTTCGGTACATTTCCAATTAATCTGCCAATCAACTCGCCAAAGTACTGCGGTAAGTTATAACCAACGGTATCGGGAATATTCACTGTCTTTGCGCCAGCGTCGATAACGGCTTCCAGCACGCGACATAAAAATTCGAATTCCGAACGACCGGCATCTTCCGGTGAGAACTCAACATTGTCGGTATGGTTTCGCGCACGTTTCACAGCCTTAACCGCATGTTCTACCACTTGATCAGGTTCCATACGCAATTTCTCGCGCATGTGTATGGGTGACGTCGCAAGAAATGTATGGATACGCGATGAATTGGCTGGTTTTAATGCTTCGGCTGCACGATCAATATCTTTATCCAGCGCGCGGGCAAGACCACAGACGGTGCTATCTTTGACTAATTCAGCGACGGCTTTGACTGATTCAAAATCACCGGGGCTGGCAATAGGGAAACCCGCCTCGATGACATCGACTTTCATGTTTTCCAGTGCCTTGGCGATGCGAAGCTTTTCATCCTTCGTCATCGATGCGCCGGGCGACTGTTCGCCATCGCGCAAGGTGGTATCAAAAATGGTTAATTTATCCTGCATCACTCTACTCCGAATTCCTGCCCAGTCTATTTGGATTATTTGGGCAATACAAACGTGTTATGCGTGTTTCACGCACGGTTTTTAGATCAAATTATGTTTAAGAAATTAGATGCCCGTTAGGGCAGTAGAAGTGACAGACGAAGCAACGCAAGCTCTGAACAGAACAGAGCTGAAATAATCATTAACGCATTGTGTCTTGTTGTTTGCATAAGTGAAATATAAGCGTATTAACGTGAATTTCAAGTATTAGTTTTGAGTACAGAATAGACTGCACTACTCTGATTCCTGATTTAGCTCCTGAGATTTTCTCGCTTCACGGTGCTTGCGTAACATCACCAGAGTGAATACCGGTCCAGTGATGGCATAAATGGATGAGAGTATAAACAGGATAAGCGATGGCTGAATCGCGATAAACACAAACACACCGATAATTAACAACACCGCCATAAACGGTACCGGACCCTTGAGATCAAACTGCTTGAAACTGTGGTAGCGGACATTGCTGACCATCAGGATTCCGACCAGGATCGTGACCGGTAAACAGAACACCATGACCGAGTGGCCGTTTTCAAGCCCGTAATCCGTACCTAACCAGATGGCGCTGGCAATCACGGCTGCCGCTGCCGGACTGGGTAAACCCTGAAAAAAACGTTTATCAATACTGGCCGCCTGGGTATTAAATCTGGCTAGTCTTAACGCGGCGGAAGCAGCATAAATAAAGGCAGCTAGCCAACCAATCTTACCCAACTCAAATAACGCCCATTGATACATAATCAGTGCTGGCGCCAAACCAAACGAAGCCATGTCTGATAGACTGTCGTATTGCATACCGAAATCACTCTGCGTATTCGTCATTCTGGCAATACGTCCATCCATACCGTCCAACACCATCGCGACAAATATCGCGATTGCTGCCACTTCAAACCGACTATTCATCGCGGCGACGATAGAATAAAAACCGGCAAACAATGCACCCGTCGTAAACAGATTAGGTAGTAAATAAATGCCACGTCTTCGCTTGGTCACAGTCAACTCTGTTTGAAATTAATCTAAGATTTGCTGAGTGTACCTTTGATGACAATGCGCATAAAGGCAGAAAAAACATTGCAAGGATTGAATCAGGTTAGTTACTCAACCTGGATCGCTGTTGTCGCTTCGGAATGAATCAATTGCGCCAGCACAGTGCTGCCTGATTCAACATATTGTCCTGATTCAACCTGAACCTTACATTCCAGCGGAAGGAAAATATCGACCGTACATCCAAAAAAGATATAGCCACAACGTTGGCCGTGCCCGACACGTTCACCACAGTGAAGGTAAGTGTGAAATCGACGGATCAGATCACGCAGACGAATAGCAGTAACAACATCATCACCTTCATCAGATTTAATATAGAAATCAAAATGGCGGCGGGACTCATTTGCATCAGGTGCAGAACACCAGTTATCAATTAACTTACCTTCAATCGGGCTGCGCAAGGAGTATACATCATTGATACGGGTTTCTATCTGGATACGCATTGCACGTTTACCCAAGCGAACTTCCTCGGCTTCCTCAATCAAGGTAACAATACCATAGACAGGGCTTAACACAGCCAAGGGATGAGAAGGAATAATGCGATTCGGATCGCGGAATAAATACGCTGCTACCGCTGTAACACAAAGCAACAGCAACATCGCAACCGAGCCTAGGATAAATTGGGAAAGCAACGCCAGACCGATAAGCAAAAACAATATCGGCCAGGCTTCTCTGGCGATAAATGGATAGCGATTACTCGGCATAAAACTTAACTTTCCAAGTCTCTCGCCGCTGCTATATCAAGATTCCAATATCAGTTTTTGGAATGATCGACGAGTTTGTTGTCTTTGATCCATGGCATCATTGATCGCAACTTTTCGCCAACCACTTCAATGCCATGCTCGCGGCTTATTCGGCGTTTCGCTTTTAATGTCGCGGCACCACTCTGGTTTTCCAGGATGAACTCACGCGCAAACTCACCGTGCTGAATTTCAGCGAGGATCTTCTTCATCTCTTTCTTCGATTCTTCAGTGATGACGCGAGGACCACGGGTAAAGTCACCATACTCAGCGGTGTTGGAAATTGAATAACGCATGTTCGCAATACCGCCTTCATAGATTAAATCGACAATGAGTTTGGTCTCATGCAGACATTCGAAGTAGGCCATTTCCGGTGCATAACCCGCCTCAACCAGTGTTTCAAACCCTGCTTGAATCAGTGCGGTAATACCACCGCAAAGTACGGCTTGTTCACCAAACAGATCGGTTTCCGTTTCTTCTTTAAACGTGGTTTCAATAATACCGGCACGACCACCGCCATTGGCAGAGGCATAAGATAAAGAAAGCTCTTTAGCCTGACCGGAAGCGTCCTGGAATACAGCAATCAAGGAAGGCACACCACCACCACCTTCATAGGTGGCACGAACCAGATGCCCTGGACCTTTAGGTGCGATCATAACGACATCCAGGTCATCGCGTGGCATGATTTGTTGGAAATGAATATTAAAACCATGCGCAAACGCCAGTGCTGCTCCCTGTTTGATATTTGGCTCAATCTCATTTTTATAAAGTTCTGACTGATGCTCATCCGGCGCCAGGATCATTACAACATCGGAACTGGCAACCGCGTCAGCAATCGACTTAACCTCCAAACCAGCGGCAGATGCTTTGGCAGCGGAAGATGAACCTTCGCGCAAGCCCACACATACATTCACACCTGAGTCTTTTAGATTGTTGGCATGGGCATGTCCCTGCGATCCATAACCAATAATGGCAACCTGTTTTGATTGAATCAGGGAAAGATCTGCATCCTTATCGTAATAAATATTCATAACTTGCTCTCGTAATAAGTAGTAATTAATTAGGATTGAATTGCTTTATCGCCGCGGGCGATGCCGGAGACGCCAGAACGAACGACTTCGAGAATCAATGCTTCATCGATAGCGTCAATAAAGGCATTTAATTTGTCACCGGCGCCGGTCATTTCAATAGTGAATGTCTTGTCGGTGACATCAATGATACGGCCACGAAAGATATCGACCATGCGTTTGATTTCGTCACGTCCTTCGTTTTCTGCCGTAATCTTGATCAGCATCAGTTCACGTTCAATATGACGATACTCGTTCAGGTCGATCACCTTAATCACATCAACCAGCTTATTCACCTGTTTAATAATCTGCTCGACAATCGCATCCGAACCGTTAGTAACCAGTGTCATTCTGGAAACAGACGGATCGTCTGTGGGTGCGACAGTTAGTGACTCGATGTTAAAGGCGCGCGCAGAAAATAGCCCGGACACTCTCGATAGCGCGCCCGCCTCATTTTCCAGAAGCAAAGACAGTATGTGGCGCATATCAGGCTAATTCTCTGGTTTCGGATGCTAATTTTGGTGACAAGTGCATTTCGTGATGACCCTTACCATTAGCAATCATTGGATAAACGTTTTCCGTTTGGTCAGTGATGAAGTCCATCATCACAGTACGATCTTTTAGTGCCAATGCTTCTTTTAACGCATCTTCAACGTCACCAGTTTGTTCGATACGCATACCGACATGACCATAACTCTCCGCCAGTTTGACAAAGTCCGGCAATGCATCCATGTATGAATGCGAATAACGACTGGAATAAAAGAACTCCTGCCATTGACGAACCATGCCCATGTAACGGTTGTTCAAACTGATAATCTTCACTGGCGTGTTGTATTGCAGGCAAGTTGATAATTCCTGAATACACATCACCAGACTGGCCTCACCGGTAATACAGGCAACCGTCTCTTCAGGAAACGCCAGTTTTACCCCCATCGCTGACGGCAAACCAAAGCCCATGGTGCCAAGACCACCTGAGTTAATCCAGCGACGCGGTTTATCAAATTTATAAAATTGTGCTGCCCACATTTGATGTTGGCCCACATCAGAGGTGACATAGGCATCGCCATTAGTCAGTTCACAAAGCTTTTCAATTACGTACTGTGGCTTGATAACGTCTGTGGTGCGATCAAATTTCAGACAGTCGATCGCCGCCCAATCATGAACCTGTTTCCACCAGGCGGCCAATGCCTCAGCATCAGGTTCTTGTTTATCCTGCTTCAGCAGCGGAATCAGATCCTTTAATACGTGTTTAACGTCACCAACAATAGGCACATCAACCGGGACATTCTTGGCAATCGAAGAGGGATCAACATCAATATGTACAATCTTTGCGTACGGGCAGAATTTTTCCAAATCACCGGTCACACGGTCATCAAACCGAGCGCCGATAGCAATCAATACATCACAATGATGCATGGCCATGTTTGCTTCGTAAGTGCCATGCATACCGAGCATACCGATAAACTGTTTATCCGAGGCAGGATAAGCACCCAGCCCCATCAAGGTATTGGTGACAGGATAACCCAACATCCGTGAGAATTCGGTCAGTTCGGCACTGGCCTCGCCCAGGATGACACCGCCGCCTGAATAGATCATTGGCTTTTTCGCGGACAGAATTAATTTTACCGCTTTCTTAATTTGTCCCGGATGGCCTTTGACAACCGGCTTGTAGGAACGCATGTCCACTTCTTTAGGATATTCGTATTCACATGAATCAGCGGTGATATCCTTCGGAATATCAACCACCACTGGCCCGGGTCGGCCGCTGGTTGCGACATAGAAGGCCTTTTTAATGGTCGCAGCCAGATCTTTGACGTCTTTGACCAGGAAGTTATGTTTCACACAAGGGCGCGTAATACCAATTGAATCGACTTCCTGAAAAGCATCATTACCAATCATGTGGGTCGGAACCTGCCCAGTAAAGACAACTAACGGGATAGAATCCATGAATGCGGTAGCAATACCGGTGACCGCATTGGTCGCACCGGGTCCAGACGTAACTAATACCACACCGGCTTTGCCGGTAGCACGCGCGTAACCATCGGCGGCGTGGGTAGCACCTTGTTCATGACGCACGAGAATATGCTCGATATCTGTCTGTTTATAGAGCTCATCATAGATATGCAACACTGCCCCACCGGGATAGCCAAACAGGTGTTTAACGCCTTCATCTTTTAACGCCCGGCAGAAAATTTCCGCGCCTCTGAGTATTTCCTTCGTCTTTGCCACTGCTCTGTATTTAACCCTTGCTTTTTATTGGTCGAAACTGCGGGAAGTTACTTAGAATCCCGTGTCAGGTCAAGTGATGCTTTCGCTGATCAGGCTGATTCAATTATACAAAACACTAACATTCCTTTTTCCGCAGAAATGAATGCGCAAAATCAGGCTCTTACACTTGTGATTGTTTCCGTTTATAGTGCGTGGCCACAAGCCCAGGCGATAATCGCCTGCAACAGTAGTTCTGTCTGGACAACAGCAATTTAACACCTATGAAAACATCGCAATTACTGCTCGCGACAATGCGTGAAGCCCCGGCGGATGCCGAAATCGTCAGCCACCAATTGATGCTCCGTGCCGGCATGGTTCGGCAACTGGCTCGCGGTATCTATACCTGGCTGCCTCTGGGATTAAGGGTGCTACGCAAGGTAGAAAATATTGTTCGCGAAGAAATGGATGCAAGTGGCGCCCAGGAAGTGCTGATGCCGGCCGTTCAGCCGGCTGAGCTCTGGCGGGAGTCCGGTCGCTGGGAACAATATGGTCCCGAACTGCTGCGAATTGAAGACCGCCATCAGCGAGAATTCTGTTTTGGCCCAACTCATGAAGAGATTATTACCGATCTGGTCCGTAGAGAGATAAACAGCTACAAACAGCTGCCGGCCAATTTTTATCAGATTCAGACCAAATTCCGGGATGAAGTCAGGCCACGGTTTGGCATTATGCGAGCGCGAGAATTCCTGATGAAAGATGCCTACTCCTTTCATCTGACTGAGGCGTCTTTGCAAGAGACTTATCAGGCTATGTATGACACCTACTCGAGAATTTTTAATCGGCTGGGACTAAAATTCCGCGCCGTCATGGCTGATTCCGGCAACATTGGCGGTAATCGATCACATGAATTTCATGTATTGGCTGAGTCTGGTGAAGACCACATCGTTTTCTCGGAAAACGGCGACTATGCGGCAAACCTGGAACAGGCCGAAGCATTGCCGCCTGAGACAGCAAGAGCATCGGCAACCAAAACCATGGAGACAGTAGATACCCCTGACCAGCATACGATTGCCGATATCAGTCAGTTTCTGGGAGTAAAACAAACTGATTGTGTTAAAACGCTCATTGTTAAATCTGAAAATGATGAATTGATTGCCCTGGTTTTGCGAGGCGACCACGAATTAAATCATATTAAAGCGGAGAAACTTGATGGGATTAAGTCACCGTTAGAATTCGCCGATGAAGCGCAAATAAGGCAAACTTTGGGTTGCAGTGTTGGTTCTATCGGGCCAGTTGGCTTATCGATTCCGGTTTATGTGGATCACACTGCAGCAAATGCGGCTGACTTTATCTGCGGCGCAAATGAGGACGGTAAACACCTGGTCGGTGTTAACTGGGAACGCGATCTGCCTTTACCCGACAGTGTGGATATTAGAAACGTGGTTACCGGTGATCACGCAGCAGATGGCTCAGGGCCGTTACAATTTGCCAAAGGCATAGAGGTAGGGCATATCTTTCAATTGGGCGATAAATACAGCGCCAGCCTCAAGGCCAGCTGCCTTGATGAACAAGGCAAAGCAATAACCTTATTAATGGGTTGCTATGGCATTGGCGTATCCCGGATTGTCGCGGCCGCTATTGAACAGAACAATGATGACAAAGGCATATGCTGGCCAACAAACATTGCGCCTTTTCAACTGGCCTTGGTGCCTATCAACATGCATAAATCGCAGCGACTGCGCGAAGCGGTATTGGAACTGTATGAATCACTCAGCTCTGCCGGGATTGATGTGTTGCTTGATGACCGTAAGGAAAGACCTGGCGTGATGTTTGCCGATATGGAGTTAATTGGCATCCCTCATCGCCTGGTATTCAGCGAACGCGGATTAGACGCAGGTAAAATCGAATACAAGTCCCGGCTGCAACAAGAAAACCAGGATATTCCCTTGACTGAGGTGATTGCGTTTATTCAAGGCTGCCTGCAGAGCACTTAATTCAGCGAATAGTGAAGCCTGCAAACGGCTCATAATCGCGTGCTTGACAATCGAGGCTGTCCACACGTGCTCTTTCAGGGCCTGTTTGCAACCACTCAGCTAAAATCGCCAAATTTTCCTCGCTGCCGGTCGCTTCCATTTCGACAGTCCCATCTTCGCAATTTCTTACCCAGCCAGATAATTGCAACAATTCCGCTTGTTTACGTGTTTCCACCCGGAAAAAAACGCCTTGAACGCGTCCAGCAACGCGAAAATATAAAGTTTTATCTTTCATAATCAATAAGTTAAAGATATTAAAACATGTCTCTATATTGAGACAGATTATCTACAGCTTGCCTGTTTGATATCTATTTAGCGGCTAACAAAAACAATATAGCTGTACAATAAACATTATAACTATTTGTTTTATCAAGTTATTTTTTGTTTTTTCAACAAAATTCCTTGCCAGTTTCATTTCTCTAGGCATGAACAGGAATTGTAGACGAGTTCACACTAACTCTGCTCAGTTAACAAAATAGATGGAATAGATATTGCTGATTACTACAGAAATAACGAAAAACAATAAGGGTAAAAGTAATTTAAGCGAATAAGTTGATTTCTGGCCTTTGCTTAACTACATAACATTATGATGGCACTACCAAAAAGAAAAACCAGTCACGGCGAAGAAATTGAGACTCGTCCACTTAACATTGAGGAGTGGCTTGATTCTCTGCCTTATATTGATTTCCAGAAAACCGCGAGTTTGATCAATCAGGCACTGATTGAAACCAATAAAGCCGACATTAAATCAGCGACACGTTTGGACTTAATGGCGCTTTATAACCGGCCTTATCAGTATTATGTGCAGTCTCAAATCAAGGCGGGTGCGCAACATACATTGCAGACAATTGATGCCGTGCAATCGCAAGTCAGTATCATGAAACAAATAGCGGTTAACATGAGTTTTAGTTGCAAACTGGCGTTTGATAAAGCATTAAATCAAAAGACCTTATGGAAGCAGAGTAAACCTCCAATTGAGGCCATGCTGATGTCGATGAATTATTTATCGCATGCCTTGATTTTCAGTTTTCTTGAATATTCACCGGTACCGAAAAACGTCTGGCAACAGCTCAATTTCATTTATGATTTTGCTGAATCGAAAGAATGTCAGAAAAATATTTATTCCATCCCCGGGGCTGAGACCAAGGATATCAAGACCAGCATCGATCATACTTACAAACGAATTTTGATGGCTTCATTGGTTGACCCACATCACCTGCCGTTTGGCGCGATATGGGAAATCTATGAACAACTGGATAGCTGGGCGGAATATACCAAGGTCAGTCCAATGCAAACAGTGACAAATCCGAGTGGTTATTTTGTGCTGGACCTGAAAGCCGATCAGCGGCCGATTCCCTACAGCAAATTTAATCTTGAAGCGGCGACGAATAAAACCCGATTACTGGATTCGACCCCACTGGAGAACCTGATTCAGAAACAACTGGAGCTGATTAATATGGGGCAAGTCGATAACTCCATCGTACTGTCGCCGTTTTATGCCAAGTCCTTGTTAGCTCATATGTTGCGTGCCTGGGGTTTACCCCCCAAGCGCCATTTCCCAAGAAGCGCCAGAAAGGGTGAGCTAATGATGAGTAGTGGCTTTACCACGACGTATTATTTTTTGAATGGTAAGCAAGCATTTGTGCCGCCAGAGCTGGCGCAAGCGGATGATGAGATCGATGTGGCGGAGTCTTCTTATGAACAGCATACACCGGTTGAGTCAGATTATTTTTCTGAAAGCTGGCGTATCGTGGATGAAGGTTCCGGTGGTTACGCCATCATTCGCAGTGAAAAACCGGAAAAGCCGGTTCGGGTTGGCGACATCGTAGGTATCAATCTCGATAATGAGAACTGGTCAATCGGTGTAATCCGCTGGCTGATGATCAGCCGTCAAGTTCACAAACTTGGCATTCAAAATGTTGCCGACAAAGGCAAGGCCATCGCATTACGGGCCAGAAATGGCAGTCAGGCCGACAGGACGTTTCGCGCGGCATTTCTAATCAATCAAGATGACAGTAAAGACAGCGTATCTATCGTCGCTGAGAAAGGTCTCTATCTGAAAGACCGGGAAATGGAGATTGTCAGAGACGGAAAATCCGAGTTCATTAGTGCAAAGCAACTGCAAGAGTCGAGCATATCGTTTGAAATTTTTACATTTAAATCGGTGTGAACTGATTAGTCCGCATCGTCTGATTTAAGGAAATCAGCAATGGTAACAGCAAGCTGTTGCTTGACAGGTTCGAATTGATTTTCCAGCAACCGTTTGAGTTTTTTTGCCATTCGATCCTTGCTTAATTCATTGTCTTTCATCGGCAAGCGAACCGGCAGCACCTGATGCAAATCTAGCAAGCTGGTTTCAGTCATATCTCTCGATAATAACCATTGACCCGCGCTACTTTGATTGACCCATTTGGCGCGCTGCAAATGCTCCAGCATATCGTTAAGTAAATAGTGGGGCAGTTGGATTGTTTTCTTTCTTAACTGTGTAATGGTTAATGTCTTACCGGATTGCTGCGCTTGATATAAATCATCCAGTACTTTTAATGCATCGAGAAAATCCCAACCACCCTTACTACGATTTTCGATTTCATCCGTCAATCGAAACGATGACAAACAAAAAGAAAAGTGTGCACCAAACAAAACGATGATCCAGGAGACATAAATCCATATCAAAAATAACGGGATAACAGAAATCGCACCGTAAATATTCTCGTAGCTCGGCATGGCACGCACATAGATGCCAAAACCATATTTGGCAAATTCAAACAGCACAGCGCAAATGACACCGCCCATCACTGCATGCCGCTTTGGCACGAAACAATTCGGGATCAAAATATAGAGTAACGAAAATGCGATGGAGGTCGTCAAAAAAGGCAACCAGCTTAACAGCGTGGCCTTGATTTGAAACGTACTATCGACATCAGCCAGCACCGGTAAAGACAGAAAATAGGACGTTGAGGCAAGACCAATCCCGATGAGCAATGGCCCCATAGTCAATACCGCCCAATAAACCAACAGTCGTGAGACCGGATTACGCTTGTTGGTAACAAACCAGATACGGTTAAATGCGTTATCAATCGTCGCCATCAACATAATAGCAATAATGACCAGCACCATACTGCCAGTTATCGTAAGCTGCGATGCCTTATCCGAAAAGTTACCAATATACGTCTGCACCGTTTCACCAAACTGGGGAACGAAATTGGTAAACACGAATTGCTGAATTGAAGCCGAGACATCCTGCAATACCGGGATCTTGCCAAACAAACCGAACATCACCGTAATCAACGGCACAATAGATAGCAATGTCGTATAAGCTAAAGACGAGGCGGTTTGCATACCTCTTAACTGATAAAAATGGCGCAGAAAAAAACGACCAAAATAGTAGGCGGTCAAAACACTCTGGCGTAATACTTCCAACAGGTTTTCTTTCATCGGTAATTAGCTCGTCATGCTAATGTGTTTTTATTATGATGTTTTAATTATCACAAACAATATACAGGAATGTTGTTAATGAAAGCGACAATCTATCACAATCCGCGCTGTTCAAAATCGACGCAGACACTGGCATTGTTGGAAGAAAATGGGGTGGACGTCACAATTATTGAATACCTTAAGACGCCACCAGATGAAAAAACCTTAAACGATATCGTAAAAAAACTGGGGCTCGATGCAGCCGATTTACTTCGCAAGAAAGAGGCGCCGTTTAAAGAGCTGTCGCTGGGCGATAAACTCGAACAGACCGATACAGTGATTAACGCAATGATTACTCACCCGATATTAATAGAACGCCCTATTGTATTGGCAAACGGTAAGGCCGCTATCGGCCGCCCGCCTGAAAATGTGTTAGCCATCTTATGACAACGCATAACATTCTGGTCTTGTACTACAGTCGCAACGGTAGTGTCGCTGAACTGGCCAGGCATGTTGCGCATGGTGTCGAATCGGTTAAAAACTGTAATGCCAACATTCGTACAGTACCGGCAGTATCTGCCAATACCGAGGCATTGGAACCGGATATTGCCGAGTCCGGCCCTGCCTATGTGTCACATGAAGATCTGGCCAACTGTGATGGTTTAGCCCTGGGTAGCCCTACGCGTTTTGGCAACATGGCGGCGCCAATGAAATACTTCATCGATTCGACCTCAGATATCTGGTTATCCGGAAAACTGAGTGGTAAACCGGCCTGTGTGTTTTCCTCCAGTTCAAGTTTACATGGCGGTCAGGAAACCACACTCATTTCTATGATGCTGCCATTATTGCATCATGGCATGTGCCTGCTCGGTATCCCTTATTCCGAATCCGGTTTATTTGAACTGGAAGGCGGCGGAACCCCGTATGGTGTGACTCATGTTGCAGGAAATAATAATGCGTTACCGGTCAGTAAAAATGAGAAGAACCTGGCGTTTGCTGCTGGAAAACGCCTGGCAGAGTTTTCCGTAAAACTCAAAGTTGACTAAGTGTTTCTTTAATAAATGGAATCGTGATCTTGCGCTTGGCTATCAACGACGCATGATCAATCTTATCCAACAGAGCTACAAGAGAAGTCATATCACGGTCGACGCGTTTTAGTAGAAACTCGATCACTTCATCACTCAGTTCGAACGCGCGCTCTTTTGCTTTATGTTTCAGGATATTTTTTACTTGCGTTTCATCTGCGGCATTTAGATGAATCACCTGATCCCAACCCAGTCGTGAACGCAAGTCTTCTAATTCCAGCGAATTGGATTGCGGTGACGTTAAGCCTGACATGATTAGTGAATGTTGATTATCGCGCAACTCGTTATAAAGCCAAACCAATGCCTGCTGCCAGTCAAGTTTCCCGGCCAAACGGTCAATGTTATCAACACAAACCAGCTCCAGTTCCGATAAGTCATGCAGCATGGCGGGATTAAATTGCTCCATTTCGTCCAGAGGAACGAAAGCAGCTTGTGCCGAATTTTCGCTAGCCAGCTTACATGTCGCTTGTAGAAGATGACTTTTGCCCGCCCCCTTCTCTCCCCATAAATACAGATGGTGATGAGTTCGTTGCAATGCGATGGATTTGAGTTGCTCAATCGCCAGTGCATTGTCAGTATCCAGAAAGCTAACAAAATCAAACTGCTGATAATTGATAAATGCCAGCGGAATTTGTTTCGGCAACGCTGTGATCATGGTGTATAGAAACTACTCTTCATGTATTCCTGATGAAAATGCCGCAGCAAGACCGTTATCACTGCTGCAACGGGTAATGCTAACAACATACCGAACAGGCCAAAAAGCTGCGCACCAGCCATTACCGCAAAAATGACTGCAACCGGGTGCAGACCAATTCTATCTCCGACTAATAAGGGCGTGAGCACCATGCCTTCCAAGGTTTGCCCAACACCAAATACCAGCAACACATAGACAATATGTACCAGGTCCTGAAACTGCATGAACGCCGCGACACCGGCGACAGCAAAGCCGACAATAAAACCCAGATAGGGCACAAAACTGACCAATCCTGCCATTAAGCCAATCAGTATCGAGAACTCCAGTCCAACTATCCACAGACCCGTGCTATAAACCGTGCTCAATGCCAGCATCACTAACATTTGTCCCCTGAGAAACTCCGCCAGCACTTCATCACATTGTTTCGCCAAGTGAATCACTGTTGCTGAATACTTTCTTGGCAGTAGTGTACCTATGCGCGCAATCAAATCATCCCAATCTCTAAGTAAATAAAACGTCACTACCGGAATGAGCAACAGATAACTCACCCATAGCAGTACTGTTTGTCCCGACGCGGTAATTTGCACAAAGATTTTTCCAACGACATTACCCAATGTTTGCCAATGACCGGTCAGCGACTTTTTCATCTCATCAAAATTAATATTACTTAAGTCCATGCCTAACCTGTTTGATAACCACGGCAACCATTCAGTTTGTATTAGGTTTAGCATATCCGGCAGTTGCCTGATCAGGCGCATTAACTGTTCTTCGATAAGCGGCACAACAATTAACAAAAAAGAACCGAGAATAATGGTCATCAAAAAAAACACAAAGATGACAGATAAGGTTCTGGAAAATTTAATGGTCTGGAGCTTATCAACTGCCGGGTCGGCCAGATAAGCAAGAAATGCGCTGATTAGAAACGGCGTCAGTATTGGCGCCAATAAGTAAACTAAATAACCGACAGCGATTACAACTGTAAATATCAACCATTTTTGTGCGTCGGTAATCTGCATCGTGTTTAGTTAGTGATTAATCGATAACGATTGGTTTGTACATCATCCAGGTTTTGCAGGAGATTGCTCAATGATACGGCCTGATTTAACACGTCCACTCCACCATGGATGATGACTTCGAAACTAACGCGTTCCGGCATGACGTTTTTGACCAATACCGATGTGACCGATTGTAGCGATTCAAGGTAGGACAATACTTTTGCATAATCATCAATGCTGGTGACATTCTCTACTTCGACAGAAATCAACTCTGCACGGGTAGAGGCAAAGTTTGCATATCTGGCCGCTAGTCGATCGACTAATTCATCAATTCCAGCCCCTAGGGCCTGATCGGCATCCTGCCCATCCGTTTGCCAATCCTGGGTATCCTCAGTATTGATTAACGTCCAGTTGGCTTGCCATTTCCCTGTTAGTGGTTGTTGGACTTTTCCCACCAGAATGGCATCTGCCTGATAACGGCTTGAGGCTGTGATGATTGGCTGTTTAAATACGCCCCAAAGATCGCTGACAGAAATCTGTGACGTATCTTCTAAATCCAGCAATGGGAATAATAATGTGATTCCTCTCTCGAATGCACGCTTATCGACCACACTGATAAGTTCAGGAGACTCTTCAAAACTGACGATACGCCGGATGTTACTGTCTTCGTTGACTAACCAGACCAGTATCGCCGGGCGTTCATTGCCCCAAATCGATAACCCATAGCTTCGCATCACCTCATTTAACAAAGTTTCATCAAATTTCACTTGTAACGCCAGTTGCATCTGGGCAACATCAGCATCGGCCTCAGTTTCAATCTCTTTATAGCGAAACTGTTGTACAAAACGCTCTGGCCTCTGCAAGATGTCGTCAACATTTGTATTATTTGGTATGTCTCTATCACCGGTCAGCTTGATTAATACATTGGTGAGGGCCTGTTTTAAGGCTATTTTTCTAAGTTGAGCCGATTCATTTTCAACTGGCACACTGGATTGATACAGGCCGTCAACCTTAATGGCATAGGCTTGAGGACAGCTGAATACCAGAAAAAAGATAACTGAATAAAATGATAATTTCATGCACTGCAAGCTATGCAAGACAGCGCATTAAGTCAAGGATTGCTAGACCATGCTGACACCGATACCATACTTGAATGAATGATAAAAAAAATCACTCTCTTAGCTATGAAGATGCTGGTGTCAGCATAGAACAAGGTAATGAACTGGTAGCCAGGATAAAACAAACCACGGCCAATACGCATCGGAATGGCGTGATGGGTAGTATAGGCGGCTTTGGTGCGCTGTTTGATCTTTCTTCACTTGATTACAAACAACCGGTACTGGTCTCCGGTACAGATGGCGTCGGCACGAAAATCAAACTGGCGATTGAACATCAACGTCATGAATCAATTGGCATTGATTTGGTCGCCATGTGTGTTAACGATTTAATCGTACAGGGCGCAGAGCCTTTATTTTTCCTGGATTATTTCGCCAGTTCTAAACTTGATGTTGAGGTCGCTGAAACGGTTATCAACGGTATTGCTGAGGGCTGCCAGCTGGCTGGTTGTAGTTTGATTGGCGGTGAAACTGCCGAAATGCCGGGGATGTATGCTGATGGCGACTACGACCTTGCTGGGTTTTGTGTTGGCGCGGTGGAGAAAGATGACATCATTGATGGTGCCGCTGTGCAGGAAGGCGATACGTTAATTGCGCTTGCCTCAAGTGGCTGCCATTCCAATGGTTATTCGCTGATTAGAAAAGTCCTGGAAGTCAGTGAAGCAAATCCCCAATCCTTACTCGATGGTAAACCGATTGTCGATATTTTACTGGAACCAACCCGTATTTACGTCAAATCAATATTACAACTTGTCAACCAAATGCCAGTGAATGCCATTTCACATATTACTGGCGGCGGCTTGATTGAGAATATCCCCCGTGTGATCCCTGATTCGCTCTCGGTTGAGTTGAATCGAGCCAGCTGGGATTTCCCTGCTATTTTCGACTGGCTAAAACAACAAGGTCATATCGATCAGGAAGAGATGTATCGAACATTTAATTGTGGTGTCGGCATGGTGATTTGTATTGCTAGCGACCACGCTGAACAAGCACTGTCTCTGTTATCAGATTGTGGAGAACAAGCTTGGGTTATTGGTCATGTCAGCGATAAATGCGATCACAAGGTTACATTTATTTAACGGACTTTTGTTCTACACTACTTAAAAACCCTCTTAGTATATTTACCTCACTCTGTTCCAATCGACTGCGATTAAACAAACGATGCATACGATGCATGAGTTTTTTTGGATTATCCGGATTTAGATAACCTGTCTGCAGCATCGTCTTTTCCAGATGATGATAAAACTGTTCCAGCTGCGCTTGAGTGGCAAAGTCATCACCCGATGATACAGTTGATAATTGTTCATCGTAACTTTTATTAAATAGTTCGTAACAGGTTAATTGCACAGCTGAGGCCAGATTCAACGACCCATATTCAGGGTTGGTAGCAATTTTCATGACGTAATTACATAACTCCAGTTCTTCATTTGAGAGCCCGGAACTCTCCCTGCCAAATACGATTGCCGTTTGACCTGATTGGTTTGCGATCGCGATTTCTGCACACTGGGCCGGGTTGACCACTGGCCAGGAGAGGCTGCGATCTCTGGCCGTTGTGCCAATGACCAAATCACAATCTGCTACCGCTTGTTTTAAATCCTCACACACTGTTGCATTGGCAAGTACATCATCGGCACCGGTTGCTCGTGCGGTGGCTTCCGCTGATGGATAAATTTTAGGGGATACCAGGTACAAACGATCCTGACACATAGTTTTCATCGCACGGGCTGTCGCACCAATATTACCTGGATGTGTCGTGCCAACCAGCACGATACGAATCGTATTATTTTCTATTACCATGGTTTATTTACTTCACTCACTATTTCACTCCACGTAGAATGCTAATTTATTAAATTAGGACAGTTTAACCGATGCACCCCATGTTAAATATAGCGGTTCGTGCCGCTCGTGCCGCTGGTGATTTGATCGTGCGCGAGATAGACCGCGTTAACGATCTTTCTGTTGATGTGAAAGGCAAAAATGACTTTGTCTCAGAAGTCGATAAAGCCGCTGAGCAGATTATTATTACTACCATTCAGCAGTCGTATCCGGATCATGCCTTCCTCGCAGAAGAGTCCGGTACCAGTGGTGAAAGCGAGTTTATCTGGATTATCGATCCACTTGATGGCACAACCAATTATTTACATAGTTTCCCTCATTATGCTGTTTCTATCGCTCTAGAGCATCGGGGCAGGCTAGATCAAGCGGTGATTTATGATCCTTATAAACAGGAACTATTTACCGCATCAAAAGGCAAAGGCGCGCAGTGTAATAATAAGAAGATACGCGTCAGTTCACGTAGAGAACTTGATGGGGCCTTACTTGGCACAGGCTTTCCGTTTCGTGATGATCAGCAATTAGATCGTTTTCTTACCAGCTTTCGCGCTTTATTCCCTAAAGTCGCCGGAATCAGACGAGCTGGATCAGCGGCCCTCGATTTAGCTTATGTGGCCTGCGGTCGGCTTGATGGTTTTTGGGAATATAATTTGAACCCGTGGGATATTGCGGCAGGTGCATTATTAGTCCAGGAAGCAGGCGGCATTAATAGCGAGCTTGATGGCGGATCGGATTATATGAAAACCGGGAGTATTATTTCCGCCAACCCTAAAATGATGAAAGCCATGTTGCAGATGATACATTGAGTAAAATGGGAAAACATTAAGACACACTTTACTGGCAAGGTAGACTTCTGAACATCTTATTAATCACGACTTCTTATCCGCTATATCAAGGTTCCTCCAGCGGCATTTTTATCAAACGACTTGTTGAGGCCTTTCCAGAGAATATTTCAATCACTGTACTTGTGCCGGATGGTATACAGAGTGACGCTAAGGAAATTGGCTCATCAAAAAACAATGTCACAATTATTAAATGTCGTTATGCACCGAAAGGCTTGCAATTGCTCACTCATCAGGCGGGCGGTATTCCCGCAGCGTTAAAATACAAGCCCTGGTTATACCTGCTATTACCCTTGCTAATCTTCAGCCTGTTTTTCTATACTTTAATACAAGCAAAAAGGCACGATGTGATTCACGCCAACTGGTCGATCAACACCTTTATCACCTTACCGGCACACTTGTTATTTAAAATTCCAATTATTACGACGATTAGAGGAGAAGATATTGCTCGAGCGGAAAAAAAAATTATCGACCTCAACTTATTAAAATTTGCACTAAACTATAGCGACAAAGTCATTGCAGTAGGTGAAAGTATTTTAAATAGAACCGTTACTCTTTTACCCCAATACAAACACAAACTACGATTAATCAATAATGGCATTGATCGTTCGTTACTGGAAATAACAAGAGCCAACGAAATACAAAAGCAAACGCTATATCAGCTCGTTACAGTTGGAAGCTTGATCAAGCGTAAATCTTTTCATACGATAATTTCTGCTTTAAAGGACTGCGAAAATTGTCATTTGAGTATTATTGGAGAAGGCCCGGAAAAGAACGCACTTGAAAGCCAGTGTAAGTCACTTGGATTATTTGAGCACGTTACTTTTTTGGGTAACGTCGATCCTGATAGCATCACCAACAAGCTCGCGAGAGCAGACGTTTTTATCTTTGCCAGTTTAGATGAAGGCAGGCCTAATGCATTGCTTGAGGCAATGGCCACAGGACTGCCCGTTATTGCAAGCAATATAGAAAGTCATAAAGAGATAATAACTGATGAAACTAATGGTTTATTATTTGAAACCGGTAATTCGGGACATTTGTCTGAAAAAATTCAACTTTTACTCAGCAACCAAGAACTTAGGGTTAATTTAGGTTTAGCCGGACGAAATTTTATCATTGCTCAAGAATTAACCTGGGAGAAATGTGCTTCCCAATACATACAAGCATACTCAGACGCTTTGTCTGCATAGCTCTATTTTCTTATCATGTTTTCTATGTCCAATAGCGCATTGGTAACTAATTGTCCCAATTTCAGGTCATCATCATACTTTTTAGAATCTAAAATCAAATCGCAGAAAAACTGAAGTTCATTTGCCAACGGTGAGAGTTCACTTTTATAGGAAACCTCTCTGCTTCCTTCCGCTGTTTTAAGTACAAGTTTATTTTCCATATAATCATCATAAATTAATTCACCTGCTTTACCAGTAACCACGACTCTCCTCTGTTTACTTTTGAAACCGTTGCCCGTTTTTATATAGGCTGTTTTCTCTAAATAAGACAATTCAATATCATAATTTTCAATCATTCCGTGTTTTGCTTCTTCTTGCAAAGTCCTGGTTGCTGAAATACTGTCAGGCTTACCCAATAACTCTATGATCAATGCTAGTGGATGTGATCCCCAATCCCACAAAGCAGATATCTCTTTTCTGATCGGTCCGTCACCACCAAAGCTGGCATCAATTTTCTCTATCCCTCCAAGCGCCGACAGGTTTTTTTTCAATCCTTGCCATGCAGAATTGTGTCTATCAATATACCCGACTTGTAGAATACCCTTGTCACTATCAAAGTTTTGAAAAATTAATTCTGCGTCAGCAGCTGACAATGCAAAAGGTTTTTCTATAAATACAGGAAGACCTAACGATAATGCATGAGAGGCTACCTTTGCATTAATCGCTGGAGGAGCGGTTAGAAGTATTCCATCCAACTGAACTTCAGTTAATAATTTTTTCCAACTTGTGTAAAACTCACAACTATCAACACTGGGGTTATTTTCTATCGGTGTTCTTGTAGCAACAGCAACTAATTCAACCTCGGAGTTTACCTCGCAGGTTTTTACAAAATTTTGCCCCCAAACGCCCAAGCCAACGAGCGCGAGCTTTAAACTCATAGCTCACCAGTATAATTCTCATCAGTCCAGCTAAAGAACCTGGTCAGACCGGTCGTGATATCGACCTTGGGTTCATAGCCAATTTGCAGCCTGGCTTTTTTAATATCTGGACAGCGCCTATTAGGTTCATCAGCCGGGTATGAATCCGGATATTCAATTAATGTATGGGCGACTTCCCTACCTAGGGCCTTACTGCAATACTCCACTAATTCGACCATCGAAATTTCAGGTTTGGGGTTGCCTATGTTGTACGTCTCACCCGGAACGCCCATGCTAATTACCCGGAGAAAACCATTGATTGCATCGCTGACATAACAAAACGTTCGAGTCTGATTTCCTCCACCATATACTTTAAGAGGCGCTTTAGCCTTTATCCGGTTAGCAAAATTCGGTAACACGCGATAGTCTGCCTCCTGCATACCGGGCCCATATACATTAAATGGTCTAATTATGTTTGTCGCAACACCATGTAAATTATGAAACACATAACATAGTGTTTCACCCATTCGTTTACTTTCATCATAACAAGCCCTGGGACCTTGAGAAGAAACATTACCCCGGTAACTTTCCGGAGTTGGTATGTGTTTTGGATCAGGATCTCCATAGATTTCGCTGGAACTAAAAAATGTGTAACGAGCTTGATGTTCAGATGCCAGTTGCAACAAATGACGATTACCCATAATTGCCACATCAAGCGTTTCAAGTGGATAGGCACGGTAGTAATAAGGACTGGCAATGCCGGCACAATGAATGATGAAATCGAGCTTTTTATCAATTGAAATTGAAGTAGATACATCATGTTCAATATAGTCAACATCAGGGAAAGGCTTTTGATCTTTTCCTGCTTCGCCTGCGGTAATAAAGTTATCTAAAATGATTAACTCACAGTTTTGCTTAAATCTGGTTTCATTCAGTCGGGTAAAAACGGAGAGAAAATATCGCCCAAGAAAGCCCTGCCCACCAGCCAACAGTATTCGCTTGCCCTCAAACTCATCTGCAACTGTATCCAACCGCTTAACAATTTCATCTATATCTTCTGACAATAAAAACTCATTCACGATTTATATAATCTCCAGTTCAGGTAAAGGGACAATAAATTTGCCTCCATTAGATTGATACTCTCTATTCTTATTAATGATGGGTTCTGCAAAATTCCATGCAAGGATAAGTAAATAATCGGGCGTATCCTGTTTTAATGCATCACTCGATACAACTGGCAGATGTAGCCCTGGCGAATACAGTCCCTGTTTTAACGGGCTATCATCGACAATATAGTCGATATACTCGCTATTAAGTCCGTAATGATACATCAACGTTGTTGCCTTTGCCGGGGCACCAAATGCTGCAATTCTTTTGCCCTCCGATTTTAGACTTTTTATCAAGTCGAGAAGTTGAATTCCATTTTTTTTAATCTTTGTCGCAAAATCGAAAAAGGTCTCTGCTTTGTCGAGAAGATTTTCCTTTTCAATAGAAACAAATTCACTAACACTATTATCGACTGGTATGGGTCCATTTGCGTGTGACACATAACAACGGATGCTGCCACCGTGTGTATTTACTTTCTCTATACTTATGATTTCCATTTGCATTGTCTGAAAAAATAACTGCAGTGGAATAATTGAATGGTAATCAAGATGTTCATGATAAACCATATCAAACAGCTTTTTCTGATATAAATCGAGCAAATATGAGACTTCAAACACAAACACGCCATCATCCTGGAGAAGTTGACGCACACCTCTGACCACACTTTTTATATCATCAATATGAGCGAAAACATTATTTGCAGAAACAACTTTGGCTTGACCGTAATCATCAAGAATTTGCCGGGCCATGCTTTCACCGAAAAAACCATTAATTGTATTGATGCCTGATTGATTAGCCTGCTCAGAAATTTCTTTAGCCGGGTCAACACCCAAAACCCTATTACCTTGCTCTAGAAAAAAACGTAAAAATGTTCCGTCATTTGAGCCAATATCAACAACTAAATCATCGTGCTTAAGCGAACAAAATTGTGTAATCTGATCTGCATACTGTCTGAAATGTTCAACAAAAACAGGTGATGTCCCCGAGACATAGACGTAATTTTCGAAAAGCACATCAGGGGCAACAACATCCAGGAGTTGTAGGTGTGCGCAACCATGACAAAAGTAGAGATCAAGCGGAAAACATGCTTGTTGAACATCGAGAAATTCCCGCTTTATAAATGCATTGGCCGGCGGCGTCGGCGTTAGTGATAATACTACCTCCAGATTATCACTATCACATAGCCTGCATTGCTGACGATGTTGATAGGTCATTGCAGACTGGTTTAGGTAAAAACTTAATTAACCAGATCAACTCTGACTACGTCTGCTTCATAGGTTTCTTGATCCCGTGGATTTCCTCCCAAAGTAAGGAAAACTGTGTCTTCAGGAAATTTCATGGCATGGTCAACCATGGGAGGTGTATACATCATCTCACCTTTTTTCACTGTAATGCACTCCGGTTCTTCGTCAGAACCATGCGGACGGTGATAATAATCAATCGAACCTTCAAGCACATAACAATAATGCCAGTCTGTCTTGTGGTAGTGATTAGCGCGAATCGTGCCTTTTTTAGAGGTAATTAATACGGCACTTTCCATTTTTGCATCAACTAACGGGTATATGGCACCGCGCTCATCTTCGTAGGGAGGGAGCATATCTATTAGAGGTTTTTCTTCTACCGGGATAGTGGACATTTTTTCACTTTATGGGGATATTTCGGAATAACTATTATATTTTATAGCAATTTACAGATAAAGCCTAAAGACCGCATCTAAATGAGACTTTATTCTCAAAATGATTTGAATCTCGAATCTGGCGCTGTTCTATTTTGAGTAATTTTGATAAATGTATATGATTAATCTTGAGATATACCTATATCATTGATTTTGGCATTTTCGGCGCTTTAGATATGTTATTGCATGACTGGAAATCGATGAAATCGACTTGCCTGAGGATAAATTTTGGAAGATCTGCAGCAAAAAGCACTGACCATATTGATTCCTGTCTATAATGATTGGGAGTCTCTTAATCTTCTAATCGGGCAAATTGATCAAACTTTGGATAGGTCGAACCTGTCCTCAGTGAGTATTTTGGTCATTAATGATGGGTCAAGCCTGGAACATCAAATCCACCAGCAACAAGTCAGTCAACTTCAAAAAATCGACACTATCAAAATACTTCATCTTTCCTGCAATATGGGTTCGCAAAGAAGCATCGCGATAGGCATTGCTTATTTAGCAAATTATGCACAAAGCGATTTGGTCGTAGTCATGGACTCTGATGGTGAGGATAAACCGGAGTATATCTCGGAGCTATTAAGTAAAAACCGAATGGTTCCCGAGAATATTATAGTAGCAGAAAGAAGTAAGCGCTCTGAGACACTGCTTTTTCGGTTCATGTATCGAATTTATAAATATCTTTTTCTATATCTAACAGGACAACGGATTTCGTTTGGTAATTTTTGTCTGATTCCTGCTGTTCAATTAACAAGGCTAGCATCAAGATCCGAATTGTGGATAAATCTACCTGCTACTATTATTCGATCCAGGTTGCCCATAGATAAAATCCCGACGAACAGAGGCGAAAGACTGCTGGGCAAATCCAGCATGAACTTTAGCGGTTTAATTCTGCACGGCTTAAGTGCGATTTCGGTTTATAGTGACTCAACTCTGGTTAGGATATTGCTGATATTTTCCTGTTCAAGTGTCTGTATATTGAGTTTAACTTTCCTGTTTGGAGCCCTATTTAATCCTTTTTCGGGAAGCGCATTAATATACTTTGTCATATTACTTTTATTATTCTTTATATCAGTCCAGTCAACCATAATCACTTTATTATTAATATTTCAGTTAATAAGTAACTGGGCACAAAGTCCTATCATCCCTAACAACAGTTATTCTGATTACATATGGTTTGAGGAAGAGTTTTAATCAGATTACTCACCTGCCCTTCAATCTTATCTAAATAATGCTTTCTGTAATCAAACATAAAAAAGAGCTATGTGTTGTCATTATTGCATGTGTGCTGATTTTTATTCATTTCGCTATTTATGAACAATTTCTACCTATGCAAAACGGCTTAATGGGGCATGATTTCAATAACTATCTGCCTTATTTCCTGGATGGGTATTATTGGTTTAGTCAAAACGGCTTGTTTTCATTGCAATGGTTTACCCCTTCATTTTGTGGAGGCATACCAAAGTTTCCTAACCCCGTCAGTATCTATTTTTCCATACCACAATTTCTCGTTTTCATTGTTGATCCAATCACAAGCGTTCGCATTACGTTTCTCTTGTTTGCAGCACTTGGTTTTATTGGTTTTTACTTATTAGCCAGAAAGATTTTTCTTCTCAGCATGTATGCTTCATTTCTGGGAGCAAGTATTTTTTTATTTAATGATTTTTATGCACATAAGTACATTGTTGGTCATATGACTTACCACACGTTCATGCTGATGCCATTGATCACCTATTTGATTTTAAGAAATGCCGAGAAACAGACAATATTTTATAAAGATGTTTTACTGGAAATTTTCAGTTCAGCTTTGTTAATCGCGTATTTATTTTACCTTGATATTGCATATATCTCAGTCCCAACATTTGTATTTATTATTTTTTGCCTGCTGATTTATGCCATACAGAAGAACAGTTTTTTATCTCTAAAACTTCCTATGGTTAAACTTTCTATGGCAGGAATGCTGGCATCAGGTATTTTTGCAGCAAAACTTTCTGCAGCTTTATCATTCCTGGATAGCTCTAACAGAGAGCACTATCCTTTGCCCGGCGCTGAAAATATTGGTGAATTAATTTCACTTGTAGTCAAAAATTTATTTCTTTCACCTCAACACGAAATGGCATCGGAAATTTTAATCAATCGCAGATGGGCACTTGGACAACACGAGTTCGAATTTGGCATTACATTTGTACCTGCAATTATATTAGCAATTGGTTCATTGTATCTTCTTAAAAAATTTACCTTACGCCAAATCAATATTTCTAAAACACAGTTATTTCTTACTTTATTATTGCTTGTACTATTCTCACTACCGATTGCATTTAACTTTTACACACCTGAATGGAATGCGACACTCAAACAAATACCACTATTTAAAAACAGTAGCAGTCTGGTTAGATGGTTTTGCTTGTATATTCCTTTTTTATGTCTGTTTACATCACTACTATTCGAAAAAATAAATTTAAATAAAAAACAACAATTTATCCTGATAAGTGTATCAATCATCATGATTGTTTCATTGAAAATTTGGAAAGATAGAGACTATTACTATCAGCAAAACTATAATCCCAGTGAAGTTCTACAAGCTTATTCTAAAGTTCAGTCTGGAAGTTGGACGCCAACAATTACTGAAAATAGCACATACGTTAATGAGAAAAACCAGGCGATTCTCACAATAAGCAGGAATAACATGCTTGCACATGGGAAATCACAAGTGTTTTGCTATGAAGCTATTTTTGGATATGCCCTTGAGAATCTTCCATTTAAAACATTGAGCATGGGAGAAATCACAATCGAGACGGATAATGTACTCAACATAAAAAACCCTGCTTGTTATGTTTTTCCGAAGGAAAACAAATGCGAGGCTGGAGACCATTTTAGAATTAAAGAGAAGAATCAGGCGCTTGCATTTTCAAAGTTCCAATCATTCGCATTTGAAATATCAACTAGACAAGCAGTTGCGAATAAAATAACACTGCTATCAATGCTGGCTGTGATATTGATTCTTTTAGCCTACTGCTTACTTAGTATTAAAAAATCTTTCACTTATACTGACATGCAATAATTGCCTTCTCTGTCGTTTTTATGAACAAAAGACGAATTCTAACCAGTTATTATCAACCGAAGCCAGGAGGTTGCTGTAAGCGCCTATTTCGTGCCATAAATGCACTATTAAAAGAACAGCATGAAGTGCATTATCTATCAGTCGTGCCATTCCCTATCAACGAAAAAAATTGTCATTTTCACCGTTTCTACTGGCCGGAGAAATATACAGATAATTATATTTTCTGGGCATGGTTTCATATGTTGGCACCCTTTCAGCTGCTGATAATTGGTTTCTCTAAACAGATAACACATAGCTTTTCATTTAATGCTACTTACAGTCTGGTCATGAAACCACTTTGCTTACTCATGAATATTCCTCATGTGCTGTTCATCAGAGGCGACAAAATACAGAGTCATCAACTTAATAATAGAAATAAAATCTTAATCTGGATAGAAGTACTTTTAGAAGGATTGGCAATATCGGGGATCATTGTATATGGAAATTCCAAATATATTACTAATACGACATTAAATAGACATCGCTACCTTCGTCCCAAATACCATTCTATTATTAGAAACGACATATCTTTTGCAAGCCCACCCGAGGTTATTAAAAATCACCACCATTTTCACATCAGTTGTGCTGGGACCCTGGATAAAAATAAGAATCAACAATTTCTCTTATATACTATTAAACAGTTAAAAAACAATAATTATACTTTTTATATTTATGGGTCTGGTAAAGATGAGTCGTTTTTAAAACATCGAACAATTGAATTAGGACTGAATGACAGAGTGAGATTTATGGGATGGGTAGACAGCGAGAAAATTTGGGAAAATTCTGATCTTATTCTGTCTGCATCATTATCAGAAGGTTCGCCAAATATTGTGTTGGAAGCGATAGCCCACCGAGTGCCGGTCCTCGCCAGTAACATACCTTCACATTCCGAAATTCTGCCAGACTCGTGTTTATTCGATTTAGATAATTTTGAAACATTAGCAATGACTGTAGATATACTTATTGAAAATAAAGACAAGTTATCTTCTTTACTTGATGATCAACTTGAAACTTTAGCAAAACTGGATTTTGAATGGGACAAAAAAATAGTGTCGTTTATTTCCAATCCATCTGACCATGAGTAAAAAGCCAACTTTGTTTTTTCTTCTGCCATCCTTGTCAAAAGGGGGAGCAGAAAAAAACATCGTCGCAATTGCGAATTTTCTTTCCAGAGAAAATGAGGTTCATATCGGGATTATTCGACAGAAAGGTGATTTACAAACTGAAGTGAGTCCTGATGTTGAAATTATTGATTTAGGTGGTCAATTCTTTTGGGTTTTTAAACTTATTAAATATTCCGTTCAAAGAAAACCCTGTTTAATTCTGTCTACATTTTGGGACGTAAACCTGATACTTTGCATAATTAAACCATTTCTTCCAGGTAATACAAAACTTATCTTTCGTGAAGCAGTATTTCCAAGTGCTACTATTCAATATGGAAAAATGAACTATTTATCTTCTATTTTCTATCGTTATTTTTATCATTTTACTGATGCATCCATCGTACTTAGCAATTCGATGAAACATGATCTGGCATCATGTACAAAAATAAAAATCGATAAAATATATACGATCCATAATGCCGTATTAGAAAATATAGATTCTAATATTTCCATTGACAGGAATGTTAAACCGCAGTTTGTTAGTTGTGGAAGACTGTGCCCTCAGAAAGGATTTGAGGAGCTAATCCAGAGCTTTTCAATATTTAAAGAGAAATATCCTAACCATATCTTAAACATCATCGGAACCGGACCATTGAGGTCAGAACTTGAAAAAAGAGTAAAAAAACTTGCGTTAGAAAATAGTGTCTTATTTTTAGATTATATAGAAAAACCCTATATTATTTTTCAGCAATCAGATTTATATATATTATCATCTCACTATGAAGGTGTATCAAATGCAATGCTTGAAGCACTATCTGTCGGCTTACCTGTATTAGCAACAGAAGAAAAAACCAGTGCAAATGAATTTATCGTTGACGGAGTCAATGGGTTTTTAATTCCAAGATGTTCAACTGAATGTTTATTGAACGGCATGTACAGAGCTGTAAATAAGCTTGATACAATTAATAGAAAAAAAATCTCAATAGATGTAAAAGAAAGGTTTTCATATAAAAATATGCTTGCACAATATAACAGTGTAATTAATAACTTTGTATGAATCATATTAGTGCAGTAATTAAGTGGACTTTACTCTCACTTTAGGTTTGCAAAAAAAAACATCAAGATTGACTATAATTATGGTAAAACAATATGTTTCTGGTTTACTAAACACTGAACTTTATGCATTGATATAAAATAACATGTCATTAACATGCAATCATAATCAAATCGGCGGCTATAGTTTTCAAGATGGCATTACCCGCATCTTCAAGAATAGAAAACTACTATTTCTGTTTATTGAGAGAAATATAAAAACAAAATACCAGGGCAGTTTCCTTGGGCCTATCTGGATGACCCTAAACCCCCTATTGTTATTATTTTTATATACGTTTGTATTCGGTTTTATATTTAATGGTACTTACCGAACCACAACAAACGAAAGTGGTATTGAATATGCGTTAGGGATTTTTTTCAGCATCACTTTTTTCCAACTATTTGCTGAAAGCATGAGCAATTCGGCACAAGCTATATCTAACAATCCTAACCTCGTCAAAAAGGTTATTTTTCCTCTCGAAATACTGCCCGCATCTATAATAGGGGCACAATTATTTCAATATTTAATAAGTCTTATTTTAGTTATTATTGGGTTAATTACACTCGGAAATGGTATTTTCTGGTCATGGTTATTCTTACCAGTCCTAATTTTGCCCATGTTATTAATTAGTCTAGGTACCGGCTATTTACTTTCTTTACTTGGAGCTTATATGCGAGATACCGTACATATCACTATGTTTCTTAGCACTTTATTGCTTTTTGGTAGTGCAGTTTTTTTTTCTACTTCCGCATTACCTGATTTA
The DNA here is from genome assembly GCA_028279365.1 of Gammaproteobacteria bacterium. Taxonomy (GTDB): domain Bacteria; phylum Pseudomonadota; class Gammaproteobacteria; order Eutrophobiales; family Eutrophobiaceae; genus JANQNX01. Next base: position 9,277 of record JANQNX010000007.1, on the reverse strand, counting down.
CCACGCTTTTTACTTTCTCTTAACCCTCTTACTCATGCCATTGAACAAGGCCGTAACATAATGATTTGGGGTGAGAGCCCGAAATTGTGGCCTATAATTTATCTAAATTTGTTTTCGGTGTTTGCTTTTATTACTGGCTTTACGATTTTCCAAAAAGCTCGGGCATACATTGCTGACGTTCTATAAACAGATAAAAATTACTCACTCTTCCAGGATTTCAGATGTCAGTAAACACAGAAGAAATATTGATCGATTTAAAAAATGTATCAAAAGATTATCGTATTTTCGAAAAACCTAATGCAAGAATCAGCTCTGGCCTCTATGAAATAGCTTCCGGATTCGTCCCTAATCAGTCAAATATAAACAAATTAATAAAAAATAAAAGTAAACAATTTTATAAGCTTTTTCCTGCTTTAAAGACAATAAATCTTCAAATAAGACGTGGGGAGTCTGTTGGAGTAATTGGTAGGAATGGATCGGGAAAAAGTACTTTGCTGCAAATAATAGCGGGAACAACTCGTGCTTCAACAGGAGATATCAAGATAAAAGGTAAAATTGCAGCGCTTCTTGAACTTGGTAGTGCCTTTCATCCTCAGTTCTCTGGACGTGATAATGTTTACCTCAATTGCGCGATAATGGGCCTAAATAAAGAATCTACTGATGCAGTATTTGAAGATATTGCTGAATTTGCAGATATTGGCGATTTCATGGATCAACCTGTACGAATGTATTCTTCAGGCATGGCTACTCGACTAGCTTTCTCAGTACAAATAGTTTTACAACCTGACATATTAATTATTGACGAAGCACTTGGTGTCGGCGATGCGTATTTTCAATCAAGATGTTATCGCAGAATTCGGCAAATGCTAGACAATGGAGTTACTTTAATTTTTGTTAGCCATGCAACTAATATTATTCGGGAATTATGTAACCGCACAATTTTATTAAATGAGGGGAACATGATAATGGATGCAGCGCCCGCACCCACGCTTGATATGTATTTTAAAATGGATATCGAATACAAAAAAAGTAAAAAAAGACTTCATGAAGAATCAAATAAGTCTCTAAAAGAAGAAAGAGATATAATACCTTCACAAAAAGAAAAATGTTATGTTCTTGATGAAATAAAGCCGGATATTTTCCTGGGAAAAGATATTTTTGCAAAGAAATCATCCGAGAATCGCATAGTTGATCCGAGAGCCAGTATAATCAACGTACAACTGATTAATTCTAATGGAAAAATGGAACATTGTTTCAATTATGGTGCGGCGGTTCGGTTGAGGGTATTAACTGAGTATCATGCGAACGTCACGATGCCAACCCTGGCTTATCAAATATTCTCCACAACTGGAATTGGATTGGTACATGTTGATACTAGATATTCAGAAAAAGAACCTGAAAATTATTTGGCTAATACTAAATATATTTCCGAATGGAAGTTCAATCTGAATTTACAACATGGAGATTATTATATTTTAATTTCATTATCTTTACCTCCATCTTCTTTGAATTCTGAGTGGGACACAATTGATCATATACCCCATGCTTATGACTTTTCTGTAAGCACCAATCCTAAAGGTATGCTGGGTGCTTTTACAACATGGAGTAGCGAACTAGCTACTTATCAGATTACTTAGCTTCAGTGTAACCACATGTAAATCAAACATAATGTTTTCTATAGATTTCCTCCATATTTTGAGAAAATATGAATTAGATTATGTTGAAAAATTCTTTTTTAAAGGAGCAAAAATACTTGAGATCGGCGGAGGAACAGGTATACAGGCTAAAGAATTATCGTTGCGAGGTTATATACTGACATCAGTTGATTTACAGTCATCAAACTACTCTAGCGAAATAGTTTTTCCAATAGTTTTCTATGACGGCCTTAATTTGCCATTTGCTGATTCAAGTTTTGATATTATTTATTCTTCCAATGTTCTAGAACACATATTAGAACTGGAAATTCTTTATAAAGAGCTAGACAGAGTATTAAAACCGCAAGGATATAGTATTCATCTGATGCCATCCGGTTCATGGAGATTTTGGAGCAACATAACAAACTATGTTGAATATGCCCAGCATTGTGCAAATCTAACTCCCAAATTATTTCCTAAAAATATAAGTCTTGATGAATTTAAAAAAATAGTCTCAACTTTTATCCAAATTCTTAGACACTCTGTAAACTATGCAATACCTACCAGACATGGAGAAAAGGGTAATTGTATTTTTGAAATATGGACCTTCAGCAGATTAAGCTGGTTAAAACATTTTAAAAAAAATGACTTTGATGTTGAAATAGCACAACCGATGAAACTATTTTATACCGGCTATATGATTTTTGGTAAGAAACTATCAATGTCCAAAAGACAATTTATATCTAATTTTTTCGGCAGTTCATGTGTTTTATACAAAATAAAACGTACTAATAAAAAATGATATGCGAATTTAAACCTACAACTCAAACGTGTTGTAAAAATAAACAGAAAACAACATTAAAATTTCTTAATGATTATCACAAAAGGTATTCGTGTCTAGCTATATTGGCTTTACCCGCAGAGCACTCGACTTGTATTCAAGAATATAACGATATATATAATTTACCCTGGATTAAGGGAATTATTATTGATCTTTACGCTACCACGCCTAGCAATTTATCAGCCTCAAAAGTTGGCCGCATGAATGTTTCGGATAGGACCTGGGATGTCCCGAAACTCCAAGCGAATACTATTATTTTTCTTGGGCATCGCCGTCAAATAAAAATTAAAATGTTAATTAATGCCCTGAGAAATAATATTTTTTGGATAGCATATTTATCTCTAGGGTGTTTAGTTCGAGAAAATATCGTTTCATTTAGCTTAAGGCTTTTATTTCATTATTTTTACCAACTATGTCCTGCTTCTATTTTCCCTAATCTCCTTTTTTATGAAACTGAATTACGTTTAAAAAAAACAGTACATCATCATGATGCACCTTTATTAAAAATAGATGACTTTAATAAAGGTAAAGTTCTAATGATAAATAACTCACTGGCATGGGGAGGAGCAGAAAGACAACTTGTTAATACACTTATAGGCCTAAAAGAAAAAAAAACAGGCTATATTTCATTGCTATGTGAACATCTTGACCATATTAGCGAGAAAGATTTTTATCTTGATGTAGTTCAAAAAAATAAAATAGATGTATTCTTGTTAAATCAGGTCTGTGGAGACTATGAATTAAGCAATACTCAAAAAAAAATATACGAAAACCAAGAAAACAATTTACAAGATCGTATTTTTCGTACTTTTTCTCGTTTACCTCCTCAACTATCCGCTGAAATTGCAGAATACTTAATTGCATTAGACTATTTTCGACCTGAAATAGTCCACATATGGCAAGATAGAACCAGTGTAATTGCCGGATTGGCCGCAGTAATACTTGGTGTTCCAAAAATCGTTATTAGCTCTCGTAATATGGCAGCATATCGATTTAATTATCATTTACCTTATATGAGACTCGGATACAGAGCTTTATCCGAAGTTGATAATGTCTATTTTTTAAATAATAGTCGTGCTGGTGCTGACGATTATACAAAGTGGCTGAATTTGTCAGAAAATAAGTACCGGGTTCTACACAATGGTATTAATACCAAAGAATTTAAATTTGTGGGTGAAAATTTAGTAAATAGCTGCAAAAAACAAATGCGAATATCGGAAAAATCCAAGGTAGTTGGTTCAATCTTTCGACTTTACGCAGAAAAAGATCCTTTGTTATGGATAAGCACTATTGCTGCGGTTGCAAAACAGCGTAATGACTGTGTTTTTCTTCTCGTTGGAGCAGGTCCACTTGAAAATAAGATCAAATCGTATGCAAAAAAACTCAATATATCAGATCAGTTAATTATGCCAGGCACAGAAAAAAATGCTTCAATGATATTATCAATTATGGACTTATTTCTTTTGACTTCAAAAGAAGAAGGAACGCCAAATGTCATTATAGAAGCCCAACTATGTGGAGTCCCGGTAATAGCAACAGATGCTGGTGGCACAGCGGAAACATTTATTAATGGAAAAACTGGGTGGCTAATAAACAAAAGGGAACCAGATCTACTTGCAGAACGGATTCAATTCAGTCTTGATAACCAACAATGGTATGATAATGCAAGGGTACTGGCAAGGCAGTTTGCATTAGAGAAATTTTCGTTAACTAAGATGATAAATAGTACACTTGAAATCTATAACTATAAATAAGCTCACCATGTCTTTCGCTTGATTGAGTGTCATAAGCCTTTACCAGCAGTTTAGTTTTTAAACATTTTTATCCAGCTATTATTACTGATTAATATTTTCGAGAAAAAAATGTGCGGCATTACAGGTTATTGGGATACGTCAAATAGAATTGAACAAAGCGATCTGCTCAACATGCTAGATTCGATTCATCATAGAGGACCAGATGACGATGGCATATGGATTGATCATAATAATGGGATTGCATTAGGACATCGACGTTTATCAGTTCTTGATCTGTCTAAATCTGGTTCGCAACCGATGTCTTCCAAAGAAGGACGTTATATTATTGTCTTTAATGGTGAGATCTATAACCACTTGTCGATTCGCGAATCACTCAAAAATGATGGAGTAAATATCAATTGGGATGGCCACTCGGATACTGAAACACTTGTAAACGCAATTCAATGCTGGGGGATCAATAAGACACTTCAATATACAGTTGGGATGTTCGCATTTGCCTTATGGGATAGGAAGAAACAAATATTAACTCTTGCCAGGGACAGAGTTGGAGAAAAACCGCTTTATTTTGGATATTTAAACAAAGTACTGATATTTGCTTCTGAATTAAAGGCCATAAGAAAGCACCATTCTTTTAATAATGATATTGACCGAAATGCATTAACATTATTTTTCAGACACAATTATATTCCTTGCCCTCATACTATCTATAAAGATATTAAAAAGTTAAAACCGGGCACGTATATTGAATTTTCAGATAGCGGCAAAAAATCTAAAGTTCTTGAATATTGGTCTGCTAGAGAAATAGCTGAAAAAGGACAGTTGAATACATTCAAAGGTGATACTTATGAAGCGATCTCGGAGCTACAAAGACTTCTATCATCTTCAATTAGTAGTCAATTAATTTCTGACGTGCCTCTAGGTGCATTTTTGTCAGGCGGCTTTGATTCTTCTATGGTAGTGGCAATTATGCAGTCATTGAGCAACCAACCTGTTAAAACATTTTCTATCGGTTTTAATGAGAAAGAATACAATGAAGCACATCATGCGAAAAATGTTGCCCAGCATTTAGGCACTGATCATACTGAATTATATGTGACTCCTGAACAAGCGATGGCTGTAATTCCTGAATTGCCCACAATTTATGATGAACCTTTTGCTGACTCTTCTCAGATTCCAACCTATCTGGTTAGCAAATTAGCAAAACAGCATGTCACAGTCAGTCTTTCCGGAGATGCTGGCGATGAATTATTTTGCGGCTACAATCGATATTTATATACAATAAAACTCTGGAAGAATTGCTCTTCATCTTTACCCACCCCTTTCCGAGCAGCACTCGCAGGCATGCTTACTACATTAAGTCCTTCAGCTATTAACGCAGTTTTCAACAATTTATGGCGACTACTGCCTAATAAATATCGCATAAATAATATGGGCAATAAGTTACATAAGGTTGCGGATATACTATCAATGAATAGTCCAGAAAAAATATACCTTAACTTGCTATCTCATTGGCAACAACCATCCGATCTTGTGATTAATGGTGAAGAACCAAATACAATAATTACTGATAAGTCTTTATGGGCAGATCTTCCGAATTTTGAAAGTACCATGATGTATCTAGATACAATGAGTTACCTTCCTGACGATATCTTGGTTAAGGTTGATCGTGCCGCTATGGCTGTAAGCCTTGAAACCAGAATTCCATTCCTCGATCATAAACTGATAGAGTTTGCCTGGGCACTTCCCTTAAGCATGAAAATTCGACAAGGCGAAAGCAAGTGGTTACTTCGGCAGTTGTTATATAAGTATGTCCCGGAAAAAATAATTGACAGGCCTAAAATGGGCTTTGGTGTTCCTATTGATGTTTGGTTGCGGGGACCTTTAAAAGAGTGGGCAGAAAACCTAATTGATGATAAAAAATTACAACAACAAGGTTTTTTAAACCCAAGTCTTATACACGAAAAATGGAAACAACACCTGTCAGGAAAGGCCAATTGGCAATACTTGCTATGGGATGTGCTAATGTTTCAATCATGGCTTGAAACAACCTGAAATTAACTTATTCAGTTAGCGTTAACTAAAAAGTCAATTATCACTTATATTTTCTATACTATCAGCTTCCTGTTTACTTAAATCCTCTTCAACCCCTCTATAATGAAGTGATGATACTAATTCAGAGACTATTCCTATTAAAAAAATAAAGATAGATGACAAAAATAACATGACAGTCATATTTGTTAATCGGCTGTAGAAAAAAAATGTATAGGCATAATAAAAAACTCCCGTAGTAAATAGAAAAAAGCTGATTGGAAGAAACAGCCTCATAGGTGAAAATAATGCACCCACTTTTAATATGATAATAAAAAATCTGATACCATCTTTAATCAAATTAATATGACTCTTTCCATCTCTTTGCCTGACCACAATTGGGACATAGGCAACAGGAAGACCAGAGCGAAAAAACGCCATTGTGCTGGTAGTAGGATATGAAAACCCATTAGGTAGAAGATACAAAAATCTTCTAAAATGAGAAGCCTTAACTATTCGAAAACCACTCGTGAGATCAGCAATCTGACAACCTGTCATGAAAGAAGCAAGTCTATTGTAAAAACTATTCGCTAACCTTCTGAGAAAAGAGGCATGGTCATTTAAATTTCTTGCACCAACAACCATTGAATAACCTTCCATAATTTTTTCTGTCAACAAATGAATCTCTCCGGGATCGTGTTGACCGTCAGCATCCATGAATAATATAAAGTCGCCTTTTGCTATACGAGTACCAGCTTTGATAGCAGCACCGTTTCCCAAGGAATAAGGGTGTTTTATAATATTAACGTCATACTTTTTACAAATGGCTTCAGTATTATCTGTTGAACCATCATTTACTACAATGATTTCAGCAGTAATGTATTTTTCTTTTATTTTAGGTATTAATTCAACCAGGCTAGATGCTTCATTACGAGCTGGAATAATAATTGATAAATCCATATCCGTAAAAATTGACTAGTTGTTTAAAGTAAGTTGTTTTTCTATTTCTGTTAGCTTACGAATATCTGAAGCTTTTACAAGTAAGTTTGATGAAATCTCTTTTTTAATTTGCGCTAGCAGAATCGCAGCATCTTCATTTTCATTTAACGCTATTAAAATTCGTAAAAGATATATCTTATTATGGATTGTAGCAGAATATTCAATCGCTGCTTCTATATCATTTCTTGCTTGTATAAGATTGTTATTCAATACAGAAACTGTTGTTGCAAACTCATAAAACTGAGCCTTTTTAGTTTCAAAAGACGGATTGCTAATAATAATAGTTAATAGTTCATATAATTTAGGTTTATCCTGCATAGTACAGTTATTTTTAGCCATTAAATATATTAACTGGTCAAATTCAGAAATTAATGACGTATTTTTATAAACTGCTTGTTTCGCCTCAGAATAAATATGGCCCCATTCATTTTCATCTAATAAATCCTTTTCAATGCAATAGGTCGCCATTATCTTTCTAATATCAGGGAACAAATCCTGTTTATTTTTCAACTTCAGCTTTTCATATATATCGTTTGCTTTTTCCTTGTTTCCCATAACAAGCGACATACCCCATAGATCACTCAGCACCCGCTGTGAATCAGGCTGTTGTTTTAACCACGACATAGTTTGTATATATGGTGAATTCCAAAGATCATTTATGATAAAAGTTACCGAAGTTATACATAATAGATATATTGCTGCCAGATAGTACTTAATTTTTTTTACATTAGTTCTACCTGAAAAGTTTTGATATACACCTATTATTATCGCTATTACACCAATAGAAGGCAGATAATTTCTATGCTCGTAGTATAGTTCCAGGCTAAGTATCGTACCCTCCAGAGAATGGCCAACGAAAAACCATGTTACTCCAAAACCTATTAGGGGGTATTTTTTTCTACTCATCCATGCTAAAAGAAATAGAAATAAAATAATCAGAAAACTATATATTGTCTTTACAGGTTGAAAAAAAGACACAGATATAGGGAAACTGTCGTGATATAAAGAAAAGGAATCCGTCGTAGGTATAATGATTATTTTTATATAATCAACTAACACCACCAGTTCGGTTAAAAGGCGTTGTTCGAGAGTAAAGTCACGTGATAAGTAACCGGCTTTTATTGAACCAAAACTCGAAATAAAATATAAACAAACTGCTAACAAAGGCAGTAGCATTGCCATATTTGTACATTTTTTCCATTTCGAAAAGTGTTGCTGATTACTGTATAAGGTGTTTTCGATCACCATGATATAGGCAGGAAGAAGTACACCAATTTCCTTGCATAATACAGATATCAGAGAACAGCCTGCTACGACTACTATCATGTAGATTATATGAATGCTTTGTCTCTTGATTAAATATTTATTCCGAAAATAGAGATACAATGCCACACCAGAAAGAGAGAAAAATGACGCTAGCAACGTCATCCGCTGCACAACATATAACACAGTCGTCGAGTGCACCGGGTGTAATAACCAAAGTGCACTAATTACTAATGGGAAATACTCATATTGCTCACTTTTATATCGTAGTTGTTTTAATAAAAGATGCGTGACGATATAAACAAGCGCCCCATTCACAATATGGATAATTACATTTATCAGCTTAAAATTTGATGGATTATTAGGCCAGCTATCATGTTGTAAAGCAAAGCTTAAGTAAGAAATGGGCCGACCTAAGGGACTGGCTTCCCCATTAAATATGTAATCGAGATAGCCATCGTTTGTTATATTTGCTAAATCCCTAAGGTTACGAATATCGTCCAGAATGAAACGTGTATCTATCCCCACAGAATAAATGAATACTGTGACACCTATTAATAAAAATATAAATAGCGATTGAGATTTTAAACTGGATATGTTCATTTAAAATAAAAAACCACCCGAAGGTGGTTTAGTTTACTGTAATCACTAACTTCAGCTAATAAATCATTTACAAGCACCGGGAAGATATTTATCTTCAACCGTTGTTACGCCGGCGGAATCAGTGTCGTTGCCACAATCCCACGAACTACCGCTGT
>JANQNX010000008.1 GCA_028279365.1 Gammaproteobacteria bacterium | reverse complement strand
GCAGTGAAAGGCAACGATGATATTGCTAACCGCACTCAGGATGTCCAGGCATTCGTTCGTTACAGCTTGTAATCACTTACCTATATAGGTGAGCAGAGGTAGAAGGGACTAACCTATGTTAGTCCCTTTTTTATTGACGAGTCGTTATTTAAAACTTTCTGCTATTGATGAGAGTCCTGCATCAAAGATACCTTCAATTACGGCTTTTGCTTCTTCATCGGTTGTATCCTTAGCTTTGAAGCGCGTACTCCAGGTAACGGTTGTGTTTTCCCCGTCAGCTTCTGCTATAAATGTTGCTTTGTATGCTTTGACAGGAAGCGGGCTCTTTTTGATGAAATAGCTGTAACTGTTAGTTTCTGTCCCCGCGTGTTTCTCAGATATGGTGGCACCATCACCCAAGGTTAGTGTTCGATACATTGTTCCATGATCGTCGTAAGCCTCACATTTCTCTATTGCGGGATGCCAGTCCTGAATCGCGCAGAAATCACCTACTTTACTCCAGACTTCGTCAATATTTTTCGAAATTGTCACGGATTTACTGACTTCGATGAAATCGGCTGAATATGTATAGGATGACGCTAAAAGCAGGGGCGTGAGCACAAAAATTACTTTTGAAAATAAAGAACGCATTGTTTTTGCCTTATTATTAGAAAAATAAAAGCTGCGCATATTAACCGAAATTAATATTATTCAATATATGAAAAATTCCTAATTCTGCTGTCTATATAGTGTAGGAAAACTCCGCATTATAAAAAATATTGAGTATATATGGGTCATATAAATCATGAGATCAGCATGAGCATACCTTCATCGATCAGCTGCTTGAAACCAGATTTAACACTTTTAAGTAATGCTTCCGGCGCGCCGGCTTGTTTAAACGCATTTAATAATTGAGTCACGCTGGCTGTGCCATTCACATGCTGAAATAAATGCGCGAAGCCTTCAGACAACTCTAACGTTTGATGTTCGACTACCGGATCGCATTGTGAAAAATGTGTCATCTTTGCTTTAGCAATTAATAAACGACCATCTTCTTCCTGTAATATTTTTTTTCTTCGTGCAGCGGCAAGCGGTTTTTGACTGACCGCGTTCCAGATGTCACAGGTGTTCTTGGGACAAAGTTTTTGTTTTAGTTGTGAGTAAGCCATAGGTAACATTGCTGCGTTCACATAATCAGCTAGTTTAATTGGTCTATTAGCCCAGTCGTGTTTGTCTTGCTTTGTTTCTTCTAATGGCTTACCTCGTTCAATAATAGTTTGTTTCAACATCGCAGCAGTCCAGGTCATGCCTAATTCTGCTTCGACAATTGCAATGATTAAACTGAGCTCATGTTGGTCAGTGTATGAAATATTTGCTAGTGATTGTCGGCAGTAATTACCAAAGGCCGTGACGCGTTCAATCGGAGGCGTATGCATGAATTCAGTATTTATCCCTTTTCGTAATAACGCTAAACCATCAGGCAAGGAGGAGAGTAAGCTGAATGAAACGGGAAACGATCGACTAATATGAGACAACAATAAACCGGCGCGCATTTTTGCATCCAGCGCCAGCGCCTCCGCTTTAATAGATAAAAAATCGTTTCGTTCATCATCAGTCAATGAATAGTTATCTAACGTCGACTCTTGATTCTTGATAAATTGTTCGCGAACCTGTTGATTAAACAGCAAATCAAACAACACCTGTTCCTGAACGGCAAGACTCATTACATCACATCTATCTGTTGAATCAGGTTTTGGCTGGTGCTTAAATTTTTGACTTGTCGTCGTATTCGTCTGAGTGTGTCCATGACCCTGATCTCTTTAACGTTTTCACATTCATAACAAACAGCTTTGACGTTCGGGAGTTTGGGTAACATCTCATCAAACATGTTCCAGGTTGGTTGAATAATTTCGCATTCATGCGCATCAACATAGATCGAATCCGTTTCAGTTTTCTTAATCTTGCCGCCAGCAATGTGCACTTCGATCACACGCTGTTCGGGTAAATAATCAAGTTCGTCTTTTATCTTATTTCCACTTGCCATTTCATAAGACACCAAGTGCCCCATATCCAGTAAGATGGCGCAGTCAGCTTCGTTGGCTAATTGTCCAAAAAAATCAAACAGCGGCATGGAACCGGCAAAGAACGAAAGTGGCGGCGGTTCTATTGCCACTGTGACCGGCACAATGGATTGTACTTCTTTCACTCGTTCGATGGCCTTTTCCAATGATGCTTCATTAAACACAGGAGGAATAAAATAGCCGAGTTGAGTCGAGTAACTATGTCCTTCTCGCCAGAAGCAATAAGCCACATCCTGCGCAAACCAGGCCGACTCGACGGTCTCAATGTGTCTGGCCGTCGCTTCCAACCAGCTTGTTTCGTTGGTAAACGTACCGCAAAAATTAATATAGGAAGGATGAAACAATACCGGCGCGCCAGTTTCACGAACACGCTCCACTTCATCAATGACCTGTTCCACATCAACCAGTCCGGCGTATTCGACAAACGCAGGGCCACCCTCAGTTTGCACCAACTTGACGGGGTCCGGATCGGAAGAAAGACTTAAGCTGGCGCCGACACCCAACGTAGGTAATGAATCAATATGTTTCATTCAAATAGTTTAATGACTTTAAAAAGAAAGGTCAGCTAATGTTGATGTCTCTTTTTTTTCTTTTACTAGGGTAAATAAACAGCGAGAAAGGAACTCGCGTGTCTTTTTCAGGTCAATTTACCGGTCATTAATTTGTAAAAACGGGAGATTTATCCATGTTGTACAAGAAGCTTGTCTTTCTCGGCACATTATTATTCACCTTCATGGTTAGCGATATTGCTATAGCCTCAGGCAGCTCAGGTGTATATGGCGGTGGCAGTAGTCGCAGCAGCGGTAGTGTTGGTAGCAGCAGTAGCCGAACAGACGTGACTTACGAACATGGTAAATCCATTTTTAAGGGCCGTAACCGTCGTTACGGCAAGCTTAAATACTGCATTGATAATGGAGAGGAGTTGGAAAAAGTTAAACGCGGTACGCTAAAACCTTATAAGAGTGGCAGTGCAGAGCTTCTGGCAGACAAGCTTTACAATTGTGAGATGCCGGAAGAAAAAATCAGCGACATCTTAAGTCGCAACGACTTGATTTCAATGCTCTACTATTTGAATAAACGCTACAAACTGAAGCTGAATTAATTAATGATTTATAACTACAAAACTTGAGACTGTAATCGGCCTCAGGTTTTTTTTCGCGGGGTCATTATTTTTAATCTGTCTGGATAAACATCAATTATGAGGGCCAGGAAAATCAGACTATATTCCAACGTAATGGCCCATAGAGGTTGCTGATAGGGTTCCAGTCCGGGCTGATCGATATTTAACCCAATAATATAAGACAGCAAAACGGCCAAAGACGAAACCCAGGCCCAATAACTGGGATAGATGACTGCAAAGGCTAATATCCAGACAAAATACCAGGGATTGGCGACAGGGATACAAAGCAGCAACAGCCCGAAAAGAATATCGCCACGGGGAATCGTTTTGCTTTTATCTTGATATATGTATTTCCAGGCGTAGGCACACCACAGGCTGGTAAATACCGTCAACATCATCATCTTCAACCAAAACGGCGGTACCAAGTAGAGTAGGGTGAAATAGACGGGTGCATTGAATAGCCATAGCTCGGCCATAGAGCGCAGGCCGGAAGTCATCTGCACAAAGTCATTGAGAAATGGCAGGCTAACGACAAGGCAGGTGGTAATAAAAACTATCCAGGCACGCCAGTTAAACAGCGGCAATAGTGGCGCAATAACAATCGCAAATATCTTACTGGTGACAGCCAGACCTAATAACACAGCGGCAACGAATAACCGTTTTCTAAAAACAAGCAGGGCAGCGAACAGGAATAATACGCCAAGCACATCCGGGTGAGCGGTAAAAGCAAATTCTTTAATAATAAGCGGGTTCCAAGCATACAGCAGGACGTACTTCGCCGGTGCTAAACGCAATAATATGCAGACCAGCGTGTAATCACATAATGCCAATATGGCCTGCAGAGGCCAGACCTCACCCGGGGCAATCAAGTAACATAAAGCAAAGAGCCATTGTAATACCGGTGCATAAACCGTCGGGATTTCAGGATAATTAATATTGCTGAGGATATCTTCAAAACGTTTATCTAATTCAACGTCAAAGAAATCCGCTGGTGCTTGATTATAGGGTGAACCATCATTGATAAAACGATAAGCATCCCAAAGGTAACGATAAAAATCATCTTCCAGAACGGGAACGCTGAAAACTCCCATTGCGCGAAAAATAAAGGCCCAAAGCAATAAGCTTGAAATGGAAATGACCTTGTTTTGGTTATGGTAATGACACCAGACAAATAGACTGACTGTGGCCGCCACGCCACAGCTTAAATAAAGATCGAATAAATCTGCTTGACCGTAATGTTGTGATTGCCAGGCAAGATAAGCATAGGCACAGGCTGATACCAGTCCGGCTAAAGACAAGCGATTTATCTGCGAATAAAACTGCTTATTTTGGTTAATAACGTTCACTTAAATTTTAAATGTCTTGAACTAATCAGATCAGCAGCAATCATAACAGCGTTGGCAGCTCTTAAAGTTAAAGGCCTTCGATTAAATTTCCGTAAATATGTAAAAGTTGTATGTATCAAAAGCAAAGAATCTCCGTTGTTATTCCCGCCCTGGATGAGGCTGCCAGTATTGGCATCGTTATTAAGTCTCTCATTGACTTAAAAAATTCAGATTATTCCTCTGTTATTGATGAGATTATTGTTTGTGATAATGGCTCCAAGGATAACACCGCTTTACTTGCTAAAACATCTGGAGCAGATGTGGTATACGAGCTAGAGCGCGGCTATGGTGCCGCCTGTTTAAAGGCACTGGCGGAGATAAAATATACCGACATTATTGTTTTTGTTGACGCGGATCGTTCTGTCGTTGTTGATGAAGTGTTTCGTTTATTAGATGAAATTATAAATGGTCATGAGTTGGTCATCGGTTCAAGGACGAAAGGCCAGTGTCAAACAGGCTCACTGACGCCACAACAGATAATTGGCAATCACTTAGCCAGTAAGCTGATGCAATATCTATGGCAATATCCGGTAAGTGATTTAGGCCCTTTTCGCGCAATACGTTTTGATAGCCTGAAAAAACTTGATATGCGTGATCGTCATTATGGTTGGACGGTAGAAATGCAGGTTAAGGCTATACAACAACAGCTTAATATAAGCGAAGTTGCTGTCTCCAGTATCAAGCGCCTTGGTCGTTCAAAGATCAGTGGCACCATACGAGGTACATTGTCCGCTGGCTATTGTATTTTCGATATGATCTTTCGTCTTTGGTGGCAAGAAAAGCGTCGACGATTTCTTAAACCGAAATTATCTTAGCCCAGCATGTTTAATAATAAAACATGAAAAAAGTTAGCCTATCTAATTGATAAACTTTACTCTACTACCTGGGTTTACTTAAACGAAGCCTGGGCAAGTCTCTATCAGCGCTTTGTTAGGCGCGAAAATGTCCCTGACTGAGATGTTCATGTATCACTCTCCATGATTGAAGATGTTTCTTAATCACAGAAGTGCCTCGTCCTGAACCTAAAACCTCTTTGCCATCAATGAGTCCTGACCATGAAAAATCATAAACACAAACAGCCAAATCAGCAGTTTCAGAGAGCCAGGTAAGATTATTAATTTGGTAAGTATCGTCCTTAATAGTGTCAAAGTTTTTCTTTATCGCTGCACCTACTTCTTCTTTTCCTAAGTGAGCAGATTTATTGCTAAAGAAATAGATAGCTTCGTCATCTACTAATTCAAGGGTGGCCTCAAGATCATAGCCATTGCTTAAATATAGCTCCATGAATTCTGTTGGTGTTTGATGCATGGTAAATGCCTAAGTGTGCGTAGTAGGCACTATGTAGGATAAACAGTTATAGGTTCTTAGCGAATGCATAAGAGAAAACTTCCTTTTTTTAATCAGATAGTGATGTTTATTTACTAATCTCGAAACGATAAAAGTTAGCGTTGATGTATGCTGTCACATCATCGATTTCATCATCAAACCAGGTTAACTCTGCCATCAGCTCACATTGACGTACCCGCGCATGTAATTTTTCATAACTCGTTATTTTGGCTTTGTCGCTGGTGTAGAGTTTGTCGGTATGACAACGCACACAGTTTTCATCATGCAGTGCTTTACCATTTTCCAAATCGAATGCGAATAATGACGTGCTGCTAAATAATAAACAGCACGTCATGATGATTCGCAACATGGGTCTCATGCAAATTTGTTTTTCAGATGTGCGATACGTATCGGTGCTGGCGGGTGCGAGTCATGAAATGCTGAGTAAAGTGGATCTGGTGTTAAGGTATTCGCATTCTCGCGGTAAAGATTGACCAGCGCAGTAATCAGGTTTTCGGTTTGCGCCTGAGAGGCCGCAAAATCATCCGCTTCAAACTCATGCTGTCGCGAAATGGATGAGAACAATGGCTGTAAAAAGAACGTAAAAGCCGGTGACGCGATCATAAATAGCATCAATGCCATGTAGTCCGATTCGATGCTAACGCCCAGACTGTTAAAGAACCAGGATTGCGTGATTAACCAGCCGAGGATACCAAGACCAATTAAAAACACAGTGCCTAAAACACTAATACGTTTTTTAATATGGTTACATTTAAAGTGGCCTAACTCATGCGCGAGTACTGCTTCAATTTCATCGTAGCTTAGTTCATCGATTAAGGTATCGAAAAAGACGATACGTTTGTTTGCACCCAGTCCGGTGAAGTAAGCATTACCATGCGTAGAGCGAGTCGAGCCATCCATGACGAAGATGCCCTGGCTTTTAAAGCCATTGCGATCTAACAGGTTTTCAATACGTGTTCTGAGTTCTTCATTTTCCAGTGGACGAAATTTATTAAATAACGGTGCGATAAAAGCTGGATACCCCCACATCATTAACAGACTAAATCCTAGCCAGGTTGCCCAGACATATAACCACCAAAGACTGCCGCTGTTTTCCATGAGCCACAGTACGAATAAAATGAGTGGTGCACCGATGACGAGTGCAACAGCGCCATTTTTAATCATGTCGATAAAAAATAACTTTGGCGTCATTTTATTAAAGCCAAACGATTGTTCTAGCTTAAACGTACGATAGAGCGACATGGGAATATCGATAATCGTCATAATCAGGAAGACAGCAATGATGAAGATCGTACCGCCGATGATTTCGGATTGGCCCAATGAGCGTACATAGTTATCGACAAATTGCAGACCGCCACCCAGGGTCCAGATTAAGATAAACACGGTACCGACGATCAGTTCAGCCAGTCCGGTTTTGACCTTAGCCTGGGTATAGTCAGCCGCTTTATGATGCGATTCCACCGGAATCTTGTCGCTGAAATCCGGCGGCACTTCTTTTCGGTTCTCACGAATGTGTTTGACGTGGCGTTGCACTAACACCCACTGCGTGATGATACTGGCCGCAAGAAACGCCAGGAATATTATGGAAAATGAATTCACGTGTTCACTGTCTCCTAAACGGCTCTTTTTTCAAGAGATTTGTCAAAAAGCCGTTATTAATTATGTTCATATACTTTAAATAGTGTTTACAATTAATAATTCAATTTTTAACTGGATGTATCATGTCACAATCCGAAAATAACCTCATCTGGATCGATCTGGAAATGACCGGGCTTGATACAGACAATGACCTGATTATTGAGATCGCGACCATCGTCACCGATTCGCAACTTAACCTGATTGAAGAGGGACCCGTGGTCGCCATTTACCAGCCCGATGAGGTACTGGATAAGATGGATGAATGGAATACGAGACAACATAACCAATCCGGTCTGGTAGAGCGAATCAAGAACAGTCAGTACAGTGTTGCTGAAGCAGAGAGTATGACACTGGAATTCCTGAAAAAGTTGATACCCGCAGGAAAATCACCAATGTGTGGCAATAGTATATGCCAGGATAGACGTTTTATGCACCGTTTAATGCCAAATCTTGAAAGTTATTTTCATTATCGCAATCTGGATGTGAGTTCGGTTAAGGAAATGGTCAGCCGCTGGGCACCCGATAAAATGGGTTTCGAAAAGAACAGTTCGCATCTGGCGCTGGATGATATCCGTGATTCGATTGCTGAACTGAAATACTATCGAGAGCATTTTTTTAACTGTTAGACAGAATCCTGATGTCTGATCACACATTGCCTGATGCACTTTATTCAGTCACACAGGTGAGAGAGCTGGATCGTGTGACTATCGAAGAATTGGGCGTACCCGGTTACGAACTGATGCAGCGCGCGGCAAAGTTTTCCTATGATTCCCTGGTTGAGTCCTATCCTGATGCAATATCCATTACGGTCATCTGCGGCGCGGGAAATAATGCTGGTGACGGTTATGAATTAGCCCGTCTGGCACTGGAGGATAATAAACAAGTTAATGTCGGTTATTTAATCGAGCCCAATCAATTAACAGGCGATGCCAAAACTGCCTATGAAGCCTTCCTATCAGCCAATGGTGAGGCGCAAGCATTTGAACCAAATCAACTGAATGACGCGGATGTGGTCGTCGATGCGATATTTGGCACCGGACTCGACCGCAATATAGAAGGGCATTTCGCCGAGGCCATAGCGCAGATTAATGATTGTATGCTGCCGATTGTCGCCATTGATATTCCTTCCGGTCTCCATGCCGATACGGGTATTGTCATGAATGTCGCGGTGAAGGCCGATCTGACTTGTACCTTCATCGGTTTAAAAAAGGGAATGTTTACCAATGATGGCTCTGAACATACGGGCACGATTCGGTTTGCTGATTTGGATGTGCCTGATGAGGCATATAATAATGTCGGAAAACCTGCCGCAACGCGTATCGAATTGTCACAGTTTCAGCATTGTCTCCCGCCCAGACAACGCAACGCTCATAAAGGTGAGTTTGGTCATGTGCTGGTGGTAGGGGGTGATTTTGGTTTTATCGGTGCTGCCAGAATGGCGGCAGAAGCAGCAGCCAGAGTGGGGGCCGGTTTGGTCAGTGTTGCGACACGATCAGCACATGCCGCTATGCTGACTGCGGTCAGGCCTGAGATCATGTCGCATGGCGTTGAGACATTAAATGAGTTAATGCCATTAATTAAGCGGACCAATGTCGTTGCGATTGGTCCCGGTTTGGGGCGCTCTGAGTGGGCTCAGCTGTTAATGGGGCGAGTATTGGAAAGTGAATGCCCATTAGTGATTGATGCCGATGCGTTGAATCTGCTGGCGGAAGACCCACGCAAATCTGCAAAATGGGTGCTGACACCGCATCCGGGAGAAGCGGCAAGGTTATTACAAACCGATACAAAAACGATTCAGGCTAATCGCTTTGAGTCGATATCAACATTACATCAGCAATTTTCCGGTCCTGTTGTATTAAAAGGCAGTGGTAGTTTGATTGCTGACACCACTGGCAATATCTCTATTTGTGATGCCGGTAATCCGGGCATGTCTTCCGGCGGCATGGGCGATGTCTTGACCGGTGTGATTGCGGGCTTAGTTGCACAAGGGCTGGATATTGATGATGCGGTAAAACTGGGCGTCTGTCTGCATGCCTCGGCGGCCGATCATGCTTCTGTGGTCGGTGAACGAGGTTTGTTGGCGTTGGATTTAATGCCGCATTTGCGCAAGCTGGTTAACCAATAACGATGGAGTATGAAATCGCGTCAGCCAAATCCATGGAGGCATTTGGCGCCGCATTGGCGGAGTATGCCAATAGTGAGGATATTGTGTTTCTATCCGGTAACTTGGGCGCGGGCAAAACAACATTGGTACGTGGGTTTCTAAGAGCACTGGGACATAGCGGCAATGTAAAAAGCCCGACCTATACGCTGGTTGAGAATTATTGTATAAAAAACAATGATATATACCACTTTGATCTGTATCGGCTAAACGATCCCGAAGAATTGGAGGCGCTGGGCATACGCGACTATTTTAGCGAGAATGCTATTTGTTTTTTTGAATGGCCAGAGAAAGCTAGTGCAATACTCCCTGAACCCTCTATCAGCATCAATATTGTGCAAAATGGTAGTAGTCGAAAGTTAACATTTACAACAAATTCAAACGAAGCTAAACAAAGTGCCCGTCAGTTACAATTTTCGGCATAATTTTCATCCAATAATTATCATTAAGTTACGATTTATTCATCATAAAAAACAAACATATAGCTTGATTTTTTAAAGAAAACTTGAAATTATCGCAGATACAGCTAAAACACTGAATTAACAGGTGACGAATCAGGCTTTCTGTCATGCGGTATTTGTTATTAAATTTTTTATTATTTTTTCTGTTTTCGACGTATAGCCACGCAGCGAAAATAGAAAATATTCGTGTCTGGGCCGCGCCCGATAGTACACGCGTGGTGTTCGATGTCAGCGAGCCGGTGGAGCATACGCTTAGCTTATTGACCGAGCCGTACCGAACCGTCATTGACTTAAAAGATTCCTCGATTGATAAAACACTGACCCAGCCGGGCAGTGAAGATAAATTTCTGCAACGCATTCGTTCTGCCACGCGTAACCAACATGATTTACGCGTGGTACTGGATTTAAAAAAGTTTGTGAAGTTTAAGAGCTTCCAGCTTAAGCCCAATAAACATTATGGTCATCGCCTGGTGGTCGATCTTTACGGTAAAGATAACGAAGACACCAACAAGATAGTGAATATTGAGCAAGAGGTCACTGCGGCAAACCGTCCGCGTGACGTGATCATTGCACTTGATGCCGGTCATGGTGGTGAAGACCCGGGCGCAAAAGGCCCGAGCGGGACGTACGAAAAAGATGTGGTGCTGAAGATTGCCAAACGCCTTCACGATACGATTAATAAAGAACGTGGCATGAAGGCGGTGATGGTACGCACCGGTGATTACTACATGCCATTGCGTCGACGTATTGAGAAAGCTCGTGAGCAACGGGCCGACTTATTCATTTCGATACATGCAGATGCGTTTCGTGACCGTCGCGTGCACGGTTCATCGGTATATGTGTTGTCGCAACGTGGTGCCAGTAGTGAGGCAGCCCGTTGGTTAGCAGAATCTGAAAACGCCTCCGACTTGATTGGTGGTGTTAGCCTGGATAATAAAGATGATGTCCTTGCTTCAGTGCTATTGGATTTATCACAAACAGCGAGTTTAGAGGCCAGTATTGATATTGCCGAACGCGTCCTAAAAGGCCTCAAGGGTGTTGGTAAAGTCCATAAGCGCACTGTGCAGTCGGCAGGGTTTGCCGTGTTGAAGTCGCCGGATATCCCATCGATTCTGGTTGAAACAGCGTTTATTTCTAATCCTGATGAAGAAAGAAAACTGTTGAGTAGCCAACACCAAACCAAAATGGCCAATGCGATTGTAGCTGGCTTACACGGCTATTTTAGAGAGTTTGCGCCAGAAGGGACGTTGCTGGCTTCCAGAAAACACATCATCTCCCGTGGTGAGACACTATCTACCATCGCCCAGCAATATAAGGTTAGCACCGATAGTCTGCGACAATACAACGGTCTGAAAGGAGATCTGGTTCGCGTAGGCCAGACTATTAGCATACCCGGAAGCAGCGGCACATAAACTGATACTGTTGACTTGAGGTTGGCTGCCGTATCATATCGCGCATGTCAGATGCCGTAAGTTTTCCCCGCATTCATCCCCTTCCAGAACACGTCGCCAATCAAATTGCGGCTGGCGAAGTCATTGAGCGTCCCGCTTCAGTGGTTAAGGAACTAATTGAAAATAGTATTGATGCCGCAGCCAATCGGATTGTGATCGATATCGAAAAAGCCGGGGTGGGCTTAATTCGTGTCACCGATAATGGCCAGGGGATCCATCGGGATGATTTACATCTTGCTATGCAGCCGCATGCAACCAGCAAGTTGAGTCAATTTTCTGATTTAAACCAGATTGCTAGCATGGGTTTCAGAGGAGAAGCGATCCCAAGTATCGCATCGGTCTCGCGCTTCAGTATGATATCCCGGCAGCAACACGACGATAGTGGTTGGCAAATAGATAATGATTGCGATACAAAACCCGCGGCGCATGAACAAGGCACCACTGTCGAAGTACGTGATCTATTTGCGACGACGCCCGCCAGACGTAAGTTCCTTAAAACCGATCGTACAGAATCCTTGCATATTCATGCATTGATCAAGGCGATTGCGCTCAGTCATCACCATATTACCTTTATCGTAAAACAGGATGGGCAGCCGTTATTTCACTATCAGGCCTATCAGGATAACCCAATACAGCGAGTGCAGGATATCTGTGGTCGTCAGTTTGTTGAGAATAGTTTGAGTCTGCATGAGAATTTTGACGCTATGAGCTTGTCGGGATGGTTGGGTTTAAATGCGGTTGCTCGTAGCCAATCAGATCGACAGTATTTTTATGTGAACAACAGACTGGTTCAGGATAAGCATGTCAGCCATGCCATCAGATTGGCTTATCAGGAGCAGCTGGATATCGGTCGTTTCCCCAGTTTTGTGCTCTTTTTACAGATTGATCCAAAGCAGGTTGATATCAATGTCCATCCGGCAAAATCAGAAGTCAGGTTCGCCAACGGGCGTAATGTGCATGACTTGATCTTTACCAGCCTCAGCAATGCGTTTTCAAGAAATGAACAGGGTCTGTTTGAACATAGCGAACAACAGTCAATGCCTGAGAATAATGAAAGTGTGGTTCAGGAATCTAATACTCATTATGTAAGTAAACCGCAATCGCAGGCTTTGTTCTATGAATCGGAGAAACAGCACACGACAGAGTTTATCAGGCTGTTAGATGGCGCATATGTGATTGCGCATTTGGGGCAGCAACCGGTATTGATCGATGTCGCCAGGACTCGAATACTGTTTGCAAAAGCACTATTGCTGGAACAACAGCAGACGAATTCTATCGTGCAACGCCCGATCCTGGTGCCGGTTACGTATCATCTGAACAAAGCATTAATCGGCGAACTGGATCGCCTTGCGGAGCAGATACAACAATGGGGGGTTGAATTACAACAGGTGTCAGCGGAACAGATACTGGTGCGTGCGATACCGTCACTATTACACAGTGCCGATATCGAGGTATTGGTGACGGATTTATTGCAGTCACTGATATCAGCTGAACCAGCCGAACGAATCTCAGAGATACTCGCCTCACATACCAATGACTCAGGCTTGGAGATGACACACGATGAATACCGTATTTTTTTCAAACAGTGGCAAGATTTTGATGTAAACAACGAGCTTAGCTCCTTGCCCTGGCGTTATCTTGATGCAGAAGCATTAAAACGGTTGATGACACAATGAGTCACAACCAGCCACAGGTTATTTTTTTGATGGGGCCGACGGCGAGCGGCAAGACTGATCTGGCACTATCCCTGTATGAAACGCTGGATTGCGAAGTCATCAGCGTTGATTCAGCGATGGTATACCGCGGTATGGATATAGGCACGGCAAAACCCGATGCCGATACACTTAAACAGGTACCGCATCATCTTATTGATATCTGTGATCCAGCCGAAAGCTATTCAGCCGAGCGCTTTCGACAGGATGCGATCGGAATCATTGATCCGATCATAAAAAAAAATAAAACGCCGCTGTTAGTAGGCGGTACCGGTCTTTATTTTCGTGCATTGGAACAGGGTCTGGCTGAATTGCCTGACGCTAGTTATCGGATTCGTAATGAATTAGAAAACGAAGCTAAAACAAAAGGTTGGCAGGCAATGCATGCGCGCTTGAAGCAAATTGATCCGGATTCTGCTACCAGAATTAACGAAAACGATCCGCAACGAATTCAGCGCGCATTAGAAGTGTATATGTTGACGGGCAGGACAATGACGGATTTATTGGAACAGGGCAGAAAACAGCCGTTTCCGTATCCGGTGAAAAAAATTCTATTGTTTCCTGAGGACCGTAAAGAATTGCAAACGCGCATCAAAACCCGGTTTTTGAGGATGTTAGAACAGGGCCTGGTTGATGAAGTTAAGCGATTATATCAACGCGGCGATCTGTCCTTGTCATTACCCTCGATGCGATTGGTGGGCTATCGTCAGGTATGGCGCTATTTAGCCGGGGAGACTGATTTTGAAACGATGAAAGAACATGCTATTGTCGCTACCCGACAATTGGCAAAACGCCAGATGACCTGGTTCCGCGGCGAAACCGATGCGATTTGCATCGATTCTCTGGGAAAAGGAATAATTCCCAAAGCAATAGAGTGGCTGGATAAATAACGCTATTTGTAGTCCAATTGTAATATACTTAGGTAAGAATGAACTACTACTAAAAAACCGGTCTATCTGACTGGTTTATAAAAATAATTATATTTAAGGAAGGAGAATAATCATGAGTAAGGGGCATTCATTGCAAGACCCTTTTCTGAATGCGCTGAGAAAGGAACGTATTCCTGTTTCGATATTTCTTGTGAATGGAATCAAGCTTCAAGGACAGGTCGAATCCTTTGACCAGTTTGTCATACTTCTTAAAAATTCTGTCAGCCAGCTCGTTTACAAACATGCAGTATCAACCATTGTTCCTGCCAGGAACGTGAAACTCCCTCGTTCTGAAGAAGATGCTGGCGCTGATGATGCTTAGTTAGCTTTGCCCTGGAAGTCATTTGGAATCAATCTCCGCTGAAATTCAGCGCGCTATTCTTATTAATGTCGACTTTGATGGCATTAATGCTGACGATAACATCGAAGAATTCAATGAATTGGTGACATCGGCTGGTCTCGACATAGTCATGTCGATCAATGTGCCTAGACGTGTGCCTGACGCGCAATATTATATTGGCAAGGGTAAGGTTGATGAGGTGAAGCAGCTTGCTTCTGAATTACATGCTGATGTGATCATGTTTAATCAAATCTTGTCTCCGGCCCAGGAGCGGAATCTGGAAAAACAGATCCAGTGCCGGGTCATTGATCGGATTGGTCTTATCCTCGATATCTTTGCCCAGCGTGCCAGGACTTATGAAGGTAAGTTGCAGGTAGAACTAGCGCAATTGCAGCATCTTTCAACCCGCTTGATTCGCGGCTGGACTCACCTTGAGCGACAGAAGGGTGGGATAGGTTTACGTGGTCCTGGTGAAACACAATTGGAGACCGACCGTCGTTTAATTGGCCAGCGGATCAAAATGATTAACCAGCGTTTATCGAAAGTCAGAAAACAGCGCGAACAGAGTCGACAAAAACGTAAAAAACATGATGTACCGGTTATTTCCATGGTCGGTTATACCAATGCGGGTAAATCGACATTATTCAATCACTTAACCGGCGCTAGCGTGTTAGCTGCAGATAAACTGTTTGCGACCTTGGATCCAACATTGAGAAAAATCGAAACTCCGTCAGGTAGAACAGTCATTCTCACGGATACGGTGGGATTTATTAAACAGTTGCCACATGATTTGGTTGCCTCATTTAAGGCAACGTTGGACGAAGTCAGGGAAGCCGATCTGCTATTGCACGTCATTGACGTTGCACCTGATCAACGTCAGCAGCGTATTGATGAAGTCAATCAGGTGATTGAGATGATAGGGGCTGAGGATGTGCCACAGATTGAAGTCTACAACAAGATTGATCTACATGATGGCATCGCGGCGCACAGTCAAACACCAGAAAACTATCCGCATGAGCGGGTTTGGCTGTCTTCTTTGAATGGCAGTGGCATCGATCTCTTACTCAAACAGATCGACCAGTACCTGTCTCGTCAGCTTGAGTCCTATTCCTTGACCTTGCCAATGACAGCCGGTCAATTCCGGGCAAAACTGTTTGAACTCGGTGCTGTCAGAAAGGAGAATGTTGATGAGCAGGGTAGCTGGGTTATGGAAGTTGAACTGGAAAAGTTCAAATTAACGAAATTATGTAATGAAGCCAGTATTGACGTCAGTCAGTTGCAGTCAAGGCATACTCACCATTAGTATTGTCGCTTTGCGCAAGCTATCATTCACCCAATCATTGTTTTACTGGAGATTTTATTAGATGGGCTGGAACGAACCACCTGAAGGTAATAAAGGCAAAGACCCGTGGGGAAACCGCGGTAACAACGATGGTCCACCTGATTTGGATGAGATCGTTCGTAAAATGCAGAAAGGCATTGGCGGTTTATTTGGTAATAAACCTTCCAATATTAACAATAGCGGTTCTATGTTTCCGTTTATAGTTGCGCTGATCGCAATATTGGCATGGCTAGCCTATGACATGAGTTACATTATCGATGAGCAGGAACGTGGTGTCGTGATGCGCTTTGGTAAACACGTTGATACGCTGGAGCCCGGTTTGAAAATCCGTTTTCCGCGACCGGTTGAAACCGTACAGCGGGTCAACATTGGTCAGGTTCGTTCTATTACGCATAAAGCATTAATGCTTACGCAAGATGAAAACATTGTTGATGTCGAAGTGGCTGTTCAATGGCGTATCGGTGATCCGACCCGATATCTATTTAATGTCTATGCGCCTGCTGCGACACTAAGACAGGTGACCGAGAGTGTGGTGCGTGAAGTCATCGGCAAAAGTAAGCTGGATTATGTACTGACAGAGGGAAGAAGCGAGATCGCTGAGAGTATCAAGGTTTTAATTCAGCAAACGTTGGATGATGAGACCTCTGAAGATGAATATGCATCGGGCATATTTATTTCCAGTGTGGAA
This sequence comes from Gammaproteobacteria bacterium, assembly GCA_028279365.1. GTDB lineage: Bacteria > Pseudomonadota > Gammaproteobacteria > Eutrophobiales > Eutrophobiaceae > JANQNX01. The sequence goes on along the minus strand of JANQNX010000008.1, from coordinate 35,009 downwards.
ACCCAGCCGGCCAAACCGCCTGAAGAAGTGAAGGCAGCATTTGATGACGCGATTAAAGCGAGAGAGGATGAACAGCGTCTTGTAAATGAGGCCGAAGCCTATACCAATGACATCATTCCAAAAGCGCGTGGTGCCGCAGCGAGAATTCGGGAAGAATCGAATGGTTATAAATCTCGCGTCATTGCCAAAGCAGAGGGTGAGGCGAATCGTTTTGAACAACTATTAACTGAATACCGACGTGCACCTGAGGTGACCCGCGAGAGGCTGTATTTGGATTCGATTGAGTCCGTATTGAGCAATACCAATAAAGTATTAATCGATAATGATAACGGTAACAGCCTGATGTATTTACCAATTGATAAGTTAATTGATCAGCGACGCAACAGCAGCAGTAACATACTGACCCCGGACTATTCGATATCCGGTAGCAATGGAACATCATCGTCATCCTCAACGTTGAGCGACATGCGTCAGCGAATAGATAATCGCTTAAGGGGAGTACGCTAATGCCGACCAGTACTAAAATTGCCATTCCATTACTGATAGTTTTTATTATTGGTTACTTTTCAGTATTCAAAATCAAGGAATACGAGCAGGCTATCGTGTTTGAGTTTGGCAGTATCTCGCGCAGCGATTTTGAGCCGGGCCTGCATTTTATGATCCCGATCATGAACCGGGTGCAAAAGTTTGAGAAACGTTTGTTAAACCTCGATCAGGAACCGCAACGCTTTTTGACCATAGAAAAGAAAGACGTGATTGTCGATTACTATGTGAAATGGCGTATTACTGATGTTACTGCTTTCTATACAGCAACCCGAGGTGATGTGCTTTATGCCAATGGCTTATTAGGTCAACGAATAAACCGCGCATTGCGAGATGAGTTTGGCGCGAGAACGGTGCAGGAAGTGGTTGCCGGTGAACGTTCACAAATCCTTGATGTGGTGAAACAAACTACTGCCAATTTACCTGAAGAATTAGGTATCTTTGTCGTCGATGTCCGTACCAAGCGAATTGATTTGCCTTCTGAAGTCAGTAACTCGGTTTATGAACGTATGCGCGCTGAGCGTAATCGTGTCGCGAAAGATTTTCGTGCCCGTGGTTCAGAAGCCGCGGAACGAATTCGGGCTAATGCGGATCGGGAACGTGAAGTGATTCTTGCTAATGCTTATCGCGATGCAGAAATCATTCGTGGTGAAGGCGATGCGCAGGCAACAGAAGTTTATGCCGCTGCATTTAATCAGGACCGCGAATTCTACTCGTTTTATCGCAGCCTCAATGCGTATCAAAACAGCTTTAGTGGTAGCAGTGATATTATGCTGATTGAGCCAGAGTCTGAATTTTTCAAATACTTCAATCAATCTGTGGGTAGGTAATCACCTGAATAGGCATAAAAGTTCCGATACTTAATAAAGAAAGTATGCTGAGCAGGGAAACTAAGAAGCGTTGGATTTGAATTTATCAGACCTGTTAGCTGCAATTGCACTGGTATTTGTTTTGGAGGGCATGATGCCATTCCTTAATCCTGAAGGTATCCGTAAAGTTTTTTTTCAGGCATCACAACTGGATAATCAAACTTTACGTTTTTTGGGACTGACCAGTATGCTTGTGGGTGTCCTATTGTTATACATTGCCCGTTAATATGATGAACAAGAATAATCGTTGGCTGTTACCGGAAGGTATAGAAGAAATATTGCCGCCTAAAGCGATTGAGCTGGAACAGCTTTGTCGCCAGCTTATCGATTTACTCTCAAGTTGGGGCTATGAGTTTGTCTTGCCTCCGATGATTGAGTACCTGGAATCATTATTGACCGGCACAGGTGAAGATCTTGATTTACAAACGTTTAAGTTAACCGACCAGTTGAATGGTCGGTTAATGGGGTTTCGCGCCGATATGACGCCGCAAGTGGCGCGTATCGACTCACACTTGTTAAAGAAATCAGTACCAACCCGACTTTGTTATCTGGGGTCGGTATTACACACCCGACCATCCAAATCTGGTGAGACCAGAGCGCCACTGCAAGTCGGTGCAGAACTCTATGGTCACTCGGGGATAGCCAGTGATATGGAAATTGTTAAATTGATGCTGGAGACCTTAAGCGTCGCTGGAATTGAAAAGACCTATCTTGACCTTGGTCACATCGGTATTTTTCAAACCTTATGTGATCAATCAACACTGGATAAACAACAGCAATCTGATGTGTTTGATATTTTGCAACGGAAAGCCAAAGATGAATTAAAGGCAAAATTGAAAGAGCTGAATATCAAAGATAAGGCTAGTCTGTCGCTATTAGAATTAATCGAGATGAATGGAGACAATGCCGTTTTAGATGAAGCAGCAACTTGTTTTAACAACATCTCGGAAGAAATTATGAATGCCATCTCTGAACTGAAGACATTGGTTGAATCTATCCAGCAGCACTCGAACGTCAATATTAATATTGATTTGGCAGAGCTGCGCGGTTATCACTATCATACCGGCATGATTTACACTGCCTTTGTGCACGGTAAAGGTGAAGGTATCGCTTTTGGCGGACGTTATGATGATATTGGTAAAACTTTTGGCCGTGCGAGACCGGCAACCGGGTTTAGTACCGACGTAAAATCGTTATTGAAATACAGAAATTATCAACATGTGCAGGCCGAGAAGATTTTTGCACCTTGTCATGACGATGCAGGATTGGAAAACGAAATCAATTCTTTACGTTCAAACGGACGTATTGTGGTAAGAGAACTTAACGGCCAACAAGCGAGCGCTGTCGAGATGGATTGCACGCATGAATTAATCTTGCTCAATGGGGAATGGTCAGTAACTGAAGTCACAACAAAATAAAATCATGGGAAAGAATGTAATTATCCTTGGCACTCAATGGGGCGACGAGGGCAAAGGCAAGATTGTCGATCTGTTAACCGAAGATGTATCCGCTGTTGCACGTTTTCAAGGTGGACACAATGCCGGTCATACTGTTGTCATTGATGGCAATACAACGATCTTGCACCTGATTCCATCAGGAATACTACACGATCATGTGCAATGCTTGATTGGTAATGGCGTTGTCTTGAGTCCGCATGCCTTGATGGAAGAAATCGAGATGCTGGAAGGGAATGGGATAGCGGCTCGTTCGAATATCATAATAAGTGAAGGCTGTACATTAATACTGAATTATCACATCGCCCTCGATCAGGCGCGCGAAAAAGCGAAAGGTAAGGCCAAGATTGGTACCACTGGTCGTGGCATTGGTCCTGCTTATGAAGATAAAGTTGCGCGACGTGCTTTACGCGTTGGTGATCTGACTGACGATAGCTGTTTATCCAGTAAGCTTGAGGAAATATTGGAATACCATAATTTTATGTTGACTCACTATTACAAGAGTGAAGCGATTGACTATCAGCAGACATTGGATGATGTCAGACAGCTCGGTGAGCAAATTAAGCCAATGATAGCGGACATTGGTTCAACCCTGTATGAGCTTAATAAGCAGGGTAAGAATATTATGTTTGAAGGTGCACAAGGTACCTGGTTGGATATTGATCATGGGACTTATCCTTTTGTCACTTCCTCTAACACTACTGCCGGAGGTGCTTCTACCGGAACTGGCTTTGGTCCTTGCCAATTTGACTACGTACTCGGTATCACTAAGGCGTATACCACTCGAGTTGGTTCAGGTCCTTTTCCGACCGAGTTACACGATGAGATTGGTGAGCATCTTGGAAAAGTTGGGCATGAGTTCGGTGCTACTACCGGTCGTGGTAGACGCTGTGGTTGGTTTGATGCTGTCGCTTTGCGACGTTCCGCACAGATAAATAGCTTAACCGGTTTATGTATTACTAAATTAGATGTGCTTGATGATCTTGAGACAATAAAAATCTGTACTGGCTACGAATTAAACGGTAAGCAGGTTGAAGTGCCTCCGATAGGTGCTGAGGCGTTTGCACAATGCAAACCAATATATGAAGAGCATGCGGGTTGGAAGACCAGCACTGTCGGTGCGACCGATTATGACTTGCTTCCTAAAGCGGCCGTTGATTATTTACATCGTCTAGCTGAAGCGACTGGTGTACCGATTGATATTATTTCAACTGGCCCGGATCGGGCAGAGACCATTGTGTTAAAGAATCCGTTTAAATAAATCTCTCCTTCTTTAATCGAAATTTGTCTCGCGTTGATTCAACGCCTATTTTCTCTAATTTCTATTAAAACACTTTGCCATAAAATAAAATTCGCATATTTTCTTCTTCGAATTATCTATCCTTTGATAATTTATCAAAGCTTCTCCTTTATTAATATAAGTTTTGTTTTTTAACAAAATAGTCATAAAACCGAAATTATTTTTTATCAAATTTTCATAATGCTTCTGTAGCTTCAATTATCGATTTCTTTCTTTTAAAAAGTTTATAACAAAAAAATAAGAAAGCCTGAAAGGTGAAGTCAGGAATTATTCCTAAATCATATCATCAAGTTTATTTTTCATTAAATTGTCACAATGTATCTGTAACTTAGTTTTAAAGTTTTCCGATTTAGTGAGTTTTATAATAAATAAAATGGAAATTTGACAAGTGAAACAGGGAATTATTAATAACTTATATCTCCACACTCCTTCTTTATCTGTTTTTTCTACAAATAAGCATTTCTTCTTTACGGCTTTTCCTATCGGCTTTAAAGAATTAGCTAAGGATATTGTTAATGAAATGTATAGTTAAAAGCTTCGTATTATCTCTTATATTTTTGCCTTTACTTGCTATTGCAGATGCTAATCAATCTGCAATCAACTCTGGCGTTACGTGGTTAGTATCACAACAAAATCAGGATGGAAGTTGGGGGCAGGACGACGCTACGCAATATATTGTCACAGCTGAGGCAGTTAATGCATTACGCAAAACAGGTAATTGGAATAATGCATATTATAAGGGCGTGACTTGGTTGGAAAATCATGCATCAGACAATACCGACTATTCATCCAGAAAAATCAAAGCGTTGGTGTTGCGTGGCAATGATTTAAGTGTTCCTGTTTCCTTTCTGGAAACGAACCAAGATTTAAATACTGCTGGTTGGGGTATTAGTAGTAATTACAGTGGAGCAAATTTGGATACGGCTCTGGCATTAATCGCGCATTCTATTTCACCTACTAGTGCAGACATTACCAATGCAGTAAATTTCTTGGTCAATCAGCAAATTAGCATGGCTAATGGCGGTGGTTGGAGTCTGGGCAGTAATACCACTGCAGATACAATTACCTCGGCATTGGCTTTGCGAGCGTTATCTCTTTTGCAGTCTTCATACCCGACAGTAATAACTTCTACAGTCATTAGTGAAGCAGCGACTGCGGTTGTTAATCTGGAAAGTGGTGCTTCCAGTTTGGTAAGGGCCTATATCTCATTGGCCTTATCTGAGTCAGGCGAACAGACAACAGCACTGACTAATATGATTAATACGTTGGTGTCTGCATCCGGTTCAGGTGATTGGGGCACTGCGGATGCACATACAGTGGCAATGGCTTTGCAAGCTCTGGGTACTTATGAAGGGTTTACCGATACAGCAAAGCTAGCAGTTGTATCCTTCCCTGATCAGGTATTACGTGAAACGGTTAATACAGCTTTGAATCGTAATGCAATGGACAGTATTCGTGCTCTTGAGGCAGAACAACTTGCGGGTGAGTTGACATTGAATAATGTGACTAACTTAACCGGCTTGTCTGCGTTGACCAATTTAACTTCATTGACACTAAATGGTAATGCTTTTACAAATTTTGGTGAAATAAGTTCTTTAACCAACCTCGAATATTTAGATTTATCACAGACCAATATTACTTTAGCCGAACTGAGCAGTATGTTGCCTCTTTTTCAATCTTTAAAAGTACTAGACTTAAGATCTATCAATTTTAGTTCAGCTTCTGATATTGCTTTTTTACAACACTTGCCAAATTTGAAAAGGGTTTATTTAAGCAGTAGTGCTTATTCCCCAAACTGTTTCTCATTTTTCGGAACGCCAACGATTATTGATAGTGACTCTGATGGTTCTGATGATTGTACTGAGTATCGTGCAAGCACAAATATGTGGCATGAAGATAGTCATCCATATTTTTCTAAACCGTTTCATTTAGTTGCAGGACAAAACCAGTACATCAGTATCGATATGTCAGCTGCGTTTGCCAGGTTAAATGGCACGGGGCTACTTCGTACTGGTTCTCATGCTGTCTGGTCAGATTTGGACGGTGATGGTGATTTGGATGCGGCTATTTATATTCACGGAGCAGATGAAGAGAATGAAAGTGAGGAGTTAAGTTGTTGGTTCGATTGTAGTGTTGGATATTACGGGCGTTGGACTGGTGAATTTTTGTTATATGAAAATGTTAATGGCATATATACGGAGAGAACTGTCATTGGAAGTACCCAACCTAGAAATGACATACGTGACTTTTATGTATTTGATTATGATAGTGATGGAAATAAAGATGTATTGTTAGTTACAAAATATGACATGTTTCTCTATCGTAATACTGGCAGTATGCAGTTTGAAAACGTTACCAGCACTGTAATACCTGCATCGATAAGTGATGGAGTGTCATTCAACTTTTTGTCTAAGACTCAATTGCTTGATGCCAATATGGATGGCTATGTTGATTTGTTTATTAATAAAGGATCACAAGGTGTGGAACTTTATAGATATGATTCTACATTAAATGAATATATAGATATAACTGCTGCGTCAGGTTTACTAGGTGGTTACACAACTTTTGGCGGGGCGGATATATATGATGTAGACCTCGATGGCATTCTTGATATGCTAGTTTATCGGTCTGATGACACGATTAATCCTGTGCATTTATACACTGGTAATGGAGACGGCACATTTACCAATACACCCTTGCCGGCCGCTAATTTTACGCTGAATACATCAAGTATAAATCGTGGAATACGGAGGATGCTCAGAGACTATGATAATGATGGAAAAATGGATGTGGTCTCATTTTCTAAAAGGATTGTGAATAGTGGACCTAGCACGATTGATTATGCAGGCGCACAGATTAGTCTCTTAAAAAATCTTACTGATACTTCAGTCACACCCCTGTCACCCTCATTCGAGTTTCAGAGCCAGCTAGAAAACATGTTGGCAGATCCGGGAGGAACAATGGATTTTCCAAGAGGTGGCGCCATTATAGATTTTGATAATGATGGTGACGTTGATTTTTTGAAAGCCGAAGGTTGGGGTAGAGACTACTTATTTGAACAAATAGACTCTAACAACTTTTCATTAATCACTGATCGTTCGCTTGTGAACTTGGAGGGTGAAAATAAACACCCGATAACAGCTGATATGGATAATGATGGTGCATTGGATCTGCTGATACCCAGAGGAAGAACAACAAGATCTATTTTGTACCCATTACGAAATCAAAATAATAACAACAATGGACTGAATATACATCTGGTTGGTAATAGTACAACGGCAGCAAGCACTGGATATAAAAGCACACCGCAAGCAATAGGTGCTCGAGTTGTAGTCACAGCAGGCACAGATACCTATACGCAACAAGTTTTGCCTACCTTTGGTAACGATACACTATTGCACTTCGGTGTGGGCAATGAGACAGCAGTTGACATTACCGTATATTGGCCCAGTGGCAGAGCGCCAACTACGTTATTAGGTCAGGCAGTTAACGGCACGATTGAAATTGTTGAACCATAAATCCGGTCTGGATGTGATAGTGATGAATAAGTTTGTAGTCTCAATAAGTATTTTGTTAGCTATTTTTTTCATGTTCGGTTCGTTATCAAAAATAGAAAAAAACAAATCGCTAAAAGAACAAAAAACGGTTTCTTCTGAAAGGGTAAATAAAAAGCCGAAACCCGCTGTTGTTAGATTAGAAAAAGATGATAACAATCAAGGTGAAAGTTCGGATTCTATTCGTCATGAGAGAATGCCGCTTCAACAAAATATATTTGATGATGAAGATGTCTTGTATGAGCACTATGCATCCTTGGGCATAGAGTTTTCCCAGTCAGAAAAAGAATTAAGAAATGTGTTGTATAACAATCGCCATAACAAACCTGCAGATTGGGTTCATTACCGTCGTCAATATAAATTGGATGTGCAAGGTTATCCAATCGAGGTTGATTACGATGCGTTAGCAGAACAAGGCATTGTTTATGATGAATATTTCGACTTAATAGAAAACAAGATGACGCCAACACAAAGGCAGCAATATTTTCATTACCAGAACTTGGCTGATGCAGGCGATGAACAAGCAGTCGAGCTGTTGGCCTACATTGAACAGGAAATGGGTATGACAAATATTATTGAAAGGATAAAGGTGAGGTAAATAAAGAATGCATATAAATAAAGTTCAATCATGCGTATTGGCAGTAACAATGACTGTGTTCACTGCTTCCATTAGCTTTGCTGAGTCTGAATTTTCTCCAAACGAAATGAAAACACTACGAAATGTTTCAAAAAATGTATTAGTGTCTCGTCTTAAGGAGAAAAAACGAATTGAGCCTGAAGTACAGGAAGAGATCAATGCAGTTAAAGAGATGCAAACTCTTTTAAATAAATTGGAAGCCATAGCCTTGGCAGAAAGTTTCAGCGTTAAAATGGAGAATAAAAAAGCGATTGCCCAAGTAGTTCAAACTAATACTGAAAGTCTGGCCTTAAATGAACCACAAGTTATTGAATTGACTTTTGACGCTGAGGGTAATCCAGTGGCTTCTAAGCAACAGATTGCTCAACCATCACTAAGAAATACTCAATCAAATTCATTACGACAGTCTATGCCTGCTGTTAGAGAAAAACCAAGCAAACAAAATATAGAGGGATCTATGGGTAATAAAACCCGAGTTGCCTTACAAACAGCAATACAATCTGTAAAAACTAAAAGGTTGGATATACAGCAGCAAGCAAGCGTTAATTCCATTTCAGGAAATCGAGCCAACATAAATCAAAGTAATTTAATTGCGCCTAATCCGGTTCGATCTTATTCGAAACCAAAACGCCAAGAAAAATTATCGTCATTAACGGAAGAAATTGAGACAGCTCTGATGGCAATGGAGTCGCGAGAAAAACTGGATTTGCAGAAGTTACGACAATTGCGTAAACGGCTTGATACGAGAAAAAAACTTGATTCTGAAAGACCAATCTTACCCGAACCGACATTTGAAACGCTAACCAAACATCGTAGTTCGAAATAATTTTAAAGGATGATAATAATGCGTGCCATACATTACTGTTTATTGATTTTTTTACTAAATATCTCAGTACAATATGCTAATGCTGCTTGTCTGGTTGGCGGTGTAGATACACAGCTTTGTGAGACCCGTGAAATATTATACCAGACAGAAGAGGGAGTCTTACTAGGTACAAAAGCTGTAGAGTTAGGAAATCCGGCGAAGATATATGAATATTTACGTAACAATTCTGAATATACCCCATATCATGGGGCGCGAAGTAACTCGATCAATTCTTTTTTAAGTCTGCGTGGTAATGATGTCGACTTGGCTTCTACTTTGATAGCCATGTTTCGTTCTCAAGGCATTAAATCGCGTTATGCAGTTGGCACGATTAAGTTAAAGAAAACTGAGCTAGCTAACTGGCTAGGTGTAATTAACAATGATCTGGCTGTTTCTATACTTAGAGACCAGGGTATTCAAAATGTTGATGGTTCTGCTCCTGATTTCGTGACCTTTGAGCACATTTGGGTTGAGGCTTTAATTGATTATAGTAATTATCGTGGTGGTAATAGTAGTGCTTCAGCAGCTTGCGCAATCGAGGGGGGTAGCTGTCAATGGATAAGCCTGGATCCGTCTTTTAAGCAAAAGACATACGGTCAAATTCATACTATGTTACTTAGAAATCTAAATTTCGATTATGATGCTTACTATAATGCGCAAAACCCAACTAGTCCTAACTATGTTGCTGGCATAGAAAATAAAAGCCCTCTGGAAATATTCGAGGAACAGTCACTTGCTTATCTACGCCAAAATCATCCTGGTGTAACATTAGAAGATGTGATTGATGCGGGAGAGGTAATCAAGGACGAATCAGGTATTCTACCTGCATCATTACCCTATGAAGTAATAGGTTCAGTAACACGATATGATTCTGTTCAGGCTTATGATGATGATTTAGCAAATACACATGATTGGTCAAAGTTTGTACGAACCCAGGTTTACTTGTCTGAGTGTCCAGGTGAATTTTCAGGCATATTACCATCTTACACAGCAAATGTTGCCGACTTAAGTACCAAGCGTCTGACCGTTACTCTGTTTGATTTGGGTGGAGGTCTAAAATTTGGTCATCGTTTGGATGGTCAGCAAGCGGGAGGCACGCTTACATTAATTGGTGGTAGTATCACATTCAATTGTAGTAATGGTGCCAGTGTTTCCGTTCAAAACGGTACACCAATTGATTTGGAACTCGAGATTGATGTTGAGCCAGGCGAGCCAGCGCAGCAGGTTAACTATAATAATTTGACCGTAGGAGGTTATTATTTGATAGCCAGTGGTGGCGAGACTTCAAACTGGTCACAGGTAGAGCGTGCCTATGAAGAGCTTCTTCAAGCCGATCAGCAACACCCTATTGTTTTCAATGCAACAGAGACAGGTTGTGATGCATTGACCGGTACAGGTTGTACCCCTTATGTAGACAGGAACGCTAATGGATATGATGTAAATGATACTGCGTTAATCAATGATCTGGCAGCACAAGATGATCTAACAGGTGGTTTGCTTTATGTTGCTCAATCACTTTATTACACTCGGCTCAGGGAAGAGGCCGAACGTTATAGTCGACTCAAAGGTATTATTTCGCCTGTCTCGGCTTACCTTGGTGTTGTTAGTACGGTTGACGAGGTTGAGTATCTGGACAATGTCCCTTTTGCCGTTACCCCGGGTGGCTTGCTAATTGATTTAAAAGGTATTCGTCTAAATGGCAGTTGGGAGATAGATCAGCCCGAAACCTATTCCAATGAGACGTTTCAATTCTTAGGACATATTGGATCATCGCTTGAGCATGAAGTGTGGCAAGAGATTACAGGATATGACGCTATTTCCACTGTTCGTGGTATACAGTTTGCCAGTGAGCAGGGAAAATCTTTATTAGATATTAATGCTACCTTAAATACATTTCCGACAGAGGTCTATAATCTCGGGTTTGTAAACTCTGCTCCTGCTGGTTTTAATCGCAACGATTGGAGTTTGTTTGGCCGCAACCTGGTTACTTGGGATTATACAGGTGGCGATCCTAATGCTGCATTTAATGTATTCAGACCAGACATTACTGGGATGTCCTTAACAGATCCACAAACATTCAAGACAAACTATCAGGCTGATAATGGAATTGACTCAGCCATAGAAAGCTATGATACCTTGGAAAATGATTTGCTCGCATTGATACCAACGGAAAATGATCTAAATTCAGGTATATTATCTCATACTGACTCAACTAATTATCCTTCATTTGATGTTATATCAACTTCTTCAGGTACACTAGGATTTAGTGTTTCTTCCGCTAGAGTCAACTCAACTGTATATGATTTCACTGTCACAGAAACACAGCAAAATGCGGATGGAACTTACAGTATACCTATTGATGCGCGTTTATCTCCGACTAATAATCGTTTTAATCTTACTTTAAGTGGCACATCAGGTTTGATACTTAATGATGTAACTATTAAAAGTTCTAACGGTAATTTTTCTGTTGTCAGTTTTTCTAACAGTGGTGGTTCTGTAACTGTTGTTATGAGACCTAATGGTTCAAACAGTGATGGCCTGAAGAATATAACATTAACCTATTGGTTCTCTGGCTTTCTTCCCTTTGATGCAGCTTATTCCGGAATTGAATTATATTCAAATCGTTTTGTATCATTTAATGGTTCATGGATAACAGTTAATAACTTTGTTATTGACGATGAACCTACTATTACATGTAATAGTACCAGCCATGAAGCCTTACCAAGTTTATTACTTCCTATTGTTGAAGGTTGTTTCAATGATGCGATTGTGACTCCTAATCAGGATTTTATTGCTTTTCTTGATAAAGATTTGGGCTTTGATCCTGCTTCATATGCCTTTCGTTCGAATTTGTTGAATATTGATGAATATGAGTTGGATTTTATTATCAACAATGTCCGTAATGATATGTATTTACAACCAAATGCCAGTGTGCAATATTTAATTCCAGAACGTATGGCAGAGGATACCAACTATGTATTCAGTACTTATCTCCGTAATGTGTTTGATCTTGATGGAAACCTCGCACAGTCAACTTATGCAATAGCAAACTTTAGTAATCGCTTGCCTGCTGGTGGTGGCTATGTAACAGCTGAGGAGACTATTGACCCAGCAAGTAATATTGAAGACTTTAATAATGAAGTCTTTACTGATCTGAATAATATTGGCCGTGCGAATAATGATTTAATCGTCACTCCGTCAACCGTTGACCCGGTCTCAACAGTAACCGGTAACATGTATCATGATGAAACCGATATTGTTATAAAAGGACGAGGGCTTGATTACGCTTTAACGCGTACGTATAACTCGGAAAATGCCGAAAATGATGGCCCATTTGGCTTGGGTTGGAGTCACAGTTATGGCATGAAACTGGTCGCTAATGATTATGGCCAATACCCTAATGACGCAACTGATCCTGATAACACTGATGGTATCAGTTCTTCGATTACCTATACCGATGAGCGAGGTGGCGATCATAATTACCTGATAGAGGATATTTCAGGCGCTTGGGTTGTGACACCACCATTCGGTAATTATGATCAATTGACGCTGGATTCTACAACGAGCTATACACTCACTTTCCGAAATGGTGTGAAATACATTTTTGAAGGTACCGATCTCATTGTTCCAGGTAACACCGCACGTTTAAAACAAATCCAGGATCCGTATGGGAATGCGCTCGACTTTGCTTATGATAGCGAAGGGCGTTTGTCGACAGTTGTGGACAATCTTGGTGTTGCCGGTCGTACTGGTTTAACCTTTAACTACACGGGTACTGATCAACATATCCAATCAATTACTGATTGGGAGAGTCGTAGTTGGCAATATGGTTATGGTATCAATGGTAATCGATTAACTAGTTACACAAACCCTCTGACCGATGTTTGGGCTTATACATATCATGGTGATAGTGCCTTATTAAATCAAATTACTCATCCCCAAGATCGTAATGGTCAGCAAAAGAGCATGGCCTTCAGTTATTATGAGAACGGTCAGGCCTATGATTATATTGACACCTTGGCACAGGCAGAGTCACTAACCTATGATCTATTCCGTAAAAGTACGCGTATTACCAATCCACGGGGGTTCATTACCGAACATTTATATGACAAAAATGGCGCACTAGTAAAACTGGAAGAGCCAGATGGCGGTATTTTGCTGTTTAAGAACAATGCTGATGGTTTGCGCTATAGCAAGACAAATGCGCTGGGCTATGAAACCAGGTATTCTTATCAAACTGATCGTTCAGACGAAACTGATGCGACTAACGCATCAGCTAACTTTGGTCGGGTTTCGCGTGAAATCGATCCACTAAATCAGATAATTGATTATAATTATGGCGTATACGACCAACCTACTTTGGTAACCGATAAACGCGGAAATACCATTGAACGCGTGTATTACGCGATAACGGATATTCCGACTGGCGCGGTGGCAGGTAAATTGCGTGAAGTGATCATCCAGCAACTGGGTACCGATACTAATGTAAAACTGGAGTCGTATACTTACTATGCAGACAGTACCCAATCAAACTTTGGTCAGATAAAACAACGTATTGAATATATTGATCCTGCGAATCCTTCGCGTCAACGAATTACCGACTATACTTATGAAACCAATGGTATCAACCTGGCCAACCAGATTATATCGGGTTCCGTTACAGGTGGCAGTATTACTAATACCTATACATACGACAACCTTGGTCGTATAACGAGTAATACGACAAGCCGTCGCACCTCAGCAACAGACTCAACACTAATCAATTTAACGACAAGTTATGAATATGATGCCCTGGATCGGGTGACCAAGACCACGAATCCACGTGGAGATATCAGCGAGATGGTCTATGACAAGAATGGCCAGGTTAAAGAAGAAAAAGTCCATTATAAAACCAGTCTAGCCAGGGATAATTGTACTGCTAAGGTGATTGATACCGTAGATTATCAAACGTGTACTTATGCTATTCATGATTATGATGCCGCAGATCGACGAATAGCTACGACAGATATTTTGGGTAATACGACAAGCTTTGAATATGATGCAATCGGTAACCTGGTTTCTCAAACGGATGCCAATCAGAATACTGTACGCTATGAATATGATGAGAAAAACAGACGTACCGCAATTGTGAATGCAAATGGTCATCGTTCAGAGTTTGACTACGATCTCGCAGGGCGTCTGCTTAAAACGACGGATGCCAATGGTAATAGTGTCAATAATGAATACGATCAGTTAGGTCGATTAAAGAAAGTCATTACGCAAGCCGGTCGTGAAACTCAGTTTGAATATGATGCCAATGGTAACCAGACTTATGTATTGGATGCAGAAGCGATAGCGAATCCGACCTTACACCCTCGAAACAGCGATGGGTACAGTGTCTCTAATCAATATGACGAGCTTAACAGAGCAACGCTCAGTCGGAATGCCTTGAACGGGACTACCCAAACAACTTATGACCTATTAGGTAATATCACCTCGATTACAGATGCAGAGGGACAGCTCGCCACTTTTATTTATGACGACCTTGGTCGTCTGATCGAAAGTCAGGATCCACTCATAGAGACAGGCATAGATAAAACTGATCGCGTGTTGCTATATGATGAAATGGGTAATGTCTTATTAACGGAAGACCGCAGTGGTCGTCAGCGACGACACACCTACGATAACCTAAATCGACTGACTAAAACGGAATACTTACCTGATGGTGTGACCATAGATGACACGGACAACTATGTGTTTAATGATTTTGGTGATTTAACCTCAATTGCTAACGATGAAGTCACATACACATATACCTATAGTTCCCGGCATAAGATGTTGAGTAAAACTGACTCTCGCTTGAGTAAATCACTTTCATGGACCTATGATGCGGTCGGTAATGTGGATACCAAAACCAATTACGAGGGCGATATCACGACCTTTCAATATGACAGCAGCAATCGCCTGGTGGCGATGCAGAATCCAGCCTTTTTACAGGTCAGCTATCATTATGATGGCGCGGGCCGTTTGATGGATCGCATCCTGAGTAATGGTGCCCGAACGCATTATGCCTACGATGAAGATAATCGCTTGGTGCGCTTACAGAATATTGCTGCTGATGGGAGTTTGGTAGAGGATTTGACCTATCAGATGGACAATATGGCCAATATTACCCAAATCATGCATAGCGTAAATAGTAAAACCGTAGACTATGATTACGATGCGTTATATCGCTTGATAGGTGTGGATAGCACAACTAATACCGAAGATCGGGCTTACACCTATGACGGAGTCGGAAATCGTTTGACCGTCACGGAAGATACTACGACATACTATTATTGCTATCATTCGCTTGAAACTGATTGTGGTAGCGTTTTACATCAGCCTGCAGCCAATCGTTTATACTACGTATACACTGGTAGCCTAGGAGGTAGCTTACATCGTCAGTTTAACTACGACGATAACGGGCGTATCTTGCAGAAACAGGACGGTATAGGTACACCGATATATAGCCTGACTTACAATGGTAAAGGCCGAGCTGAATTGATTGATAACATTGTATTTCACTATGACGCCAACGATTATCGCATTAAGAAAGATAGTAAGCTCTATCACCTTGAGGCGAAACATCTGGAAGCGACCTATGACGCAGCAGGGGTATTACATGACAAATATCTACGTGGTGCCGTCGTCGATGAAATTGTAAATGCTTATGAATATGGTAATGCGAATATTAACCTAACTTATCATCGTGATCATTTAAATTCTGTTACCAACATCACGGGTCATGCCGGTACAAATGAAGAGAGTTGGGTCTATGATGCCTTCGGTGCTGTGATAGAGAACCCAAACAGCGCGAATACGGAGAATGATCTGACCTACACAGGTCGTAACTATGATACCGAAACAGGATTGTATTATTATCGGGCGCGATATTATGATCCTGAGATTGGACGTTTTCTAACGGAAGACCCTATCGGGTTTGCCTCAGGTGATGTTAATTTCTATGCTTATGTAAATAATAACCCTCTTAATTTCACGGATCCTAGCGGGAATGTTATTTGTGGTGGAGTCTGTGTTGCTGTTGGTGTCGGCGTTGTTGCGAGTGTAGCAACGGGAGGAACGATTCGCGGAGGTGTAGCAGCAGCAACAGGTGGCGATATAACTAGTGCAATACTTGATCCTGTTGGCATTGCCATTGATGCAGGTTTAGGTGTACTTGGTGGGACTATTGGACAACTTACTAAGATGAAACAAGTCATAAATCTTCCTAGTTTTTCTAAAGGACAGTTAGGTGAACAGATTGTCAGACAAAAACTTGGTAACTCCATAGTAGCGGAACAAGTGACTACACGTGCCGCTGGTGCTAAACCGCGAATTGACTTTATCGTTGATGGCGGCGGTGGTGCTTTAAAAGGGGTTGAAGCAAAGTTTGGTAAAGCTCCATTTACTGCTCCGCAAAACACAGCGTTTCCGGCAATCAATGCTGGTGAAGCAGGACTTTTAACCGGGAAGAATGCAATAGGTGCAGGTATTGATGGCTTTACAGTTAATTCAGTCCAGACTATTCGTGTCAGTCCACTCTTAGATGTCCCTGCTAATCTAAAAGGTATTGCAGGTGGTTCGGCTGCTGCTAGTAGTGTGTTTAATTCTGCATCAGGTGGTTTTGTGCTTTACCCCAGCAAACTGAATAGGAACATGATGCAACGAGTTTACAGTAAATAAGTTGTCATTATGATGGCGTTGAATTGGCTCAAAGATATCTTTAAAGACCAGATAAATCTTGAGGACTTTAAAGAACCGACACCAGAACACGCACCCCTTAAAACGCAGGAGATGAAAGATCGCATTATTGCAGGGGTTAGTCACTGTTTGTCTCAATATGGATTTGAAAAGCCAAAGAAGCAACACGAGGTTTGGGTGAATTCACGTACCGATAACATTAATGATCTTATAAATGTGATTTTTTATGGGAATAATGCACCAAAAGCCTTAAGAGTTGGTTTACGCGTGGGAATTCATTGTCCACAGGCAGATCGGCTTATCTCTAAAGTATGTAATCGAAGGTATAATTCTATATCTGCCGCAATATCATGTCTTCTTATTAACATTCAACCTAGAGAGAAAACAGAATGGTATTTTTGGAACACAGCATTTTCGGAAAAAGAATTAGATAATCTTTTAGGGAGAATTAAAAATATATGCTTACCATTTTTACAGAATATTAATGATTATCCTGCTTTGATTAAATATATCGAGCAGAGAAAAATGTTTCCAAATGAAGAAATACTTGCTGCCCTTTATTTATTAACAGGCGATCAAACAAAAGCAATAACGTATATGGAAAAAGTGTTGTTTGATAATACATCTTTATCAGAAAAGCGGCGTGATTGTATTACGACGTTATTAAAGATGACTGATTCGGGAGAAATTAAGGCTATGTTAAACAATTAAACATGTCGGAGTGGATATATTTAAACACTGAAGAAACTGACGTTATAGAAATTACGACACTTATCTAAAAGCTTAAATCACATCGTGGCTAATATAATAGTATGAACTCGCTATTTAATTACATTAAATACTATCTTCGTAAATGCTCAAATAGCCCGTATTCCAATGACGCATCGCTATGATAACCGTTCTGACAAAGCATTCGCCTTAAGTCAGACCTGGATAAGCATCGCTGAGCTCATATGATGCTTTCGAAATCATCTTATACAGTGACAACGATACAGCTATCACTTCGGTAATTGTTGTTTAGTGTTAAGTTTAGGCTGAATTAATAATCCATAGATATTGTTTTTCATAATTTCTTCCTGACCGGCTTGGTTAACAAAATAGCGAATTCATAACAGACATAAGCGAGCAATATTACTGATAACAATTAAACTGGCACCAAAAAAACGGGTACTAATTAGACCAACTCTTTTAATTGAATCGTATTAATATTGTAAATGATAGTGATTTTGATTTGCAATTATAAAAAAAAGCGATTATCTTAAAATTGGGATGGATAATTTCCGTAGACGCTCCCACAACCTAACAATTTTATTAATTTAGTTCGATGACCTTCGTTGGGGAGCGATACAATGTCAAAGATTTTATCCGTAAAAACGATTTTTACATCCATACTTTTTTCCTTTTTTATTAATACTGCTCATGCTGTCGTGGTAAATCCGACGGAAGATGTGATGACCTCGAGTTTTTTCTTCGCACCTAATTCTGTGCGAGGTTATGCTGGAGAAGGCAGAACTGTGTTTAGGGTATCAAGCGATAATCCTTTTGGTTCTCCCGGAGCAGAAACCATATATTTAAGCTTTGATCCGTCAGACTTCAACAACTTTTCTGGTCCTGTGTCTGCCAGCTTGACGATGGAGAGTGTGTCAGGTGGTTTTAATGCTGATGCGGGAGCAGGTAATCCATTTACCGTCTCTGCTCACGCACTTACTGCAGATCCTATTGCCAATATAACCGATGATACTAATCCTGCTGGGCCAATTAACTGGCTAGATTTTTACAATAACAATATATTGGCCGCTGATTCCGCAGCCAGTACAGTCATTGATACATTCGGTACAGTAACTTTTGATGTGTCTGCGATCGTTAATGACTGGATTGCTGGTTCGAACAGTATTTTTGCTCTTGCCTTAACCGGGTTGAATGATACTTCCGGGAATGATTTTCTACATGGGTTTTTGAATAATTCAGAGACACCGGGTTCTTCATTTTTATCAGTTAGCGCTGTTCCTGTGCCAGCTGCGGTCTGGTTATTTGCCTCTGCCTTACTGGGTTTAGTGGGTGTCAGTAGGAAAAATAGTGTCAGTTAATTGCTATGAACTACTGCATCAAAATGATTTGCAAGAAGTTACTGTTGGTGGCTACTGTTTTTTACAGTAGTCACTTAATGGCGTTACAGATTGAATTTGACTACCGGTTTGATACGCGAGGTTTTTTTACCGATCAACTGACAGGTGCGCCAATTGTTGAACGCAGACAACTACTCGATGTCGCGGCTACTTTTTATTCAGGTTTTACTGATATGTTGAACCCCATCACTAGCGGGGTAGGAGACAGTTGGTCAGTATCGATAGTGCATCCCAGCCTTGAAGGGGGATTGGCAAATCCGGTTACTTTAGTCGACGAATTTATTCCACAAGACACAATAAAGATATTTGTTGGTGGTTCGCCATCTGCACCGGGTGTGTTGGGTTTTGCTGGTAGAGGTTTTGATCTGATGGCAACGGGGTCATCTCAATTTATACAGACGGTTGCTAATCGTGGTCAAACAGGTGATGACTTTGGTGTGTGGGGTGGTTATATCTGGTTCAACAGTAATAATAGCTGGTATTTCAATGAGGATGCGTCAGGCCTTAGCCCCGGCAACCCTGATTTTCTAACCACTGCTATTCATGAAATTGGCCATGTGTTGGGCTTTGGTAGTGCTGATAGTTGGTTTAACAAGATCGTCGATGGCATGTTTACCGGCATTAATTCTGTCGCTTCTTATGGCGGCAATGTGCCGCTGGATCAATTTGGCGCACATTGGGCCGAAGGTGTTACCAGTTTATATAATGGTGAGTTTCAAGAAACGTTAATGGATCCGTCAACGCCTGCCGGTGAGCGACAGTTATTAACTGAACTAGACTATGCGGCTTTTGCCGATATCGGCTGGGAGGTCGCAGTAGTGCCATTACCTGCTGCATTTTGGCTAATGCTTTCTTCTTTTTTTGCATTATTTCATTATCGTAAAAACAAGATCACTTGAATAATGCATAAATCAGTCGGATTCTTTTTGATATCAGTTTTTTGGTCAGGATGGTCTTCGGCTGCTGGATTTTTCCCGATGTTTTCCAGTTGGGAACAGCCTGGTGGGCCCGGTAGTTCATTTACCATTAGTTACAGCTACAGCAATTTGTTGGACGGCGGCATGTTGGATGGTCTTACGGGTAGTGCCTTATCTAATAGTCTGATGCGCAGCGCGTTTGAACGCGCTTTTCAGGATTATGCTGATATATTGCCCATCCATTTTATTGAAGTTTTAGATAATAATGGGCCATTACCTGAGACGGGTGATTACGATCCGACTGGACTTGCCGATATTCGCATCGGACACGTTCCAGATATCACCAATGCCAATGCTTATGCTTATTTTCCATCTGAGGTGATATTGGATAATCGCCCAGCCGAATTTATCGTAGACGGATTGGCCGGAGATATTGTGTTTAATGCAGAACGTTCCGGCTTTGGTTGGAACTCCGTCTTTTTTTATGCCGTTGCGCAACATGAAATTGGCCACAGCCTTGGCATGGGGCATTTTGTCGAGGTTGATGAGATAAGTGCTGTACTTGCTCAGGGCTCAACATATACCGGACCTCTATTTCCTCTTACTGATGGAATGGTTAGTGCACTTCAAGGGGTTTATGGAGCCGGGCTAGGCTCAGTTACACCAATACCATTGCCACCAGCACTAGTCTTGTTTTTATCGACGCTAGGCATGATGTTGGTTTTTGTTCGCTATAAAAATCAATTTAGTCGAGCAACATGAAATTTCTCAAGATACTCTTTTGTAATGTCGTCATAACATGCCTGTTCTTATTTTCTGTTTCTTCAAGTGCATTCATTGTCAGCGACTGGACATATCGACTACTGGATTATTCAGAAGCAGTCCATTGTGTTGATAGTGCTCACAAAGCAATGTGTACATTTACCAATAATTCTGGGACTCCTGTGATTGAGAAGCAGCATTCTTATTAATGCTAGCTTCGTTAGCTCATGCCGTGACGATCTACGATGAGGCAATCGATGGCGATTTTAATGGTATTGTTGGTGGCCCGACATTTTTATCACCAGGGACAGATATCGGTGCATTACAATCAGGGATTAATTCAATATTTGGCAGTTTCGGACAAGGAGTTGGCCCGCGTGATGATGATGTTTTTACATTTACCGTGCCTGTCGGTTATGTGTTATCAGGCATGGAATTAACTCAGTTTTTGCCTAGCTCCAGTGTTGGTGGTGGTTCATATGTAGCGATAAATGATGATGCATTTGTTGGTACTGGCTTGTCGACAGCGGCAGGTAATCTGTCTGATGCATTAGTCAGTACGTCAGGTGATTTATTTGCTGAATTTCTGTCAGGACCTTATTCATTTGGTAGTCGTATAACGCAGCCATTGGCTGCGGGCGTATACAGTATGTTTTGGTCAGAAATTTCAACCTCGGTTGATTATCAATTAGATCTGGAACTTACCGCTGTTCCTGTGCCGGCTAGCGTATTTTTACTTATAACTGCTGTCATTTCCCTAATACGTTATTCACGATTGGCTGATAAATAAGACATAGCATTGATTTATATTAAAAAAATTAGGTTTATTTCTAAACATTAATTGCAAATGAGAATGAGATCGCTTATCATTTAGATTAATGGGGGGAGAAGTTAAACGAGATATCGTTAGGCTTATCTAGACGCACTCCAGAAATTTTTTATTATTTTTTTTGGAGAGTTTCCATGAAATTATCTATATATTTCAATGGTTTACTTCTGTGCGCATCTATGCTGTTCAGTGGTCAACTATTTGCTGCGTCGACGTCTTTCCAAGATCCTGCAACTTCAACATGGGGTGGTTGGAATCGTGGAGATTTCGGAACAGTGTATGTGCATTGGGAAGAGTTTGGTGATGATGATGGTATGGGTGGTTTTAATCAAACCAACGACTTATCACCTGATGCTGGTTTTTCTGGCTCAGTTGCATTAGGTCACCACATCACACATAACCCCGGTGCTTTTGTTACTGGTGGTGGACTTGGCGGTAATATTTATACCTTTTCTGACACCGCTGATTTCACGACCTATACACAGGTTGCAGGTCCTCCCGGGACGATAGGTGGCGGTGGTCCGGTGACTGTTGCATTACAAATTGCTAATGCAGGTACGGACCTTGATTTGAGTAGCGTTGTACTGGATGTTGGTGGCGTTGCTACTGCTGCCGATTCTGTAACTTTATTAAGTTCAGGTTCAGCTGGTGGTCCATTCGGAGGTAGTACATGGGAAAGGTTGTTTTTGTGGACAATTGGCTCAGATTTAGGCTTTTATCAATTTGATTATAATGCCTTAAGTTCGAGTTTATCACTTGATGCCGTCTCAATTGATATTGGTCCGGCAGCAGTGGTTCCTGTCCCAGCAGCAGCATGGCTATTAGGTTCTGCTCTGATTGGTTTAATTGGAGTAGGTCGAAGAAAAGAGGCTGTCATAGCTTAAGTTTTGATTACGTCCTAAAAAATCTAAACCCGGATAAATTAAATTTATCCGGGTTTTTTTATTTTTATGAATATATGGCTGCTAAGCTAATTGAACGACAAAGTTAAATTATTAGCTTTAATATTTGAGAAATTATGGTGGGTAAAAAATAAGTTTTCTGTTTTCCTGATCATTCAGGAAAAAAATAACCGGGATAAATTAAGCCATCTTCTTTTAGTCTTTTAATCCTTATCATAGATAAGTTTTTACAAATAACTAAGGCTCAATCTGCAGATAAAATCTAAAAATCGTAGTCTAAAGATACTCGAACATCTCTACCT
Source organism: Gammaproteobacteria bacterium (assembly GCA_028279365.1). Classification (GTDB taxonomy): domain Bacteria; phylum Pseudomonadota; class Gammaproteobacteria; order Eutrophobiales; family Eutrophobiaceae; genus JANQNX01. The sequence goes on along the minus strand of JANQNX010000008.1, from coordinate 12,227 downwards.
GCATTTCTTAAAGCGCTTCCAGCAAAACCGCGTATTGTGAATTGTTTGTTTGTAAGGTTATTGATAGTCAAGCCTAGTCGCATAGCGTCCGATGGTTGCCAGGTGAAGAATAAATTATGTAATGTATAGCCTGCCTCTTCAGCTATGGTATTACAAGTTGGGATTGGGCTGAAAACGTTTGTATCCCGACATTCAGGGATAGGTACGTTAGTTGGGTCAAACGCTGAAAAACGTGAGGGTCCATTGACCTGAATTCGATAACCATATTCAATTTGACGATCATATGCCCTTTTTCCAATAGTAAAACTCAATGAATCGCCAGGCACATCGAATAACTCGATAGGATCCCGGTCTGATGGATTAATCGCTCTAACTCTTGTGTCAATGTTATTATCAAAGTAGTTGAATGAGACATTCCCATTCAGGATCGAAAAGCTGAGCGTGCTAAACCAGATATCGCTGTCAAAGTTAAATTCGAATTCCCAGCCCTCGCGTCGTTCCACACCAGGTTGGCTGACTTCACCGGTTACCGAATTTTGGAAGATAGATTCGATCAAATTAGTGGTTCTGACTTGGTAGTAGGTCAGTTTGGAGGTTAACTCTGCATTGATATCCAATAAATTACTCCAATTTACAGAAAACCCCACTTCGTGTGTTTCCGATGTCTCCGGTTCATAGAAACCGGCACAAGATGCATTCGAACGATTAAAGGGAGAATTAATTATCGCCTGTCTGGCAGCGATAGCTGCATTGAATCCTGCCGTATCAAAGAAAGGCGGTACTGCAAGTACGAAATCTGCAGCATTTGGAAAAGGAGGTGTTTCCTGAAAAATATTAAAGCGATTACAACGGCTGAAAGATGGAATCGTTCCTCCCCCTTCACCTTGAGAAAACAGTTCATCGATTAACGGTGCCCTGAAGGCCGTGCCAAAATTATAAAACAAGGTTAACGGGCCTTGTTTTGGTTGAAAACTTAATCCGGCTTCATAGTTCAACAAGTCATCAAAATCACTGGTGATCAGGTTCTCGCGACCTTGTGATATTAAGGTTTGTTCGGTGATGCCTCCAGTGCTGACGCTATACTTGTCATGACGTATTCCTGTATTTAATGTGAAGTCAGAAATGGTAAATTCCGTATTCAGGTAAATACCTTGCGACTCTTTTTCACCCGGTGGTTGGGATTCATTAAATGTACCGACACCGGCTTGATTTACCCTGATGTAGTTGCGTCTTTCCCGGCTGTACTGTAGACCATAGTCCAATTTGGTAGCTATTGGACCGAAATTAAATTCGCTACGGTTTTTTAATTCAAGATTCAAGATCTTGTAGCTTACGTTATCCGTCCCGCCAGCCGCTAATGCACTATCAGCATCCTGAACAAGTTGATCGTTATAGGCAATGGTCGCGTCCATATTTAACCATAAGGGTTCGGGGTTCCAGTTAATATTCATCGTTGGAGAGCGCGTAATTTTTTTACGTCTCACAAGATCTGTAATAGTGAGAGCCGGATTGCTTGCCGCGCCAGCGTCAAAAGGCTCAGCAATATTTTCATTTGAATAGCGATAGCCTATATCAATATTATAATCCAGAGAAAATAAACTGATTTTAGCGAGTGCACTTAATTGGCTATTTTCCGAGTCTTCTAGCTTAGTTCCATCAGCCAGCGTAACGTTGTTACTGTCATTTTTAATGATATTGAGTAGTGCATCCGCAAACTTTACAGGTTGTGTGTAAGCCGTTGCACCGACTTTCTTTTGGTTATTGTTGTCCCAGTAACTGGTTTTTAAACGTAATCCAGCTTTTTCACCGGGTCTCAGTAAGTCACGAGCATTTTTTGTTTTTGCAATAACTGCTCCACCAATAGTTCCCGTTCCCGCCGTTTTTATGCTGGTGCCCCTGATTACCTCTACTTGTTGTAAAAGTTCAGGATCAACATCTAATCCATTACCATAGCGATATCTTTCAAAGTTTTGTCGTGCGCCGTCAACAACTTTTAGTATGTCTTCATTACTTACGAAGCCGCGAATGTTAAAACCTTGACTACCGGCTCTCACTCCTCCAGTCCCTGTTATTCCTGCCATCCCCTCAACCAGTTCCATTAAAGTATTAGCCTGCCTCCTCTCAATTTCTTCGCGGTTCATAATTGTTGAGGAACGTGTTAAATCTATTTTAAAACTTGGTAATTCTTCTTGTTGAGTGCCAAATACCTCAATCTCGGGCAAGGCGTCTGCACCGCCTTCATCGATAACCTCATATTCCTGCTCAGCGTAGTCGTCGGCGTAAACGTCAAAGGAGTCATCGGTTTGTTGAGCAGCCTCATCGACAATCTCATATTCCTGCTCAGCGTTGTCATCGGCGTAAACGTCATAAGAGTCATCGGTTTGTTCACCGCCTTCATCGACAATCTCATATTCCTGCTCAGCATAGTCGTCGGCGTAAACGTCAAAGGAGTCATCGGTTTGTTCACCGCCTTCATCGATAATCTCATATTCCTGTTCATCGAGGTCCGTCGCATAGCGTCCTTTTTGATCATCAATGTTGTTATTAGTAGGTTGGATTTCTCTAGCATGCGTATTACTGCAAATATTTACACCGATTATTAGGCATAGAAATAATGCTTTTTTTAAATCTGAAGGCATTGGAAATAACAAAAATAAGATTTGTAAATAATAATCATTATTATTATCATTTACAAGAAAGTAATGGTTATAAATATTGCTAAATAAACCAGCAAAATATTAAAAACTAAGAATTTTTTTCTTCATTGACACCCTGTGACTTTTGCGTCTAAAGGTATATCACAGGGTGTTTTTTGAGGTGGCGGCCCCTCTGGGGCCGCTATTTATTAACTATGAAAACTCGACTTTAGTAACTGCTATATTTTTGATAAATTTTTACTTGAACTATTTATCAGATGCTGTTTTACGTAAATGTTCAAATAGCCCGTATTCCCAATGCCGCATTGCCATTACTACCGTTGTACCGAAGCGCTCGTCCAGACTTAGGCCTGAATCGGCATCGTTAAGTTCATTAAACTCCTTTACTAGTTTTTCTAACTTTTTCTCGAATACCGCGAAAGAGTTATTCGCCAGCATGCCGTTGATGACAATTAGTCTTTCATTTGATTTGTTAAATCGACTGTTAAAGAAATCGCGTTCAACCCTTTGTTGAAAGAAACGCTGTATTGGCCCATCCTCTCGCCAGCTAAAGTTTGATGCGACTAATAATTTGATTTTATTCTTTGGCAACAGCTCAATAATTTTTAATCTATCCAGTCTGGCCAGGTATTGAATGCACTCGGTCTCATTTATCTTATAGTGCGTGATGATTTCATTAAGGCTCCAACGATTTAACACACATACGGTGACTAGCAACAGGGTTAAATCTTCGGCAATGTCTTTTTCCTGCGCCTCACTTAATTGAGTCAGGTGTTTTTCTTCTTCATTCATTAGTCTCAACAAGTCAGATAATTCCAGTTCCATGCAGTGACATAATTGCTCAAGCCGTTTTAATGTGAAGTTCTTTTCTGAGAACATGCGTTTTATACTGGCTTCGGATAGATCAATCTTCTTGGCAATGTCTCTGTAAGTCAGACCGTGTGCCTTTAGTGCTTTTTTAAGGGTGTGAATCAGATGAGTTGACTGTGCCATATATTTGTCAGTATAGAAAAATGATACTACTAGACCATAAAAATGCGACATCAGCAATATAAGTTGTTTAAATTAATACCTGTTACTAGTCTGTAGTGAAACTGTTGGTCTATGCAAGGAGACATCTGAAATGAAATACCTGTTCAAAATTAACGGTTTTCTGCCTTATATCGTAGTCGTGTTTTTAAATGCCTTTGTCGATCTCGGCCACAAAATAACCATCCAGAACACGGTATTTAAAATTTATGATGGCCAGGAACAGATCATCCTGACCGCCATTGTTAATGCGTTGATCCTGCTGCCATTCATTTTATTAATCTCTCCCGCCGGTTTTTGCTCGGATAAATATCCCAAGAGTCAGATGATACGCATCACTGCCTGGGTAGCAGTAGGCGTCACGCTCTGTATTACCCTGTTTTATTACTTGGGTTGGTTTTGGCCGGCTTTTGCGATGACATTTTTGTTAGCGTTACAAAGCGCGTTTTATTCACCTTCAAAATACGGTTTTATCAAAGAGCTGGTGGGAAAAAATAATTTAGCCAGTGCTAATGGACTGGTTCAGGCGACGACGACCATCGCAATCCTCGCAGGTATTTTTTTATTCTCGGTCTTGTTTGAACACTTCTTGATTGATGTGACATATCAGGATACGTCTACATTGTTAAAAAATATTGCGCCGATTGGCTGGGCGCTAGTGTTATTTAGTATTGTGGAATTAGCGTTCGCTTATCGCTTACCCAAGACACAGAATGTGGATGAAACCATGACGTTTGATCTCAAAGCTTACCGTAGCGGACAATACTTGAAGAATAACTTGCGCACGATATTTGATAGAGAGGTGATCTTTCTATCGATTATCGGTTTGTCGCTATTCTGGGCAGTATCGCAAGTGATGATTGCGGCTTTTCCAGCTTACGCCAAAGACACCATGGCCATCACCAACGCGGTCGTGATCCAGGGTACTTTGTCCTGTGCTGTGTTTGGTATTGTAGTGGGTTCGGTTATTGCCGGGCGTATTTCCAGAACTCACATTGAAACCGGCATTATCCCGATTGGTTCGATCGGTATTGCGTTTTGTTTATTGATTTTACCGGTACTGAATTCTCCTTACCTTCAGGCTATTAACTTCTTGTTATGGGGTATGTTCGGTGGCCTGCTGTTGACCCCATTAAATTCGCTGATTCAATTCCATGCAGAAGAAGATGAGCTGGGCCGCGTCCTGGCCGGCAATAACTTAATCCAGAATGTTTTTATGTTGGGTTTTCTCGGCCTGACTGTGGTCTTTGCCTTGTTAGGCATGAGTAGTCTGGGTCTGTTTAATATCTTATTAGTTGTTGCAATAGGCGGCACCATTTTTACGGTTTATAAATTACCGCAATCGCTGGTGCGTTTTATCGTCAGTTACATCATTGGTCATCGTTATAGTTTAAAAGTGCTTGGCTTGAGAAATATTCCAGAGTCTGGCGGCGTATTGATGTTGGGTAATCATATTAGTTGGATCGATTGGGGTATCATCCAGATGGCATCACCGAGGCCAATTCGATTCGTCATGATTCGCAACATTTACGAGCGTTGGTATCTCAAATGGTTTTTGGACATCTTTAATGTCATCCCTATTTCCGGTGCTGCCAGTCGCTCTGCCTTAAAAGAGATCAATGAAAGTTTAAACTATGGCGATGTGGTTTGTTTGTTCCCCGAAGGAACCATCAGTCGAACCGGACAGTTAGCCGAATTTCAACGCGGTTATGAAATGGCTGCAGAAGAGGCCAATGCGGTTATCTTGCCGTTCTATATAAGAGGGCTTTGGGGCAGTTGGTTTTCCCGTTCCAGCGAAAAACTAAAAAACCTCAGAAGCAGCGGCGTGAAGCACGACATTATTGTTTCTTTTGGTTCAACGCTGCCCATCGACACCAAAGCAGATGAACTAAAAACACACGTGTTTGATTTATCGATTGATTCCTGGGAGACCTATACCCGAACCTTACCCAGTATCGGGGACGCGGTGATTGAAACGGTTAAGCGTAATAAAAACGAGCTTGTCACGGCTGATTCCGTATCCGGTTCATTAACCGGTAATCGGTTTTTAACGGCGGTGATCTGTTTTTCACGTTTAATTGCTCGATATTCCAGTGAGCAAAACATCGGCTTCTTATTACCGACCAGCAATGTTGGCAGCATTGCCAACATGGCCGCCATAATCAAGGGTAAGACCGTCGTCAACCTGAACTTTACTGCCAGTGAGGCAGCGCTGCAGGCGGCAGTTGAAAAAGCCGGGATAAAAAGCATTTATACCTCACGTAAGTTTCTGGATAAGTTAGCGAAAAAAGGTATTGAATTGGATGAAAGCTTTCCTGATTGCCAGCTGTTATTCATGGAAGACTTAAAGCAAGAGATCAGTAAGGCAACGGGTTTAATGACCTTAATCACAATGACCTTGTTACCGTCGAGCATTATCAAGTTGCTGTACAGTAAAAAAGTAAACAATGAAACGCCTGCTGCTATCCTGTTTTCTAGTGGTAGTGAAGGTACACCAAAAGGTGTCGTATTAAGTCATCGCAATATCATGGCGAACCTGAAACAGATATCTGATATGTTAAACACTGAGGATACTGATGTAGTGATGTCAAGTTTGCCGTTATTTCATGCCTTTGGTTTAACGGTCACGACCTTTATGCCTCTGGTAGAGGGGATTCCGATGGTTTGTCATCCTGATCCGACCGATGCCGTCAATATTGCCAAGGCAATAGCAAAATACCGCGCGACCATTTTCTGCGGTACCTCAACTTTTTTACGTTTGTATATAAAAAACAAACGAGTTCATCCGTTAATGCTGGAGTCATTAAGGATCGTTGTCGCTGGTGCAGAGAAACTCAGCCCGGATGTACGCGAAGCGTTTAAATTGAAGTTTAATAAAGGTATCTATGAAGGCTATGGCGCGACCGAGACGACGCCAGTCGCAAGTGTCAATATCCCGGATGCGATGGACGTGAATTACTGGCAGGTACAGATCGGTAACAAGTTAGGTACGGTTGGTATGCCATTACCGGGTACGAGTTTTCGTATTGTCGATCCGGATACACTGGAACAATTACCCACCGGCGAAGACGGCTTGATATTGATAGGTGGTAGTCAGGTAATGTTAGGTTATCTGGATGAACCGGAAAAAACCGCAGACGTGATTGCGGATATTGATAATAAACGCTGGTATAAAACCGGCGATAAAGGCCACCTTGATGAAGATGGTTTCTTAACTATTGTTGATCGCTATTCGCGGTTTGCCAAACTGGGTGGAGAAATGATTAGCCTGACTGCCGTGGAAGAAACTGTTCGTACAGCGTTAAAACAACCAGAACTTGAATTAGTCGCAGTCAACCTGCCGGATGAAAAGAAGGGTGAAAAAATCGTATTGTTGATCGCTGAAACATTAACACAGGATGAAATAAAAAAAGCGATGCTGGAAGCCAACGCAAATCCGTTAATGATTCCTGCAGCGTTGATACAGGTAGAAGACATACCCAAACTGGGTAGCGGTAAAACGGATTTTAAACAAGCGAAAACACTAATCCTGGAAAATTCATAATAGATTTGCACGTTAGTTGCAAGTCTTAATTATGAGTTTTTGTCAAACATTTTCTGTTTATAACTAATTGAATTTTATATATTTTTAATAATTTCCAGATTACTGACGTTTTTTTTAAACAGACGCTTGACGATAGTTCAGCAGGATGAATAATGGTAATAACTTTTCTTCATTAACTACGAACGATTATGACTTACTGTGTGGCGATAGCTCCTGATTCTGGCCTGGTATTTATCTCTGATTCGAGAACCAATGCCGGGGTTGATGATGTCAGCACTTACAGCAAGATGTATCAGTTTGGTGCAGAAGGTAAACGCCAGTTTGTTTTGATGTGTTCGGGTAATCTGGCGACCACGCAAGGTGTGCTTTCGCAAATTCGACGGGATATAAAAGAGGGTGCAGAAACCAATTTGATGAATGTAGCGCACATGCGTGATGCGGCAGAATATATTGGTGAACTCAGCCTCAAGCAACAGGAAAAGCATGCCAATGTGGCCGGTGCCAATTACGAAGCCAATTTTATTATTGGTGGGCAAATCAAGGGGGGCAAACACTGGATTTATCTGGTCTATCCCCAGGGAAATAACATTACAACGTCCAAAGATACGGTGTATTTACAAATCGGTGAGAGTAAATATGGTAAACCGATTCTGGATCGCATTACCAATCTTGAAACATCACTAGAGACCGCCTCATTATGTGGCCTGGTGTCAATGGACTCCACGATGCGAAGTAACCTGACCGTGGGCCCACCGATAGAAGTGATAATCTACGAAAAAGATAGCTTGGTGGTGAATCGACGCTATCGTTTTGAAGAAGACAGTGATTATCTCAGAGAACTCAAGCGTACCTGGGATGAAAATCTGAAAGATGCCTTTTCCAATTTACCTCCTATCGCGTGGAGCAACAATTGGGATAATGCATTGGTTGATACCGAAAACGATATTCCCAACTAAGCTTTTTAATCGATACTCTGTCTTACTCAGTTAGTATTCCATTTTGTGAAGCCAGTCATAGCTGTTTATTCCTGACCTAATATGGGCATTAAGCAAAAGCCAGAATTGACCGGTATTATTTATTTGAGCCAAGCATTAATAGACTTTGATAGGCAATCTATTGAGCAATTATTAAAAGTCGCGACGACAAAAAACTATCAGTTTAATATCACCGGATATTTGTATTACGAGGATGAGCACTTTTTCCAGTATATCGAAGGTGAGACAGTTCAGGTAAACAGGTTAATGGAGAATATCCAACACGATGGCAGACACAGCGTATTAATCGATGTTCACGACGACACGCTAATTAGCAGACGTTTCCCGGGTTGGAATATGAGGTACATCTATAAAGATCAGTTGAGAGAAATCACAATGGAGAAGGTATTTCTCAAGTATTTAATACATAACAGCTATAGAAAACCAGAGACGAATGGAAACTTACCGTCTGGAACATGGTAAATAAATTGGCAAGTTTTCAGGCGAAGCTTGATAAGCTTTATCAAAATTGATTTCTATTCTGTTTGAATGGGGATGATTTACAAATAAATGTTTTTTCTTACCTAAAAACAATGACGATACAGGTTGCCTTAAAACATAGCACTGAGTACCACTTTGATAAGTTGGTCAAGCTATCACCACACGTGATTCGACTGAGACCGGCGCCACAGTGTCGCACGCCTATTGTCAGTTATTCGCTCAAAGTAGAGCCAGAAGAGCATTTTATTAATTGGCAGCAGGATCCGTTTGGTAATTATCTGGCTCGTTTTGTCTTTCCGGAAAAGACAAAGGCGGTAAAAATAAACGTAGAACTGATTGCGGATATGACCGTGATCAATCCGTTCGATTTTTTTCTGGAAGAAGAGTTTGAAACCTATCCCTATCAATATGACGAACACCTCGCCAAAGACTTGTTACCTTATCTTGAAATTCGTGAAAAGGAAAAGGGTCTTAAACAATGGGTAAAGCAGGTTAACACTGACGAGCGTGCGATTGTCGATTTTCTGGTCGATATTAATCAGAAACTGAATAGTGAAATTGATTATCGTGTACGCATGGAGCCTGGCGTACAGAGTTGTGAAGAAACGCTGTCGATCAAGTCTGGTTCTTGTCGGGATAGTGCCTGGTTATTAATCCAGATTCTGCGGCACTTAGGCTTGGCAGCCCGGTTCGTCTCTGGCTATCTTGTGCAATTGAAGTCAGATGTCAAAGCCCTGGATGGACCCTCAGGCCCGGCTGAGGATTTTACTGACTTACATGCCTGGGCAGAGGTGTATCTGCCAGGCGCCGGTTGGGTTGGGCTGGATCCCACCTCAGGCTTGTTTGCCGGGGAAGGTCATATCCCTCTCGCCTGTACCCCCGATCCGTTTACTGCCGCACCAGTCACCGGTAGCACTGATCCCTGTGAAGTCACATTCAAACACAGCAACAAGGTAGAACGGTTTCATGAAGACCCGAGAGTGACGCTGCCTTTTAATAAGGTGCAATGGCAGTCGGTGATGAAGCTTGGCGAACAAGTTGATCGTGAACTCGAACAGGCAGATGTCAAATTAACAATGGGTGGTGAACCGACCTTTGTTTCGATTGATGATATGGAAGGTGCCGAGTGGAATAACGCGGCGCTGGGAAAAGATAAACGAAAGATGGCTGAGCAGCTGCTGTTTCGGTTAAAACAAGAATTTGCACCGGGTGGCGTTGTCCATTATGGGCAGAGTAAGTGGTACCCCGGTGAGCCTTTACCCCGTTGGGCACTATCTTTGATATGGCGTAAAGATAAGCAAGCAATATGGCATCAGGATACGTTGATTGCGAATGATCAAAATGAAAACAAATCGACGATCAATGACGCGCAGCAGTTTATTGAAAAGCTTGCCGACTCGTTGGGGCTTTCAGCTGACTATATTATTCCTGCCTATGAAGATAAAAAGCATTATCAGGATATCGAAGATAAATTGCCGGTTAATACGACGCCCGAAGATAATAAGCTGGAAAATAAAATCGATGGTCAGCGCCTTGCACAAGTATTTAGGCATGGTCTGGATAGTATCGTCGGCTATGTGCTTCCGATTAAATGGCGGTCTGAAAAAAAATCCGGTTATTGGATGACCAGCGCCTGGCCTTTGAAAAGTGAACGACTGGAATTAATCCCGGGTGATTCACCACTTGGCTATCGTCTACCGCTGGACTCCTTGCCATGGAAGCTGGCTGATGACCGCGAGATTGAGACGGAACGCGATCCGTTTGATGAACGAGAGACACTTGATAGCAAGCAGAAAAAAACCAAAGCCGTTTCACCTGTCTCGGAAGAAGTGATTCACACCGCGCTCAATGTTGAATTACGAGATGGCGTGTTATTTATTTTCATGCCGCCGTTAAAACAAGTCGAACCGTGGTTAGCCATGGTCGAATCAATTGAAACCATTGCTGTCAACTCCAACATAGCGATTGCTATAGAAGGCTATCCACCACCCTGGGACCCGCGTCTAAACATGTTACAAGTGACGCCCGATCCGGGTGTCATTGAAGTCAATATCCATCCTGCGTCAAGCTGGGAAGATCTGGTGAATACCACCGAGACGCTTTACGAGGAAGCCAGACAAACACGACTTGGTACCGAGAAGTTTATGCTGGATGGGAAACACTCCGGCACCGGCGGCGGCAATCATGTCACATTAGGTAGCACGAGTCCGACGGATAGTCCGTTTTTACGTCGTCCTGATTTGTTACGAAGTTTTATCACCTATTGGCAACAGCACCCGTCATTGTCTTATCTATTCTCTGGTCAATTCATTGGGCCGACCAGTCAGGCACCCCGAGTCGATGAGGCCAGAGATGATAATTTATATGAATTGGAAATAGCGCTAGCCATGTTACCCGATGGTGAGTCGAAACAGCCATGGTTGGTCGACCGGGTACTACGTAATTTTTTAGTTGATCTGACCGGCAACACTCACCGCGCAGAATTTTGTATTGATAAGCTTTACTCGCCCGACTCAATCAGCGGACGAAAAGGCTTATTGGAATTTCGTTCTTTTGAGATGCCGCCGCATTATCAAATGTCGTTGGTGCAGCTACTATTAATTCGCACCCTGGTCGCATGGTTTTGGCAGCATCCCCAAAACAGTAAGCTAATTCGTTGGGGAACCGAATTACACGATCGCTTCATGCTACCGCATTATGTTTGGCAGGATTTCAGTACCGTGATTCGAGAATTACGCCAAGCTGGCTACCCGCTGGAACTGGAATGGTTTAATACCTTTAAAGAGTTTCGTTTTCCGAAAATAGGCAGCCTGTTTTCTGAACACATGCAAATTGATTTTCATACGGCATTGGAACCGTGGCATGTTCTCGGGGAAGAATCCTCCACGCAGGGTACCTCACGCTATGTGGATTCGTCGGTGGAACGCTTGCAGGTCAGTGTGCACGGTATGCGAGGCGAGCGTTATCGCATCTGTTGTAATGGCAGACAAATCCCGCTCAGGCCAACCGGTATTAAAGGCACCTACATCGCCGGTGTTCGTTACAAAGCATGGCAACCTTATTCGAGTTTACATCCTACGATTAAAGCGCATGTGCCATTAGTGTTTGATGTGGTTGACAGCAAACATGAACGATCCATTGCTGGCTGCACTTATCATGTATCGCATCCTGGCGGGCGAAATTACGATACCTTCCCGGTCAATGCCAATGAAGCTGAGGCGCGGCGCAATGCACGTTTTATCACTCATGGTAAAACTCAGGATAAGGTAACAATACCACTAGAGTCTCCGCATCCCGATCACCCTTATACGCTGGATTTACGAGTGCCACTTGATTAAACGTTGCTTAATAAAGCAATAAGCGCAAGCTTTTGCAGCAAATGTGCGTACAATCAGTACAGTTAAGAAAATAGTTGGGAAAAAATAAATTATAGAATGGTGCCGAGAAGAGGACTTGAACCTCCACGGGGTTACCCCCACTAGCACCTGAAGCTAGCGCGTCTACCAATTCCGCCACCTCGGC
>JANQNX010000011.1 GCA_028279365.1 Gammaproteobacteria bacterium | reverse complement strand
TAAAGCTCAAGCTGCCGCTGTCGGTTAAGTTCGGGCTGGTCGCGTCCTCAGTGACCGCGCCATTACTGTCAAAGCTGGTGAAGGTCGGCGCATCGTTTACACCGTCAATGGAAATTGTGACGGTTGCCGTATCTGTATTACCGAGGCGATCATCGATTGTGTAAGTGAAAGTATCTGTCGTTGACTCACCTACTGCCAAGTTTTCAAATTGTCCATTTGGATCGTAGTCAAAGCTGCCGTCTTCGTTGAGAGTGACAAGTGCACCTGATGGCAAGGTAACTTGTGAACCGATGTTTGCAGAATTGCCGTTGATTTCTGTCACGACTAAACCCGCAACAGAGGTAAACGCATCAGCTGCATCGGCGGCAGAGATCGCTGAGTCATAGACTCGTAATATGGCTATTTCGCCTTCAAAGTTGGTGGCCGTATTTGGGTCGGCCATTGCACCGCCATCACCATCACCGTCAACTGCCTGGCCTAAACCTGTACCTGCGCCATTCTCTGCTTCTTCACGATCACCAATTGTGGTTGGTGTACCAGTCGTCATCGGGGTAATTAATGTGCCGTTGATATAAATATCTTGCGAACCATTAATATTGCTGGACCATAACAATTGAACAAACTCAGTTGTAGGATCTAGACCACCGGTACCGAATGTATCTAAGTCATAAGTCAGTAGTGCCGTATCGCTTGGGCTATCATCATCGAGATAGAATTCAAGTACATTATTGGCGCTATCGTAAACAATATTAAACCCGCCGAACTGATCACCTGATTCAAATAATACATCGCGATCGCTATCGGCATTCGCTTTAAACCATATTTCAAATGAAGCATCGGCTTGATCAAGACCCTGACTGGTTAATAAGTCTTGATCTAATGTTGCGCCACCTGTGCCGTCAAATTGATATGAAGAGGTAATGCCATCGTAGACAGTGTTTGGACTATTATTAACTGTAATGCCTGATAAGGTTGAGGCATCTACTCCTGATGTTCCCTGATCATTAATACCATCAGCCAGGTTTGTATCAACCGAAGCGTTGTAATCAAGTAGTGGCGTTGGAGGTGATGTAACCTGTCCATCATTGTTTAATACGCCAGTGCCCGCCGGTATATTGATCGCAGTATCTTCATCAGTGACATAGGAATCATCAACCGCGTCAATATCATCGATATTAATGGTAACAGTCGCGGTATCTTCATCGCCTTGAAAGAGTTCGCTAGAACCAGAAAGACTTTCAAAACCTGTAGTATCCGCACCGCTATATTCGACAGACAAACTATCACCACCAGTAAATTCAAAATGTTCGATAACAATTCGATGTAAGCCGCTGGTTAAATTGATGCTACCTGTAACAGAGGAGCCAGCTCCATTTAGTCCATCATGATCGGTAACTAATACGCCATTAATATAAATCTTGGCACCATCATCGGAATCAAGACGGAAGTCATAAGAACCGCCGGTTGTGATATTGAGATAACCGGTATAGCGGACACTGTAGGTTTCTCCATCACCACCTAACGATGCATCCAGTCCCGCCACATCGAAATCAGTAGCGACTCCTGTTGCTGTTGCACCTGTTAACGGAATGTTGTCAACGGTATCACCTGTTGGCGATGTGTCGAAATATTCATAATTTAAACCGCTAAGTGCTGTTGGCGTGCTGGCTCTATAGGTAAATGTATCTGTACCGGTAAAACCGACATTAGGTATATAAGTAAATGTACCGTCAGCATTAACTGTTACTGAACCGTTAGCAGGATCAGAGACCAGGGTGGGGTCAACTGTTATTGCAGTACTGTCCGGATCGTTATCGACACCGGCACCGGTATCGTCTGTTATCAGGTTACCTGTGACGTTATTATCAGTTAAACCATCATATGTATTGTCTGTTGCATCTAATCGATCAAGGCCTGTGATCGTGATCGTGACGGTTTCAGTTTTGGTGTTGCCATCACTGTCTTCAACGGTATAGGTAAATGTATCCGTAGTTGCATCTGCTGAAGTTAAAGAATCAAATGCGCCGTTTGGATCATAGTCGTAACTACCATCTGCATTTAATGTTACTAATGCCCCTGATGCTAATGTGATTTGTGTACCTATATCAGCTGATGAACCATTGATTTCTGTAACTGTTAAGCCAGCAACGGCTAGATAATTCTGTTGTACATCGGCTGCTGAAAAAGCATTCTGGTCGTAAAATCGAAATATCGCTATCTCACCAGCAAAGTCACTGACTGACCCTGAACCTATTCCTTCCACATCCTGTATTATTGAACTGCCTGTGAATTTACCTAAACCAGCATCATTATTGCTCGACCAATCGCGTATATCGACATTAGTTGCACTATCTGCAAGTGAATTATTTACATAGAGTTCGACAGTATCATTTCCATTTCCTGTTCCCTCGTTAAACACACCAACGACCTGTACAAACTCTGACGTATCGATCGTTGATAAATCAAATGTCAAATCAACCGTATCTTCACTGTTATCCTGAACGGCAAAATGCAGAATATTATCGACCATATAGATCGCAAGGCCATCTGCTCCTGACCCTCCAGTTTCGAAAATGACTTCGGTACCCGTTAAGTCCGACGGTCTAAACCAGATTTCAAATGTGGCATCTCTTTGTTCTTCAAAAACAGAAAAAGAATCAGTACCAGTGCCATCATCGTCAAAATTAAATCCACTATTGCCGCTACCCGTTAAGGTAAACGCACCTTGTATACCTGGTAGGTCAGTGGTTGGTGCAGCATTAAACGTTGCGCCGGAACCCGATGTACCGTTAAACCACCATTCTTGAGTACTTCCAGTAATGTCATCCCACTGACCAGTGCCCGTATTGACCTCAACGGGATCACCATCAAAATTCAATGAAGCACCTGCAACGATAGTACCCGGGTTTAAATCAGTATCATTCGACAACACGCCTGGTGCTCCCACGCTGATTGCTGTGGCTTCATTGGTTGTGTTCGTATCTGGCGTCGTTGTGATTTCAAGTGTGCCTACTGTTATGGTAGTGGTTGCTATAGCGCTATCAACATCACCATCGTTAACTGTTACGGCAAAGGTACGGTCTCCAGCAGTAACACCGGTTGTTATATTTTCATAAGTTGTTGCAGCTAATATATTCTGTGCATCGGTCAGTAGCATTTCAGTTGAATCGTTTCGATCAACCGTAATGACGCCGCCAACATAACTAATGTCATAAAGAATGCCGCTGACTGTGGTGGTACCGGTAAAGTCAGCATTCAATGCAAAGGTTTGTGTGCCTATGGTGAGTTCTTCATTGGCGCCATCAACAATACCGCCAACAGTAATATCGATTTGCGTTAATGATGAATCATCAACATCAGTGACTGTATTAGCGGCATCTGCAATTGATACAGGAGTATCTCCCTCTTCAAAGGTATCTGCATAATCAACACCAGCACCACCGCCATTGAGGTCTACAATTGGCGCATCATTGACACCTGTGATAGTAATTGTTGCTGTTGTAGGCACGATACCACCGTTGCCATCATCAACGTTATAAGTCACCGTTACCGTGACGCTTTCACCAGCAGCCAGGAAGTTATAATAATTTGGATCTACATCGACATCGGTACCGTTTAGTACCACGCCACCTGAATCGGTACTATCACCGGTAGCGGCAATGCTGACACCCGATACAGTTAATACATCAGACGCATCGACATCGGACGCATTTTGTAACAGGTCGACTGAAAATGTTGAGGCATCTTCATTGACGGAAGGTACCGTGATCGGTGAACTGACAACAGGATCGTCATTTGAACCCGTAACAGTAATAGTCAGTGTTGCTGTTGCAGTATCACCATCATCATCAGTGACGACATAAGTAAAGACATCGGTTTGACTCTCACCTGCAGCAATCGCCTGGGTTGCTGTTGCACCTTCATTAAGGTCGTAGGTGTAAGTGCCATCTGGTTGAAGAGTAAGCGTGCCGTAGGTGCCGACTAATTGCGTTGCGCCACCACCAACAGGCGTACCGGCCTGAAGCGTATATGCCGTCGCCGCAGTGACTTCAACATTATTGATGGCATCGGCAACACCACCAAATGCATCGCCTAATCTAACGTCACCACTAATGTTTGTTGCATCATCTTCATTGACGGTGTTTGCATCATTACTGAGGTCGATGACATCATCATCTCTGAAATCGACGTCACCCAAACCGCCATCATCCGTATTACTCAGATCAGTTGCCGGATTATTAACATCACCGTCCGGATCAGTTTGAGTTGCCCCAGTGCCATCATCAATACCATCATTATTGGCATCAAAGCCGACAAGCGTCAGACCAGATTCATTTACATCCAGTATCCCATCATCGTCTGAATCAGTATCTAGATAATCAAATATACCATCACCATCGTGGTCATTCGGCGAATTGAATGTCAGAAATGTGCCACTACCACCGCCGAAACCAGTTTCATCATCAAATAAACCGATAACACCATCACCATCGGCATCATCATCAGACGTATCACCATCATTACTCACGTAGCCACTTGTGGCTCTTGCTTCGACAGTATCAGCAATACCATCGCCATCACTATCAAGATCAATATAGTCTTCCCTACCGTCACTATCTGTATCAACCAGCGTAGTGCCATCATTATTGATACCATTGTCACCAAAGAAGTCCCATATACCATCAGTTAGTGTTCCACCCGCTGCTGTACCTTCTGCTAAGGAAATGCTGCCATCATTATTCGTGTCATATGCAAGGATTGTATCGGAGGCACCACTCTCTCTCAGATCAGAGATGCCATCATTATCACTATCTAAATCAAGCGAGTTGATAACAGAATCATCATCAGTGTTTTCATTTTGAACAACGGTAGTACCACCAACTAGACGTAAACTGTCCAGCGTGACTACTACACCGTTTGCGTTTAGTTGTGCAAAGAAGGTAACCGTGCCACTCGTGGTTGGTGTAAAGGTAAATTCAACCAGCTCCCACTGAGGATCAACGAGTATCCTGGAGGAAGACGTCGCTGCAGTAACCGTTGCGATGTCAGGATAATCGGTACTGACATTTGAACCGGCAGCGAGATCGGTTTGATCACGATTAATATCGGCCAGTCCTGTACCTGAAAAAGTCAGGCCGAAATCAATATCGGGGGCGAAGGTGCCATTACCCGATCCATCGTTAATACCGTAATCAGGCAATAAACCGATTTCAAATGATGCCGTATATTCTACTCCAGCCTGAATAGCTGTGGTTTGTTCAATTCGTTCACCATTAAAAGAGAATATTGCAAAGGCACCACCGTCAACATTCGATTGTCGGATCGTTATTCCATCTGTTAACGCATCTGTATG
Organism: Gammaproteobacteria bacterium; assembly: GCA_028279365.1. GTDB lineage: Bacteria > Pseudomonadota > Gammaproteobacteria > Eutrophobiales > Eutrophobiaceae > JANQNX01. The sequence continues at coordinate 117,506 of JANQNX010000011.1, read as the reverse complement.
TGCACTGGCGGAACTAAAACGTACATATTGTCCTTCCGACCAATCTACCGTACCCGTTGTATTCCATACTGTAAAACTGGCATTCGGATCGTAATCACCATTGCCGGAACTAATAATGCCACTTGTATCAGCCAATGCTGCCCGTTCAAGATCACCATCCGCATTAATGGGTTCACCGGCACCTGTGAAGCCTTCATCAACGTCAAGAATGCCATCGTTATCATCGTCAACATCAACGTTATCCAGAAAACCATCTTCATCTGTATCGGGAATAACTGTGATTGTTACTGTCGCCGTATCAGAAAAACCACTTCCAGTGTCCGTGTAGGTGTAGGTAATACTGTCCATACCGGAAAAATCAGCAGCAGGCGTGTAGCTAATTGTATTGTCAGGGTTAACTACGACCGTACCGCCATTCACACTGGTACCGCCAGGGACAGTCACCGTTCCTGAACCGGCCGGGATTGTATCGTTAGCTAATACATTGATGGTAATTGCAGTTACTGCGTCTTCACCGGTTGTCGCTGTATCATCGACTGCATCAACCGGATTATTGTCAACGATAACAATAGTCCCATTTGCTAATGTACCACCTCCATCTGTACCCGCCGTTGATGAATGGGACACATAATTGGTGAAACTTGTATTAACCCAGGAACCACCACCACCAGCAGAACCACTAGCACCTGCAGCACCACCACCTGAATAGCCACCGCCGCCGCCACTAAAATCACCAGCATCAGCGCCACCGCCACCAGTAAAACCTCGTCCACCTGCACCAAAACCTGTCACTGCAGAACCACCCGCCGCGAAAAAGACACCATCGCCCGGAGTTAAATCGGCTGCACCACCACCACCACCATTACCTGATCCACCGGGAGCGTTTATGCCACCACCACCACCAGCATCGGTGCCTGATGTCGTCGCACCGCCGCCTGATCCGCTGTCACCACCAGCACCAGCGTTACCACCTGTACCTGAATCTGCTGTTCCTGTGGCAGTTACTGCATTACCACCCAAACCTATAGCGCCGCCAGAGTTATCGCCACCAGCACCACCGCCGGCAACCATCACCAAGGTGCCATTAATAAAGACGCCGGTACTACCACCGCCACCGGCACTGGAGCCGTTTCCGCCGACTTCACCCACGACATATTGAACGGTGTCACCAGCCGTAACATTAAATGTGCCAGTGACCGTCGCACCTTCACCGCCAGTCGTTGCAGCATTACCACCATCCGCGCCAGTGATCGTAATTGTTAGTTGAGTTACACCTGCTCCAACGGTATAAGTCTGATTTTCGAGCGGCCCTGTTTCATTGACTACCTCACCCAGTATGCCTTGCCAATTTTCCTTAGCTGCTTCAGAAATAATCACTTCGTTTTCAAGCTGGCCTTGCTGGTATTCCAAATCCCAGTCACCACCCAACGAATCGTGACCCGAGATATCCTCGGACGCCGCGATATCAGCGCCGGTTAACGCTGCTAAAGTATCTGCCGCGAGTTTTCCTTCTGCGCCCTCGGCAAAATTACAGCCGTAAATAAGAATGTCGGCTGTTTCGCTGAGTGCATTTCTGATTGTTGCTAATTCGTCGGCATGCTCGTTGTTCATTGAATCTTGAGTCAGTGTGCCATTGCCTAGCTCAAGACTTCCGGCATCACCATGGGAAATAATATGAATGGCGTTGATTTCCGTGCGCGAACTCAATACATCCGCGATCTGCTCGATGCCATCTCGTGTTTCGTCAAGTAGGATAACTTCGACAGAAGGACTGATGTCGGCAAGTAATGTCTCGTAATCTTCAACATCTGTGTCGATAAAAATAATTTCGTTGCGATCGGCCGGTGGGACAAGATCGGCCAAGGCTTCAACGACTTGATTATTTTCTTCATTTTCCTGATTAACAGCCTGTGCCTGGAGATTTTCAGGAGTGAGTGCTTGCTCAGCTTGTTGTTCCGCGACATTTTCAGTTGCGACTTCTGCACCGGTAGCAACTGCCGCTGCATCAAGCATGATCCGCGGCTCGAGAGCTTGTAGTGAATCAGCGACATTCGACTTGGGCATCGGTGTGCTCCCATGTGCGCCTTCATAGAACAGTTTAGAACTGTTCTGCTTTAAGTGACTGATTTTCCTCTTAATAAATTCAAGCATAATATTTGTTATCGTTTCATCATGCCATGCAATATGGCGAAATTTTATCTTCTATAATGATAAGCGCAAAAACTGTTCCGATATTTAATTCGATTACGTTTTTTTGGCAGATGGCTATCAAAATGAGAGATTCATCGCATAATTAGCTCATATTCGGCTTTTTCTTTTTAATCGATAAGTTAAATGGCTCATCCCATTGCTTTTTTTATGTCTTTTTTGAATAAAAAATCGTATTAATATTTTATTAAGACTATTTATGCTCGATTTTTGTCTTGATTTAACAACAAAGATAGTTTACTCGATTATTATATCGGCACAACAGCTTAAATCTTTGATTAAACAGTATTTTTAATTGTTAGTATGATGATTTATTAGTCTATTAACACTGAATTAATTCATAAAAACATGTTATGCAATCCATGAAATAAGACCGGCTGAATTTATAAGCGTTCGTCAGTCTGATGTGAAACTGTTCAATTTTTTCGATTTAGTTAGTTTGCTCTCTATAAGCAAATACATAATGTTGAAATAAAAAACTGAGTCGTCTCAAATAGCGTGGCATTTACCAGCGCTAAAACCAGATTCTTACATAGCTGGAGAGAGTTTTAGCACGACAACAAATTACGCACTATATGAATAATTCCCGATGTTGCTCTTACGAGCTTAGGGAAATCCCTGAAATTTCAGTAAAAAAAGATTAACGAATGAGAATCGTTTGGGTAATACGCCAATCGTCTTGTTCTATTTGCGCATACCACTTGCCTTTTGTCAGAGCACTCAGATTGCCTCGATACAATCCGGGTGAGGTTTGAAGCAGCCGGCTTTTCTTATCCTGACCGGATCGCGTCGCATTTAGGAATGCAACTTCGATTTCACCAGGATAAGTAAAGCCTTCATTGGCTGATAGCGTCAACACGACTTCTTCAATGGCCGGGTTAAACATTATTTCCGCAGCCAAACCATGGCTCACTGCAAGCTGGTCGCGCTCCAGCGTACGATTAATTTCAAGCCCTTGCTTGTAGTAATCATCAACTACCAATCCATCATCCGATATCACTGCCAGGTAAATCGTGTAAATACCGGCCACGACTGCAAGCATGGGAAAAAATATGATAAACCAGACATAGCCTTCTTTATGCCAGGGTTTAACATCTTTCAGAGAAACGTCGTTCAATTTATTGGCCCTAAAAATTTCGCTTTTTGTTTAATCGTGAGTCCAGCATTATCTTTTGCCTGCATGGTAAAGTAGATTTCGGTGCTCCTTCCGTCAAGATTATCTTCTGCAGTGCGCACCCTGACCGGTAGTTCAGCCACGGCACCGGAATCAACAGTAATCACCTCTTTATCTTTTAACAAGCTCAGGTCATTAATGCCCTCCACCATAATCGTGAAGTCGTGCGTTTGTTCATCCATGTTGATCAATTTCAGCATGTAGATGTTCTCGATTAATCCTTGCGTCTCACGGTAAAGCTGATTTCTGTCTCGAATAATATTCAGATCCACCAGATTGCGCTGAGACATCGAATACAAGAATAACGAGCTAAAAAAAGTGAGCAAACAAAAATACACAATGATCCTGGGACGGAGGATGCGAGTTTTCTTACCATCCATGGAGTTTTGCGTGGTGTAACGAATCAGTCCTTTTGGATAACTCATTTTTTCCATCACATCATCACAAACATCAATACAGGCCGCGCAACCAATACACTCATATTGCAAACCATTACGGATGTCGATACCAGTCGGACAGACCTGCACACACATTGTGCAATTAATACAGTCGCCCAAGCCCTGCAGCTTGTAATCAACATGTACATCGGCGCGCCTTGCTCCACGAGGTTCTCCCCGTTTCTCATCATAAGAAATAATCAAGGTGTCCTTATCGAACATGGCACTTTGAAAACGCGCGTACGGACACATGTATTTACAGACTTGCTCACGCATCCAGCCTGCGTTCACATAGGTTGCGAGTGTAAAAAACCCGATCCAGAATGCTTCCCAGTTACCCAACGTGAATGTCATTATTTCGCGTGTTAACTCTTTTGCAGGGGTAAAGTAAGCAACAAAGGTGAATGCAGTATAAGCTGCAATGGCGATCCATATTGTATGCTTGATGAATTTTAGCCAGACTTTTTTTGCCGATAATTTAGCTTTGTCTAATTTACGCTGTTGGTTTGGTGTGCCCTCCAGCGAGCGTTCAACCCACAGATACCATTCCGTCCACACGGTTTGCGGACAGGTAAAACCACACCAAACCCGACCGGCCAATGCAGTAAAGAAGAATAGACCAAATGCCGCCAATATCAAAATGAAAGCAAGATATAAAAAATCCTGCGGCCAGAAAGTAAACCAGAACACATGAAATTTTCTTGCTGGCAGATCGAATAAGACGATTTGTGTACCGTTTAAATCGAACCAGGGCAAGACAAAATAAAGTGCAAGCAGTGCCGCACCGCCGGATTTCCTTAATGCGGCAAAGACGCCTTTAACTTTTCGCGGGTATATTTTTGCACGCTGCTCATAGAGTGACTGTTCAACGGCATCAGGCGTTGTTGAACCGGCAGGCGACTGGGTCTGTTGGGTACTCATGTAATTCTGAACTAAGCTTGATCGTCAGTTTTTTCGTCGTTGGCTTTCTGTTTGGTTGGATAAAGAAAAAACACACTCAATAAACTGGATGAAGCGGTAAGCAACCAAAATAGAAAAAAACCAATTGAATAAGCCGCGGTACGACTGACCTCAGGAAAATCAACGCAATACTTCAACTCAATCGGATCAATCGCCGAAAAGAACGCACCAGTGGCGACACCCGCCATCAGAAAAGACAACCACATCACCGACAAGACCCGATAAAAAAGCGGGGTATTGCCGATGCGGGCGATAATTTCCATCCACTACTCGTTCGATAGACTATAGATATAGGCTGTCAGCAAATGAATCTTGGCTTCACCCAAGAATTCTTTATGTGCAGGCATGTTTCCATTACGCCCACCAACAATCGACTCCGTAATTTTCTTTTGCGAACCACCATATAACCAAATATCGTCAGTCAGGTTTGGCGCACCGAACATCGGGTTACCTTTACCTTCTGCACCGTGACACATTGCACAGTTTGTCGCGTAAAGCTGTTTGCCTAATGACGCATGTTTATTATCGACTTCGCGTCCTGCTAACTGTTCAACATAGCTGGTAACATTAAAAATTTCATCACTATTGAGAATTTCACTCCATGCAGGCATCGCTCCCTGCCGACCATTAAGCAATGTTGTCTTGATATTTTCAGGTTCACCACCATAAAGCCAATCATTGTCACGCAGATTTGGAAAACCTCGAGCACCACGCGCATCAGAACCATGACAAGTCGTGCAATAGCTGGAGTAAAGACTCTCGCCAATCTTTAATGCTTCATCATTACTGGCCAACTGCTTAACATCCATTGCCTGAAATTTTTCATAGATTGGGCCATATTTCGCTTCGGCTGTCTGCTTTTCCTCTTCATACTGACCAGCCTGACTCCATTCACCAACACCGGCATACGCACCTAAACCAGGGTAATAAATGAGATACCCAACGCCCCAAACCAGCGTGCCAACAAAAAGATATAACCACCAACGAGGTAACGGATTATTATATTCCTCAAGGTTGTCATCCCATACATGGCCCATGGTCTCAACCTCGCCATCACTATTAGTTGGCTTCTTACTGGTTGAAAGCACGAACACCAGCCAGAACAATGCAATAACACTGGCAATGGTCGTTAACGCGATAAACCATGACCAGATATTACTTGTAAAATCAGCCATGATTTTCCTCCTTCAAAATTGAGCCAGGTTGCTCTTCTTCGTTAAATGGAATTTGCGCGGCCTCATCAAATTCCGCTTTATCTGTTCTTAACACCCACACGACAATGCCAAAAAAGATTAATGCGACAAATACCGTCCAGGCAGAAAATAATGCGCTCATCTTTATCTCCTAACGTCTGGTCTTGACGGCAGTGCCAAGCCCTTGCAAATAAGCAATGACGGCATCCATCTCGGTTTTACCTTCGATACTCGCGGGAGCAGCGGCAATCTCTTCGTCGCTATAAGGCGCGCCCAGCGTTCTCAAAGTCTTCATCTTTTTCTCGATGTTACCGGTATCAAGTTCCGCAGTCTGCAACCAGGGATAGCCCGGCATAATCGATTCAGGTACCACATCACGCGGATTGATCAAGTGCACGCGATGCCACTCGTCGCTGTAGCGACCACCGACACGGTGTAAATCCGGACCGGTACGTTTTGACCCCCACTGAAATGGTCGGTCGTAGACAAACTCTCCGGCCAAAGAATAGTGGCCATAACGCTCTACCTCTGCACGGAAAGGTCGAATCATTTGAGAGTGACAGACATAACAACCTTCCCGGATATAGACATCACGACCAGAAAGCTGCAATGCGGAATAAGGTTTCAAACCCTCAACCGGTTGTGTGGTGGATTTCATAAAAAACAGCGGTATGATTTGCACCACTGCACCCACACTGATGGTCAACACAATCAGGATCATCATCAAGCCGATGTTCTTCTCAATAATCGTATGATTAAAAGCCATGACAGTCTCCTTAATGTGCGCCAACGGGTGCTGGAATCGCAGCAGTCACAGGTTTACTTCCCGCCACTGTCTTCCAGAGGTTATAAGCCATTACCAATGTCCCGACCAGGAACAACAGGCCACCAAGAAAACGAATAATATAAAATGGATGCATGGCCTCAACTGACTCAACAAAGCTGTAAGTCAAAGTGCCATCATCATTTACTGCACGCCACATTAAGCCTTGCATGATACCAGCGACCCACATCGCAACGATGTAAAGTACGATGCCCAGCGTGGAGACCCAGAAATGCACTTCGATCAACTTGGTGCTGTATATCTCACGACCGTACAAACGCGGGATGAGATAGTACATACAGCCCAGACTAATAAATGCGACCCAACCCAAAGCACCAGAATGCACGTGACCGATAGTCCAGTCAGTGAAGTGTGACAATGCGTTAACTGTTTTAATCGACATCATCGGGCCTTCAAAGGTCGACATGCCATAGAATGACAAGGATACGATTAATAAGCGTAACACTGGATCCGTTCTTAACTTATGCCATGCACCTGACAAGGTCATAATACCGTTAATCATGCCGCCCCATGAAGGTGCCAATAGAATGATTGACATCACCATACCCAAGGACTGAGCCCAATCAGGTAGTGCTGAGTAATGAAGATGGTGAGGGCCAGCCCAGATATAGGTAAAGGTCAGCGCCCAGAAATGCACAATCGACAATCGATAAGAGAATACCGGTCGGTTAGCCTGCTTAGGCACGAAGTAATACATCATACCGAGAAAGCCCGCTGTCAGAAAAAAGCCAACCGCGTTATGCCCATACCACCATTGCACCATCGCATCCTGAACACCGGCATAAGCAGAATAGGATTTTGTTAACCCAACAGGAAGTGCCATGCTATTGACAATATGTAATACCGCGACCGTGATAATAAACGCAGCAAAAAACCAGTTAGCAACGTAAATATGCTTAACTTTTCGCATCACGATAGTGCCAAAGAACACAATTGCATACGCCACCCAAACAACCGCGATTAAAATATCAATCGGCCATTCGAGTTCAGCATATTCTTTTGAAGTCGTGATACCTAACGGTAATGTGATAGCAGCCAGCACAATGATTGTTTGCCAACCCCAAAACGTAAATGAGGCAAGCTTGTCATTGAACAAACGCACATGACAGGTTCGTTGCACAACATAGTAAGAAGTCGCAAACAACGCGGAACCACCGAAGGCAAAGATAACAGCATTGGTATGTAATGGTCTGAGCCGACCAAATGTGATCCAGGGGAGATCAAAATTTAATGCAGGCCATGCTAATTGTGCTGCGATGACAACCCCCACCAGCATACCAACAATGCCCCAGACGATGGTCATAATGGCGAATTGCCGAACAACCTTATAATTATACGTGCTGCTATCAGACATGCTTCTCGCTCCCAACTTTAACAAACTTACATCGACAAGGTTATTTTTTTTCTAATCATAATCTCGATTATAAGATAGTTCAAAAGGCAAAATACCTAGGCATCAAACTCAGGTATTAAGCCTATTAAACCTCATGAATATTTAACTCTAGAAACGATAGCCAACACCCAAACCTAGTACAAACGGATTGACATCAACATCAACATTGAAACCGTTTCCAGCCAATGCGCCGCCGACTACGTTGATTCTGGCTGTAGTATCAATGTCGATATACTTCATATCAGCATTAAAAAACCACTTATCATTGATTTCATAATCAATACCAGCCTGTAGCGCCCAGCCCCAGCTGTTACTGCTGGATACATCTACTGGTCCACCAACTGCTGTTTCAAGACCATCTGTTGCGTCATCAAACAGCGTCGCTGTGTAGTTAACACCCACACCAACATATGGACGAATGTTGCCCTCGGGCATGAAGTGGTACTGCAATGTCACTGTAGGTGGCAACACCCAAGTATCAAATAGCTTGGTTCCATTACCTCCTACTGCGGCCAGAGTACCTGTCGGGGTTCCATCAATATTCACATCATGATTTGCCATACTAGCAATTGCTTCAACGCCCCAGTGAGGTGTGATCATGTAGGTAATGTCTACTTCCGGCATAACTGCTGCGTCGACTTCAACACCGGCGCCTTGCCCTGTGTTTCCGTTCAGGAAAACTGTGCCACTATCATCTGCAGGCACAATACCTATCCCACGAGCACGTATTTTCCATTTTTCACCGGCAGCGATTGCTGTTTGAGATAATGACAACATCAGTATAATGCTGCCCATTGCGGTTAATAGTCCTAATTTTATGCTTTTATACTTCATTATTACTCTCCTCCAACTAACAACGGTTATTATGCGATAACTTTATTTTTTTATGCAACAGCTTGATGCTGTGATATCGATGTATTATTCGGACAGAATGTCATGACCTGTTCGCTATCACGACTGAGTGCATCACTGCACGCAACAACTTGTTTACATTCCTGGCAACGTTTTATTTCTTGCTCAATCTCAACCAGCGGTACTTTATGGGTGTAACTGAATTTATCAATGCCGCGCTTTTCCAGCATCTTGCCATATAGCAGGTCATCGACACGCTCGAGTACATTATTTCTGACTAATTCTGCTGTCTCTACATTATTATGAACGGCCAATACCAGCTTCACTAAAATGGTCATTAAACTAATTGCCAATGTGGCAATAATAGCTATTGCAAAAATACTCATGATTCAATCCTCTTTGGGTCTATTTATTCTTGAAAGCATTGTTAAATAAGAAAGAAAAGAGAAAATTGATCTGGATCAATTAATTGCGCATTGCAACATAAATTTGTTTTATCATTTTAGATCTTGGATAGAATGCGCTATGCCAGAATCTTGCTTCCATTGCGGTGAAGAAGTCCCCGCAAACCTGAATTTGACTGTTGAAATAGACGGAATCAAACAACCCATGTGCTGTCCCGGTTGCGAAGCCGTGGCTAATGAAATCGTGGAATTCGGGCTATTGGACTACTATCGGCATCGAACCGAACTGGCTGACAAACCCACTTCATTAATCCCTGAAGAGTTGGAGAAACTATCGGTCTATGACCTTCCCCAAGTACAGTCCGGGTTTGTTAAAGAGATTGATCACGATACCAGACAAACGGATCTTATTATTGAGGGGATCAACTGTCCGGCCTGCACCTGGCTGATCGAAACGCGCCTGGGACGTACCGAAGGCATTGTTGATATCAATGTGAATTACTCTACCCAGCGCTGTCATGTGCAGTGGAACAATAACAACACATCACTAACCGCCATTCTTTCCATGATTCTGGAACTTGGCTATCAGGGTACTCCCTACAATCATGAACAGCGCGAATCGGTGTTCGACAAAGAACGTAAAAAACAGTTGTTACGCATCGGCATCGCCGGCTTATTTGGCATGCAGGTAATGATGATCTCGATCGCATTATATTTTGGCCACTATTCCGGTATTGATGAAACCTATAAGCGCTTTTTCTACTGGATTAGCCTGTTACTTACCCTCCCAGTGCTACTCTTTTCCGGAAAAATATTATTTGCCGGTGCCTGGCGAGATATCATGCAGCGACATCCTGGCATGGATATCCCCATCGCATTGGGCTTATCAATAGCATTCATAGGCAGCCTGTGGGCAACAGCATTTAATCCAGACAATCATGTTTACTACGATTCGATTGTCATGTTTATTTTTTTTATTCTCGGCGGCCGCTATTTTGAATTCATGAGTCGAAAACGATCGGTCTCCTACCTCGATAAAGTCACCTCAAGCCTGCCCCCCTATGCCACAAGATTAACCGAGGATAACAAACAGGAAACTGTCGCCATTCAGTCACTGGCGATTAATGAACACGTGTTGGTGAAACCGGGCGAAGTGATTCCAATCGATGGCAATGTCATCGCCGGTGAGTCGACTGTGGACGAATCAATACTTACTGGCGAAAGCTTACCTGAGGCGAAACGCCCCGGTAGCAACGTCATTGGGGGTAGCGTTAATATTGAATCGCCTCTCACCCTATTAGTCACCAAAACGGGGGAGCAAACCTTTCTTTCCGGCATTGCCGAACTCATCAATAAGTCTGGGTCCTGCCGAACAAAAAGTGTCATGCTGGCTGATAAGCTGGTCTCAATATTTATCTGCGCCATCTTGCTCATCGCTGCGGCAGTCGCCTTTTATTGGTATCAGACTGACCCTTCACAATGGCTGCCCATTACCGTCGCAGTCTTAGTCGTGACCTGCCCCTGTGCACTGTCATTAGCGATGCCAACGGCAATGTCGTGCGCGGCCACCACACTGATGCAACGAGGTATTGCGTTAATCAATCAGGATGGACTGGAAAAACTGAATCAATGCAATTGTTTCGTGTTTGATAAGACCGGCACCTTAACCAAAGGCAAATTGGAACTGAAGAAAGTCGCGTTGCACCAACCTGATCTCAACGAGACTTTTGTCTTAGGCGTCGCGGCTCAACTTGAAGCTGCATCAGAACACCCTATCGCGAGGGCAATCTTAAAAGTAGTAGGATCCGAAACACAGGCAATGGCAGAACAAATCATTAATTATCCCGGGCAAGGGATCTCGGGCAACATTGATCAGACGAAATGGTATATTGGTACCCGTAGTTTCATTGAGGAACATTGCAAACTGAAAGTGGGTAATACAGACGAATATGACCCTACTTTACGACAAATTATTCTGGCAAAGGATAGCCAGGTAGTGGCGTCATTATTTTTCAGCGACCCGCTGCGCGAAAATAGTCAGCAATTAATCGATACGCTGAAATCTGACGATAAAGACATTATATTGATGAGCGGCGACCATCAACTCGCAGTCGAACATTGCGCAGTTTCCCTGGGCATCAAGGATGCAAGAGCTGAACTTAAGCCTGATGAAAAACAGCAACATATCGCCGCACTGCAATGCGAAGGCAAGCGCGTTTGTATCGTTGGTGACGGTATTAATGATGCACCGGCATTTGCCGAAGCCGATGTTGCGATTGCCATGACAGAAGCCAGTGATTTAACCAAACTCAATGCTGATTTGCTGCTGCTCAATCATAATATCGGTTCAATGATCACCTTGCTTAACATTGGTAAACGAACAAATTTCACCATAAAAACAAATTTTGCCTGGGCCATTGCCTATAATATCGTCGCGTTACCATTTGCGATTGCCGGTTTTCTTGCACCGTGGATGGCAGCGCTGGGCATGTCATTAAGTTCACTGGTCGTGGTATTAAACGCCACGCGTTTATTAACCAAGGAGTCTGGATAAGTTGGAAGTCATTTTTATACTGATCTTGATTTCGCTGATCTTCGTCGGTCTATTAGCCGCCGCTTTGTATTGGTCTATCAACTCTGGTCAGTTTGATGATATTGAAGCGGAAGGTCATCAAATACTAATGGACGATGATAAAAACGTTGAGCCAGAGAAAAATAAACAACAATGATTAATGATGGTGGTGGGAGTGAGGGTCAGTGTCCGAGCTGGTATGATTTCCAGGAGCATGTCCGTCATGATGCCCTGCATAATAGTATGTTGAAAACGGTAAACTGATTGCTAACAAGATAAGCATGGCAGCAGAACACCAACGTAATTGCCGTTGATTGATATACTGTTGTAACTGCTCGGTGACAAAACCTGCAGAAATCATCGATGGCAAGGTGCCGAGGCCAAAACAAAACATTACTAACACCGCACCGCCTACAGTCCCGGTTGTCAAACCCAGTAATAATGCTGAATAAACCAGCCCGCATGGTAGCCAGCCCCAAACCATGCCAAACAATAGCGCTTTACGAAAACTATCAACTGGCAACAGGCGCTTGCTAAAGGGTTGAACCTTGTTCCAGATTTGTTGGCCCAGGCGTTCCAGACGAGCAAATGAGAACAGATTGAGAATAGACAATGCCAGAAGAATCAGAATCACTGCAGCAAAGACCTGAACCCACATGTGCAACTGATAAGTCGCAATCAACGCAGATAAGCCAGCGCCAAACAAACCAGCGATCAATCCTGCAATACAATAGCTGCTAATCCTACCTAGATTATAAGCGAGAGAACTTGCCAGTGGCTTTGCACTGGCATCATTGCCATTCGCCGTTGCCTTCATCAACATGGTAATGATGCCACCACACATACCCAGGCAATGAACGCTGCTGAGCAGACCCATATTAAAAGCAATAATTGCACTTAACCACATTGATTCAGATTAGGGTGAAGATCAAAGAGATATTAAGCAGCGGAGTGTTTATTATTCTGATTAGACAGTGTTTTATCGCAAATTGCCTGAAGTGCGGCAAGATTCTCAATGCGAATGGCTTTACGGTTAATCGTGATTACGCCGTTTGACTGAAAACGATTCAAAAGACGACTCACTGTTTCTATGGTCAAACCGAGATAGTTTCCTATCTCCTGCCGAGACATCGATAAATTATACTCTCTGGCGGAGTAGCCCAATATTTTAAATCGGGAAGACAGACTGATTAGAAAAGTCGCGATTCGTTCTTCCGCTGTCTTGCGGTTGATCGTCAATAATAATTTATTTTCCGAAGTGAGCTCACGACTCAACAAGCGAAACATCTGGTTTTGTAAATCAGGAATTTTTAAACAAATCTCATTTAGCCTTTCAAAAGGCAGATAGCAAAATGTGGATGTTTCCAACGCAACCGAGGAACAAGTGTGCTGTTTGCTATCGATGGCATCAAAGCCCAATATCTCACCGGGAAAGTAAAAACCAATAATTTGTTCCTCGCCATGCTCATCAATAATGTAGGATTTAACCGAGCCAGATCGTACTGCATAAAGCGAATCGAATTTATCATTGATGCGAAAAAGATGATGGCCCTTGTGCAGCGGCTTGGAACCTTTCACTACTAATTCAAGTTTATCCAGATCCTTCTCACTGAGCCCACGTGGCAAACACAGTTCCTGCAAATTACAGCTCGAGCAGGATGTTTTTATCCTGGAGAAATCTATGACTTGATCATGCTTGTTCATTGTTATTCAACCAGATAGAGGCTTATGAACGTATTTATGATTAATAGCTTATATTATAGGTGGTATTTGAGCACGAAGACCACCTATAGTCATTATAATGTCATAAAAACACCGTATTTTCAGTCTATTTTATTATTGCTGTTAGTTCTAAAAATGAAAGAAGGAAAGTTTGAAGTCTTGTTTCTATGTACCGGTAATTCTGCCCGAAGCATTATGGCCGAAGCGATATTGCAACGTCGCGGTTTGGGTGATTTCGTTGCTTACAGCGCTGGCAGTCACCCCAAGGGCAAAGTGAATCCGCTGGCAATCAAAGTACTCAAAATCAATCATCATGATATTGAGCATCTCAGTAGTAAAAGCTGGGATGTGTTTGGCGACGAAATCGATTTTGATTTTGTCATCACGGTCTGCAGAAATGCGGCAAATGAGAGCTGCCCTGTCTGGCCCGGGAATCCAATGTCGGCACATTGGGGAATCGAAGATCCTGACCAGCCTGAACTCTCCGAGGCAGAGCAGTTTGAATTAATGAAAAAAGCCTATTGGGAACTTGACTATCGAATCAAGACTTTCACTTCTTTACCATTGGAAAAACTGGATCAACTCAGCCTGCAGTCACAACTGGATAAAATAGGATCGCCTGATAGGCAAGACTAAGTCAGGCATATGAATATTCAAACAAGAGCTCAGACGAGTTTGTCTTTATCAGTATCAGCACTGTTAACTGAAACTTTTTTTTGTAGATCGGCTGATTGATTTTTATTCCTGGCGTTACGTTTTGCATCTTCAATTAATTTTCGTTTGGCTTTTTGAATTTCCAGGTTGATAGGTGATAACTCGTGTTGAACCTGATCGGCCAACCAGCGCTTCAGTTCCGGCTGCGGTTCCTGATTATTTACATCAGGCTCAATACTGTTTTCAAGAGGAGGGTTTTGAAGAGAATATTGCTGTAGATATTCTTTTTCCAATGCCGCCTTAATTTGTTTTATCCGTTCTACTTCATTGGTTTTCCACGCATAAAATGCCTGCATTTTCTTTTCTTCTTCCAACAGCCTTTTACCTACATCCTCTCTGATCTTGGTAATCTCCAATTCCTGTTGTTTACGATAATTTTCAACTTCCTGAAAAACCAGTTTGCGTTCTTGTTCCAGGTCTTTATGAAAATCTCTGGCTTTCATAATAAGTTTGTTAGCACTGAGCGTTTGTTGATTGATTTTTTCTCGTTGCGATTTGAGTTTTTTCTCGGTAGCAGACATCACCGTTTTTTCCAACTGCATCGCCATATCCCTGATTTGCACAACTTCACGGAACTGCTGTTTGAGTGTATCGAGTTCTTTGCGTAGCTGATTAATCTCAGCAACTAATGTTTGCTTTGATTGAGATGAGGACGGTGGTGTTATTTGTTTTTTTGTCAACGTTTCTGCCATCCCTGTCGCTGATTGATGCTTGATCTGATTTAAACCAACATCAAGATTAAATACCTGCACATCATACTGCGCAAGGATATATGAGGCAATTGCACTGCGTGCACCGGTGTCGCAACAGGTAATATACTGTTTCGATGTATCAATATTTTCGGCCTGCAATCGAAGCATATTTAACGGGATGTTAAGGCTGTTCTCCAGTGAAAAATCCTTATATTCATCCGGATAACGAACATCAAGCCAGATAGCACCATCATCAATCAGTTGCCTGGCTTCTGTGAGCCCGATCTTGTTTTGAATCGGATGAAGAATTAACTGTTTAAAATCCTGTTTACCTAAACGCATCAAACAACCATCGCTGATCATCGTCACCGATGCGTTACGTTTTAAATTCGCAATAATCGCTTCTTCACCAAATGCATCGCCTTCGCGTAAATAGGCGAGATGCACATCCTGTGAGTCTGGATGGGGTTTACGACTGATACGACAGCTTCCTGTTTGAATAATATAGTAATAATCGCCTTCATCGCCCTGACGAATAATGACATCACCTTTTTTAACGTCAATGGATTCAACGCGTGAAAATATACTTTGAATATTTTCTACCGAAATATTGGCATAAAGGGGAGATTGCAATATGCGCGACATCCAATCGCCACTCTGATCGTAATCAATATCACTCACCTCAACACCGTCATTGTCCTGAGTATTTGTGTCACCAATAAGGAATGAATCAAGCATCTCTCTATCAAGTAGTAACAGGATGGACTTTTCCACTGCGGTTGCAGTGAATTGACGAGGCTGAAATTGCGCCAACGGATAGCGAGCATTATCTGTACCGGCGACAACCTTAAAACACGTATTGTTTGTCGAGTTCAGTTCCAATCCGCCTTCAAGCAGATAATACATATAATTATCTGTATCACCCTCTTTAAAAGCTGTATTGCCCGGAACAACAGTACGTAATAATGAGTTCTCACACAGCGCTACGATGTGATCGGCGCTTAGGTTGCTGGTTGGAACTAAAGTGCTGAGAACGTCGTATAAATTCACTGCAAACTTCTAAAGTCAAACATAGTAATTAGTTATAAGTGAATTTATTAGCAAAAACAGGGCGCTATTCATGATTTGTGAGAATGTTCACAATCAGGACTATAAGGATCAGGACAGTAATTTAATCAACGGCACAGGTTTGTGCTGGCTAATTTTTTTAACATTAATGTCGTTTTAGCCCGACGTAATCGAACAAATAGACACAAATAATACCCGCGACAAAACCCAAAAAATATCGCTAAGCAATTGATTTATATTTAGTAATAACAACTCGATTAAGAATGGCATAAGGCTTGCGCTACAGCATATAAAACAATGCTGGAGAGAATCATGTCCTTGTCTGAATTACTTAAAATAGACGAACAACAGAAAGCACTGCTTTGGGAAATTTTTGAATGTGAAAAAGTCCTTGACGATACCGAAGCCATGCTCATGAAAGATTTGCAGAATTACGAAAACCGAATTCGTAATCTTGGCAAAGTTGAAACGTCCATCGAAATAGGACTAATGGCAACTTATATTAAACACGTTAAAAATATTCGCGCTTTATTAATTAGTATTAAAAGTACGCGTTACAACAATGAGAAAAACCCGGCGCTTTAACGACAAAAAGATAACTCTATCTGACAGTGTTGTTAATTCACTAATATTTAATTAATGCATGACACGGTATTGCGAAACTAAACTTTCAAGATGTTCTGTCATGTTGCTCATTTGCTCTCCGTCCTCAAGTATTTGAATCATGTCGCCACTTGTTGAGTTTGACAATTGTTTAATATTAGAAACGTTATCGTATATCCGTTTTGTCACTTCTACCTGAGGCGTAATCGTTTCAGATAATTTCACATTCGCGGTTTTAAGTTCAGACATGGCATCTGAAATAATTTCAAACGCCTGCTTTGCCATTTCAATGGCTTGATTGGAATTCACTGCATCTTGTTTACCGGAGGCTATTGTTTCATTAGCAACACTAGTCTGCTCTATTAGTGAGTTCACCATTTGTTCAATCTCCGTTGTTGAATCTTTTGTACGGCTAGCCAAAACCCTGACTTCGTCAGCCACGACAGCAAAGCCTCTGCCCGCCTCGCCCGCTCTGGCCGCTTCAATCGCGGCGTTTAAGGCCAATAAATTGGTTTGTTCAGAAATATCTCGAATGACATCTGAAATTTGACTAACTTCACTACTATTTTGGTGGAGGGTATTCAGGATAGAAGTCACTTGATCAATGGTAGCCATCATTTTAGTAATAGAATGGGAAGTGACTTCAATAACCTGAACAATACTATCAACCTCGGTATCAGCCTGTTTTGAAGAATCTGCGACTGTATTTGCCTGATGATCAATCATATCTAACATATCGCGAAGTTCCTGAATTGAATTTGAAATCGATTCGGTACTGTTGTTCTGCTCGTCCAGGCGTTGTTGAGTTTGCTCACTAAATGTTTGCAAGCGACTGGACGTCTCCTTCACTTCTTTAGAGGTCATTTTCATTTGCGACATGTTAGACTCAAACTTTTCCATCAAACCGTTAAAGCAGGCAGCAACTTCACCTGATTCTGAACCAATTTCAACATTGACTCTACGTGATAAATCACCATCGTTTAAAATCTGATTCATTGCGTTAAGCGTCTCCAGCCAACCGGTTTTTGCACCATGTTCTGTAATGTTTAAACCGTGTCTTTCATGTTCTTCAGAGACGCGCAGTAAATCAAACAGCTTTAATGCGTAAAATAATAATAGACCCAGACCAAACGACCAGATAAACGTTGTCACTACACCGGTAAGTTGAGTAACGAATTGATTCATTGCACCCGCTTCAAACGTACCAGACGGTGCAATGAAGGCTAACATCAGTGTGCCACACGCACCTGCAAAGCCATGCACCGGTATCGCACTAATGGGATCATCTAACTTAAATACATAGAGCAATAGGTGATGAGTATAGTGTGCGACGGCGCCTCCCATTCCTCCGATAATCACAGAGCCGACTGGATCAACAACACCGCAACCGGCAGTGATAGCAACGAGACCACCCAACACGCCATTCAAAATACGTTCTATTCTGATTTGATCACTGTCTATCTTGGCAATGGTTAAATTGACCAGGCCACCGGCACATGCTGCTAACATAGTGTTCAACAACACTGACGGAATTGAAGAGTCTGCTGCGAGCGTGCTGCCGCCATTAAAACCAAACCAGCCAAACCATAAGATGAAAACACCAATTGTGGTTAATAGTAGATCATGACCAAATAATTCATTAACACTGCCATCTTTATTGAAACGGCCAATGCGTGGACCTAAAACGATAATCCCGGCAAGCGCAATCCAGGCACCAACTGAATGTACTACGGTCGAGCCAGCAAAATCGACAAACCCTTTCTCGGCAAGCCATCCTCCTTCGGACCATATCCAATGACCTACGACAGGATAAATAAAAGCTGCCGTCACGGCGGCGATAACGAGATAGCCGGTGAACTTCATTCTTTCGGCCACGGCGCCAGAGACAATAGTCGCGGCGGTACCCGCAAACATGGCCTGGAACAAAAAGAAGACGATATCATAGGGCTGATTGATTCCTTTCAACAAATAACCATCGCTTCCTATCCATCCTGACATTGAACTGCCAAACATTAATGCATAACCCACCACCCAAAATAGCAATACCGATATCATCATGTCGGAGATATTTTTTACCGCAACGTTAAGGGAATTTTTTTTCCGAATACATCCGGTTTCCAGGAAACAGAAACCGGCTTGCATGAAAAATACCATAGCAGCAGCTATCGCCAGCCAGACGATATCAAGCGTGGACTGCAATGAGGACTCATTAGCGGCAAACGTATTGGAGCTGTATATCAAAAAGAGCAGGGGCAAATATTTAATTGGCATCCATTCATCCTCAAATTTGAAAAATAATACTGCCCATTATAGCGACGAGTAACCTGAAAACTTAAGGGTAAAAAGCACATTTGAATTTAGAAAGAAGACAAAACGAGAAATTAGACGTCAAACAGAATTATGACCTACTCCCTGTAAGTCGCTTTTTCGAAGCCAGTTTTGCTTACGCTACGCTAATCAAATTTATTTTCGTAACCGTATTGTAAATTTAAGGTAACACTCTTAGTGTAAGTTAAATAATTCTAGATTTAAGGTAATTCGAAAACATTAACATAACAAACAGCGACTATGGCAACATTAGCATGAATAAGATCGTTACTTGTTTGACTATTTTTCTATGTTCTATACCTATTACAGCATTAGGATTACCAATCACCAATAATTATATTGGTCCTGACAGTGGTAACTGGGACATTCCTTCAAATTGGAGCCTCGGTATCTTACCCACCATTAATCATGATGTGATTATTAGTGACGTAGGATTCGTAAATTTACCTTCTTCAACTTCTAGTATTAGTTTACGTAGCCTTACCATTGACAATGCCACACTTTTGCAAAAATCGTCTTTGGATATTGTTAATGATCTAACTATTTCCTCAACTGGTAAACTAAATGTATTCCTTAAAGACATAAATGCTGACACAGTATTTGTAGAAGGTTCTATTTCTGGCGCCCAAAATATTTATTCCGACATCATAAATAATGGCCTTGTTATTGGCGGAGAAACCTCAAACGAATTTACAATCCATGGTGCTGCTAAGGGGTCGGGGACTTACTCTAGGGGCATAACATTCTTAAACAGTTTTAATCCCGGCGGTGAAGGATTCACAACAACTTCTGGGATTGATGCAACATTTGGTTCTGCGAATATACTTACACTTGAACTTGCAGGCACAGAACTTGGTGAGTTTGATGCAATAAGATCATATAGCAATTTTGATACGTTAGTTACCACTAATGTAGCTGGCACATTAAACATAAAATTAATTAATGGCTATTCTCCTGAATTTGGAGATAGCTTTGACATCGTTGCTGCTGGAAAAATTAGTGGCCAATTTGATGATGTGATTTTTGAAGATCTGGGCTCGTTAACATATGAATTTCAACAATTAACTACAGATGCTGGGTTTGCGAGCCCTATTGACGTAGAAGTACTAAGACTAAGAGTGGTTCCATTACCCGCAGCATTTTGGTTATTTGGTTTAGCTCTTTTTGGCTTAATTAGTTGGACTAAAAGAAAAAGCTGATTTGTAATTGGCGTGCGCCCGGCAGGATTAACTCGCTACATCCATGTAGCTCGCACTTTGTGCAGACTACGTCTGTCCAAATCGGCTGTCCTGCCGATTTATCGAACCTGACAGGACCAAGCCAAATCTACCAAACAGCATAAATAAAAAAACCCGCTCAATGCGGGTATTTATATTTGGCGCGCCCGGCAGGACTCGAACCTGCAACCCTCGGGTTCGAAGCCCGATACTCTATCCAGTTGAGCTACGGACGCAGTTGTAACTCGCAATATCATTTTACTAATCAATTATAATAACAGCGCTTTGCGCTGTCATACTCTCATCGCTCTCGGCGTCCTGCCTCCGCGATATTTGTGCTTCCTGCACATCATCCAGTTGAGCTACGGACGCAGTTAGGCAGCTATTCAAACATAATACTGCAATCCACAGTTGGCTGTGAAGAGAAAACCCCGACAAATAAGTAAAACGTCGTAATCTATGTCACACTGCATACCGAGCTGGCATTTGACACAAGACTTCACCATTGATTACATCCTTTAATAACGCTAAACACCAAACTAAACGCGTTATCGTGTTTGGCGCTACGGGCTACATTGGTCAAGTTGTCGTCCGGGAATTGCTCGATCACGGTCATGAAGTCGTCTGTTTTTCAAGACCTCAAGCCGGTATTGGTGGGCGTCTGGATATTCGCGAGGTTGAGCAAATACTACAGGGTGCTGAGGTAAGATTTGGTGATGTCTGTCAAAACCACTCCTTAAAACAGGATGCGTTTAAACAAGAACAGTTTGATGCAGTGATATCCTGTTTAACATCACGTAGCGGTGGAATTAATGACGCCTGGAAGATTGATTATCAGGCTAACAGCGACATACTCAAACTTGCCAAGCAATCAGGCACCAAACAATTTATCTTACTCTCAGCGATTTGTGTCCAAAAACCCCGGTTAGCGTTTCAACATGCAAAACTTAAATTTGAGCAGGAGCTAATCAACTCCGGTTTAACGTATTCCATTGTTCGTCCTACTGCTTTTTTTAAATCCTTATCCGGCCAGGTTGAAGCTGTTAAAAAAGGGAAACCGTTTATCGTTTTTTCTAATGGAGAATTAACCGCATGCAAACCGATCAGCGAAAAGGATTTGGCTAATTTTATGATCGATTGTTTAACTGAAGCAGCCAAGCAGAATAAAACCTTACCGATAGGCGGACCCGGCGAGGCATTGACACCGTTGCAACAGGGCCAGTTGTTATTTGAACTCTGCAATAAACCACCGAAATTCAGACATGTGCCCTCGTGGTTGTTTAACGCTATTATTCCGCTCCTGCAGGGCTTATCTTTCCTGGTTCCTGCATTAAAAGATAAGGCGGAGTTTGCCCGTATCGGTCACTATTATGCCAGTGAATCTATGCTGCTATTCAATGATACGACTCAGGCTTATGATGCTGATAGTACGCCTTCCTATGGCAAGGATAGTTTGCGTGATCATTATCAGCGCTTACTTAACGAAGGCATGGACGGACAGGAACTCGGGGATCATTCCTTATTTTGATTATGCTCAATAAGCTCACGACCTTGCTATGACTCAACAACAGATGGCATTAACACCAGCATTGGAAGGCGAACGTATAGTAAAGGATACCGTCGGCGGCAAGATCAGTTTTTATACTGATGGGCCAGCTGGATCGGACACAACACCTTTATTACTGATCCATACTGTCAATGCTGCTGCCGGCGCACATGAGGTGAAACCGCTCTATGATTACTATCGAAAGACTCGACCGGTCTACGCTTTGGATTTACCCGGCTATGGTTTTTCTGAACGCAGTGACCGAGATTATACCCCTCGCTTAATGACTGACTCGATTCATTATCTTTGCCATGAAATCAAACAACGACACAACATAAATAACGTACATGCGTTAGCCGTTTCCTTGTCAACAGAGTTTTTATCTCGTGCCGCCTATGAAAAGCCGGACAACTTTACATCACTGGCACTTGTTAGCCCCACCGCTTTTAATAAAGAATATCCAATAAATGGATTGCCTGAAACAAACAAAGGCATGCCCGGTTTTCTTAAATTATTAAAAAAACCGTTTTTTGGCCCGCCAATTTTTCGTCTATTGGTGAGTCATAAAAGTATTCGTTTCTTTTTGCAAAAGACCTGGGGCTCTAAACAGATTGATGAAACAATGTATGAATACGCCTGTTTAACAACGCGACAACCTGGCGCATATTATGCGCCGTTTTATTTTTTATCCGGTTTTCTGTTTAGTCAGGATATTAATCAAATCTATGAATCGCTAAAACAACCGGTATGGATGAGTCATGGGGTACGGGGGGACTTCACGAATTATTGTTGGAAAGAAAAAATGACCCATAAGGAAAACTGGGAATTTAACGTATTTCAAACCGGGGCATTACCGTATTTTGAAGTGCTGGAAGAATTCACAACTGATTACAATAAATTTCTTGAAAACTCAGAGCCAGCTTAACGAGAAATACGAATTACTTATTTAGCGTCTCTTTGACCGTTTCGAGCACCATATTCGCCGTATACTGTAAATCGACCAGCCTGACTTCTGTCAGTTTATTCAACTCGTGCGTCATCCTTATCGTTTGCACGTCGTTGATAATCGACTTGATCGACTGCATCAATAACTCGATTTCTTTCGAATTATTTTCGGTCAGAAAATTTTTCTCAACGGGATTAGGATTTTCACTATTCATACTTATTACGACTTTGTTGCATTGCAAAAATTATATCCCACCAATTCCGCATTGCAAGCATAGAATTATTAATAATCAATCACTTACGGCAAGTAATGTGAAATATATGTGATTTTTTCTGTAGTATTTATCTGGAAACTAAAAAATGAATCCCTCTGCTCTCTGGTACTATATAAGTTTGTCCTCTACTTGCCTAACTCTACCGATTAAAACGGAAGCCATGTTTATTTTGTCCAAGACAACTTATTGCAACTCAAATTGCTGATGCCGAAGCGATTAGTGCATTGATTGAGATGACTTTATTTTTACCAGACTCTTTGGCGTTATAGAGAGCCCGGTCAGCCCTTGACAGTGTTTTCTTTAAATTTTGACAATTCCTGGCTTCGTCAAAACAAATACCAATGCTCACACCGGCACGAATAGCACTATCATCAATCATATTTAAATCTGAAACACGTTTTATAACTCGTCTCGCTAGAATTTGTACGTCTTCTTCCTGTTCTGGCGCATAAAGTACAATCGCGAACTCGTCGCCCCCTATCCTGGCAACAATATCCGAGTCGCGCGTCTCGTTAACTAATATTTCCGAGACTTCTTCTAAAAATTCATCCCCAACTGCATGACCATACGTATCATTTACGGTTTTAAAATTGTCCAAATCCAATGCCAATATGGCTATCTTCTCATTTTTCCTTTTCGCTATACGTATGATGTCACTATAACGACGGTTTAATTCATTACGATTGCTGAGTCCTGTCAGAGGATCAGTCCTTGCTAATTGTTTTAACTCTTTTTCTACTTTTAATCGTTGCGCTTCATGCTTTTTAAACACGTTAAACGCATCTTGCATTTTTCCAATCTCGTTTACTCTAAGTGATTTTTCTTCAACCGATATTTCCATTTTACCTTCTGACAAAAGCAACAACGAATGCGATATTCTTTCAATTGGTTTAATAACAAGTTGAAAGCTAAAATAATTAAATAGCAGGATAATCATCAACAAGAAAGCAGCATACTGGTTAACATAGTTAGAATGTTTCTGGATGATAAAAGCAATTAATTCTTCAACCTTTTTACCACTCTGTTCAATCTCTCCTTGATTCACCGCCTGCAAAAGACTAAACCCTCTGATTGCTTTTGTATCATCAACCTTTACCTCCATATCTATCTCTTCAGCGCTAGCACCTGCAGCTAACATACTATTAATCTTTTCTAATTTGGACAGATAAGTATTAACGACAGTAAGAATATCTTCGATTGCTAATTTTTCACCAAACGAAACATCGTAGTTCAAATATTCAGCGGCAATCGCTTTTATTTTTTCTCCGTATTCTCTGGTTTTTATCTCCTCTATCGGATCGCCTAATATCACATAGCGTTTATAAGATTGAATAAAACCATCAAGTCCCATGACTGCAATCATGCGAATCACGGTTTTATCTTCTTCCGTCTCTTTATTACTGCCAAGCTGTGAGGAAAGCACATGACCTAAATTTTTCAGACTACGCGTTGTGCTAAAGTAGTCCATGTCTATAGAAGAAAGTATGTCCTTAGCATCCGTTCCTTTCTCTATTTCTTGTTCTACGTATTTAAGGTTTTCTCCGATAGCCAGCACAGTGCTTTTTATATCTTGTAGTGACGTCCGCTCACCGTAAGTATCTGCCATACCGATTAATTTATCTAACGTTGACGAAACGATACCATAAGATATCCATGCCTTAATCTTATAGGATTCTGTCTTTCTTAAGATGAAGTTATCGTAATGGTGAATCAGACCATCGTAACCCAGACGCGAAATTAACTCAGAACGCAGCCTAGTTTTTTCATTACGATGTCCCTGATATGAATCCCATTGTTTATCGAGATCACTCACATAACCGGTAAATGATCGGCCATTTGCAAATGTATAAACAAGAAAAATAGCGATCATCGCTGACAGGCACATCATGATCGATCTTAGTTTTAAATTCTTCACTGTTTTTATAATTAAATCTCGATTTGGATCAGTAGCAGCGGCAGACACTTTGAAAACTTGAATGCCTTGCGACTATCCGAGAAAGGAGTTTTTAAAACAATGAGTTAAATTTCGAAGAGCTAAATCTTTTTGTAGAAAAAGTGTCTTTTTGTCCAGGACTAACAGGCTTTGCTTAACTCACTTAAAGGTCGAAAATTATCAGATGGCATTAATACTCGCTTGATATATTTGTCACGCTTCCAATAAATCAGATAGGCTTTTTTGTTTTTCTTCGATGAAAGGACCCGGTATGCATCGTCCTTGATGTGCAAAGCCGCACAATTCTCTAAACCAATGGCAACGCCTTGCGTTGTCTTCATCATTATTTTTAAGGAAGGCTGTCGATGTTTTTCAACATCATAATGTGGGCACATCAGCAAGTCAGCATAGTTTAACCCTGTCACCTTAATTAAAGTCTTGTTATTTTCATCCTTGAATTTTCGCGAATCACTATTACCCTGTCGAAACCAGCAAATCGCTCCAGCACTCAAACCGCACAATATGGCTCCACGTTTTCTTGCCCTGTCCAGATACGTATCAACACCTAACTGACGCCAGAGCTTCATCATACGCAGTGTATTACCACCACCGACATAAATAATATCGCTTTGTGAAATAAGCGCTTTTATGTTTCTTATCGACGGTCGATTTCGATACAACAATAACTCTTGAACACTGCAGCCCAGTCTTCCTGCATAAAGATTATGAAAGGCTGCACAGTAGTCTGCATTATCTTCACTGGCAGTAGGAATAAATAATACGTGTGGTGTTTTTTTCTTTACCTGTTGGACAATGCTTTGATCAATGGGCAGGGTCTGTGGTTCGCGCTTCGTTGGCAGCATAATCTTGCCGCCACCAATAGCAATGATGTTTCTTTTCATGGCTTCAATGAATCAGTTTAGTAAAATTTATATGTAGTATTGTATTAATAGAGACTGGATAGAAAGACACGGAGAACTCATAGAACACTTTTCCAGTATCAGTTAGTTTTTACAAGCTTTTGAGTGACTTGAGCCATAATACTTAATATTTTAGGGCAAAAGGCCCTCCAAACTTATTTGACAATTATTGATATAGATCAAATGTGGGTGGTTACCTGTGGCCAGCGTTAATTTACAATATTTTCCTGTCTACAATTAAGAATAGTGAACACTATTTATTAGGTATTCGCAATCATACTGCCAACAGATAAATTTCATTCAAGTCTACAGTTACGATTTTTTAAAAAATATGCCTGATGCATTGTTAACAAATAATAGTGACGTCGTTTTTCAAACGAAAGACTTAACCAAAACCTATGAAATGGGAGAAGTTAAGGTTCATGCGCTACGTGGCGTGAATTCCGAGTTATATGCCGGTGAACTCGTTATCTTGCTCGGTGCCTCTGGTAGCGGAAAATCCACCTACCTGAATATTTTAGGTGGATTAGACCAACCAACATCAGGAGAGGTCTTTTATCGGGATACCGACCTCGCTAACGCCACCGAAACTGAGCTGACCAATTATCGCCGTTTTCACATTGGCTTTGTGTTTCAGTTTTATAATTTAATTCCAAGCCTGACGGCGTTGGAAAACGTCTCTATTGTCACAGAGATTGCGACTGATCCGATGCGACCTGAAGATGCACTAAAGCTGGTTGATTTGGGTGATCGCTTACATCACTTCCCTGCTGAAATGTCTGGTGGTGAACAACAACGTGTCGCTATTGCCCGGGCCATTGCTAAAAACCCAAGCGTTTTACTGTGTGATGAACCCACCGGGGCACTGGATTCAGAAACCGGCGTCATCGTGCTTGAGGCTTTGCAACGTATTAATAAAGAGCTAGGCACCACAACCGCAGTTATTACGCATAATGCTGCTATTGCTGACATGGCCGATAGAGTCATTCAACTCGGTGATGGAATGATTTCCAACGTCCATATCAATAATAACCGCATCTCACCCAGGCAGATAAAGTGGTGAAAGCTTGAAAACGATTAATATTAAATTAGTCCGCGATTTAAAAGCCAGCTGGGGACAGGCCTTTGCCATATTAATGGTCATTGCTGCGGGTGTTGCCACCTTTATCATGTCCTTAACCACGCTTGATGCACTGACCTTAACCAGAGATGCCTACTATCGCGATTATCGTTTTGCCGATGTATTTACCACTGTTAATCGTGCGCCAGAGAGTTTACGTGCCCGTATAGAGGCAATTAAGGGTGTCGATAAGGTTGAAACACGTGTCGTCGCGCCGGTTAAATTAGCTGTTAAAGATTATTTTGAACCTGTTATCGGTGAGGTCGTATCGGTACCCGATCACAGGCAACCCTTCGTCAATCGTTTACACCTTATTAAAGGCCGTTATATCGATCCCGAACGTGATGATGAAGTCATCCTCAATGAAGTCTTTGCCAATGCACATAATTTAAACCCCGGCGACTCCCTGGAAATGATCATCAAGGGTAATTTACAGGAATTAACCGTTGTCGGTGTCGCACTCTCACCCGAGTTTATTTATCAGGTAGCACCCGGCGGTGTCATGCCGGACTTCACACGCTTTGGTGTGATGTGGATGGCACGCGATGTGTTAGGCAAGGCATTTGAAATGGATAAGGCCTTTAATGATGTGGTGCTGACCGTACAGGCGGGTACCAATGTAAAAGATATTATTCAGCAACTCGACCTGATGCTTGAAAACTATGGCGGTAAGGATGCACGCGAGCGTAAATGGCAAACATCACACCGCATATTCCAAAGTGATATTGATCAACTTGAGCAAATGGCAGGCATGTTTTCCATCATCTTTCTCGGTATCGCCGCCTTCCTGTTAAATGTCGTTGTTAGTCGATTAATCAACACACAACGCGAATTGGTTGCCGCATTAAAGGCCTTCGGCTATAGCAATGTTGAAGTCGGTTTGCATTACCTCGCTTTTGTTGCCGTTATCGTCATTGCCGGCTTATTGATCGGCACAGCCTGCGGAATCTGGCTAGGTCATGGATTAAGCGAAATTTATACTGAATTTTATCGCCTGCCTTATCTGCAATATGAAGTCCGTTTTGAAATTATCACGATTGCATCGTTAATCACCTTATTTGCCGCAACTATCGGCACTGTGTTTGCGGTAAACCGCGCAGTTAAGTTACCACCGGCAGAAGCGATGCGACCTGAGCCACCAGTAAAATACAGTAAAGGTATTATCGAACTAATCGGATTGACACGTTTTTTTTCACAATCTCTACGGATGATCATTCGTCACCTGGAACGCAAGCCACTCAAATCTGCCATGTCAGTTATCGGTATAGCACTGGCCTGTGCGGTCATGGTTGTCGGCACATTTTTTAAAGATGCCATCGAATTTATGATCGATATTGAATTCGGTCTGGCCCAACGCCAGGACATTACGGTCAATTTTATCGAACCCACATCATATCGGGCGTTTTATGACTTACAACGGATCCCGGGTGTTGAATATGGTGAGGTTTATCGTAGCGTCCCGGTCAGGTTGCGCCATCAACACATGTCTTATCTCACCAGTATTAATGGCTATGATAATCAGCGTGATCTTTACCGCTCATTGAATACAGAAAATGAACCCATTGAAATGCCCGAAAATGGCATATTGCTGACAGAATTCCTGGGGGAACGGCTCAAACTCACAGAAGGTGATGAAATCATCATCGAAGTACTGGAAGGCAAGCGCCCAATAAAAAAAGTGCGCGTGGTTAGCATGGTCAATCAATACATCGGTGTTGCTGCCTATATGGATCGACAGGCATTAAATCGTTTAATGCAGGAAGACGATGCAATTTCAGGCGCTTACCTAAAAATTGATTCGGCTTATGAAAATGACATTTATAATACCTTGCGCGATATGCCGCAGGTCGCCAGTACCACCGCGCGTAAAAATGTTATTAGTTCTTTTTATGACACATCGGCAGAATTTGTCTATATCTTTGTTGGTTTCATTGCAATGCTGTCAGTCATTATTACTTTTGGTGTGATTTACAATGCCGCACGTATTGCCTTGTCAGAACGAGCGCGCGAACTGGCCAGTATGCGTGTACTTGGTTTTACCAAGGCTGAAATATCATTCATTCTATTGGGTGAACTCGCCCTTCTGACATTATTCGCACTGCCGTTAGGGCTGATATTTGGCCGTCTGTTTTCCTGGTATATCATTAAGGAACTCCCTCAGGAGATTTTTCGCTTACCCTTAATCATTGAACCATCAACTTATGCGATATCGGCTCTGGCCGTAATCTTTGCAACAATACTTTCCAGTTTACTGGTACGTTCCAGACTGGATCACCTCGATCTCATCGCTGTATTAAAAACCAAGGAATAAACAATATGGCAAATCTACGTAATCATCTCGGTTTAATTATCACTGCGGTAGTTATCATTATCGTTATAGTCATTGGCTTTATACCTCGACCGGTGCTGGTTGATGTCGCGATAGCTAAGCGCGATACGCTGCAAGTCACGATTGAAGAGGAAGGTAAGACGCGTGTCATTGATCGCTATGTCTTATCTGCGCCGGTTGATGGCTTTGCCCGCCGACTGGATTTAGACATTGGAGACACTGTTGAAAAAGATCAGCGCCTTCTGTGTCTGGAACCACTGCGTTCTACTGTACTTGATCCAAGAAGCCGTGCAGAAGCTGAGGCCAGAGTCTCTGCTGCACAAGCAACATTGAATGCAGCACGACGAAATGTGAATGCGGCTGAAGCTGATGCTGACTTTGCCGCAAGAGAATTGGAACGATTAAAAAAATTATATGACTCGCGCACAATTTCCTTAGACCGTTTTCAACAAGCCGAAGCCAACGCTCGCAGAACCAGGGCCAACCTTGAATCAGCACGTTTTGATGTCGAAGTTGCAGAATTTGAAAAAAATGCGGCCGAGGCGGTTCTTAGCATATCGGCAGCAGAACAAACACAAGATGAACCCGAAACGGTTTCGATTAATGCGCCCGTCAGCGGTAGCGTCCTCAAGCTACATCATGAAAGTGAAGGTGTGGTAAATAAAGGCGACCCCTTGTTAGAAATCGGCGATCCTCTATCACTGGAAGTTGAGGTCGATGTTCTGTCTCGAGACGCGATCAAAATCGTACCCGGAACAAGAGTGCGTTTCGAGCGTTGGGGTGGCGATACGATTCTTCAAGGCGCGGTAAGAACAATTGAACCGGTTGGTTTCACTAAAGTCTCGGCGCTCGGCGTTGAGGAACAACGCGTATTAGTCATCGTAGATATCATTTCACCTAAAGAACAATGGCAACGCCTGGGCGATGGCTATCGCATGGAAACCGTATTCATTCTCTGGGAAAGTAAAGATACCTTACAAATTCCAAGCAGTGCCCTGTTTCGAAAAGATAACAAGTGGGCTGTTTTCGCTATCAATGAAGGCCGCTCTGTATTAAAAATTGTTGAAGTTGGACAACGCAGCGGAGTGTCAGCCGAGGTTTTATCCGGCATAGAGGAAGGCGAGCGTATCATTAATCACCCGGGGTTGAATGTGTCTGACAACAGCCGAGTCAGGTCACGTTAGTAGATTTAATACAATCCTCTATACCAATAATTATTAGAATTATTAATCTGATCCGCGTTACTATATTGGCTCCATTGAGAGCAGATATGGATAAGTCATGAATTCAAAAAGCGAACTCACTACGATTGGCCGCTATCAACTTGAAGACAAGATTGGCGAAGGCACCTACGGTGTCGTGTATCGAGGAAAGGATCCACTATTAAAAAGGGACGTCGCGATCAAGATGCCCAAGATAGATTCTATTCCAGCCGAAAAGACCATGGAGCTGGGAAAAGCGTTCTACAACGAGGCTCAAATCGCAGGTAATTTCACCCATACCAATATTGTCACGGTGTTTGACGTCGGCAGAGACAACGGTATGGACTATCTGGTCATGGAACTGGTACCTGGACGACCGGTTGATGATTATTTAGGTGACAACGGCATCGATCACGTCGAGGAATGCATCGATATTATGCTCAAGTGTTGTATGGCGCTAGACTTTGTTCACTTTCACGGCATCATCCACCGCGATATCAAACCGGGCAATATTATTTATAACCGTCCGCAAGGTCTGGTGAAACTAACCGACTTTAGTATCTCGCACTATCTGGAGACCACAGAACTGGTGAAAAACTCGGGCACGTTAGCCTACATGGCGCCCGAGCATTTCCTGGAAGCGCGAGATATCACGATGTTGACAGATATCTTCGCGCTAGGCTCGACCATGTACAAGATGTTGTCCGGCAGAATCCCTTTCAAAGCTGGGGATGCAAAAACATTAGTCAATAATATCCTGTATGAAAAACCGACACCGTTGTGGGGGTTAAGATCTGACATACCGGAAGAAGTCAGTGAAATCGTCGAAAAAGCGATGGCAAAGAAGGACGAAGATCGTTATCAATCCGCATTGGAATTTGCGGCTGATTTAAAACGCGCGCATGACATTATTGAGTTGGAAAAAACCAAACGGCCGGGAGCCATCAAGTGGCCAACAGAACTGGAATACTATACCGATTTTCGTCAAAACGACTGGTTCCGATATTTCTCTCCCGATCAAATACAACAGCTATTACAAATTGGCACAGTTAAAAAAGTTAACGATGGTGAAAACATCATCACCGAAGGCGAAGACAGCCAGGAGTTTTTTCTGCTCGTTGAAGGCAGCGTCATGGTGACAAAGAAAGGCGTGAATATCAGCATGCTTGAAAGTGGTGCCTGCTTTGGTGATACCAGTTTGCTCGGCGATACAACCAAACGCACCGCTAGCGTTAAGGCCGTAGGTGAAACAACACTCTGGAGTATCGATTCAAACAAGATTGAAGAATTATCAGCGGAGAACCGATCATCCTTATTCAAAACCCTGTTAGGAATCGCAATGGAACGCCTGGAAGAATTAACTGGCGACGTGGCAACGTATATCGGTGAGTCCCAAGTCGAGCTGTAATATACACAAATAGCTTATAACTCAGCCTCTTACTTGAATTCTGAGCAGGCAATACTCCTGCTGCTTAAAATAAAATTCAGCCAAAACTTATTTAATTCTATTTTACTTTGACAATATACGACCGGTCGTCTATATTTATTCGCAACTGAACTTAAGCGTAAATCTTCAGGGATACATAAGCATGAAACTCGGCGTATATTTAGCCGTGTTTTATGAAAACAACAACGCTATATAACACTGACTATTGGAGATAAAAGCCATGCCAAAATTTATTTTTGAACGGGAAATCCCGGAAGCCGGGAAATTAACGCGTGACGATCTACAAGGAATCTCAGCAAAATCATGTTCTATCTTGCAGGACATGGGGCCGCAGATCCAATGGCTACAGAGTTATGTCAGTGATGACAAAGTTTATTGTGTTTATATCGCTCCCGATGAGGCCGCGATACGCGAGCATGCTGAAAGAGGCAGCTTCCCTGCTAATTCAATATCAGAAATTCGAAACGTTATTGATCCTACAACAGCTGATTAGAGACTGTAAGGCTCACATCTGCTCGAACTCTAACAAGAGAAATGCATATGTTATTTAAAATAATATCTTTCATTTTGTTCATTTCAGTAACACAAGTGTTTGCAAGCGGTTCAAATAGTTTAAACATTAGTGAAGTAGCAGATGGTGTGTTTGTACATACCGGTAAGCATTTGGGTTTTGAAGATGAACACAACGATGATATTGCGAATATCGGTTTCATCGTCGGGTCAGCATGTATTGCCGTCATTGATACCGGCGGCTCACATAAAATTGGAACGTTATTAAAAGCAGAGATTAAAAAGGTTTCTGATCTTCCTATTTGTTATGTGATTAATACCCATATTCACTATGACCATCTATTAGGTAACTCAGCATTTAAGGATACAAACGCCAAGTTTATAGGACATATCAGGCTGGCTGATGAGATCGAACATAATAAGCAATTCTTCATGGAACAGTATAACGACTATATCGATAAGAATGACACTGAAAACGCCATCATAAAGCCTGAGGTAGGAGTCGAAACAACGCTGGAAATCGACCTTGGCGGTAGAAAATTATTATTGACTGCACATCAACCAGCGCATACGAATAACGATCTCAGCATCCTGGACAAAAAAACAAATACGATATGGCTATCAGATTTATTATTTCTTGAAAGAATTCCAGTTATCGATGCAAGTATTAGAGGCTGGCTTTCTCTTCTGGATGATCTAAAGCAAGAAGAGTTCAAATTAGCCATTCCCGGGCATGGACCAGCCTCTGCTGAATGGCCAGGCGCAGTGGAAAGCCAATATAACTATTTGAAGTCATTGCATGATGAGGTTCAAAAAGAAATTGATCGGGGGACTTTCATGGAAGACATCATAGAGACAGTGTTAAGTGATGAGAAAAAGAAATGGCTCTTACATGAAGAAAACCATCGTCGAAATGTTAGCAAAACATTCACGGAGCTTGAATGGTAAGTATTGAAAATTAATTATGATCAGTCGTATATTGTTAATATGATTACCGATAAAAAAACCCTAAAGAAAACAAAACTACTTGATGAGGGAGTTCGCTTATTCATGATGCGCGGCTATCATGGAACAGGTATCAAGGAAATTCTGGATAATGTAAAAGTACCCAAGGGTTCTTTTTATGCTTATTTCGATAGCAAAGAAGACTTTTTGGCTAATGCTATATCTCACTACATCCAACCTTTTATTAATCAGTTACAAGAGAATATCAATACTCCTGAACTGAATAGTTACGAGGCCTTAAAAAAATATTTTTCATCGTTAATAGATGACCTGGAAAAATCTGATTTTGAAGGGGGCTGTCTTCTGGGCGACATGACTAGCGAACTGACAATTGATAGTGAAATAGGAAGAAAGTCACTGATGAATGCAGTTAATGAGTATTGTGCACTAATAGCACAAGCGCTTTCCAGCGGACAAGAACAAGGGATCATTCGAGATGATGTTTTACCTGAGAAAATAGCAAATATTATTTTTAGTGCCTGGCAAGGTGCGTTACTCAGAATGAGATTAGAACAATCAGTAGAACCTCTATATGAATTTTATGAAACCATTTTAGAGGACTATATATTAGCTAAATAGAGTGCATGGCCTATTTCAGGCGAATCACACTAATGATTCAGTTTTTACAATATTATATTTATACCCTACACGTACTAACTCACCTAAACTTGATGTATTCAATTTAGCTTTAATTTTTGTAATATAATTACTGACAGACTTGGTATTTAGCAAAAGTGATGTTGCTATTTGTGAAACATTATTGCCATTAACCAACATATCGAATATCTCAAACTCTTTTGGGCTAAGTGTATCCAGAATATTTTTCTTTGGATTTAGTTTCTCTAATGCAACAGTTTGCGCAATATCTTGAGACAGGTATTTGTCTCCCGACAACACTGCTAGTACTGCCTCAAGTATTTTCTCTGGTGAACTGGTTTTACTCACATACCCATTCACCCCTGCTTCAAGTGCTCGCAAAATAATACTTGGATCATCATGCATGGAAAAAACAATGATCTTCGCATCAATATTCTTTTTTTGAATCCTGCGGATAATGCCTAAACCGCCCATACCTGGCATGGAAATATCAATAATGATCAGATTCGGTTTATTATCTATTGCAAGCTTTAGCCCTTCTTCGCAAATCGTTGTTGCTGTAATAGATTTAAAACCATTCTGATTTAATAAGGTTTTACATGCATCAACGACAATAAGATGATCGTCAATAATAAGGACACTTACTTTGGAATAACTCATGTCTGACATCTGAAAATATATTTATAATTTAAACAAAAAAATATCTTCATAGATACAACAACAACTCCAGAAAAAACCTGTGAAAATTTCCTTTTTATATGATTATTTTATCCCAACAGATTAATTGAAATTTGAACAGAGACCTTGAATCCACCCATAGCTGATTCTGATATTCTAAATTGACCATTCAGTGCTTGTGCTCTTTCTCGCATGCTAATTACTCCAAATCCACAATTAACATCAGGAATCAAACCAGTAATATCATCTTCTATGATAATAGTTAATATTGATGTGTTTTCATTCTGTAACTCAATATCATTATCGCAAACACAGAAGATGATCTTTTTTTACATATCTAAACAAGTACGGGTGGATCTATTCTACGCTCAAGTGTTTCTGCCAGTTTTTGAGCGTCGAGTCTTCTACTACTGCAGTCACATTTTTAATCATATCTTTTGGTAACCTGATCGTAATTGCGGGATCACTACTGACAGAAATACCCGTTTTAGCATCGACAAGGAAATCTGATTCATTAATTAATAAACGTATATCTGTCACGAAGTGCGCCGGAATATAGCCTCGCGATATTGGGTCTATCTGTAAGCCACTATTATTTGGGTGTTTGACTTGCAACATTAAATGTTCAACCTTTTCCTTATTCACAATACGAATACGCATCTTACCTGTCTGACTTGAAATTCCTTCGGTATTTGGAGGTGGTGGTGCAGAACACCCCCCACTGGCCTTAATATAGTGAGAGCGAATGTAATGCTCCCCGGTATTCATCACAACTATTGCTCTTAGATATGAATACCGATCCACCCTCAAACGTGTAGAAAAATCGAGCCAGTCTAGTGCATTACCAAAATGATAAACTCCGACTAATGGAGCCGGGTTCTTGTCTACAAAAAGATAAAGTTTTTCAACGTATTGATCGGAAGTTTGCGCCTGATTTGCAATGATCCTTACTGGAGTAAACGCCGCATCTTCTGCACGAGGGGGTGCGATTAATTCAAAGTAAGAATGGTCTTTAATCAGCTCTTTATCTTCAAAATAAGCCTTCTTTAACTGCAACCATTCATCTGAAATGGTTCCCATTTCTGCATCAACCATCGACACAAAAAAAGATAAAAAACAGATAACGCATAAAATATATTTGGCTTTCATTCTGTCATGAAAGAACCAAACGCTCGAGTTCCTTCTCCAGCAGGAATACGTTGCAGCTCTTCCCCTAATGATAAATCAACAATAGACCAATCATTGGAAAACCAGTTTGTTACTAGTACCTTTTCATTACCTATAAACGAAATTGCCTCCGGCAATTTACCTACATTTATTCGTCGTTCATCCAGCAACTCGGGGTAAGCAAAAACAGAGATACTATCTTCACGCTGGTTAGAAATGACAATTTTTTTCATATTTGGGGAAATAACAATGGCGTAAGGCGAACCCCCTGTTTTTATTTTTTTATCTACTTCCAA
The DNA here is from genome assembly GCA_028279365.1 of Gammaproteobacteria bacterium. Taxonomy (GTDB): domain Bacteria; phylum Pseudomonadota; class Gammaproteobacteria; order Eutrophobiales; family Eutrophobiaceae; genus JANQNX01. Next base: position 81,155 of record JANQNX010000011.1, on the reverse strand, counting down.
TGTGTCGGTATCATAAGCAATTAACATATCATCCTGTACAGAAGCGACAAAAAGCTTTTTCCCATCAGGCGACAGCGTTAACGCGTAAGGCCCTTGACCTGTTTGTAATAGCCCATGTTGTCTGGGCGTTTCCAAATCGAGAACCGAAATTGAATTATCTTCTCTATTCGCAACATAGATACGTTTTTTATTTTCATCAATCACGACTCCGGCAGGGGATTTTCCCACCGCCATTAAATCAATCACTAAACCCCGTTCTGTATCAACAATCACTAATGCATCTCTTGTCCAGTCTGTTATGAACAGTAATCGCCGCCAGTCTTCATGAATGGCAATACCAAAAGGTTGCCCACCGATATCAATTTCTTTAACCACCTCTCCCCGCTTAATATCAATTTCAGTGATCAGTCCTACCTCTGGGTGTGTAATATAGGCAAACTCTCCATCTCGACTTATTGCGACGCCGACAGGTGACTTTGGTACATCCAGTAATGCAAGCTGTTTGTTCTTTTTCACATCATAGATTGAGACCGTATTATCAGTTTGATTAGGAATCACTGCTATTTGTGCATAAGACATACCGATACAGCAGAAAGTGACTATACTTGCTAGCAATACCACTCGCATCATTTACTCTTCTCCAGCATAGATTTGAGCGCCTGTAATCCCGATGATGCAAATTCTTCCATCGCCATAACAGCAGCTTCATCTGATAAATGTTCCGGGGGGAAATTACCCGTATCTGCCCGATAAAATCGAACCTCCCAATTAACCTTGCTAGTATTATTTTCCATTGCTACCACTTCGATTTTTGTGCTGTGAAAACTCACAGGAATGACATCGATATTTTCTTGTAACAATCGATACGAATAGAAAAGATCTTGCTCACTATATTCATCAAGACTTTCCGTAAGCTCGCCCTCTTTCCCTTTTAGGCTATACGTGCGTTCTGAAGATGATTCATTATTATTCATTTTGTTGATCATCGGATGCCAATTGGCAATAGCTTGGAAGTCTTTTATTACTTCCCATATCTCTTCAGCTTTTACCTCAATAGAAATACTTTGCTCGAGTTTTTGTGGTGTTGGTCCATGAGCGAAAACCGTTTGACAAACAACAACCAGAAGAAAAATAAATACTCTTTTCATATGAACTCCTAACATTAAATAAACAGATTGATTTCAATAAAACACTTTTCTTTACTAAGTCATAAACACACGTAGCCCTGAAACATAAAACAAACATAAGAAAAACAATGCAACAGTCCCCGGGATATAGCCTAACCAGGTTAAAACCGGGGTACGTTGCAAAAAATCATCGTGTGTGATGGCAGTAAATAAGTTTTTTGCTGTGTTGAGAGACAGATAACCCATGCTCGCTTTTTGAGAGAGTGACTTTAAATACTCTTCTTTCAAAAAAGTTAAGTGTTCAGTTCCTTTTGGTGCTTCTGAACCCCATTCTGCATTACGAGGCACATAACCAGGGATTTTGCTTGGATCTTTTGGTAAACCAAAACGTGCTGCATGTGGTACGTCATCAACGGTATAAAAACCTTCATGATGTCCATCTTCATTAAACTTTGGGATTCTAGTCGGAGTTAATCCACCAACACCGACCAATAAACCATAGCGTCTGTCCTTATTTACCGTAAATTCCACAGGGTTATTCATTGCGGCGCTTTGTTGATTAGCCAGGCGCACGGCTCCAGGTATTGGCTCATCATTGGTACGATATTCATTAAAATCTGGCTCATAATCAGGATTGACTGGAGGAGCTTCATGACCGTCAGTAATAAAAAGTAACTTGGCATTTTTTAAATCCGGCAGATCCATCAAACTAAGCGTATTATTCAATGCCCTGGCAATGTTGCTATCTGCAACCCATGCCATACGCCAGTCGAGTTGATTCACCGTCGTTTCAATTAATGGATAATTGTCACAAACCTCCATCGGCATAAATAAAATAGCAGGTGCACGTTCAGCAAACACACCCAGACCTAATGTTGAGCCGCAAGGCATTTTATTTAATACTTCAACCAGCTCCGCTTTGACTTTTTCCAACCTTGAAACAGGCCTATTATTTTCCTTATAGTCAGTAGCATTCATGCTGCGGGTGATATCAACCATTACCAACCAATGATAAACGTCACTTTGCATAGTGAATTTTGGTAGAAAACAGGCCACTGAAGTAGCGATCAACGAAAATAAGATCAGTAGGAACCGCCACTGCTTTAATTTGCGAATCATGGTAAACCTATGGGGAATCCGGGCATTGCCGACCATAAATCTTCAGGCACCTCCTCTTCCTCAGTTCCACTTTTACTTTCATTTAAAGGTAAATCACGAACAAGGCGCTGTGCCGTTTCATAATTATATTTGGCTTGCAAAAACGATGGGGATAGTCTGAGACTGCGACGGTAGAAACTTTTTGCAGCGTCAGTAAATGCCATGGCACTATCGATACCGAGTTTTTCAGCTTGCGAGATAGCCTGCTTTAAATAGAGATTGCCTAAGTTATAGTAAATAAAAACGAGCAATTCACTATCTGCTAGTCGACTGGACTGGGCGTATGCCTCTGCTGCTTTCTCATAGTACCCGCCTCTAGCTAACGTAGTTGCATTAATAAACCATTGTTCGGCCGTCAGTATTCTTTTTTCATCACTTGCTAATGCTACATCCAGGCTTTCTGAGCTGTTTACATATTGGTTATAGCTTTTTGTATTGTTGTACAATGAAAAAAAATGAAAAAATAAAATCAATAAACATCCTAAAACAACGAGTAAGCCTCGATTGAAATAACGTCGGGACAGATTCACCATTCAACCTCCGCCCATTTAATGAATGTCAAAAAACTCAATAAAACCAATGAAAATCCAAAACACCAACGGTCAAGCATTTTTTTCTGAATCTTTTCTTGATAAATAACCGGACGATTTTCCAGTTTAGAAACATCATCAATCGCTTTACGTAATGCCTCAGGATCCTCAACCTCATAAGCTTTATAGGGAACGGCCAGGGTATTGAAAAAATCATGTAAATAACGTTCCGGCATCACTCGGGGATTATCATCTCCGGGATCTTCCGGTTCATCATAAATACCGGGGCTATTTTCAGTTCGTAAAAATAACCAGTAAAGACTCACACGATATTCTTTAAACCAGGCTCGTAATGCTTTTTGGGCTCTGTGGTCTAAGGTAGCAGCACCGTCTGATACCAATACAATGACCCGCGCACCGCTATAAGCCTGATCACGAAATTGCTCCAGGGCCATGCCTAAACCTTTTGCAACGTTAGTAAACGCCAGGCCTGGAGAATTTAATGCCGCAAACGCAGCAGAAATAGCATCGCGATGATTATTGAGTGGCAATACGAACAATGGCTGAGTACTGAAACCGATGACGCCGAAGTGATCTTCAGTACGTTGAGAAACGAATTCATCCAACAGTCGCTGCGCCGCCATCGCCTTGGATTCGTTGTCTCCATCAGGCGTTTTTCCAGCAAAGGTTTGGTTCATACTGCCACTACGATCAAGAACAAAAAAGGTGTGTGCGCCTTTGCCTAATCGCTCTATTGATTGTTCACTTAAATACAATCCCGCCATACCAAGAATCAAACCTGTTATAGCAAGCATTCCTAGTACGACAAAGACAAAATTGACCAAGTCGAACTGCTTTTCTGTCGCGACCATTCTCATCCATGGATAAGTTTTAAAATCCAACAAGCTGCCAACAAGAGGTAATGCCAGTAAAGGCAACAACCATAAGAAGCCAGCATTAAGAAAATCAAAACGAAACTCCATCATTACCGACTACTTTTGTTTATACTTATTTTTTCGAGATCAGACAGCTCCCGACAAAAATCAGCCAGTTCTTTAATATTGATGACTGTTTTGACACCGTGATATTCTTGCCCATAGAAAATACTTGAAGATGATTTAAAGAATTGTTCTATCTGCTTTTTACATGATAAAAATTCTTTATTTTTAATAAAAAAATCGTCAAGACTGCTAATGAAAACTGTTTTACCGTAAGTTTCATTAAAAGCGTGATGTAAAGCACGAAAAGCCTGCCTAACTTCCTCATCTTGTTTTAGCTTTACTATTTTCTTTTTTGCTTTTAAAAAAGGAGTTTTATTGATTGAAAATAACCACCCTCTACTAAAGGCATACAACATGATGATAAAAATAACACTTAACCCAAGCAGACTCAGTTTTAATACTATATGCCTTGTCCCTCTCAAACCCAGGGAATGATCGCTCATTGGCACCATGGCTTGAGAACTCCCTTCAGCAACACCTCTTTGGACAACCGGCTTCAGAGGTGACATGTGGAAATGCTGTGATGGAATAACTAATTTCGCATGATTTACGCTATTACCTAATTGTAAATTGATTTCAGGAATAGTTTTCTCAGTGACAACGAGCGGGACATAGAAAGTTTGGTAATATAATGAAATCCTATATATAGATGTTTCACCATTCTTTTCTTTTTCAATATCAAGTTCTTTTAACTCTAACCAATAATTCAAAGCTCCTTTTTGAGGTAAACTGCCTTCATCAAGAACAAAAAGATCTCGTGTCGTAAAATTTATTTCGTAGTTTAAAATATCGCCTACAAATACACCGTATGGTTTTGGAGGCACCAACTCAAATGAGGTCACCACGTCTTCTATGGCAACTTCAGCTGAAAATGCAGTTTCGATGAAAAAAAAGAAGATAAATAATGCCTTTTTCATTGCGCAAAAAAATACTCCGTCATTTTTCTTGGATTAAAACAACCATTGATAAAAAAACCTGACAAGCCAAATTGAGAAAAAACATGCTCAAGGTTTCTTCGTCGATTACGCCATTTCTCCTGATACGCTTCTCTCTTTTTAGGTGTCAAAATAATTGTTTTACTCTCTCTTTTTTCTGCATCTTCTAGTTTTGCTATTCCCCATTTAGGATATTTCTGCTCTCTCACTGCCCAGCTAACGACAGGTATTAATCTGTGTTTTTTTAACGAGTGAAAAACAGTAGATAAAAAATGATCATTAAAATGAAAATCAGAGACAAAAAAGACCAGCGTATCTCTCGCAGGAAGTCTTTGATATACCTTTGAAAGGCTTTCTGATGCATCTTGCCTCTCCAAAAAGTCCAAATTGAGGTGTTCCTTGAGATTTAATGATGTAACATCATTCGCATGCATATGAGTTATTTTTTCATGACATAAAAAGCAATTAAATTTGTCTTTTACTTTTGATGCAGACAGCAGCGAAGACTTAATAAACCTCTCAATCTCATAAAGCCTGGTTGAAAAATTCATCGAGCTTGAACAATCAACGATGACATTTACGGATATACGACTCCGTTGACGAAATTGTCTTACATATAATTCTTTATACGGATCGCGTAACGTTGCACGCAGATCAATTCGTTTAGCATCATGATGGCGAGAAAAAGGAACCACTCTATAAAAATCATTACCCGGTCCAATGGCATGACTCTTATGCATACCCGGAGATTGATTGCTAACCAGACTTTTTAATGAATAAAAGAAGTGTTCCGTTTCATTTTCATTAATTACAAATGGCATCATTATTTGAATCCATCAAGGCGATGGAACGTTAGCCAATATTGCTTCGACTAATCGAGGTTTTATTTCATCACCGCGATATTCGTAAGCCGGACTTAAAAATACACGATGTGTCATCATTACCGGAAAAACGGAGTGAATGTCTTCAGGTATCACTGACATCCGCTGATTTAACCACGCAGAAACTCGAGCAGCTTTGACTAACATGCTTATACCCCTCGGACTTACTCCGGCTACAACCAGGTTTTCCGTATCAACACCATCCATGTCAAACATGTTTTTTTCTGGATGACGTAATGCCTGACATAGCGCTAATATATAGCGTTTTATTTCTACTGTAATATCAATCGTTGTTTGTATTAATACGCTCACTTCATTTATTTCTTTATAGTTAACAAGGCCCGTATCAACTTTATTATCAAGCATGCTGTCGACATCATGATATTTTGGGTCAAAAGCAAGTTGCTCTATCGCTTCTTTTTCCTTTGGTGAACCAATATTTATTTCCATAAAAAAACGATCACGTGCAGCTGCAGGTAATTCGAAAGTTTCTTCTCTTTCAACCTGATTGCGATCGGCAAATACCAGTAAATGTGGAAAGGAATAATTATGATCAAATGCCTGCACACTCCTTTCAGACATAACCCTTAGTAATAAGGAGTGAACTTGGGGTCTGGCCCTGTTTATTTCATTGAAAAACAGCGTGGTTAACTCTGAATCCTGGCGAATGACCGGGCCCGGTTTCATAACAGGCTGCCCTGCCGAGTCAATATATGTGTTATAGAGAAGATCGTTAGGCATCAGATCAATCGTGCCTTCGATACGCTCATACCCGCCCCCAATCACTCTGGCGAGCACCCTGAGCAACGTAGTTTTACCGACGCCGACATCACCTTCCAATAGAACATGTCCTCGAGAAAACAATGCTATTAATAAATACTCAATCGGTTCTTCTTGTCCTAATATAACTCCTTCAACAGTATTTCTAATTAACTCGGCTTTTTCTCTCCATGCATCAATGTTCTTGTTCAATTAATTTACCCTCAAAAAAAGAGCGATGATCATTGATCATCGCTCTAATACTTTGCCAAATCCTGCCCTTCGAGGAGGAGGTCAAATATGACAAAAGTCTGTTAGCAATTTTAATAAACCCATTTACCTGTTTTCTTAAAATTTTCAGCGCGTTCTTTATTTCTGCTTTCCTGAGCAATCATAGATGCGGTCTGCTTTTCAAGTTCAGCTTTACTGTGTTTAGGGTCGTATTTACTACCTTTAACTTTTTTTGGATAACCTGGCTTTGCTTCCCAGCAATTACCTTTAGCTTTACATTTGGTTCCGTCGTATGCTGAAACAGCTATTGAACCTGTACTTAAAGCAGCAACTAATGCGATCATTAACATTTTTGACTTTATCTTCATCTCTTACCTCCTGATATTACTTTTAATGTTATTTATTTCTTGTTTAATGACATACCCTGTCAAAACCGAATGCAGTCCTGCATACTTTTAAAGTTTGATTTATTAATAAACCAAACTAGAACTTTTGCTTAAGAGCTTTCCTGATGTTTCTTCAGCGCCTCAAGATAATCTTTTGGTATATGTGCCGGCTTAAATGTCGCTTTCTGTTCTTCTGTTAACCAGTCCGCTTTTTCTACACTGCCCCAATAAATACTTCTGACATAAGCAATCACCTTTAACATTTCATCAATAGTTAATTGCTTATATTGCGGCCCCATCATTGCTCTGGCACCACCAAACATCGTTTCAAAAAAACCTTTATCAGTCGTGTTCTTTGGATAAGTCCAATAATCATCACCTAATGCCGGGCCCAGCTTCCCTTCTGCTTCGTGACCGTGACAGCCTGAACAAGCTGTCAAAAACAAGTCCGCACCAACTTTTATTGCCTCAGCATCTCCAAGATATTGATTTAAACCTGTGGACATAAAATATTTTTGCTGTTTTGTTTCCTCACCTTTTTTCGCAAAAGAGAAGTCAAGCTGTTCTCCGGTAAGCGTATTTCTAAAGATAATTTGCGCATCAGCATAATGGGAAAGAGGCAGAGAAATACTAATTACGAATATTGTTAATAAAGCAAAGCCATATAGCCTCTTAAGTTCTTTTTTATTATTCATGATCATTAATTTTAATAATTGGTTTTAGTGATAGGCGATATCTTTTGATTGAATCAAGGGCACGCCTTCCTGCTTCAGAATTTTGGTGATTTCGTCCATGCTTTTATCCAGCGCTTCATTTAGATCCTCAAGCAATTCTTTATCGTTTTCTCTAACAGCGAGAGACTGGTTATAGTGATGCTCTATATATTCTCCTTTGTATTTCACTTTGCTTTCATTAATCACATTCATCGTAACGAGTTCTGTTGCCTCGTTTACATATCGCGCAGCTTCAGGAGCCCATAATATTGCTATATCAGCATTACCCTGGATCACTTCATTCACCATTTTTTCGGGATGGTATCGAGAATAGGAGTTCCTTCTCGACTTGAAATTAATTAAAGACATTAAGTAATTAAAATTTTCTTCATATTTACCAATCTTTCTCAACATAACTTCTGCAGGTGAACCTGGGGTATAGGCAAACTTTTTGAGTTTTTGCAGATCAGGGCTTTGCCAACTATCAACCGCTATGCCTTTGTCTTTTCTATAGATAAATGCGTAAGAAGAGCGATAGTAAGGCTTGCTGGTTAATACTCTTGCATCGCCCTCATCGACACCAATAACGAGATCGCAACTACCTTTTTTTAATAAATCATTAATAAGAAAAATGGCCGCTCTTTCTGACCAGATAAACTCAAGCTTACGATTCATATTTTTTGCCAACACTTTGGCGATTGAATTTTCAAACCCTGTTTTCTTATAGTCTGAATAAGGCAATTCATCCTTGGCCGCACAAACACGTAACGTAGTTTTACTACTGGCGGCATGTAAGCTCACTGCGTTTAAACCTAGACAGAAAAACAAGATAAAAGAGTACTTACTAAATTTATTCATCAACATGATAATTACTACAATGGATATTTATCGTTATTCGAATTAATTTAGTTCAGGGTGGCAATTGTGTGACCACCACCCTGAACTAAGCATACAAATGAAATTACATCTCGTACTCGCCAAGACTAATATCATCGTAAGGACCTTCACCGTTTAGAGAGAACGCAATGAAGCCACCGCCCATTTGAGTATGTTTGGCGAGTTCCTTAAAGGCACCGACTGCACCCAAACCAGCAGAAGGGTCATGTAAATCAAACACCAGACCGACTGCGGGCCAGCCGCCTACACCGTAATTGATGCCGACATACTGTTTACCCTTATGCATATAGGTCATTGGGTGTCCAATCGCACCTGAAGGGAGTTTAAATTTCCACAACAACTCTCCCGTATCAGAATGACGTGCTTTTATAAAACCATCCAATGTCCCATAAAAGACGAGATTACCTGCGGTTGCCATCGTGCCGCCCCAAACAGCAAATTTTTCCATCTTTTCCCACTTATATTTGCCGCTGATTGCGTTATAGGCCTTCACTTGACCAGAACCAATACCTTTCTGGCGATCACCTTTAGGTCCAGGATAGCTCCATACATTGGCACCAACAAAGAATTGACCAGCACGATAAGGCAACATGAAAGGTTCCCAGTCCATGCACAGGTGATTGATACCCAGGTAGAACAATTCCTTATTTGGATCATAGGAATCTACACCCTGATTATGAAAACCCATCGCTGAAGGACAGACTTCTTTTGAGCGATGATCCATACGTGTATTGTATTCAGGGTCACGAATTGGAAGACCTGATTTTAGATCGACTTTCTTTACCCAGTTAGCAGTCTCATCCAGTTTATCTGCCGAAACCAAATCGCCCGTTTCACGATCCAGAGTATAAATAATACCGTTACGATCCGGATGTGTTAGCAGCTTGCGCATTTTGCCTTTTTTATCTTTCTGCTCGGAAAGCATCATGACATTCACGCCAGCGTAATCCCATTCATCATGAGGTGTTTTTTGATAACCAAATTTTGCTAAACCGGTATCAGCATCACGACCCCAGATCGTCATCGTCCATTTATTATCACCAGGGCGCATCGTCTCGTTCCAAGGTGCAGGGTTACCAGAACCGTAGTAGAACATGTCGACATCCGGATCATAGGCATACCAACCCCAGTTAGTACCACCACCAATCTTCCAGGCATCATCTTCCCAGGTAGCAAGACCTAAGCCTTTCTGGCCGTAGTGTGGGTTTTCCTTATTAAAGCTTTTATGCAAGCCAATTTCTTTATCAGGTCCAGTTGCATACCAACGCCACACCATTTCACCACTATGAATATCATAAGCGGTCACATAGCCACGAACACCTAATTCAGCGCCGGAAGAACCCTGGATTACCATGTTTTTGATAACGTAAGGTGCAGCGGTTTCTGTCTGGCCTACTGAGATATCACCGTTTTCAACCTCCCAATGCACTGCGCCCGTTTTGGCATTTAGCACAACCACTTTGCCATCAAGCTGACTTTTAACAATCATCGGTGGCAATTTGTCATCACCAGGCCAATAAGCAAGACCACGATTCACCAGGTCACAACAGGCCACCGCCCTTGCAGCCGGGTCCTGTTTTGGCTTGTGTTCCCAAACAATTACACCAGGTTCATTAAGATTAATCGCATAAGTGTTATTAGGGAATGGACTATGAATATACATCATGCCATCAATCACCAACGGCGATCCTTCATGGCCATGCAGCAGACCTGTTGAAAACGACCAACTTGGACGTAAACGTTTTACATTTGCATTATTTACCTGAGTCATTTTACTGTAATGATTACAGTCATAGTTCTTACACTGCATCACCCAGTTTCTATCATCCTCCGCCATCTTCACTAACTTATCATTCGCTGAAATATTCAGACTGAAAAGCGATAGTACTAATGGAGCGAGGAAGACAAAGAATGAGCTACGATGTCTTACAGCACTTGTCATGATTTTCCTCCTGTTACTCATCTTCTTATATTCTATTTATGAAAAGCCAATGCAACTGATGAAAACTTGTTGCAACCGAATCAGTATTCCATAGGGAATAAGTTATTTAATAGAGCTGCAATTAATCACTTAAACTATTCATTTCTCATTGTGATTGTAAACAGTTCACAATATGCATAGGATTTATTCCCTAAAATAAAAGTGAAATTGATAATGAAGCGTTCAACTGACAAGAATCAGTGGTTAAGGCAACGGATTTAAGCTTTCAACTATTACGTTTTGCTTTATTAATACTTATTTAGCAGCTCTATTAGAATTACCAATGTTTTGCACGATTCCGTTAACAATGGCTAATTGCGTATATTTAAAATACTTATCAGCGTCACCTTGTTGCACTAATGATTCATACAAAAAAAACTTCATATTATTTTTTGTGACTATCTTTATCGGTTCACCCAGGATCTCAATAACAACATCTTCAGACTTGCCTAATATTTCTTTTAGAAATCCTGCCTCTGTATATTTTCCTAACGTATCGTTGGCGGAAATGCTGCAAACAAAAATAAATGAAATGATAAAAGTGATGGTTTTTAATAGTTTTGTTTTATTTAACATGACTTCCTTACTAATTTGGGTTTATTTCACGTCGACCAGACACCATGTAATTAATGACTTGTGCATGAGACAAATCATTACTTCTTAAGTTAAAGTAATGCTGACAATAACTCCCAAAAACAGTCATGCTGCCCTCGCTCGGTATTTCAGCAAACCCCTCTAAAAAAGCTTTTAAGTCAAAATGAAGCTGGTTTTCTTCTAACATCTTTGCAGTCTGAACCGTTCTGTTTGCAATCATCCGTTTATCTTCGCTGTAAACTGTATCCAGCAATTCCAGGAGTCTGCTAATGTCTTCACGTTCTGCATATTCATCAGGTTCATAACCAGTTGTTTTTAAAATCAGCCAGTCAACTTCATTTATTTCATCAGCAAACGTAATGAAGTCGCTTTCTAATTCATTACCTGCTTTACCGAGGTCTTTGGCTTCATTTTCAAAGTAAGGTTTATAACTGGCATCATATGACTCACCCTCACAAGCTGCTAACAGAAAGACATAAAAAAAAGAATATAAATATCTATAACGCATACTACATCTTTTAAATGTTAATTTATTAACCAGAAATACAATGCTTATTCTTGAAACGACAAACTACATTTTTAATAACTATTTAAATAGTTATTAAACTCACTTTTTTTGACATGAAATAATCCTAAACAAAATGAAAATAGTTTTTACTTTCAACTTTAATTTAAGATAGGAGAATCTAACTATGATAAAAACGATATGGAATCTATTGCCGAACAACTTTTTTTAATTGTGCTCAACATGATGGGAATTGAGCATGATGTCTCTTATCCGAAAATAGAAATTGTAGAACAAACGGTTATTTTCGAGAAAGTCTGCCAAGGAAAAAAATGTAGTGCTGTTGCCTATTATAATGACACTACTGAAACAGTATTTATCAGTAAAGGAATGGATTTAAATAACAGTGTCTCTGATCAAGCTTATTACATTCATGAAGCAGTGCACCATATACAGAACATCGTATTTAACAAAAAAGCCATCGAAATTAGTTGCGATGAAAGATTAAAACTGGAACGTGAGGCGTATGAAATACAAAGAGATTATCTTATTGCTAATAACGACGATGCAACAATGATACGCTACATTCTTAGTCGTTTTCCGAGAAAGTGCTAAAATTTTTACTTATTCAATAATTTTTATTTTTACAATCCTCCATTTTTGTTCCGCTTCATCATAAAGAACACGCGAACATCCGAGTTTTTTATATTTGTCGCCTGGTTCTAACACGACAACAGAACGTCCAGGTTGCCTGACATTTTGAAAATATCTCTCTAGCTGAACCTCAATGCTATGATTTTTTTCTTTTGACTCAACCACAATCATCTTCCCGTTTTTATTCGCACATGATGCATCAACGATCTCTTTTAATAAAATGTAATCAGCTAATTCAGATTCCATTTTCATCGCGAAATTATTGGAAGAGAAAAGGCAGAGGAAAAACAATATAGTTTTTTTATAAAACATCATTAATTTGATTCCCAAGTAGTGTAATAATTATTATATATCGGATTTAATCAGTCCGTTTTTCATGGCAATAACTGTTAATTCACGTGAATTTTTTGCTCCAATCTTACTTAAAATCTTTGATCGATAATTTGCCACTGTTTTGGATGAAAGAGAGATTTTTTCAGCAATTTCCTTGGTATTAAGGCCGTGCGCAACCATTTTAAAAATATGTAATTCTTTTTCTGAGAGCTCATCTAATTTAAAATGCGAATGCTCCTTAACTTTTTCCTTCTTATCCTTTATATCAAGAAGCGCAATATCATGCGCATGTTTTTCTGAAAGATAACAGCCACCTGAATAAACAGTTTTTATCGCATCAGCAATCACTGACAATGAACTCGTTTTGGTAATAAAGCCTTTCGCCCCCATATGCATAGCCTTGATAACAAGCTGCACTTCATCATACATGGTACAGACAATGATTTTCGCCATATTGTCATAAGCAATAATGCTTTCAATACAACTTAGACCACTTTTTCCTGGCATTGATATATCAACAATCGATATGTCCGGTTTTAGTTTTTTATATAGTAAAAATCCTTCATCGACATTTTCGGCACAACCTGAAACATTGAAACCTTCTGCCTCTAACAGACTTTTATATCCGTCAAGAAGAATTTGATGATCATCTACAATAAGAACTTTAATCGGCATAACATTCATAATTATTAACTTTCATATCTTTCAGGGGTGCCAATATTGGAAGATCTACACCCCGATTAGCTTTACTGGATATCTCAAAAGGCCCGCCCAAATTCTTGATTCGCTCACGCATGCCGATTAATCCAAGATCGTGGTTAATTCCGTCTGGTTTAAAGCCTCTAGCATCAATTATTTTCGCTTGCTCCTTTTGATCATACTCAACTTGAGTCTTTAGGCACTTTTTCAAAAAATAGTTAGCATCTTGGCATCGTGTAAAACCAAACCAGATCAGACATATAAAAGAAAAAAATGTTGCTATAACAACTTCACCTATTTCAAACCAAGCGTCCTGAAAGGACAAAATGTCTAACCAGATACAAGAAAAAAACACAATAAGACCAATAGCTACGACTAAAAGAATATCCTTTTTAGTTTTTAGCTCGAAATCCACGCTGCTTTTGCTGTTCCAGCCTTTAAAATATCGAGTGTTTTTTTTCACCTTATTTTCAGATTGATGAATACTGACTAACATTTAATTTTAACGTGCTATCTAAAATGCGGAATATAAATCAGATAATTAATAATTTATATGAGTTAAATGAAAACAGTGAAATAATCCTGATGATTTTAGGTGTAAATCCCTGATGCTATTTTAGTTACCAATAGTTTTTCAGAAATTATGGAATAGAAGGTGGAAAGTAATAATTCCAGTAAATCGACAATTTGCTAATTTTCAGCTAAGTATTGATGACTATGCTACTCCCACATAGCGTAAATGATTACGTTAAAAAAACTTACTGAAACTGGAGATAAACCATGAAAATATCAAGCAAAACTCTTGCAACTGGCATCACTGTTCTTACGATACTAGGAGCCTCGGCTACCGTATTAGCAAATAAAGATCATGGAAAAAGAGATTCTGATGACTGTGATTCAGATGCTGTCAGTCTGGTACAAAATGCGACATTGGGAATCGATGAAGCCATGAAGATTGCATTAGCTGATACACCAGGAAAAGTTATTGAGGCCGAAATCGAAAAAGATGATGGCTTGGTAGTATGGGAGATAGAAATCGTCAATAATCAAAATCAGGTCTATGAATTTGAGATTGACGCCAATAGCGGAGCCATTCTTGAAAATGAACGTGATGATGATTAGTTTATTCGATTGACATAAATATACTCAAAGCCCACCTTTATATAAGGTGGGCTGCACAAGAATATATGAGAGTATTACTAATAGAAGATGACCCTTTAATCGGCACGGCTATACAACAAGCACTGAAAGATGCATCTTATTCCATTGATTGGACTAAAGACGGTCTGTCTGGTTTAGCATCGGCGCAGATAGAAGACTATAGTTTAATCTTGCTTGACTTAGGTCTCCCTAAAAAGAATGGTTTCGAGATTCTATCTACACTTCGAGAGGAAAATTCCAAAACTCCAGTGATAATAATCACTGCGCAAGATGCAATTGAAGATAAAATTAAAGGTCTTGACCTAGGTGCAGATGATTTTTTAGTTAAACCATTCTCTATCGATGAACTGCTTGCAAGAACAAGGGCTGTCACACGTCGTAACCAAGGTGCAGCCAGCTCAATTCTATCCAACGGGGAGCTAACGTTAGATAATGCCACAGGTGAGTTAACTAAAGGCGAGGATACATTCAACCTATCAGCCCGTGAGTTTGCTTTATTAAGATTATTATTAATTAAGCCAGGTCGAATACTTTCTAAATCAGAGCTGGAAGAACAAATCTATGGTTGGAATGAAGAAATTGCCAGTAATGCAGTGGAAGTCATCATTCATGAATTACGAAAAAAACTTGGCAAAGATGCAATTAAAAATGTTCGAGGCTTAGGGTGGATGGTAAAAAAATAGAACCGAGATCCTTACTCAGAGAACTGACACGCTGGATCTTCATTACGACAATCACTGTTGCGATTTTGGCCGGCTTAATCGCCGGTTTATTGGCATTTGATGAAGCGCGTGAAATGCAAGATGAGATTTTGGTTCAAATTGCCCGAACCATTTCAATTGACACCGCCGGTAATTCAAATAATTGGAGTTCACGCCAAAATGATTCCAATATCATTGTGCAGCCATTAAATGATTTAAAGAATAAATCATTAGACATTGATCCAGAACAAGCTGACGGATTTGCAACAATTAAATATGGCAATACATCCTGGCGAATCTATCTGATAACTAAACCATCGAATCAACGTTTCGTCATTGCGCAACAAACAGAGCTCAGAGATGAGATTGCATGGGCGAATGCAATAAGTGCAATGTTACCAATCATTATCATGGCAGCAATACTACTTGCCGCTATAACGTGGATTATCTGGAGCCGAATGAAACCTATCAAACAATTAGCACATAACGTAGATTATTTATCAGTCGATGACATGAACCCATTACCAGTTGAAAAAATACCAACTGAAATCATACCATTTATTGAAGCTATTAACCGATTACTGGCGCGTGCGGGAGAAACAATCAAACATCAGCGCCGTTTCATAGCCGATGCATCACATGAACTTCGTACTCCTGTCGCGGCATTAACCATACAATCCGAGAATGTATACGCTGCCCAAACTGAATCAGAACGCGATGAACGATTCAAATTATTACATCAAAGTCTAATTCGATTAAACTCACTCGTTAATCAACTGCTAAAGTTCGCGCGTTTACGTAATGTCGGGGCTGATTCCTTTAGTCAGGTTCGTGCTAATGAAGTACTGAAAGAGACAGTGACATCGCTTTACCCTTTGGCCGAAAAAAAATCGATTGACCTTGGTGTTACTGAATCTATAGAGACTGAACTAGATGATTTTAATGGTGGATTAAGCCAATTATTTGAAAACGCCATTTCTAATGCTATTTATTACACCCCGAATGGCGGCAAAATTGATGTGAGTTTATCTAATAATGATGGATACGCTGTATTCAAAGTAATCGACAGCGGTCCTGGTATCGAAGAAAAATATATTGATAAAGTATTTACGCCATTTTATCGAATCGAAGGTAATACTGAACCTGGCAGTGGTCTTGGCTTAGCGATTTGCAGTGAGATTGCTGAACAACTCAATGGAAAAATCAGTTTAAAGAACCGTGCAGAAGGTGGGCTGGAATTCACCTATACCCAAAAATTACACATTGAGAGATAAAGTATAAAAAATGGCGTGCCTTTATGCCCTATGGGTGCGGAAGGGTTCGAACTTTCGCCCCCTAGTTCATAGATAGTTAGTCTAATACTCGAAAACCATAACATACATCTGTTTACAAATAATAAATGCCCCATAAATAACTAAATTTCAGGTGTATAAATACCTGAAATACCTTGTAGATGATATTAGCGATGGAACAAAAAGGTTGTTCTACAACTAAATTTATCAGTCACTAAAAACACAATTCTGGCTTCGTAACTTACTAATTTTATTATGTATTTCTCTTTATATTTACATTATGAGCAATATTTGTAAACTCAAATATTGACATATTGTATTTTTATTGTAATATTCGTAATTATTCTTATTACAAAATCTATGTGTTTTGTTAACTTTTGATTTACATTTAGGAGCAAATCAATGTTAGATACAGTAAAAAACGACAATGCGAAGGCGAAAGATATTCTTGCTACTTTTGCTCAATACGGATTTCAAAAAACGTCGATGGAAGACATAGCTCGTGCCATGGGTGTTTCCAGACAATCTATATATAAAAAATTTGGCTCTAAGGATAAGTGTTATGAATGGAGCATCCATACTTATCTATCTGGAATGTATTCATCAATTTTTACTGATTTAAGTAATGATGAAACACCACCCTTAAAAACTCTTATAAATGTATTCGATACTTTCATAGGTCAAGCGGTAGAAATTGTTAACAACCCACATGGAGCAGAGGTTTTTAATGATGCATTGAAAGCAACGCATGCTTCCCAAGAAGACTGGCCATTACGATATAGAACTAGATTAGCAGAATTTCTAGAACGTCATAATTTGGCATCAAACAATAAAGCATTAGGAATGGCTTTCGCATTGATATCAGCAGGAAAAGGTCTGCTACTGGAAGAAACATCCAGAAGTCAATTTCTTAAAGACATGTCCTTAATTATCGAAAGTGTAGTTGATGAAGAGAACAAATAAATTTTTTAATTTTAAACAAAACTTATTAGGAGAATAACCATGGATAATATAGTAAAAGGAGAATTTGATAGCCCACCGGAAACATCATCACTCAAAAATGATTTTGAAATGATGAAAGCGTCTTATAACAATGCGCTTTATCCTAACTATAATGAACGAAAGGAAGTACTAACCAAACTAAAAGCTTCATTAATAGAAAATGAACAAGCTATCTATGATGCGTTAAAGCAAGATTATGGATATCGTAGTGAGTTTGACACATTAATTGCGGATGTATTACCAAGTGTCATGGCGATCAATTATTCCCTTAAAAATCTAAAAAAATGGATGAAGCCATCCAAACGTCATGCTGGAATATTTCTCGCTCCTTCGACCGTCACAGTTCATTACCAACCTTTAGGTGTAGTTGGTGTGATAACACCATGGAATTTTCCATTCTTTTTAGCACTGGGCCCTGCTATACAAGCTCTGGCGGCTGGAAATCGCGTAATGATTAAAATGAGTGAATTTACGCCTAATGCCAATAAAGCATTACGCAAAGTTGTTCAGGATATTTCTGAACACATAATCATTGTTGAAGGAGAAGCCAATGTAGGTGCTGAGTTTTCTTCACTGCCATTTGATCACTTAATATTCACTGGTTCCACGACTGTTGGTAAATTGGTAGCAAAGTCGGCTGCTGACAATCTCACGCCTATTACACTAGAGATGGGTGGTAAATCTCCAACTATTATTGACGAAGATATTAATATGGATGCTGCTGTTGATGCAGTGATGGTTGGAAAGTCACTCAACTCAGGACAAATTTGTGTTGCCCCTGATTATGTGTTTGTACCTGAAACTAGAGAAAAAAAATTTGTTGATACATTTATCAAACGATATACAGATACTTATTTATCAGGTGATAATAAAAATACACAAACTCATATTGTTTCAGATAGACAATTTCAAAGGCTAAAAGAATTTCTGGAAGATGCCAAAGCTAAGAATGCGAAAATTCATTCTGTAAAAGAATATAAAGAAACTGATGGTAGATTGATCTTTCCACATATCATTACCAATGTGAGTGAAGATATGAAGATCATGCATGAGGAAATATTTGGCTCTATCTTGCCTGTTGTCACCTATAGAAACATTGATAAAGTAATTAACTATATCAATGAACGACCACGACCATTGGCTTTATATATCATGTCTAACAATGACTCGCTGATTGATAATATCTTGAAAAATACACATAGTGGTGGAGTATCGATTAATGATACAGCCATGCATGTTGCGGCAGATGATGCCCCGTTTGGAGGTGTCGGTAATTCTGGTATGGGACATTATCACGGTCATGAGGGTTTCTTAACCTTCTCAAAAGCCAAAACCGTACTGAAATCTAAATCATGGTTACCAAAGAATAGCTTCATCTTAAAGAATCGTGACCTAATGTTCAGAGCCTTACGATTTGGCTTTTTAAGATAATTAAAATGATTTGAAAGCCTTATAAATGGCGCGCCCGGAAGGATTCGAACCTCCGACCCCCTAGTTCGTAGCCAGGTACTCTATCCAGCTGAGCTACGGGCGCGTTGTTTTGAGCCGGGAATATTATAGGACTGAGCCATTTAGTCAAATCACTCAGCTATTTCACTATTATTATAAACATAATTAATTCAATTTACTTATAAGTTATTGATTTATAAAATCAACTGCATTGTAGTTAATCAAACTCGGATTAGACATGGCTATCGATTCTCCCTATTCGGGTAAAGATATAGTACTGACCTCCAAGCATGATAAAGACAAGGCTATTGAACCTGCATTTTCATCCGTGTTGGGAGCTAGGCTTATCACTAACCTGCTTGATACCGATCAGCTTGGTACGTTTACCGGGGAGATTGAGCGCGCGGGTGATGTACTTAGCTGCGTCAAGCGAAAATGCGAATGGGGAATGGATAAGGCGGATAGCCAGTTCGGCATAGCCAGCGAGGGCAGCTTTGGCCCGCATCCTCAAATGCCGTTTTTACCCGGAGATGTAGAAGTCCTGTACTTCATTGATAGAGAACGCGATCTCCAGCTTCATCTCTCACAAACATCAACCAATACGAATTACCAGATGCAGACAATTGATTCATTAGCGTCGCTAAATGAATTTGCCGAAAAGGCGCAGTTTCCCTCACATGCTTTGATCATAAGACCGAATGCCCCAAGAGATAATCAACACATAGTCAAGGGACTTCAGAACCAGGATGATTTAGAACATGCATTTCATCATGCATGCAGTCTTTCCGATGATAGCAGTGCATGGATCGAGACGGATATGCGAGCGCATGTGAATCCCTCGCGTATGAAAATCATTTCTGAGTTAGCTGTAACGATGGCTAAAAGATTAAGTACAACCTGCCCATCGTGTAATGCGCCTGGATGGGGTCAAATCTCTATTGAGACAGGGCTTGAATGTGAATTATGCGGCGCAAAAACGAACGAAATAAAATTCGAAATATACGGCTGTGTAAAATGCGGATATAAAGAATCAAAACCACCCAAACATGGTATGAAAAAAGCCGACCCAGGCCGATGTCAATTTTGTAATCCTTAGCACAAAACCCTAAAGGAGTTTAGTTACATTTTGGGATATCAACAGAGAGGGACTCATTCGCTATATTCTTGCAGTTTGCCTTTTAGGCATTGCTAAGGCAATGTGCAAATCGGCTGTTCGGCTCTGGCTCCTGCTTCGCTCTATCACCTACATCCATGTAGGCGTTCTGCCGATTTGTCGAACCAAGGTGCTCTCATCAAATTCTCAAACTCCACACAATAAAAAACCGGCAAAAGCCGGTTATTTTGTTATGGCGGAGAGAGAGGGATTGATTCGTAAATGCTTGTGGCATTTACTCACCCCTTCGGGGCAGACTCTCTCCGTTCGTCTGTCCAATCTTCCTACGGAAGATTGTCGAACCAAAGGGTTCTCATCAAGCCTCTGCTTCCAAATAAATAAAAACCCCGCGTTTCGGGGTTTGTTATTTATTGGCGGAGAGAGAGGGATTCGAACCCTCGATACGGGATAAACCGTATACTCCCTTAGCAGGGGAGCGCCTTCAGCCGCTCGGCCACCTCTCCGTTTTTATAATTTTAAACTAAAAACACGGCAATAATGCCGTGTTTTTAGTCGATATAGAATTGCTAATTTAAGTGCATAAGCATACCTCCGCTGATAATCAGCGTAAAGGCCGAAAAAGTGTAGCGTTATCTTATTCTGATGATTCTCCTTCACCAGATTGTTCTTTCTGAATCCTTTCGTAAATTTCCTCTCTGTGAACGGCGACATCTTTAGGTGCATTGACACCAATTCTCACCTGGTTACCACGTATACCGAGGACGGTTACATTGACTTCATCACCGATCATGAGTGATTCACCAACTCGTCTTGTTAATATCAGCATTATTTATCTCCTGATGCTTCCATAATCTTAATAATTAATATTTTGCTATAGCCTTAGTACGACTACTTCCCCGTCAATAGTTCTCATCCTGTAGACGATTCAAGTTCTCCTGAATTCAGTTTGTTTCGGACAACACGCCGTTTTCCAGTCCAAAAGCGGAATGTAATGTTCTGACGCCTAACTCTAGATACTTTTCGGCCAAAACAACAGAAACCTTTATCTCTGAGGTAGAAATCATCTGAATATTGATACCCTCATCCGCCAGCGCCTTGAACATTTTACTCGCAATCCCGGCATGGGAGCGCATTCCGACGCCCACGACTGACACTTTAGCAATCTTGTTATCACCGGATACATCTTTCGCACCGATCTCTGTAGAGGTTTTCTCCAGTATTTTCAGCGCTTTATCGAAATCGGCCCGATTGACAGTGAAGGTAAAGTCAGTGGTGTTATCCAGGCCCACATTCTGCACGATCATATCAACCTCAATATTTGCATCTGCTATTGGTCCCAAAATTTGTGACGCAATACCGGGTTGGTCAGGCACGCCAACGATGGTTAATTTCGCTTCATCGCGATTATGGGCGATACCGGATATCAATGCCGCTTCCATATTCTCATCCTCATCTGTAATTAATGTGCCCGGACCATCCTCGAAGCTGGATAACACGCGCAAATTAACATTGTATTTTCTGGCAAATTCGACTGAACGAATCTGCAACACTTTCGAGCCTAGACTCGCCATTTCCAGCATTTCTTCATAAGTAATGACAGGCATACGCTGCGCATCTTCGACAATCCGCGGATCGGCCGTATAGACGCCATCCACATCGGTATAGATTCTACATTCGTCAGCGTTTAACGCTGCCGCCATCGCCACTGCGGTGGTATCTGATCCACCGCGTCCAAGCGTGGTGATATTGCCATCTTCATCTATTCCCTGAAAACCGGCAATCACAACAATATTGCCATCGTTCAGTGCTTTGTGAACCCGGGCCGCTTCGATATCGACAATACGCGCCTTATTATGCGAATTATCGGTACGAATATGCACTTGCCCACCAGTGAAAGATACTGCTGGATGTTTCTTCTCGGATAACGCCATACTCAGCAAGGCAATCGTCACTTGCTCACCCGTCGATAATAAAACATCGAGCTCACGTGGTGTTGGTGTATGTGACATGCTTTTCGCCAGTGAAACCAGACGATCCGTCTCTCCACTCATCGCCGAAACAACGACCACGACTTGATGACCTTGTTTTTTGGTCTCAATGACCTTATCCGCAACGGCTTGAATACGCTCGACTGTGCCGACCGAGGTGCCACCGTATTTTTGGACAATTAAGGCCATGTCGCTTCCTGTTAAAAAAGCGGCGATTCTAGCTGAACTGAGAGTGATAGGAAATAGATGTCAGGCTGAAAGTTGAGCTTTAATCCAATCGGGAACCTGTTTCAGTGCACCTTCCAATGCTGATGGGTCATTACCACCGGCCTGTGCCATATCGGGTCTGCCCCCACCTTTGCCACCAACCTGAGTTGCGACAAAGTTAACCAAATCACCGGCTTTAATCTTGTCGGTGCTGTCCTGAGTAATACCAGCAACCAGGCTAACTTTGGAGTCATTAACGGTGGCCAGAATAATAGCAGCAGTGCCCAGTTTGTTTTTCAATTGATCAACGGTATCCCGGAGCGTTTTCGGATCGCCACCATCCAGACTTTTCGCAATCACATGAATGCCTTCGATAGTTTCTGCTTGCTCGGCCATGTCGGAACCGGCACTGCTGGCTAATTTCCCTTTTAACTGTTCCAGTTCTTTTTCCAGCTTGCGATTTTTCTCCAGTTGAACCGATAGCTTGATATCGATGGAATCAATATCGGTTTTCAGTAATTCAGACACTCGCTGAAGTTTGAACTCGGCATTTTCAGCCCAGGCCAAAGCACCGCTCCCCGTCACCGCCTCAATACGGCGCACCCCGGCAGCGATACCGGCTTCAGATATGATCTTAAACAACCCTATATCGCCAGCACGCTCGACATGTGTCCCGCCACATAGCTCACAAGAAAAATCGCCACCGATGGTTAATACGCGAACCGTGTCCTCATACTTCTCACCGAATAATGACATTGCGCCGGACTCTTTTGCTTTATCCAACGACATGACTTGTACATGCGTTTCTTCATTGCTCAGGATTTGAGCATTGATGAGTTGTTCAATAGATAACAATTCTTCTCTTGTCAGTGGGTCGCTATGAGAAAAGTCAAAACGTAAGCGATCATCAGCAACCAATGATCCTTTTTGCACGACATGATCGCCCAGTATTTTTCTCAACGCGGCATGCAGTAAATGTGTTGCCGAGTGATTACGTTTTATATCCGCACGACGTGATTCATCCACATTGGCTGTGACGATATCACCCACTTTCAATGTGCCAGTTCGCAATACTCCGAGGTGAATATGCGATTGGCCCTGTTGCTTGGTGTCTTCCACTTCGAAGAACACATCGCCTTCGAACAGCTCTCCTCTATCCCCTACTTGTCCACCAGATTGGGCATAGAAAGGTGTCTCCAACAAAATAACACCGCCGATGTCACCATGTTGTAAAGACTGAACATTACGACCATCCTGGAATAAACCGATGACGGTGGTCTTTTGATGCAGACGATCATAACCGGTGAAATCGGTCACCAAATCATCGGTATTCACCGAGATACCGACATCGAATTTACTCGCGGCGCGGGCGCGTTTGCGCTGCTCTGCCATGGCCTCATTAAACCCATCCAGATCTACTTGCAGTTGTCTTTCGCGGGCAATGTCGGCAGTTAAATCGACCGGGAAGCCATACGTATCGTATAAGCGAAATACATCTTCGCCGGAGATAATCTTGTTGCCATCGAGTTTAGTGACAATGTCATCCAGTACTTTTAAGCCTTGCTCCAAGGTCTCGGCAAATCGTTGCTCTTCACTTAACAGAACCTTTTCGACATGTTGTTTTGCCTGTGTTAATTCCGGATAGGCTTCGCCCATGACCTGAACTAATGCGTCAACCAGTTTGTGGAAAAACGGTTCCTTAAATCCGAGTTTGTTTCCGTGGCGAATTGCGCGCCGAATAATTCGACGTAACACATAACCACGCCCTTCATTGGTCGGCACCACACCATCGGTAATTAAAAAGGCACAGGAACGAATATGATCGGCAACGACACGACTAGACGTTAATTCAATATCTTGTTCGCCTAAGGTTTGCTTAATCGCATCAATTAACTGTTGGAATAAATCAATCTCGTAGTTGTTATGCACATCCTGCATAACGGCAGTGATACGTTCCAAGCCCATACCGGTATCAACTGACGGGTGCGGGATCGGCTTTAGGGTGCCATCTGAATCTCGATCATACTGGGTAAACACCAGATTCCAGATTTCGACATAGCGATCCAAATCTGCATCTGGACTGCCGGGCGGGCCACCGGGTATGGCTTCGCCGTGATCATAAAAAATTTCACTACAAGGGCCACAAGGTCCGGTATCACCCATCGACCAAAAATTATCGGCCTTTCCACAACGACTAAAACGTTCCGGTGATACGCCCATGTCTTTCAACCAGATATCCGCTGCTTCGTCATCATCATCATATACTGTTACCCACAAGCGTGATTCCGGTATCTTTAATTCTTCGGTGAGATATTCCCAGGCAAAGGCAATCGCTTCTTTTTTAAAGTAATCGCCAAAACTGAAATTGCCCAGCATTTCAAAAAACGTATGATGCCGAGCAGTGTAACCGACGTTTTCCAGATCGTTATGTTTACCGCCAGCACGCACACAGCGTTGTGAACTCGTCGCTCTTTTATAATCGCGTTTTTCTCTACCAAGGAAGACATCTTTAAATTGCACCATGCCCGCATTGGTGAATAACAGGGTTGGATCGTTTGCTGGCACTAACGAGCTGCTCGACACAACTGTGTGATCTTTCGATGCAAAAAAGTCCAGAAAGGACTGGCGTATTTCGTTACTGGTTTTCATTACAGCCGCTATTTAAACAGTTCGTTTATTATCTCACCATTAAAACCGCGACTATATAGGAATCGAGACTGTTTTGCCTTAGTTTGGTAATCCTTGGGAATGGCTTCACCGTATTTTTTTAACCGGGTCTGCTCTGCCATCTCATACCAGTCATATTTTTCAGAATACAAGAACCCTTCGAAAAGTTCCGATGAGACTCCGCGCTGCTGCAATTCCTGCTGAATCTTCATCGGACCCTGACCTTTATTGTAACGATGATGAATAAAACTTTCGGCAAAGCGTTCGTCACTTTGTAAGCCTTCATCGGCCAGCTTATCCAATAATTCTTCTATCAGGCTTTCATCATCACAAGCGCGTTTCAGTTTATGCGCCAGTTCTTTACGGCTATGTTCGCGCCGCGCCAGGAAGTCACAAGCCTTTTGTAAGACTTCCTGGCGTTCGATACTCATGCTATTTCCTCAAGTTGATTAGGCGATCGCTTCTTCATCCTGATTCATATCATCTTCCATTTCCTCATTAGCCGGTAAGGTCGGCAGGAGTTTTTGACGAATCAGCCCTTCGATCTCATCTGACATTTCCGGATGTTCTTTCAGATAGGTTCGTACATTATCCTTACCCTGACCGATACGTTCGTCTCCATAGCTATACCAAGCCCCGGCCTTATCAATCAGCCCTTCTTTCACACCCAGATCAATAATCTCACCATGACGAGAAATTCCTTCACCATAAAGAATATCAAATTCCGCTTGCTTAAATGGAGGAGCAATCTTGTTCTTAACGACTTTCACTCGTGTTTCATTACCCACAACTTCATCGCCTTTTTTGATTGCGCCAATACGGCGAATGTCCAGACGCACCGACGAATAGAATTTTAATGCGTTACCACCAGTCGTGGTTTCCGGACTACCAAACATCACACCAATCTTCATACGAATCTGGTTAATGAATATCACACAGCAATTCGCGCGTTTGATATTACCCGTGAGTTTTCTTAATGCTTGCGACATCAATCTGGCAGCAAGCCCCATGTGTGAGTCGCCCATCTCCCCTTCAATTTCCGCTTTCGGGACTAAGGCGGCAACGGAGTCAATCACCACCAGTTCAACCGCACCACTACGAACTAACATATCGCAGATTTCCAAGGCTTGTTCGCCAGTATCCGGTTGCGAAACTAATAAGTCATCAATATTCACGCCGAGTTTTTCTGCATAAACCGGATCCAGAGCATGTTCTGCATCGATAAACGCACAGGTTTTGCCTTGTCGTTGTGCTTCGGCAATAGCGGATAAAGTGAGTGTGGTTTTACCTGATGATTCAGGCCCGTAGATTTCAACAATTCGACCATAGGGTAATCCACCTGCGCCGAGGGCAATATCCAGGCCTAATGAACCAGTACTAACCGTTGGCACTTTCGCTACTGGTTGGTCGCCCATTTTCATGACGGAACCCTTACCAAATTGTTTTTCGATTTGGCTTAGCGCCATGTTGAGTGCACGTTTTTTATCATCTTCTACGTTTGCTGTTGCCATCTTGCTTCTCCATTTAACCCTTGAATGTAAACATTGAATCTCTTTTTCTGCGCCAGTTTTAATGCGCTGATGGTGAAACTATAGGCAATACTTTTTTAGATGTCAATATTTTTTATCACCTTAGTATTTTTTACTATCTAATAGTTTTTATTAGAGTTTGCTCTAGCCTGTATAATTTTCCCATGTTGAACGAAATGAAATGGGCAACACGCCAGCGAATGCAATTCATCGAAGTGATGGCTTACTTTTGTGGTGTGGTGACGCGCAGCGATATCGCCAAGGCCTTTGCGATTTCGGATGCCGCGGCGACGAAAGACCTGAAACTCTATAGTGATATCGCGCCAGAAAACCTGCAATACAAGCACAGTGTGTTTGGTTTCGTGCCGACTAACGCATTTAGTCCTGCATTTACAGATTTGTCCCCAGCCACCGTATTGCCCTTGCTGGAAGCAAATCAGACCGTCTCAGGTAGCCCGAACCCTGATGAATCCGTCTTTGAAATACCGACAACGAATCTGCAATTACCCAATCGTTTGCCGACTAAAGAAGTGCTGTGCCAAATCACACGGGCAATTTATGGACATAAACAACTCAAGGTCAATTACCGCTCCCTCAGCGATAAGCAAAACTCATCGCGTGTGATTGAGCCACACTCATTAGTGAATACCGGATTTCGCTGGCATGTCCGTGCTTACAATCAGGATACGTTTGATTTTCGTGATTTTGTCTTATCACGTTTTGAGGAAGCGAATTGTCTGAGCATCGATGCCGAATCACGCGCGAGTTATGACGAGGACTGGACGGAAATGATCACCTTGAAACTATCACCTCATCCAAAACTGGATGACAAACAACAAACCAGTTTATTGATCGATTACAATGCCAACGATGATGTCATTGAAGTGAAATTAAGACGTGCATTGATTGGCTATTTGTTGCGTCAGTTATCAGTGGATACGTCCATTGACCATTCGCAAGACCCAAAACAGTTTCAATTGATCGTATTAAACCGCGATGAGATCGAACCCTTTGCCAGTTGGGCGTTTGCTTAAATCTTCACTGACACTTAGCTCAGCTTGAAATCGTTACCATAATTAAGGTTTGGTCATCCTGCTTGGTTGAATTATCAATATGCTGATGATAATCATGCATAAAATGCGACATTAATAATTCTGCCGATCCTGCAGGACTGTCTTCCAATACCTGTTTTAACCGTTCAAATCCAAACTGTTCGCCAGACACTGATTCCGCTTCGGTAATTCCATCGGTATATAAAATTATCGTATCGCCTTGTTCAAGCTGGGTGGTCTCGGTCACCCACGTCGCATCACGATCTATCCCGATCGGAATACCCGTTTCACTTTCCAACACAGTCACATGGCCTTCATGATGCTTGATTAATACCGGCAAATGCCCAGCCGACGAGTAGGAAAAAAGATCGGCTTCGGCATCGTAGTTACATAAAAATGCCGTGCAATATCCACCGCGTGATTGTCTGGTAAAGAAATGTTGGTTCAGATATGCCATGACATCTGATGCCACTGTGCCAATTTGTCCTTGAAAGGTACGTAAAATGGCATCAACCATTGCCACCTCTACTGCTGCTCCAGGACCATGCCCGGACACATCCACTAAACCGACGCCCCAGACTAATGGTGTATCTTCATAACCTGCCCGGCGCCTGGCATCACGCAGGTCCATAATGTCAAAGTAATCCCCACCACCACCAATATTCGGTTTGTAATACGTCGCATAGTCCAGACCTTCAATCGTGTGTTCTGCAGAAGGTAACAACTTTTCTTTTATTGTTTTAACCTCCTGGAGATAAGCCTGATATTTTTTTTCTTGTGCTTCGAGTTTTTTATTGAGTAGATAATTTTCAATAGTAAGTTGGATAGTGTTTTTTAACAGCTGTTGCTGACCAGGCTCTGGATGGTTAACAACCGTAACCAAATATGTGTCTTTATAGAAAGTCGTTAAAGAATGAATAAATGAAAAACTGGTATCACTCAGTATTGAGTCGAAGGGTTCTATCACAATAAGTGCATCGATTTTTAATTCATCTGCCACGCTAAATGCTTGGTTATATGTATTAAACGTATCGTGTTTCTTGTTAAATGTTGTTTGCAACAAATATTGCTTAGTTTGCCTATTAAAATTGATCAGGCAGATTATTAGATCGACAGGATCAAGTAGCTCGGCAATTTCCTTGAGTTGATCTTGTTCCATAAAATTACAGGTAGGTTTCTATCCCATCTAATAAACCTTGCAAGGCTAATAAACAGGATTGCTCTCTGACTGATTGCCGGTCGCCGTCAAAAACTATTCGAGTCGTTCTGACATTATCTTCTGCAAAACACCAGCCAAAACAAACCGTACCCACCGGTTTGTCTGGTGTGCCACCATCCGGCCCCGCAATGCCAGTGATCGATACACCAATTTGTGCATGACTGTTTTTAACCGCGCCGATGACCATCGCCGCCGCTGTTTCCTCGCTGACGGCACCAAATTGTTGAAGTGTTTCGAGTGGCACACCTAATAATTCCTGTTTTGCCGCATTCGAGTAAGTCACAAAGCCGCGCTCAAACCAGCCAGAGCTTCCCGGTATGCGCGTCAAGATTTCAGCCACTCCACCGCCGGTGCAGGATTCCGCAGTCACCAGTTTTTTTGATGTTTTAAGACATAATTCAGCTAGTTGCTCGGCTTGCGCACTTGTCGTATTCGTCATGATCTGGCCCGCTTTTCCCGAAAGAAATCTTGCAACAGTGTTTTGCATTCTTGTTCCATCAAACCCTGTTCGATTTGAACTTGGTGGTTATGCTCGTCTGAGTTAAGCAAGTTAAACTTACCGCCACATGCTCCTGTTTTAGGATCGCTTGCAGCAAAAATTACTTTATTGATTCTTGCATGAATCATTGCACCAGCGCACATACAGCATGGTTCCAGCGTGACATATAAATCAGCCCCGAGTAGTCGATAATTATTTTGATTCACGCCAGCTTGTCTAAGCGCAATTATCTCGGCGTGGGCTGTGGGGTCACTAGTCTTAATAGGTTGGTTCCAGCCTTCGCCAATTATTTTATCTTCATATACAATAACGGCGCCTACCGGAACTTCATCATGTTGTTTGGCCAGTTGTGCGAGTTCGAAAGCACGTTGCATGTATCCAAGATGGGTTCCCATTAGCCTATTTTAAAGGCTTAATAAAAAAATAGTATTTTTTTGTGAGAGCGAGACAATACCGCATGTAAAACCGGAGTGTATATTTAATACATGAGGATTTGAGTACGGCTATTGGCGAAGCTTACCGTATAAAATTTAAAAGGAACGGCATATTAATCGCGAAAAAAGACAGTTTTTTATCCGTCTTTATTCCCACTCAATCGTCGCCGGCGGCTTACCTGAAATATCATAAGTCACACGAGAGATACCATCGACTTCATTAATAATACGGCTCGATACATGGCTAAGAAAATCGTAAGGCAGTTCTGCCCAATGCGCGGTCATGAAGTCAACAGTGACGACAGCGCGAAGCGATACTACATAGTCATATTTTCGTGCATCACCCATGACACCCACTGAACGTACAGGCAGGAACACAACAAAGGCCTGACTCGTTTGATCATAGAGATCTTTTTTGCGTAACTCTTCAATAAAAATATTATCTGCCAGACGTAATAGATCAGCATATTCCTTTTTCACTTCACCAAGAATTCGGACACCGAGTCCCGGGCCAGGGAAAGGATGACGGTATACCATCTCTTTTGGTAACCCTAATTCAACACCCAGGCGTCTGACTTCATCTTTGAACAATTCTCTTAATGGCTCGACTAATTCCATTTTCATCGTATCAGGCAAGCCACCCACATTGTGATGTGACTTAATCACATGTGCCTTACCGGTTTTTGCACCGGCTGATTCAATCACATCAGGATAGATAGTGCCTTGCGCTAACCAGTTTATTCCTTCGAAGTCATGTGCATGCTCTTCGAATATTTTGATAAATTCGCCACCAATAATTTTCCGTTTGGCTTCCGGATCCTCAACACCTTTTAAGGCATCAAGGAAACGCTGCTCGGCATCGACACGAATCACATTGATACCCATGTGTTCAGCAAAGGTTTCCATCACTTGATCGCCTTCATGCAATCGAAGTAAACCATTATCAACAAAGACACATACCAACTGATCGCCGATGGCTTCATGTAGTAATGCTGCTACTACTGATGAATCTACGCCTCCTGATAGCGCTAACAACACTTTATCTTCACCCACTTGCTCTTTAACCCGAGCAATGCCATCTTCAACAATGTTTGCTGTCGTCCAAAGTGAAGCACAGCCAACTATGTCATGCAGGAAACGCTGTAATATAGTTTGTCCTTGTTTCGTGTGCGTCACTTCCGGATGAAATTGCAAGCCATAGAATTTCTTGTCTTCATTGGCAATGCCGGCAATCGGCGCATTGTCTGTCGAAGCAATAACTTTGAATCCTTCTGGTAAGGCTTCAACCCGATCACCATGACTCATCCATACATCAAGTAAACCATGCCCTTCATCATTGGTTTCATCCTGAATATCTTTTAACAAATTCGAATGGCCACGCGCACGAATTCGCGCATAGCCAAACTCGCGCTTATTGGAAGTGGCGACCTTACCACCAAGCTGTTCCGCCATGGTTTGCATACCATAACAAATGCCTAATACCGGCAAGCCCAGCGTAAACACACATTCCGGTGCTCGCACATCGTTCATTTCAGTCACCGACTCTGGTCCACCGGAGAGAATGATAGCATTAGAATTGAAGTTTCTGATTTCTGACTCAGGCATATCAAACGGATGAATTTCACTATAGACGCCTGCCTCGCGTACGCGTCTGGCAATGAGTTGTGTATATTGTGATCCGAAATCTAGGATCAGAATGCGTTCTGAATGAATATCAGCAGTCATTAAATTCTCGCTACTTAAATAATGTTCAGAGAAAACTCTGAGTAAGAAAAGTCTCTTTAACTACACTCGGTAGTTGGGTGGTTCTTTAGTAATCGTCACATCGTGTACGTGACTTTCAGTAAAACCCGCACTCGTTAAACGGATAAATTTTGCTTTTTCACGCAGTTCTTTCAAACTGCTGCAGCCGGTATAACCCATGGCAGCTCTTATACCGCCGTTCAATTGATGAATGATTGCCGCGACCGGACCTTTATAAGGCACACGCCCTTCAATTCCCTCTGGTACAAGTTTTTCAATCTCATCATTTTCCTGAAAGTAGCGATCAGATGAACCGTGCTGTTGCGACATCGCGCCCAGCGAACCCATACCGCGATAGGATTTATAGGAACGCCCCTGATACAGTTCTACTTCGCCGGGTGCTTCTTCTGTACCGGCAAAGAGTCCACCAATCATCGTACAGTGTGCACCTGCTGCTAAAGCCTTCGCAATATCACCCGAATAACGAATACCACCGTCTGAAATTAACGGAACATTCTTATTTTTCAGTGCAGCAGCAACATTCTTGACTGCAGAAATCTGTGGCATGCCGACTCCACTGACAACGCGTGTTGTACAGATAGAACCCGGGCCAATCCCGACTTTAACCGCATCAGCACCGGCATCGACTAATGCCAATGCGGCTTCGCCGGTCGCAATGTTACCGCCAATAATTTGCGTATCCTTGAATTTGGTTTTTGCCCACTTAACCATGTCGAGCACGCCTTTTGAATGGCCATGCGCCGTATCAACAACAATCACATCCACACCCGCTGCCACAAGTTGCTCAACACGCTCCATCGATGCCTCGCCCACGCCGACAGCGGCACCAACGCGTAAACGTTCCGAAGAATCAATACAGGCATTGGGAAATTCTGATGCTTTTTGAATATCTTTTACCGTTACCAGACCGGCCAGCTGGAACTTATCATTGACCACTAATATTTTTTCAATCCGATGTTCGTGTAATAAATCACGTATTTCGTCTTTGCTGGCATCCTCGCGGACAGTGACCAGATTTTCCTTACGCGTCATAATATTACGTACAGGATCATCAGGTTTTTTCTCAAACCGCAAATCTCGACTGGTCACAATACCGACTAATTCTTCTCCTTCTACCACCGGTACCCCGGAGATATTTTTTTCGGTGGTTAGCTCTATCACTTCCTGAATACTGGTGTAAGGTCCGACAGTTAAGGGTTCTTTAATCACACCGCTTTCGTATTTCTTTACGCGGCGCACGTTTTTTGCCTGCAGCTCGGGGCTCATATTCTTATGAATAATGCCGATGCCACCTTCCTGAGCCAACGCAATAGCAAGACCGGATTCGGTTACTGTATCCATGGCGGCAGAGAGTAAAGGAAGGTTTAACTCGATTTCGCGAGTGAGCTGGGTTTTCAAAGACACTTCGCGCGGCAGCACCTCAGAGTAATCTGGAACCAGAAGTACATCATCGAATGTTAAGGCTTCTTCAACAATTTTCATGACGAATCCATGCGCTGAGCGAAAGTGGCGCTAATTATAGTCAGAACGACGATGACAGCAAGCTGTGTCTTGCTTTGTTTAGATTATGTTTTGGCTTACCATAACTCAATGGCCGTTGAAAAACCGACTATCAATGACATTTACACCATTTCGCGCTTAAACCGCGAGGTTCGTGCTGTATTAGAGGATGTATTCCCTACTATCTGGGTTCAGGGCGAAATTTCTAACCTTGCGCGCCCGGCATCTGGACATATCTACTTTTCCCTTAAAGACAGCAATGCCCAGGTCAGATGTGCGATGTTTAAAAACCGTCAATTTGGCATGCGTTTTAAACCTGAAAACGGCATGGAAGTCCTGGCCAGAGCAAATGTTGGCTTGTATGAAGGTCGTGGCGAATTTCAATTAATTATTGAATCCATGGAGCCTGCTGGTGAAGGCGCGTTACAACTGGCGTTTGAGGCATTAAAGAAAAAGCTGTCAGCAGAAGGTTTGTTCGATGAAGTAAACAAACAAACAGTCCCGACTTTTCCGAAAACAATTGGTGTAATCACTTCACCTAGCGGTGCCGCGATAAGAGACATTATCAGTGTATTAAGCCGACGCTACCCTTCAGGCAAACTGATTATCTACCCTGTTCCAGTTCAAGGTGAAGGTGCCGGCAATAAAATTGCCGCAGCTGTTAAAACGGTGAATCAACGCAATGAGTGTGAGGTATTGATACTTGCCCGAGGAGGGGGTTCGCTGGAAGACTTATGGGCGTTTAATGAAGAAGTTGTAGCAAGAGCAGTGTTTGATTCTGCCATTCCAACTGTATCAGGAGTTGGACATGAGATTGATTTTTCCATAGCTGATTTTGTTGCCGATCAACGCGCGGCAACGCCATCAGCCGCTGCTGAGCTGGTCAGCCCTGACGCTGACAAACTACTGGAACTTATTAGTCGATATAAGGAGCAACTGGTTCGAATACAAACGAATCAGATCACGCAACTACAGCGACATACTGATCATCTTGCAAAACAGCTTCCTCACCCGCAACAACGATTGCAATCCTTAAAGCAAAAAACCGACGAATACACATTTAAGTTTATATCGCTGATAGAACGTCAGTTAACGCAAAACAAACATTCACTCTCAGAATTACTATTCCGGTTAAACCAACACAATCCGATTCAACGAATTACACAGCATAAGCAACGATTAAATAATGTTGAATCGCAACTTACGCATATTATGAAGTATCAACTCAATTCAGTCGCTCAACGTTTAATGTCATTGCAGCAACAAATCAATATAATCAGCCCCATTGCGACGCTGGAACGCGGCTATGCAATCGTGATCGAAAAACAAAATGGCAATATCGTCAGGCAATCCTCAGGGTTAAATCAGGGAGACATACTGAATATACGACTCGCAAAAGGCAACATTGATACATCAGTCACTAACATACATGAAAAATAATCATTACTTACTTTCGTTAGGACTATTTATCGCTTGCTTTGCCTGCAATGCCACGACACTGTCTTTACCTAAAGAATCTACAGTTCCGGGCGGTATTGCGATTATCGCTATTAATTCTGACTCAAAACCATCAGCAAGTTTTTATGAAAAGAACGTAATGATACTCGGCGAACCAGGTGAATGGCAGGCGATAGTCGGTATTCCATTGTCCGCCAAGCCAGGCACGCATGAACTCGTCGTCAACGCCGAAGGGGTAAATACCCGCTATGCGTTTGAAGTCGATAAGAAAGAATATGAAGCTCAGTATTTAACAATAAAAAACAAACGTAAGGTCAACCCAAACGAGCAAGACATGCAACGCATCGTCAAAGAAAAAAAACGTATCGCCGCTGCTAAATCGCACTGGCGAAATACTGATGCTATAACATTTGATTTCATTAAACCGACAGAAGGACCCTACAGTAGCCCGTTTGGCTTAAAACGTTTTTTTAATAACCAACCAAGGCGACCACATAGCGGACTGGATATTGCTGCCCCGAAAGGGACGCCGATTGTCGCGCCAGCTGATGGAGTCGTCATCAATACTGGCGACTACTTTTTTAATGGCAATACCGTGTTTATTGATCATGGTCAGGGTTTAATCACAATGTATTGCCATATGGATAAAATCGATATTGCCGAAGGCACAGAAGTTAAAACTGGCGATTTAATTGGGAAAGTGGGCTTAACGGGTCGAGTCACTGGTGCGCACCTGCATTGGAGCGTTATTCTCAACAATACCACCGTTGATCCTCTGCTTTTTTTAACGGAATGACCATAAGAAAACCGGGGTAAATCATGGAATATTCAGATTTTTCTATTGCTGTAGTGATACCTTGTTATAAAGCAAAAAAACATGTGCTAGAAGTCATAAAAGCTATCCCTCCTATGGTATCCAGCATTTACTGCATTGATGATGCTTGTCCAGAAAAAACGGGGGAACATATACAAGAAAATATCTCTGATAGTCGCGTAAAAGTTATCAGGCATGAAAACAACACCGGAGTTGGTGGCGCAATGTTAACAGGCTATAAAGCTGCGTTAGCTGATAAAAACACATGCATTGTAAAAATAGATGCTGACGGCCAAATGAATCCGGCTATTATCTCACGCTTTGTTGATCCAATTTTCAATAAAAAAGCAGACTATACAAAAGGTAATCGCTTCTTTAGTTTAGAAAACTTATCTGCTATGCCAAAAATCCGCCTATTAGGAAATGCAGTGCTTTCATTCATGAGTAAGTTTTCTACAGGATATTGGCGAATATTTGACCCAAATAATGGTTATACAGCGATACATGCCAACGTTTTAAAAATGGTGCCGTTAGAAAAAATCAGCAAAGGCTACTTTTTTGAATCTGATATGCTTTTCCGATTAAATACGTTACGAGCATTAGTCATCGATATACCGATGGAATCAAGGTATGAAAATGAAGAAAGCAGCCTTTCTGTTTTTAGATGTTTAATCGAGTTTTCAATAAAACACTTTATAAACTTTGTTAAACGAATTTTTTATAATTATTTTTTACGTGATTTTCATCTCGCTTCAATAGAGTTAATAATCGGCCCAATATTACTTATTTACGGTGTTAATTTCGGAATAGAAAAATGGACGCTGAGTGTGACAACAGGCTTACATGCGACGGCTGGACAGGTAATGAATGCAGCGTTACCCACCATCATAGGCCTGCAATTATCATTATCTGCATTAAGCTTTGATATTGATAATAAACCAAGCACCCCATTACAAGTATTGTTAGATGATATCTAAAATTAATTCGTAAAAACAATGTATATCAAAAGGGTAAGCTTGATATTTTTGCTGTTCATTATGAGTGCGTGTAATCCGCAAAATAAATTTTTAAAAGCAGCTATTAACTTCAATATCTCTTATCCTGGCTTCTCAGATCTTAAACTTTATTTGGAAGAACTCGCATTAGAGGAGAGAATGATTTTTACGGACTCAAGCTATAAATATGGAACCACCGAAAGCCCTGAGTACAAGCTAGTTGTACACCTTAAAGGCAAAACCAATCTTGAGATTTTTGTTAATTGCTACTCAGATTGGCAAGAGTGTAGCGTTGAATTTTTGTGTTATAAACAATGTGTTGGTTGGGAAAAAAATTTTTCCACTTTCAAAAAAAGTATCAGCCAGAATTGGCAAATCATCAATTCTTTTAATATTAATGAAGCATAAAAAATAATTTATTCATGAAAAAAGAATTGAACAAGTCCTTTCTTTTGTTTGTACTTGTCTCAACGATTATTGTTATTTTTCTTCAAAAGTTCATTTATGAACCTGCTATTACAACTCCTGAATCTGATGCATACTGGTATATTGATTATAGTTTAGGCCTTGATCAATATCAGACTTTTGGTAACTCACGTACCGACTATACTCCCAGCAATGTGGTTACACCTCTGTATCCAGCTTATTTATCCCTTATATTAAAATTAGATAGAAACCTTGCCAAAGATTTCTTATGCCTACTAAAAAATAAAAAAAATACTACTTTATGTTCAATAGATTTAACACGTTTAGTATGGTTTCAAGTTTTATTAGCTATCTTGACTTTTTGGAGTATATGGCTAATTGCTTTTGAGTTATTTAAATCTCGAGGAATTGCATGGGTCTCTTTCTTTATTGCTTTATTCATGGGCAGAATCATGCATTTTGCTAATTTAGTTCTGACAGAATCGTTAATTATGTGTTTATTCAGTTTATTTAGCTTAATGTTAGTAAAATTTATTTTTGAGAAAAAAACTCGATGGCTAATTTTAGCTATATCATTCCTAAGTCTGTTGATATTAACCAAACCCAGTTATAATTATTTATATCCAATTATTGCTGCTATTTTCTTTTCTTTTTTGTTGATCAAGCCAAATTACACTAAGGCTAAAAACTTCATTATTGTAATACTGGTCTACTTGACCTTCATAGGCCCATGGATGATAAGGAATTACCTGCACTTTGATGATATGGCTTTATCAAGTGGGTATGGCGACAGGGTCCTTGCCACTCGTGTTTCTTATAATGACATGTCATGGAAAGAATGGGCTGTAGGCTTCATTTATTGGTTTCCTGATTCAGGAGACAACATTGCCAAGAAAATTTTTTCAAAAAAATTGTATGAAAAACTTTCCTTCGATGAAAACTCTTATTACTCAAAATCAAGAGATGTTATACCAACTCATTTAAATATAAGGAGCACAGATGAAAGAATACGTTATTTGATTAAAAACGAAATTATCGGAGATATTACTAAACATAACGCCGTTACATTAGTATTGGCATGGAGAGGGATGTTTATTGCCAAATATTGGGGCGTGTTAGGTTTTATATGTTTTATAATTTTGCTTGTGAAACTAGATAAAAAACAAAGAAATCATTTATTACTTATATCACTGCCAGCATGGTATATGGTTTTTTTTCATGCATTCTTTTCTTTAAACATTGCTAGATATAATCTGACCCTCACTCCTATTTATTCTATCTCTATCGCATATATACTGTGCTCTATCATTAGTTTTTCAAAAATAAAACTCGGACTCATAAAAAAACCAAGCTCGTGAAGTTTCTCTCTGAAACCATAAAAAAAAGCAATCTATACATATGGGTAATAAGCTTTGTTATTAGCATTGGTTTGCTGTTGTTTATTTTCAATCAAACTAATATTCATGAACTAGCTAATTTAATTGATTTAACATCTTTTAAATGGCTCTTTTTATCTATAATAGTATTAGCTTTAGAAGGCTTCTTTACAGGACTTCGTTTCAAAACTTTCACGCCAGGCAACCACTCAATAGGTAGATGTTCAAAATTAAGTTCCTGGTTCATCGTTTCACTAGTCATCTTACCCGCAAGACTTGGTGAAATTGCTGTCGTTTTTTTATTACAGGACTATTTAAAACAAAGCGCTGGTGCAGCTATCATGAATACAATAATACAGCGCTATATCGATTTATTATTTTTAGCAAGTATGACGTTGATTTTCTTGTGTTTAAATCATCTTTTTTCTTTGGAATTACTAATTCTTAGTATTGTGCTTATACTTTTTTTTACCTTTATTGGTCTATATAGAATTGATTTAATATTGGGCTTTATCGCTTCGACTTTTTACAGGCATAGACGACGCCCTAAAAGCATAGTAAGAAAATTATTTAGAGTATTATTACAGGCTCGTTTGTATTACAGATTTCATATAAATAGCGATATTTTCTTCCGTGGAGTAGGTATTTCTTTTCTCAAATGGCTCTGTAACATTGGCGGATTAAGTTTACTTTTCTTCTCATTCGATACTCAACTTACGAGTATTCAACTTATTCTTTCAGCAATAGCCTATAATGCATTAGCTTTAATACCTTTACAAACCATCGGTGGAATAGGAATAGGTGAAGCAGGGTTAATGGGAATTTTTTTATTCTTCGGATTACCTTCGGCTTTTGCAGCTAGTGCAAGTATATTAACACGATTGGTTTTAATATTTATCCCTTTTCTATTTTTGTTTCTTGTATATACAGTTTCATCTATTTATGAAAAATCGCGCAAGCAGATCAGTCAATCAGCTATACCATAACACTCAGAAAAAATATTCTGATGCCAGGGCCAATGGTTATCGATTTCATACCTATTTTCTTAAAGAACAAGAAGTTGTGCTATCCGCCTTATCTGATATTGATTCTAAAATCATTATGGATATTGGCTGCGGCTCGGGAATGATGCTAAAACCTCTAATAAATCAGGCATCTTTATTAATAGGTTTAGATTACAATGTGCTGGCTTGTAAACTTGCTTTCGCGAATTCACTAACTACAATTAGATCAGATGCTTTTAACCTTCCAATAATCGATAATTCAATTGACCGCCTGGTTTGTTGTCAGTTTTTAAATCAACAATCACATGAAGATATACAACAACTTTTAGCAGAATCTTACAGAGTGCTGAAGAAAAAAGGTCGATTAATCCTTGTATGGCGTAATGGAGATGCGTTGATACATAAAATATCTCATGCACTTTTCCATTCTTATGATTTAATTTTTAGAAAAGAAATTTTTCCGATAGTTAACCACCCAATTTCACTTGTGAAACTTACTGCTAATGCTATAGGTTTCAAAACTATCACTGGCAAGGCTATTCTACCCATAGCAAACTGGGAATCTACCAAAACTGATAGCATACTATCTAAACTTATTGGTGCTTCTTATTTTTTAATTCTTGAAAATCCTTAGAAAAATTAAATTCAGGAACTTGATCAAACCAGCCTTGATAAAATTGTTCTGAAAAAGTAAGTGGTTCATTACTTCCTTTTTTTAAAGTTAATAAATACTCTAGTTTTTGTTGCATGTGTTTCCTGTTAAACCATAGTATGACGCTTGTCAGTAATGATGCTCCTTCAATCCTTGTGAAAGGCTCTGTATGATCAAAATCATACGGGTGACAGTAAGTCCAAAGATGCTTTGAACCACTCTTTTCAATCATTTGTTTTACTAAAAACCTCGGCAAATATCGCAAATAGACACCGCCAAGGTAAGGGATGGTTATTGGTCCCAATTTCGAAACTGGAACAGG
Source organism: Gammaproteobacteria bacterium (assembly GCA_028279365.1). Lineage (GTDB taxonomy): Bacteria > Pseudomonadota > Gammaproteobacteria > Eutrophobiales > Eutrophobiaceae > JANQNX01. The sequence continues at coordinate 41,146 of JANQNX010000011.1, read as the reverse complement.
AATTTCTATTAGGCCATTGGGCCAGACAAATGGAATATCGGGAGCATTACAAAAGCCATTCAGAGGGTTTTTAGCCGGCATCACACTTGAGGAATATAAAAAGCCCAATTCTTTTAGCACATCTGTCACCCATAATGTTGTTTCAATCAATGAAAAAACAGGTGCTCTGAAACCGATCACTTCTTGTCCTGTGACATCTTCAAGTAGGGACTTTCCATAGCTGGTTTCTTCTTTAAATCCTTCGCAAGTTTCATATTGCAACTGTTTATGTGCATAAGAATGAAAAGCCAACTCATGACCATTATCTGCTATGGCTTTTATTAATTCCGGGCTTTCCTTAACTATTTTGCCAACGACAAAAAATGTTCCTTTAATCTCCAGGCTTTCCAGTAAAGATAGTATCTCATGCGTTATTTTAGGATAGCGCTTTTTATCGTTATTGTTTTTTCGGTGATCTTCCAGATCAAGAGTAAATGTAATCATTGGAATAGATATTATCCAGATCAGGCATTGGAGTACTTTTTCCTGAAATAAGCCTGGAAAAATGCATTGGGCAGATATGTCATAGCAAGATCTCGAGCAAGATAATTAAAATTACTGCCTGGTATATACCATTTAGCTGCATTCATCGTCGATGGCTGTATCTTTGCTGTTACGGGCATTATTTCCCTGTGATAATTTTTAAATGCGATATCAACAGGATCATTGATTAATGATTTAGCTAGAATACTGGCCCCCCAAAACGCAGTCGATGCACCTTGTCCTGACAACAACGTTAAACAATGGGCGGCATCACCCAACAAGACAACATTTCCTTTAGTCCAGGATTGCATTTTGATTTGTATCAAAGGGTCCATATAGATTGGCTCCTCAACAGGGCAATGTTCTATTACCGCTTGAACAGTATTTGGACACCCTTGGTAAGCCTGCTTAAGTACGTCTAACCTTGACTCTTGTGCAGGTGCATAATTATTTTCCGATTTCCATATGAATACACATGCCAAGTCTCCTTCTCCTGTCGTATAAACGCACATGTAACGATCTTTTTCCATGTGATTTTCAAACCTGTCTTTGATACCCAGAATATTTTTTAGGCGATAAGCACTGGAAAATATGCCAAGGTAGTTTTTTTCTACTGCAGACTCAGGAAAAGCCAGAGTTCGGGTAATTGAGTGAAGCCCATCCGCTCCTATCAATACGTCACAGGTATCTTTTGTGCCATCTTTTAGTGAGAACTCAATTTCATCGTTATCTTGACTGATTCCCATTAAGCTATTATTGAACCTAAACTCACACAAATTTTTTGCCTCTTCATACAATATCATCTCAAGTTCATCCCGCATGATCTGCACGATATCTAGCCCTTGAAATAGTCGTTGGTAATCCAATGACAACATAGGACGACCATTTTTATGGTAATAACAGGAAGCTTTAATACCTGCCCCTCTGTCACATAGTTTTTTCAAGATACCTAGCTCTCGGGCGAAATGATAAGACTTATGCGAAAGAGACACGATATACCCATAAGCCCTGATTTGTGGTGACTTTTCAATAACAACAGGTTTAAAGCCATGCCTTGCTAGCCATATAGCAGTGGTCAGACCCGCAATACCCGCACCAGAAATAACGACTTTTCTATTCTTGTCCATTACAGTTTATTTTATAGAACTCTATAAATTAGATATGGACCAAATAACTTTGCCAAAGTTAAAGGCATTAATTTCCACATAGAAGTCGCCATTCTCAGGAATCGCGTATCGTAAGAAGGCACACTTTGTTTTTTATGAAAAAAATAATGATAGTAAAGGCTGTTAATATCTCCACCCCAGGATTTTTTAAAATTATATGTCCCCTGATTGATACGGCTTCTGCCCATATCAAAATATGATGCACTACTATCACAAGCCAGTTTTATAATAGTCCAATACAGTAAGTTATTTACAGATGTGGGTTTATATTGATTTAAAGTGCCCGCAAATGGATTAGAAACTACACCATCAATATTAAAAATCATAGATGTAGATACGGGTATTTCTTTATCATACAGGACAATAATCATGGCTTTGTTTGAGAATTCTTCGAGAATAATGCTGTAAAAATCAAAGCTGTGGGAAGGTGTACCAAGATCACGCCAACAACGAGATATTACCCGATAGAAGTCGTCCAATAACTCTGTATATCCAATTCTTACATTGAAACCATACTTTTCAGCTTTTCTGATTTGGTTTCTCGTTTTTGCTTTTAACTTTTTTTTCCATATATCATCAATTCCGCTTTTGGTATCAAGAACGAAAGTGCAATAACCTTCATCTATACAATAGTACCCAGGATAGTTAAGATTTAATTTTTGATAAGATTTCAAAAGCACATACTTTAAATGATGTTTTTCGATCAACTTATAAAGCTGTTGTGATAATTCTTCTGGCAATTGATCATCATCAAAAGTTAATCCACCTGAGTCCAAATAAGGCGCATTAGTATAAAAGGCTGGTTTTTTTTTAATCGAAAATAGCTTAAAACTTACGCCATCATACTCAATAGTCTGTTTTTTTAATGAATATGCCGAAGCGACGACATTATCCCATTCTGGACAATCTGCGGGTAAAAACATAATAGCTAATTAGATTGATTAATCTTTTCTGTATATATGAACCATAATATCTGGAGGTAACACATATTTATACAACGGATATACCAAGATAATAGAAAAATAAAGCGTGCTTGATACGATTCTATTAATCTTTCCCTCATGATTTATTCTCTGATAAAGATTCTTTATTTGTAAAATATCAAGATGATCTTTGGCAACAAGTTTAAATCCACACTTTTCTACTAATGATTTGAGATTGGTATTTGAATAGTAGTAAAGATGCGGACTAACATAACCTTTTTGCCACAGCCTATGAAATAGCGGTTTGTAACATAGCTTAGACAAGAACCTGGAGAGTCTATATATAAAGCCATCAGACGTAGGCAAATTTATTATTAAATAACCATCTTCATTTAGTTGCTGATGCACATCAGACAAAATAGTAAAAGGTTCTTTAATATGTTCGAATACGTCATTAAAGGTAACGATATCAAATTTACTATCGATAATGCTTTCGTCAGGAAATATCGCTGTTTTGATATCAAGTCCTTTATCAAGGCCCTTTTGCGCAATACCAGTGTCCGGTTCTATGCCTATCGCAATTAATTGATATTTTTCAGCAACTGACAAAAACCAACCGGCAGCACAACCTATATCCAACAGTTTTTTCCCTTTTAAATCTGTATATTGAGATAACAAATCAAGTAACTTACAGGCGTTATTTTCTCGTAGCTCCTTCAAAAAAAGGCTGGCACTTTCTGTCCAACCTATCACGTCTTTACCATTGTATTTTTCATTATCTAATAACGACACATCCAGACCGCAACTTTGACAATGCCACAACCATTCTTCTTCCAAAGATTTCAATGTATTTTCACAGTTTATACATACATATTGAATTCCTTTAGAATTCATAGGTTTTAATCCTCACCCATAAATAACCAAGCATTTCATAAAAAACCGTAGTAGTAATATTTAAAGCGCTCATTGACGGTATGAAATTAAAAAAATATTTTTTGCTATCTGGGACAGAATAAAAATACGTCGGGGCAGGAATTACTTTCAGCCCACTTCTTTCAAATAAATATTTTGCCCTTTTAATATGAATGGCATGGGTCACAAGAAGTATTGTGTTGATATTTTGTTTTTTTAAGAAAGCAGAAGTGTAATCGGCATTCTCGATAGTATTAACGCTAGCTTTTTCCAGCAATACGTTTTCAGCTCCCCATTCGTTAACTAATACATTTTGCATAAGTTCAGCTTCTGATACTGCTTCTCCGTGGACACTTCCTCCCGAGACAAAGATTGGCAAATCCATTTTGGATTGAAGCAATGAAGCAAATCGAAGCCTAACCAAACCACACGAAGATAGTGTATCTTGATCACCATACTCGGGGGCATTCGCATAACGTCCACAGCCCAGTATAACAATCGCTCCAGCCTCTTTTTCAATATTATCTGTAGTTAAGGCTTTATCAGGTTCAAATAACGATGATAAATAATGGCTAAATGCTGGCATAGAAAAAAGGTAAAACAGTAAACAATTTGAAATGAAGAAATAGCTAAACAGTTTATTTCTCTTGAGGTATAGGCAAATACACAGAAAGAAAAGTACTAGTAATATGCCTGGTGGCAATATTAACGCTTTGATAATTCCGACCAGAGAAGCACTCATTATTAGCGACGGAAATGACTATTCTTGTAGTTCTTTACCCGCAGCCTGCAAATCAGCATGATAGGAAGAACGCACCATCGGTGCACTGGCCACATTTTTAAAACCCAACTCATTAGCAAATTCGGCCAGGCTCGCAAATTCATCAGGATGGACAAAACGCTCGACGGGATGATGGTAGTTACTCGGCTGTAAATACTGACCAATTGTTAACATGTCACATTGGTGTTCGCGCAGGTCTTCCAGTACCTGTTTTACTTCATCAATCGTCTCGCCCAGACCTAACATTAAACCGGATTTAGTCGGGATGTGTTGATGGCGCTGTTTAAACTTTCGAATAAGGCTTAATGATTCTTGATAATCAGCAGCAGGACGTACTTGTTTATACAGTCGAGGTACCGATTCAAGGTTATGATTCAGGACATCAGGCGGACAAGTTGCCAGTATATCAAGCGCTTTATCTATTCGATAACGGAAGTCCGGCACTAAAATTTCTACCTTCGTCATCGGGCATTTATCTCTTATCGCACGAATACATTCAACAAAATGGCTCGCGCCACGATCAGGCAAGTCATCGCGATCAACTGAGGTAATCACGACATACTTTAGCTTCATTAACTGAATCGCATTAGCAAGGTTTATGGGTTCCTCTTTATCCAATGGTTTTGGCTTGCCATGGGCAACATCACAAAACGGACAACGACGAGTACAAATATCACCCATGATCATAAATGTCGCAGTGCCATGCCCGAAGCATTCACCAATATTGGGACATGACGCTTCCTCGCAAACGGTATGCAATTGTTTATCGCGAATAAGCTTTTTTAACTCTAATACTTTCTTATCGATGGGCGCCTTGGCTTTTATCCAATCCGGTTTTCGTTTATGTTTATTATCAACAGCAACAACCTTGATAGGAAGCTTATCGGTTTTTAATTTGCCACGCTTTTCCGGATCCGGTTTTTGATATTGACTATTTTGATACATAGTAGTCTCTAGGCAACGTCTGAGAATAGATATTCAGACTGATCAAGATACTTTAAAAGAAATTCAGATAAACGGTTCATCACGTCCGCTATTAGCACATCCTTTTTGTAATGTTTGATTTGGGTACATTCCAGCCCCGGATAACCACATGGATTAATACCATTAAACGGGCTTAAGTCCATATCGACATTCAAGGCTAAACCATGATAGGTAAAGCCTCTTCGTACCCGAACACCCAGCGCTGCAATCTTTTTACCTTCTACATACACTCCTGGCGCCTTTTCTTTTCTAGCTGCATCAATCCCTAGCTCGTTAAGATAATCAATGATGGCTTGTTCGATGAAAGCCACCATTTTCTTTATGTAATAGGGCCGCCCGTTAAGATTTAACATTAAGTAAGCAACTAATTGTCCAGGGCCATGATACGTCACCTGCCCGCCCCGATCAGTCTCAATGACCGGAATGTCCCCGGTATCAAGCAGGTGTTCTGGTTTGCCAGCCAAACCTAAGGTATAGACTGGCGCATGTTGCAGTAACCAGATTGCATCAGGCTGTGCATTTGATGATTTATGCTGGATCCTGTCATCAGTCAACTCACGCATTCTCTGATACGTCTGTTCATAATCCAGCACACCAAACTGTTTAATCTCTATACTCATAATGCCATCAGTACTTTTTCATGCGAGGTTAATTCCAGGTAAATATTATCAAGCTGTTGTTTGCTGGTTGCATTGACAGTAACGGTGATTGATACATAGTTTCCTTTACCACTCTTTCGGCTTTTTACCGCGCCCTCTGCTATATCTGGCGCATGGCGACGAACAATATCCACCACCAACAAGTCGAAATTTTCCTCAGCCATTCCCATTACTTTAATAGGGAACTGGCAAGGAAATTCCATAATACTATCTTGCTCTGAATGATCCATTGGTGTTCACTGATTCAAATCTCTGCATAGAGAGTAGCACAGAAATGAGACGGATAATGTGATAAAATTCAGCAACATCCGAGTTAGTCGAGGGATAGAAAAACATGCTATTGCTGCCTCGGACAAGCCCTTCAGCTGTATCATCACTGAGCCGGCTTAGGAACAAATTACAAATCTATTGGTAATATTTTTTACCTATTATGTTCACGGATTGCTAATCACTGAAAATTGCAATGACAATTAACTGGAAAGAATACGGAAATGACGATTGCTACGATGAACTAATCACGCAGGCAGGTGTGCCTCGTGCTCATGCACGACAGTTAAGTAAATATCTCAAATCATTGTCAACAGCTGATTTGCAAGAAAGAAAGGCCGCCTCTGATCTGGCCATTACCGTGATGGGGGTAACCTACACGGTATACAATGAGCAGGGTCGCGTTGAGACTATTTGGCCATTCGATATTATTCCCAGAATCATCAACATGAAAGAATGGGAAACTCTGCAGGCCGGCTTAAAACAGCGCGTTGATGCACTCAATATGTTCATCAGCGACCTGTATAGTGAGCAACGAATTCTGAAAGACAAAGTTGTCCCCCGCTTTTTAATCGAGGGTTCAAAAAACTTTCGCAAACAGTCTATTGGAGTCAAACCGCCTCTGGGAATCTGGGCACATATCTGCGGTAGTGATGTCATTCGCGATAAAGATGGGAAATATTATGTCTTAGAGGACAATCTCAGAGTCCCTTCTGGCGTGTCTTACATGTTGGAAAACAGACTGGTATCCAAGCGCATATTTCCCGACCTGTTTGAGATGTATCGAATCCAACCAGTAGATGACTATCCCTCGCAACTTTTTGACACATTAGCATCAGTCTCTCCACAACCTGAAGAATATCCTGAAGTCGTGGTACTGACACCGGGTGTTTACAATTCCGCGTATTTTGAACATGCCTATCTTGCTCAACAAATGGGTGTTGAACTGGTCGAAGGACGGGATTTGCTTGTCGGTGACGATGATTGTGTTTATATGCGTACCATTGATGGCTTGGAAAAAGTCGATGTGGTCTATCGTCGTATTGACGATATGTTTCTCGACCCTGAAGTGTTCTACAAAGACTCTACCCTAGGCGTGAAAGGCTTAATGCGCGCCTGGAAAAAAGGCAATGTGACCCTTGCTAATGCACCTGGCTGCGGTGTCGCTGATGATAAAGTGCTGTATGCATTTGTCCCTGAGATTATTAAATATTATCTTGACCAAGATTCAATACTAAATAACGTACCGACTTATCTTTGCTATCGGGAAAACGATCTCGATCACGTGCTGAAAAACCTGGATAAATTGGTGGTCAAACCGGCTAATGAAGCAGGCGGCTACGGTATGTTAATCGGGCCTAAATCGACCAAGAAAGAACGGGCGGCAATGGCGCGTATGATCAAAAAGAACCCACGCGAATACGTTGCACAACCGATGATTAATCTTTCTACCGCGCCAACCTTGATCGGTGACAAACTCGAACCGCGCCACCTGGACTTAAGACCATTTATCCTGTCCGGTCAACAAACTCATGTCACTATGGGTGGATTGACCAGGGTGGCATTAAAGAAGAACTCAATCGTGGTCAACTCGTCTCAGGGAGGCGGCAGTAAAGATACCTGGATCGTAGATATGAGTGGTAAATAAAGATGCTATCGCGCGTAGCAGAAGAACTTTATTGGATGTCACGGCACCTGGAGCGGGCTGAGAACATGGCTCGAATCGTTAACGTGAATGAAAACCTGTTAATGGATTTACCGGTTAAGATCCCATTTGGCTGGCAATCAACGATCTCCATCACCGGTGGTGATGATGTGTTTTATGATCACTACGACGAACCGGATGAGAAAAACGTCATTCGCTTCATTATCGCTGATACCAACAATGCCAGTTCGATACTATCGTGTATTAGTCGCGCCAGAGAAAATGTGCGTACAACCCGCGATATCATCCCCAGAGAATCGTGGGAATTATTGAACGATCTATATCAGAAAATTAAAAATAATATGTCCACTGCCTTAGGTAAACGCGGGCGCAATGCTTTTTTAAATTCAATCATCGGCGATGTACACCGAATCACCGGCCTACTCGCCGGCACCATGAGCCAGGATGAAGGTTATTGTTTTCTAAGACTGGGACGTAATCTGGAACGTGCGGACATGACCACACGGATTATCGATGTGCGCTCCGCTAACCTGATCGCCGAACTTGAAAATGAATTAACCCCGTTTGGCAATATTCAATGGGTTAGCGTATTAAAATCGCTCACCGCTTATCAGATGTATCGGCAATACAGCAAAACCCGCGTTAAAGGCGCGTTAGTATTGAAATTTTTGTTACAGTGCGAGGAGTTTCCTCGATCATTCTCACACTGTATTAACGAAGTGAAAAAATGCCTGGAAGAATTACCGAACAATGATGAACCTTTGCGTGAAATCGCCAGCTTGCAGCGCCTGAATACCAATACAGATATTGGGAAACTGGCTAAATCCGGTTTCCATGACCATATCGATCTGCTTCAAGCGCAGCTCGCTTCACTGCATAATTGTATTGATAAAAGCTACTTTTTAACTGAACTGGATTGATTTTTCTGGGTTTGCCTACATATTAGAAGAGTTACAATTCGATCAATCAGGCAAGTTCTTGTGGAGGAATGCATGGATATTAAAGAAAACGCCAAAAACGTAGATGTCTGGACCCGGGGTTTATTCATACTGATCTATGCCGTCATCTTTTACTTCCTGTTTTTTCTGATCTGGCTGGTGGTCATATTCCAGTTTTTGATGAAATTAATCACCACTGAGCTGAACGATCAATTGCTCGAATTCAGCGATTCACTGACCCAATACGTCTCGCAAATACTTCTCTATATTACGTTCAAATCAGAAGAGCGGCCTTTTCCATTTAGCCCGTGGCCACAGAAAGCAAAAACGCAGACTAAATCTGCAACAAAGAAAATCAGCAAGAAAAAAACCAGCAAAAAAACCGCGAGTAAAACGGCTGAAGAACAGAACGATGATAACGAAGAACAGAAATAAGCCCGGTTTCGGTAAAAATGGTAAAAAAACGTTATTGTTTAACAAATTTTGGCAGCAGCATGTGATGTCATTTGCAAAATATCTCTATAATCAGGATTTAATAACGAGATTTTCCTATATTCACTGCAAAAGATTAGATTAACAATGAACGACGAGAACATCATCAAACCTGAGCTATTGGCAGCAGTACCCATCTTTGCATCGCTAAACCGGGCCGAATTAGAAAGTATTATTAATTCAGCGGACAATGGTTATGAAGCGTTCGAAATGAAAGAACGCATTATTCGCGAAGAAGAAATTGGCGAATGTATGTATGTAATCCTAGAAGGCACGGTTGAGGTCTCGATTCGTGGCGGTTCTGGCGGCAGGGAAATTACCATTGCCACGCTACGCCCGGGCGACTTTTTTGGTGAACAGTCCTTACTACCCGGTGGTACCGGCAGAAGAAATGCCAGTGTTCGCGCGTTGCATCCAAGCAAACTGTTCCGTATCAACAAAAAACACGTATTACTCAATATCGGCGGTGTGGAAGAATCAGAAGATGTCACTGTACCCGCCTTCAGCCCGGAACAATCCGAAGTCAGGAAACTGCTGGGCGAATTGCGTTTGTTTGAATCACTCACCGAACCGGAATTAAACAACTATCACAACTGGACCGAAGTCATGACTGTGGGTCCGGGTGATTTTGTGATTAAGGAAAACGAGCCGGGTGAACATCTCTACATAGTATTAGACGGCATGGTTGAAGTGTTTGTTATGGATGATGATGGCAAGATTAATATATTGGCAAAACTCAAACCCGGCGATTATTTTGGTGAGCAGGCCTTAATGCCAGGATCCTCTGGTGGCAGAAATGCCTATGTTCGTACTGATGATGAAACACGTCTGATAAAAGTCGCTAAGGAATACTTTAAACTGGCTTTAAAGCGGGATAGCTCGCTGGCTATTTCCCTGTTAAAAGCAGGTCAGGCGCAAAATAAGGAGCGCGCTAAACTCAAGCACTGAATCTGAGCGCTGTTGTCGTCTTTTTTATTCTAATCATGAAGTACATCAAGTACTCTTATGTCTGTTAATCTTTTTTTGATTTCGCATGTCAGCGCTGGAAATTAAACAATTAAACAAAACCTATCGCAATAAACTGGTTGCGCTACGTGATGTCGATCTTGCCGTTGAAGAAGGTGATTTTTTTGCGCTACTGGGACCGAACGGCGCCGGTAAATCGACCATCATTGGCATTCTCTGTGGGCTGGTCAATAAAACATCCGGTACAGTCAACATATTTGGGCACAATATCGATAGCGAAACACGGGCAGCAAAAGCAGCCATCGGCATTGTCCCGCAGGAAATCAACTTCTCCCAGTTTGAAACCTGTCTTGAGATTGTGGTCAACCAGGGCGGCTACTACGGCATTACCCGTAAGCTGGCGATGCAGCGTGCTGAGAAATATCTAACCCAACTCGGCTTGTGGGAAAAACGCCATGAACGTTCCAGAGATTTGTCCGGTGGGATGAAGCGAAGGTTAATGATTGCTCGGGCACTCATCCACGAACCACGAATGTTAATTCTCGACGAACCGACTGCTGGCGTGGACGTTGAACTACGTCGATCAATGTGGACGTTTCTGACAGAAATTAATCAATCGGGTATTACCATAGTATTAACCACACACTACCTGGAAGAAGCCGAGTCACTGTGTAAAAACATTGCGATAATAGACAAGGGGTCGATTATCGAAAACACATCAATCAAAAAATTACTCGCTAAACTCAATCAAGAGACATTTGTGCTTGATTTAGTAAAACCTCTTTCTAGTTTACCTATACTTAATGGCTTTAACGCTTACCTGATAGATGAGCAAACAGTTGAAGTTGAGATTGCCCGTGAGCAGGATATCAATACCCTGTTCAACTTATTATCGTCTGAAGATATCCAGGTATGCAGCATGCGAAACAAGTCAAACCGACTGGAAGAATTATTTATGAAGATTTTATCCAATGACTAAGCACCCGATCTTAATTGCGTTCAACACGATCGTGATTAAGGAAATATCACGCTTTATGCGCATCTGGGTGCAGACTCTGGTCCCACCAGCAATTAGCATGACATTATATTTTGTTATCTTTGGTAGCCTGATCGGTTCCAGGATTGGCAAGATGGACGGTATTGATTACATCAACTATATCGCACCGGGTATTATTATGATGTCGATTATCAACAATGCCTACGCCAACGTTGTCTCGTCTTTTTTCGGCGCAAAATTTCAAAACCATATAGAAGAAATGTTGGTCGCGCCCATCCCGAATATTATTATTTTACTGGGTTACGTTGTAGGGGGTGTCATCCGGGGCTTTATGGTCGGCATTGTGGTAACCGTGGTGGCAATGTGCTTTACCACACTCAGCGTGCATAGCTGGCCCATTACCATTGCAGTGGTAGTGATGACATCTATCTTGTTCTCATTAGGCGGTATGATAAACGCGATATTTGCCAAGAAATTTGATGATATCTCTATCATACCGACATTTGTATTGACGCCGCTGATCTATCTTGGCGGCGTCTTTTATTCAATCAATCTATTGCCGGACATCTGGCAAACCGTATCCAGCTTTAACCCGATTTTGTATATGGTGAACGCGTTTCGCTATGGCATGTTAGGTGTATCGGATATTAATATCTCTACCGCATTTGCCATTTTGACGATCTTTACCACTATCCTGTTTGCGATATCGCTATATCTATTAAACAAAGGGATTGGTATCAAGAACTAACGGGCTTAGTCCCCTTTATAAATACAGCCTGAGGTGCAAGTTTCTCTGACCACGATTGACGATAACAGGGGTAACTCCGGTTTTAAGCGCTGCCATAACCACTTTGCCAGGTTTTCGCTGGTCGGATTTTCCAGCCCTTCAATTTCATTTAAGTAATGATGGTCCAAAGTAGTAAATATCGGTTTAAACGCCTTACTGATCTCTGCAAAATCCATCACCCAGCCAGTATGCGGGCTGACGTCTCCCTCAACATGCACTTCGATCTGAAACGAATGGCCGTGCAAGCGACTGCATTTATGTTCTGCAGGTAAATTAGGCAAGCGATGTGCCGCTTCAATCGTGAAAAGTTTGAATATCTCCACTAGCTGACACCGTTATCTCTATAGTCTAGATAGAGTCGATTAATCTTTTCATAAAGCGCGCCAGGTTTTCCATCACCAATCGTATCCTCATCAAGTTGGGTCACGGGTACAATCTCCCAGGTCGAGCTGCTTACCCAGACTTCATCGGCATTTTTAACAAACTCAAGGGAGACCGACTGTTCCTGATACTCTACGCCGGCACGTTCCAGTATTTCCAATAATAAGTCGCGTGTAATCCCCGGGAGCACGTGGTGATTTTTCGGTGTGGTATAAACAATATTAGACTTTACTATGAACACATTACTAGCGGCACCTTCGGTCAGCATATTATCCCTGAACAATATTGCTTCTTTCGCGCCTTTTAGTTTTGCCCGATGTCTTAACATAACGCTAGGTAATAACGTAATTGCCTTGATATCACAATGTGACCAACGAATATCTTCATGCGAGATCGCCTTGATACCGGCAGACAAATCTTTTTTCTGAATGGGTCGCGACATCGCAAATACGGTTGGTTCATCGGCCAGGTCAATATCATGGTCGCGCGGGCTGACGCCACGCGTAACCTGCAAATAGATTGATTGATGCGGGTCAGGGCTGTCGTCAATTAATCGAGTAAATATTTCCTGCCATTGCTGATTGGTGATGTCTAACGACATATAAATAGACTCAAGGCTATTTGTCAGTCGCTGCATATGCTGCTCAAAACGAAACACTTTACGATTGAAAACAGGGATGACTTCATAGACGCCATCCCCAAAAGTAAAACCTCTATCCAATACATTGAGCGTTGCTGATTCAAGCGGCTTAAACTCGCCATTTAGATAAACCAGTGACATGACTCATTCAAACATTAACAGGATGTTATCTTTTACCCGATTGATCAGCCCGCCTTCCGAGACTGACTCCAGTGCAATCAACGGGATTGATGCCAGTGTTTTATCCTGAAGTTGAATATTGAGCATGCCTTTTTTGTCGCCTTGCGTAACCGGTGCGATGACACGATTATCAATTTCTACAATAGGTTCAATCTTTTCATATTGACCACGAGGGATGGTAACAAATACATCTTCATCAATACCAAGATTGATCGTCTCAGTATCGGCTTTCCATATCGGCACATTGGTAATCGTATCGCCTTTGCTATATAGCTTATGTGATTCATAAAAACGATAACCGTAATTCAGTAATGCCTGACTTGCCTTGGCTCGAGCATTGGCACCATCGGTACCCATGACCACCGAGATCAGACGCATGTCATCTCTCACTGCAGAGGCGACCAGGCAGTAGCCCGCCGCTTCGGTATGGCCGGTTTTGATCCCATCGACACTGCGATCACGCCACAACAGCTTATTACGATTATGCTGTTTGATATCGTTAAAGGTAAATTCCTTAATCTTATGCCTTGCGTATATTTCCGGATAATCACGTATGTAAGCATTAGCCAGAATGGCCAAATCTCTGGCCGTGGTGTAATGGTTATCGTCTGGCAGTCCGGTGCTGTTTCGAAAATTTGAATTCGTCATACCCAGACGTTCGGCATGTTTGTTCATCAAATCAGCAAACACACTCTCCGTGCCGGAAATATATTCTGCCAACGCAACACTAGCATCATTACCGGATTGCACGATCACGCCATTTAGCAGATCATCCAGCTTGACCTGCTTATTCACTTCAATGAACATCCTTGAACCCTGGGTGCGCCAGGCCTTTTCACTGACTAAAACCTCATCATCCAGACTAATCTTGCCATTTTTCAGCTCACTGGCTACAACATAGACCGTCATGATTTTGGTCAGACTGGCTGGCGGTAAGGCAACGTCAATATTCTCCTCTACCAGGAAATCGCCGCTGGCAAAATCCATGATCAGATAAGACGACGCCTTTATCTTCGGCGGCGCAGGGATAATCATGGTATTTGCCAGCGTTGACTGGGATAAAATAAATAAACCAAATAAATTGGCGATCAAAAAAGATTTCATAGTCACAATATAAATAAACTTAGCGGTGTGAATTAATTTACAACAATGCGATGCTCAGATACACCGTACTGTTGTAGCTGCGAGACGATTTCATCCGATGTATCAATATCGGTTAATGGACCAATACGAACTCGGTATAGCGTTTTCCCGGCGAGTTCAATTGGACTAATGTTTACCTGTTGCCCTGCCAATGCGTCGAGCCTTCTTTTCATGTTTTGTGCATTGGTCAATTCAGAAAAAGAACCGACTTGTATATAAAAACCGGAGACTTCACTGTCTTGAATCGACGTATCAACTACCGGCGCACCCTCATCTCTCGAAACAGGTAAAGGCTGACCAGGTTCTAATGCAACAACCTCAACCAAACCAGTACCCTGTTTGACAATATCGAGTTTGGTTGCAGCGGTATAAGACAAATCGATAATCCGATTCTCATGAAACGGCCCCCTGTCGTTCACTTTGACAATAACATGCCTGTTGTTTTTCAGGTTTGTCACTTTGACATAGGTCGGCAGCGGTAAATTTTTATGCGCTGCTGTCATGGCATACATATCATAGGTTTCACCACTTGAAGTACGCCGACCATGAAACTTGGTACCGTACCAGGAAGCAACCCCACGTTCGACGAAACCTTGGCTGCTTTCCATGACATAATAACGTTTACCAAACACTTCATAGGACTCAGGATTGCCGTAACGGCTCCTGGGTTCATTGCGGGGTACCGCATCAGGTATCTTGCTGACATCAATTGATTTTTCCGGGGCCGAATCAGAAACCGTTGCTTTCTTTGCTGGTTGGCTGCACGCTGCAAATAACACACTTAACACGATCCATATGGCCAGCTTGATCAAGTTTAACGTCAGGTATCTCATCAATGTGATGCCAGCGATGGCTGACTCAGTTCTTTAATTCGTTGTGATAATTGATACACCGCCATCGCATAAAGCTCGCTATGATTATAGCGGGTAATGACATAAAAGTTTTTTCTGGCTAACCAATACTCATCACCGTCTTTTTGAGTAAATGCCAATAACTTAACTTTTTCATTATCTGAATAATTCACTGGACTGGAGATACCCAGTTTAGCCAGGTCTCCTGTATCAAGATCAGGCAACAAACCTTTGGTCAAGGCAGTACGATAGTCTTCGCCAGTCACTTCGACCTTATCAATTATTGCTTCGCCTTTTCGCCAGTGATGCGCGACAAAATAATTCGCGACACTACCAATCGCATCGACCGGATTATTCCAGATATCAATAACACCATCATCATCAAAGTCGATTGCATAGTGCCGATAACTGCTGGAAATAAACTGCGGCATGCCCATTGCGCCGGCATAGGAACCAGTTAGTGTGAGTGGATCAAAACCTTGCTCTCGAGAGAGTAGCAAAAACTGCTCAAGTTCTCCTCTAAAAAAGTTTGCCCGTTTTGGATAATGGAACGCAAGCGTGTTGAGCGCATCAATAACACGATAGTTACCAGTAATCCTGCCATAAAAAGTTTCTACACCAATAATTGCCGCGATGATCTCTTTTGGTACACCAAATTGTTTCTCTGCCCGTTCAAACGTAGCGGCATGTTGTTGCATGAAATCAACACCTTGTTGAATCCGCTTTGGCTTGATAAAAATCTTCTTATACTCATGCCAAACCAACTTTTTTTCAGCCGGCCTGGATATGGCGTCAAGAATGGATTGTGATACTTTTGCTTTGCTCAGTAGAGCAGTGAGATCAGACACGGCAAAATCATGCTCAGTTTGCATGTGTAACACAAACTCATCCTGATTGACTAAAATGGACTCGTTAGCAAACAAAGTTGGCGTTAACAAACCAGATAAAATACAAAGAATGATTACTCGTTTCAGCATGATTAGAATGAAAGAAAACGTCTATGTGTGTGTATTGCCATCAAGATACCAAACCCCGCCATTAATGTAACTATCGATGTCCCGCCGTGACTGACTAAGGGTAAAGGCACACCCACAACAGGGAGTTGCCCCGTCACCATACCCATATTGACAAAAACATAGACAAAAAATGTTAAGGTTAGTGCACTGGCCAATAAGCGGCCGTAGGTATGCTGCGCATTAACCGCGATATACAGACCGCGAGCAATGATAAATAAATAGATGCATAGTAACAATAATACTCCCAGCATCCCGAATTCTTCACAAAATACGGCAAAAATAAAATCGGTCGAGCGCTCAGGTAAAAATTCCAGATGCGACTGTGTTCCTTCTAGCCAGCCCTTACCATAAAAGCCGCCGGATCCGATTGCAATTTTGGATTGAATCGTATGATAACCGGCGCCTAAAGGATCATTTTCAGGGTTAATAAATGTTAACACCCGTCTTTTTTGATAATCATGCATCGAATACCAAAGTAATGGTGCTGCGGCAGCGGCAAGAACGAACATCGCCATCAATAATCGCCAGGAAATACCGGCAATAAAAAGCACCGCAAACCCGGCGGTACCAACCAGCAAGGCCGTACCCAAATCAGGCTGTTTGGCAATCAGCAACACCGGTACCACAATAAACACACAGACCAGCAGTATCCTGGAGAAGTTAGGCGGCAAAGATTTATCCGACAAATAAAACGCAATCATCATCGGCACTGACAGCTTCATTAGCTCGGAAGGTTGAAAACGAAATATTTTCAGATCAAGCCAACGCTGTGCGCCCTTACCGACATCGCCATAAAATAACACCAGAATCAGCAACACAATACCGATCAGGTAAAGCCATAGTGAAGAACGGGCAATGTCAGCGGGAGGTAACTGCGCAACGACCAACATAATAACCATGGCAATCACCAGTTTAATTGCCTGTCGGTAGACTAAATCAATATTTTGATTACTGGCACTGTACAACACCACCAAACCAATACTGCACAGTGCAACAATACCCAATAATAAAGGGAAATCGATATGCAAACGCTGGCCTAGAGTTTGTTGTTCCATTAATCAATCTAGCCTTTCGATACCATTTCCGGTCTTAACATATATTGATCCAGCATCTTACGGGCAATCGGCGCGGCCGTTTTCGAGCCGCCGCCGCCATTCTCTACAATGATGGCAATAGCTATTGTCGGGTTTTCGACCGGGGCAAAGGCAATGAAAAGTGCGTGGTCCTGAAACTCTTCCGCGATCTCATCCTTGTTGTACTCTTCATCCTGAGCAATACCAATGACCTGTGCCGTGCCGGTTTTACCGGCAAACTCATAGGGCGCGTTCAAACCGCTGCGCCAGGCAGTGCCGCCGGGACCATGCACCACATCACGCATAGAACCAATAATATCGTCCCAATAAGTTTCATTATTTATTTTTATTTGTTTTTCAGGTTTAGCCGGTATGGTTTGTTTTTCTTCGGTCATGACATTGCTGGTAGAGGCAACCAACCGGGGCGTCACAACTTTACCTTTATTCGCCAGTGTTGCCGTTGCCTTAGCTAACTGAATTGGTGTCGATAGCGCGTAACCCTGACCAATCCCCATAATAAGAGTTTCTCCCGGATACCAGGGCTGCCCCAATGCCTGGCGTTTCCAGTCTCTGGAGGGCAGCAAGCCTTTTGACTCACCACTGATATCAATCGCACTCGGTTGACCAAAGCCAAACCGTGACATACCAGCATGAATACGATCAATACCCAACTCATAGGCAAGAATATAGAAATAAACGTCACAAGACTGAGTAATTGCTTTATGCAGATCAGTATAACCATGGCCTTGCTTTTTCCAGTCACGATAGCGATGTTCATGACCTTTTAACGAATACCAGCCCGGGCACCAACTTTCATTTTCGAAGGTACGTATTCCGTTCTCCATTCCAATCAGTCCCATAAAAGGTTTAATAGTCGAGCCAGGTGGGTATTTACCCTGGGTAACACGATTTATTAGCGGCTTGTCTTTTGAAGCAAGTAATGACTGATAGGATTTGTTATCGATGCCATTGACAAATTTGTTCGGGTCATAACCCGGCGTACTCACGAACGCCAGCACGTCACCGTTATTTGGATCCATGGCAACAATCGCGCCCTTTCTTCCGGCTAAGGCATCAATCGCCGTTTTCTGCAGTTTTACATCAATGGTGAGATGTAGGTTTTCCCCCGGCTTGGGGGCGCTGCGTTCGAGTACACGAATCAGCCTACCCTGGGCATTGACTTCCACCTGTTGATAACCGACTTCTCCATGCAAGACTGATTCGTATGCCTTTTCGATCCCCAACTTACCAACATGGGTTGTCCCCCGATAGTTTGATTGATCAAGGCGTTGAAAATCATCTTCGTCTAGCCTGGCAACATAGCCGATAGCATGAACCAGTTCATCACGATAAGGATAAAAACGGTTTAAACCGGCTATCACTTCAATGCCCGGGAATCGATGGCGATTGACCGAAAATATGGCGACCTCTTCTTCATTCAAATTAAAACGTAACGGCACGTTTTCAAATCGACGTTGTTTCTTTATCGCCTGTTTAAAACGCTTGATATCTTCATCTTCGATAACAATCAACTGCCGCAATTCTTCAATCACAGCATCAATATCATTTATTTGTTCAGGAATTACCTGCAAACTGAATGACGGCTTATTCTCGGCAAGCACCACACCGTCACGACTATAAATTAATCCCCTGATTGGCGGGACTGCCGTGATCTTGACCCGGTTGGATTTGGCTAAAGTAGTGAAATGATCGTGTTGAATAACAGTGAGGTAAAATACCCTGGAGACAATCATCAGTATTAGCAAGATAACGATTGCCGCAGAAAAATAGACACGCCTTGCTATTAATAATGCTTCGTGTTCGTTGTCTTTGAGTTTAAATTCCCTCGCCATTCAAAATACATTAATTCACGATATGAGAAATTTTCTTCGCAAATCTCTGAGTACGATAAATAACCAGGGCCAGATCAACATACTGGTTATCGCTGGCATCCAGTAGGTCCAGTCCTGAGTATTAGTACCGATGCTGATCATGATCCAAAGCATGATCAGTTCATATAACAACAGATAAAAACAGACGAGTACCGCTTGCTGCGCTAACGGGAAAACACGCATGCGCTGATAAGACTGTAAAGTAATAAACGCGATCAACACCAGACCCAGCGCGTTCTGTCCCAGGATATTACTTTGCATCACATCGAGTATTAAGCCCAACATCCAGGCCACACTCACCCCAACTCTATCCGGCACCGCCATACACCAGTAGATCAACACAATCGGTACCCAGGCTGGACGCCAATTGGTCGCCCAATCCGGTAAGGGCATGGCTGTCAACATGATGGCAATCACGAAACTAAAGAAAATAATGCCACTACCGTGTTGAGGCTGATTAGCGGGGATCATTTGCTTGCGAGTTCCTCAGTATCCAGCTGATTATGCTGATACGGCCACACCATTAACACTTCACGACTCTGACTTAACTGCGCGCTGGGACGTATCGTGACCTTTGCAAATGATTCGCCCGGGTCTAATGAAATCTGTTCTATTTGTCCCACCGGATAACCGGAAGGAAAACGTCGGCCTAAGCCGGATGAGATGATCAGATCACCAACCTGGATATCAGCATTGTTTGGTAGATGCTCCAATACCAACCGGTCGTCACGGCCAGTGCCAACGGCAATCGCTCGCAGACCATTGCGATTAACCTGTACAGGAAGAGCGTGGTTAGGATCGGTAATCAGCAACACGGTACTGGAAAACGGTCCGACATGAATAATCTGTCCCATAATACCGGCAGCATCCACGATGGGCTGACCATCATACGCACCTTCACGCTTGCCTTTATTTATCACAACCTGTCGCCTGAATGATTGCAGCTGTACTTCAATCAATTCAGCAATCAACACTTTGTCATTTAGCCTGAATGAAGACTCAAGTAACTCTCTTAAGCGTTGATTCTCGGTTTCAAGAATTTCATAGCGTTGTAATTTGGAGTTGAACAGCAGCTGTTCCTGTTTCAAGCGCTCGTTTTCGGCAACCAGACTTTGTCGGGTGACCATCTGATCGGTTACCCACTCTGCTGCATCAAACGGAAGGTTGACGACATACTGCAGCGGATACACCAACGCGGAAAGCATGGAGCGTACATTGGCAAGATAATCTTTATGATGGTCCACTACCATTAAGGCAACAGACAAAAGGCTAAACACCACAAACCGTATATTCGCAGAAGCACTTCTTTGAAACAGGGTGTTAATGGTAAACCTCCGCCGTAAGTGTTATTCCACAGCTAAAATATCAGTACCAAACTCATCAATCATTTCAAGGTAACGCCCACCGCCGCGTGCAACACAAGTCAGCGGATCTTCGGCAATAATAACCGGTAGGCCGGTCTCTTCCATAAGCAAGCGATCCAGGTCTCTTAATAACGCACCACCACCAGTTAGCACCAGGCCACGCTCTGCGACATCAGAGCCAAGCTCTGGTGGCGTTTTCTCTAGAGCATTCTTAACCGCACCGACAATACCGGTTAAAGGTTCCTGTAATGCCTCCAGAATTTCATTGCTATTCAGGGTAAAACTACGGGGAATACCCTCCGCAAGATTTCTGCCACGGACTTCCATTTCCTTGATCTCATTACCTGGGTAGGCACAGCCAATTTCATGTTTAATTCTTTCCGCCGTGGCATCACCAATCAAGCTGCCATAGTTACGTCTGACGTAGTTAATAATGGCTTCATCAAAGCGGTCGCCACCAATGCGGACAGAATCCGAATAAACAATACCGTTTAGCGAGATAACGGCGACTTCTGTCGTACCGCCGCCAATATCCAACACCATCGACCCTCTGGCATCACTGACCGGCATACCCGCACCGATTGCGGCGGCCATCGGCTCTTCGATTAAATGGACGGTTCTGGCACCGGCACCGCTGGCAGATTCTCGAATCGCCCGGCGTTCGACCTGAGTCGAGCCACAGGGCACACAAACCAAGACCCTTGGGCTGGGTTTGAACAGCGTAGAACCATGTGCGTGATGGATAAAGTATTGCAGCATTTTTTCTGTGACCGTGAAGTCAGCAATCACGCCATCTTTTAGCGGTCTGATCGCAGTAATATGGCCGGGTGTCCTGCCCAGCATGCGCTTCGCTTCAGCCCCGACCGCACGAATAGATTTTGCATTGATGGTGTTACCATCCTTACGAATGGCAACCACTGAGGGTTCATTGAGCACAATTCCCTTGCCGCGAACGTAGATGAGGGTATTGGCGGTACCTAAATCAATAGATAAATCGTTGGAAAATAGGCCTCTTAATCGATTAAACATGAATTAAACCAGCAAGTTAGATATTATGTTGAGACAGTAAACTTTAGGGGAAGGATTAGTAAGCGCCTGTCTAACGCTGAATTCCTCAAAGCTCTTATTTTTCGTATGTTTAGCGACACTGAACCTCGCTCAGATCACTCTTCGATGAAAAACGTAACTTTAGCAATGGGTGGCGCTTTGGGCAAGCTATGGAATGTGATAAATTCCTATTTTTTCAATAAATAAGAACTCGTACTTTATGTCCCTCGATAAATCAGAAGTTGAGAAAATTGCCTGGTTGGCCCGACTTGAAACTAATGACCAGGAAAACACAGTTTTTAGTGAAGAACTATCAAGCATTCTGGATTTAGTCGAACAGATGGATGCGGCCGATACCAGCCAGGTTTCTGCCATTGCCCACCCGTTAGATATGGTGACTCGTTTGCGAGCGGACGCCGTGACGGAGACCGACCAGCGCGAACGTTTCCAGCAACACGCACCGCTGACCGAAGATGGCTATTACCTCGTTCCCAAAGTCATAGAATAAACAGGCTTATCCATGCATCAATCAACACTGGCAGGTTTGTCAGAGGCGCTTCGTTCAAAACAAATCAGCAGTACCGAGCTCACTGAGCATTTCATTTCACGCTGCAAGAAACATAACGAGCAGTTGAACTGTTTCATCACCATCAATGAAGAACAAGCGCTCGCTGCGGCTAAGGATGCTGATAATATTATCGGCACTGATAGTGCGTCCCGTTTGACCGGCATACCCATTGCGCATAAAGATATTTTTTGCACCAATGGGATTAAAACCAGCTGCGGGTCAAAGATGCTGGACAATTTCATCGCACCCTATGACGCCACCGTTGTCGAAAAAATCAATCAGGCAGGTTTAATCTCCTTGGGTAAAACCAACATGGATGAGTTCGCGATGGGTTCATCCAATGAAACCAGTTATTACGGCGCTGTCAAAAACCCCTGGCATCTTGACCATGTACCAGGTGGTTCTTCCGGTGGTTCCGCCAGTGCAGTAGCCGCCATGCTTTGCCCGGCCGCAACCGGTACCGATACCGGTGGTTCCATTCGGCAACCGGCATCAATGTGCGGTATTACCGGCTTAAAGCCGACTTATGGTCGGGTATCGCGCTACGGCATGATTGCTTATGCCTCCAGCCTTGATCAAGGCGGTCCAATGACGCGCTCAGCTGAAGATGCAGCACTATTGATGAATGTGTTAGCCGGTTTCGATGAACGAGATTCAACTTCAAGTGATCAACTTGTCGAAGATTACACGGAACGATTAAACAACCCGATTGAAGGGATCAAGATCGGTTTACCGAAACAATATTTTGATGACGGTCTGGATTCTGAGGTTGCCAGCGTTATTGAAGACAGCATTAAACAACTCGAAAAGCTGGGTGCGATATGTAAGGAAATAGAATTACCCAATACACATCTATCAATCCCGGCCTATTATGTTGTCGCACCAGCAGAGTGTTCATCCAACTTGTCACGATTTGACGGTGTACGTTTTGGTTATCGTTGCGAAGACCCGAAGGATCTGTCTGACCTTTACTGCCGCAGCCGGGCTGAAGGGTTTGGTAATGAAGTAAAACGACGCATCATGATAGGCACCTACGTGTTATCAGCCGGTTACTATGATGCTTATTATCTTAAAGCACAGAAAATCCGACACCTGATTCGCGATGACTTTCAGACCGCATTTAATGAGGTGGATATTATCGCTGGTCCGACAGCGACCGGACCGGCTTTCAAACTCAATGAAAAAATCAATGACCCAGTGAGCATGTACTTATCCGATATTTATACCGTATCGGTTAATCTTGCCGGCATACCCGCTATTTCAATACCGGCAGGTTTCGTTAGTAGCCTGCCAATTGGACTACAATTAATTGGTAATTATTTTAAAGAGTCACAATTATTGAACGTAGCGCATCAATTCCAACTTGCTACTGATTGGCATCAACGTACACCTGAGGCCTTTGCATAATGGAATGGGAAACTGTCATTGGCCTGGAAATTCACGCCCAGCTTGCAACCCACAGTAAAATATTCTCCGGTGCAGCAACTGAATATGGCGCGCAAGCAAATACTCAGGCCTGCGCGGTAGATCTGGGCCTACCTGGTGTATTGCCGGTAGTAAATCGGGAAGTGGTCACCATGGCCATCAAATTTGGACTGGCGATAGATGCCACTATTCCGGAGCAATCGGTATTCGCCAGAAAAAATTATTTCTATCCGGATTTACCGAAAGGTTATCAAATCAGTCAGTTTGAACTGCCCATCGTAGCCAATGGGCATATTGATATCACGCTTGCAGATGGAAAGAGTAAAAGGATTGGTATTACCCGCGCGCACCTGGAAGAAGATGCCGGCAAGTCGGTGCATGAAGGATTTGGTGACAATACCGGTATCGATTTGAACCGCGCTGGCACGCCGTTGCTTGAAATTGTCTCAGAACCCGATATGCGCAGTGCTGAAGAAGCCGTGAGTTATATGAAAAAGATACATTCGTTAGTTCGCTATCTTGGGATCTGCGACGGCAATATGCAGGAAGGATCATTTCGCTGCGATGCCAACGTTTCGATTCGTCCCAAAGGTCAGGAGGAATTTGGAACACGAGCTGAATTAAAAAATATTAATTCATTTCGTTTCGTCGAGCAGGCAATTAATCTTGAAGTTGAACGACAAATTGATTTGCTTGAAGACGGTGGCGAGGTGGTTCAGGAAACACGTCTTTACGATCCAGATAAAAATGAAACTCGTTCTATGCGCAGTAAGGAAGAAGCCAACGACTATCGTTATTTCCCTGATCCGGATCTATTACCTATCTGCATAAGTGCTGAACAAATAGAAAGCATTCGTCAGGAATTACCTGAACTACCCGATGCCAAACGAGAAAGATTTATCAAGGAATATGGTCTTAACGAAAATGACAGCTTAATATTGACAGCACAAAATGATCTGGCTGATTACTTCGAGAGCTGCGCAAAAAAAGTAAACAGCTCAGCACAATTATGTGCAAACTGGATTAATGGTGAATTAACCGCTGCGCTTAATCGGGAAAATAAAGACATTAATCAATCAAACGTTACCGCAGAGATGTTGGCCGACATGATTATACGTATTAATGATGACACCATTTCCGGCAAGATTGCCAAGCAGGTTTTCGAGTCCATGTGGAATGGCGAAGGCACTGCCGACGAAATTATCGAAAAGAAAAACCTTAAACAGGTAACCGATACCGGTGCGATAGAAAAATTGGTGGATGATGTCATCAGCCAAAATGATAATCAGGTAAAACAATATCTCGCCAGTCCGCCTGAAAAACAGGCAAAATTAATCGGCTTTTTTGTGGGTCAGGTGATGAAACAATCACAAGGTAAGGCAAATCCGAAACAGGTCAACCAGCTGCTACGCGAAAAACTGAAATAGGTCATCGATACAGGAGACACATCATGCCACTCGTTAACATATCAATTTTAAAGGGCAAATCACCTGAGTATATTAAGGCCGTTGCAGACGGTATTAATTCGGCTGTGATCGAGACGATGGCCTTTCCCGATGATGATCGTTATCAAATTATTCATGAGCTTGATCAACACTGCCTGCAATTTCAAGAAAGAAGTGAGGATCGGGTAATGATGCATTTAACCATGCGTGCCGGCCGGTCAAACAAGGCAAAACAGGCCTTTTATGCAAAAGTGGCAGAAAATTTGTCTGCCGATCCTGGTATTAAGCCCGAAAACATTCTAATCACCATCGTTGAGAATCATGACATCGACTGGTCATTTCGGGATGGCATTGCGCAATTTGTCGTGTGACAGTCGGCTAATATCTTTACGCTTTACTCTGAGTCATCAATTGAAAAAGCAACACCTATCTCCAAATTGAGCATTGTTTTAGCACTACCTTGATTAACAGCTATTTCCAGCAAACCGTTAGAGTTGCTATACCAAAAAGCCTGCCCTGTAGTAACAGATGCAAAGGTGTCAGCATGGTTAATAGCGTAGCCGTTAATATTAATGACTTTTGCCGTGTCGACATGGCTTGCAGATAATCCAGTCATCGCATTCCCAAACGAATCAAAATAGATAATTTCGTTAATTTCATCCGGCCAGTGTCTAGCATCCTGATGTGGTAACGGGGTTGCTTCAACCTGTTGCTGATTAGCCAACATTGCACAAACGGGCGCGTACAGATCTCGACCATGAAAACTGATAGAGAGTGACTCTGGCCGCCAGTCGATCTGGTTCAGCCTAATCTGGCTTGAACGTTTGATAACAATATCAAACAGACCGTTATCTGGGCCAACATAAGTTCGCTGGTCTGCAATTAGAATAACGGGTCGATCTACGTTGGAACCAACACCAGGATCAATAACAGAAAAAACAATTGCACCGGGAGGAATTGTATCGACAAGTGAGGCGAGTAAATAGGCACTTGCCTTTGGATTATTTCGTGGCGCATCAGCAAGTAAATTGATTACCCTCTGTTCTGGTGAAGATTGAGCAAAAACAGTATTCACCTGGCCCAGGTAAGGACCGTTTAAGCCATAGTCAGTAAAAAGAAATATCATTACATCAATGTAAACATGCAACGATTAATTCACAACTATTTTTCTAAATACAAAATAGATACGGAAGAGTATATTTTCGATCTGTACATACTTGTACATCGCCGCTACAGGTTTCCTCGACTCTGTCTCCTGATTTGTTCTAACTCCTGCATCCATGCAGTCGTGTCCTCTCGCGGCATACGACCACCATGGACGGTGGAAGTGTCGAAAATGCAGGAGCAATTTTCGACCACTCCATCCATGTACATCGCCGCTCCGGGCTTCCTGCCCTCTCGCGGCATACACTCCATCCATGGAGATAAAAAAACCGGGTATCAACCCGGTTTTTAACAATGAATTTATTCAGTGATTAATCTTCCGTCGCTTCATTATCTTCAAGTTCAGGGATTTCTCTATCAACCAGTTCTACAATCGCCATCTGCGCTTTATCACCCTCACGTACACCACATTTTAAAATACGCAGGTAACCACCTGGGCGTTCTTTATAACGAGGGCCCAGTTCATTAAACAACTTGGTCACGATATCCCGATTACGCAAGCGTGAGAAAGCCAAACGACGTTTAGCAATGGTATCGTTCTTCGCCATGGTAATTAACGGCTCCGCAACACGACGCAATTCCTTGGCTTTGGGTAAGGTCGTTTTAATAATCTCATGTTCCATCAAAGATACGGCCATATTCCTAAACATGGCAGTTCGATGCGAACTGTTGCGATTTAATTTTCGTCCACTCTCGCGATGACGCATAATTCTTCTCTCTTAAAATTAAGCTGATTCTTTGTTTACATTAAGACCGGCTGGTGGCCAGTTTTCAAGACGCATACCTAATGACAAACTACGCGAGGCCAGTACGTCCTTGATCTCGGTTAACGACTTCTTACCCAGATTAGGTGTCTTTAATAATTCCACTTCAGTGCGCTGAATCAAATCACCAATATAGTAGATACTTTCTGCTTTTAAACAGTTAGCTGAGCGCACTGTCAGTTCAAGGTCATCAACCGGTCGCAATAAAATCGGATCGATTTCAGGCTCATTGCTCTGACTTGCCTCAATGGCCTCTTCTGCTTCCAGGTCAACAAATACCGCTAGCTGACTTCTGAGTATCGTCGCTGCCTGACGTACAGCATCTTCCGGATCAATAGTACCGTTGGTTTCAATTTCCAGTACCAGTTTATCCAGATTGGTACGTTGTTCTACACGCGCACTCTGAACTTCATATGACACCCGCTTGATTGGGCTGAAAGACGCATCCAGTTTCAGTTGGCCAATGGTTTGCTCAACTTCGTCAGTTCCACCAATTAACACCGGTTTGTAACCGCGGCCACGTGATACTTTCATGACGATATTAAGTTCACCGGCTTTAGTTAGATTCGCAATCACATGATCCGGATTGGCTATTTCTACGTCGTGATCGACGGCAATATCGCTCGCATGAACCACACCGGGGCCACTTTTCTTCAACGTCAATACCGCCTCGTCTTTAGCGTGCATCATGATTGCCAAACCCTTCAGGTTCAGCAAGATATCGGTCACATCTTCCTGTACGCCTTCAATGGTCGTGTATTCATGGAGTACGCCTTCTATTTCCGCTTCAACCACTGCACAGCCAGGCATAGACGAAAGCAATACGCGTCTTAACGCGTTACCCAGCGTGTGTCCAAAACCACGATCTAATGGTTCAATGACGATGGTGGCCGAGGTGCTGCTAATCGGTTCAACATCAACCCGACGTGGTTTTAATAAATCATTAAATGTCGATGACATGCGTGTTAATCCTCCACACGTTAATTACTTGGAGTACAGTTCTACAACGAGTTGTTCATTAATTTCAGACGGTAATTCCGTTCGTTCAGGAATTGCTTTGAACACGCCTTCCATACTTTTGCTATTGACGTCTACCCACTCAGGCAAACCATATTGTTCGGCGACATTCAGTGCATCCTGTATGCGTAACTGTTTTTTACTCTTCTCACGAATCGCAATCTTGTCACTGGGTTTGACCTGATAGGAAGGGATATTCACTACCTGATCGTTGACCATGATTGAACGGTGGCTGACCAGCTGACGTGCTTCGTTGCGTGTGCAGCCAAAACCCATACGATAAACAACGTTATCCAATCGGCACTCCAGCAGTTGTAACAAGTTTTCACCAGTCGAACCTTTCCTGCGCGCTGCTTCTTTATAATAGCGGCGGAATTGTTTTTCCAACACACCGTAGATGCGACGTAGTTTTTGTTTCTCTCTAAGCTGCAATGCATAATCTGACATACGTCCCGGGCGCGTACCCTGCATGCCCGGCGTTTTATCGATTTGACATTTTGATTCAATCGAACGCGCGCGACTTTTTAATAGCAGGTCAGTGCCTTCACGACGACTTAACTTACATTTGGGTCCGAGATAACGTGCCATAAATAAACTCCTGAGTTAAACCCGTCTTTTCTTAGGTGGACGACAACCGTTATGCGGGATCGGTGTAACGTCAGTAATATTGGTAATTTTAAAACCGATAGAATTCAGCGCACGCACAGCAGATTCTCTGCCCGGCCCCGGACCTTTGATAAAGACCTCAAGGTTCTGCATACCAAATTCTTTCGCAACCTCTCCCGCTTTTTGCGAGGCGATTTGCGCAGCAAAAGGTGTACTTTTTCTCGAACCGCGAAAGCCACTACCACCTGATGTTGCCCAGGATAATGCATTACCCTGACGGTCAGTAATAGTAATAATTGTGTTGTTGAATGACGCGTGAATGTGCGCAACGCCATCAACGACTGTTTTTTTGACTTTCTTGCGACTCTTGGTTGTAGCTTTTGCCATAATAATATCCGCTTATTTCTTAATCATTTTTCTGGGCCCTTTGCGTGTGCGGGCATTGGTACAGGTACGTTGTCCTCGAACGGGTAAACCGCGACGATGGCGAATACCACGATTGGTACCTAAATCCATCAGACGTTTAATATTCATTGATACTTCACGACGTAAGTCACCTTCAAGATTATATTTAGCAACTTCGTTACGTACTTTATCCAACTCTTCTTCGGTGAGCTGATTAACCTTGGTACTGATCTCCAGACCGGTCGCTTTACAGATATCAGCGGCACGGGTACGGCCGATACCATAAATATAGGTTAACGCTATGTTTAAGTGTTTATTATCGGGTATGTTTACGCCTGCAATACGAGCCATGAGTTCTGTTCTCCGGTATCTGTTATCAGCCCTGACGCTGTTTATGTCGAGGATCGATGCAAATCACGCGCACCGTTCTATTGCGTCGAATGATTCTGCAATTTCTGCAGATTCGTTTCACTGATGCTCTTACTTTCATTATCTTTCTCCAAATGGCTCGCTAACAATTAACGACGACCATGACCTTTGAGATTCGCCTTTTTCATCAAACCATCGTACTGATGCGACATTAAATGCGCCTGTACCTGAGCCATAAAATCCATGACGACCACTACAATGATTAACAGTGATGTACCGCCAAAATAAAACGGCACATTAAATTTCAATATCAAAAACTCCGGCAACAAACAGACAAAAGTAATATAAACCGCACCCGCCAATGTCAGTTTGGTCAGCACTTTATCCAGATAAGATGCGGTCTGTTCACCTGGACGCATACCCGGAATAAAAGCACCCGATTTTTTCAAATTATCTGCTGTTTCTTTCGGGTCGAACACCATCGCCGTATAAAAGAAACAGAAAAATATAATCCCGGCCGCATATAACAACACATAAAGCGGTTGTCCCGGTGAAATACTCGCAGCTAAATCCTGTAACCACGCCATACCATCCGTTTGTGCAAACCAACCAGCAATCGTTGCCGGAAATAAAATCAAACTTGATGCAAAAATGGGAGGTATCACACCCGCCATATTCAACTTCAATGGTAAATGACTGGCTTGGCCACCATACATTTTCCGACCTACCTGTCGTTTCGCATAATTGACCGTGATTCTTCTTTGACCACGCTCAACAAATACCACAAATGCCGTCACAACGATTGCCAACACAAATAAACCGATGACGGCTAATAAATGCATCTCACCAGTACGTGACAATTCCAGCGTACCGGCAATGGCCGAAGGCAATCCAGCGACGATACCGGCAAAGATGATCATTGAGATACCGTTGCCCACACCACGTTCAGTGATCTGTTCGCCTAACCACATTAAAAACATCGTGCCGGTTACCAGAGTCGTCACTGCAACCACCCGGAAACCAATGCCGGGGTCCATCACCACACCAGTACCCGCAGCCTGTTGGCCTTCCAACGCGACAGCAACCCCAAACGCCTGGAAGGTCGCTAAAAATACCGTGCCGTAACGCGTGTATTGTGTAATCTTTCGGCGGCCGGCTTCACCTTCTTTTCTTAATTGTTTCAGCCTGGGTTCAACCACGGCTAACAGCTGCATAATAATTGATGCCGAGATATACGGCATAATGCCTAATGCCACGACTGAAAAACGACTCAGCGCACCACCGGAAAACATGTTAAACATATCCAGTATCGTGCCGCGTTGTTGTTCAAACAGCTCTGCCAGTGCAACCGGATTAATACCGGGCACAGGAATATGTGTCGCAATCCGATAAACAAACAGCGCAATAAAGACAAAAAACAAGCGCTGACGCAGCTCTTTTAATTGTCCCAGACCGGCTAAACCGCCTGGCATTGCTGGATTAGAGACCGACATTTAGCCCTCTATCTTGCCGCCAGCTGATTCGATCGCAGCTTTTGCACCTTTGGTGACACCTAAGCCTTTCACCGTCACCGCTTTTTCCAATTTACCCGATGCAATGACTTTGACTCGTTCAATACTTTTGTTAACCAGATTGGCCGCCTTTAAAGCATCAATATCAATCACATCAACATCCAGTTTTGCTAATTCGTTTAACCGGATTTCAGTAGTGACACGACCTATGCGAGAAGAAAAACCCACTTTAGGTAGTCTTCTCTGCAACGGCATTTGTCCACCTTCAAATCCGATCTTCACTTTTCCGCCAGAACGGGATTTTTGACCCTTGTGACCACGACCACCGGTTTTACCAAGACCAGATCCGATACCTCTGCCACGACGCTTGGCATCACTGGTAGAATCAGGGTGCGGCTTAATTGAATTTAAACGCATGTGCCTATACCTCTTCGACGGCAAGCAAATAGCCGACTTTATTTATCATGCCCCTGTTTTCAGGCGTATCATCAACGGTAACGCTATGGCCTATTCTGCGTAGACCCAAACCGGCAACGCATGATTTGTGTTTCGCTACACGTCTATTAGTACTTTTGGTCAGCGTCACTTTCAGCTTGTTACTGGAATTCTTAGCCATCTTAGCTCACCACTTCTTCAAGTTTTTTTCCGCGCTTGGCAGCAATATGTTCAGGTGAAGACATTGACTTAAGCCCTTCAATCGTAGCGCGAACAACATTAATTGGGTTGGTCGAACCATTCGACTTGGCGAGTACATTGTGTACGCCCACGACTTCAAATACGGCACGCATAGGGCCACCGGCAATGATACCGGTACCTTCTGAAGCCGGCTGCATGTATACCTTGGCGGCGCCAAATTCTGCAGCGATAGGATAGTGTAGGGTAGCGTCATTCAGAGGTACTTTAACCATATTACGTCTGGCATCTTCCATTGCCTTTTGAATTGCCAACGGCACTTCTCTCGACTTACCGCGACCGACTCCCACGCGACCATTGCCATCACCTACCACTGTCAGTGCAGCGAAACCAAAAATGCGTCCACCTTTAACGACCTTGGCGACACGATTAACAGCGACCAGTTTTTCCTGTAGGTCTTCGTTACCTGTAATTGAATTTGCTAATGCCATAAGTTTGATTCCTAGAATTCCATACCTTGTTCACGCGCAGCATCAGCAAGCGCTTTAATACGACCGTGATATTTAAACCCAGAGCGATCAAATGCCACGTTGGAAATACCCGCTTTCTTTGCACGTTCTGCTAATGTTTTCCCTACCAGTATTGCCGCTTCGACATTACCGGTATATTTCATATCACCCCTGATTTCTTTATCCACACTGGAAGCACTGACAAGAACTTCTGAACCGCTAGGCGAAATGATTTGAGCATAAACATGACGAGGCGTTTTATGCACACACAGACGATTGATGCCTTGTCTAGCAATTCTGCCACGTGCTTTTTTTGCCCGTCTTAATCTTTCTGTCTTTTTATTCATAACTGGTTAGCTCTGTGTCTTAATTAGCTTTATCTTAATTAACTCTTCTTGGCTTCTTTTCTGATAATTCGCTCATCGGCATAACGTACACCTTTACCCTTATAAGGTTCCGGCTCACGATAAGCGCGGATATTAGCCGCAACTTGTCCAACCTGTTGTTTGTTCGCGCCCTTAACAACAATTTCAGTCTGGCTAGGCGTTTCTATTTGAATACCATCAGGTACGGGAAAAGCGACCGGATGCGAAAAGCCCAGGGTCAAATTCAATGTTTTGCCAGAGACCGCTGCGCGATAACCGACACCGACTATCTCAAGCTTGACTTCAAAACCTTCGCTAACACCCGTCACAATGTTCTGAATCAGCGCGCGCGTAGTACCGGAGAGTGCCTTAGCCGCTTTGCTATTATTCAA
The DNA here is from genome assembly GCA_028279365.1 of Gammaproteobacteria bacterium. Lineage (GTDB taxonomy): Bacteria > Pseudomonadota > Gammaproteobacteria > Eutrophobiales > Eutrophobiaceae > JANQNX01. Next base: position 8,326 of record JANQNX010000011.1, on the reverse strand, counting down.
TACTGAAGTCTTCAGTGTATTATCTTCATGCTCGACTTTAACCAGCGGGTGCACATTATGAGATAACTCACCTTTGCTGCCCTTGATGGTTACCATACTGCCGACGATGTTGACATCAACACCGGAAGGAATAGTCACAGGGTTATTTCCAATTCTTGACATAATTCAATCCAATTAAGAAACGAAACAAAGCACTTCGCCACCAATACCGTGCTCACGTGCTGATTTATCTGTCATGACGCCTTTAGCAGTCGATATAATCGCGACACCAAGACCACCCATTACCTTGGGTAGATCATTAGCACCTTTATAGCTGCGAAGACTCGGTTTGCTGATTCGTTGAATCATTTCTATGACAGGTTTGCCTTCAAAATATTTTAAATCGATTGATAATTGTGCTTTGCCATCATTATCAATCACCTTGTAATCAAGAATGTAACCTTCCTGTTTCAAGATCTCTGCGATGGCTACCTTCAACTTTGAAGAAGGCATCACCACTTCGCTCATCGCTCTTTCCAGCGCATTGCGGATTCGGGTTAACATATCTGAAATCGGGTCTTGCATACTCATGCTAATAATCCTCTATGTTTACCAGCTAGCCTTGACCAGACCTGGTACATCACCACGCATAGCCGCTTCGCGCAGTTTGTTTCTTGATAATCCAAATTTTCGATAATAGCCATGTGGACGGCCGGTTAAATTACAACGGTTACGCAAACGAACCGCACTTCCATCCCGAGGCATCTTGTTTAATTTTTCTCGCGCAGCTAAACGGTCCTCTTCACTCAGAGACGTATTTTTTATCATCGCTTTTAACTCAGCACGTTTTGCAGCATGCTTTTTAACCAGCTTGATACGCTTGATTTCACGATTCACCATGCATGACTTTGCCATATCAAAAAACCTCAGGACCTTAATGGAAAATTAAACGCCGTGAGTAATGCACGACCTTCTTCGTCACTGCGCGCAGTGGTAGTAATAGTAATATCCATACCGCGCAGCGTATCAATCTTGTCATAATCAATTTCAGGAAAAATGATTTGCTCTTTCACGCCCATGTTGTAATTGCCACGACCATCAAATGATTTTGCGTTAAGTCCACGAAAATCACGGATACGAGGGATAGCGATAGAAATCAATCTATCCAGAAATTCATACATGCGCTCACGTCGCAGCGTGACTTTACAGCCAATTGGCCAACCCTCACGCACTTTGAAATTAGCCACGGATTTTCTGGCTTTGGTTACGATGGGTTTTTGACCCGCGATCTTGGTCATGTCTTCCACTGCATGCTCAATAATCTTTTTATCGGCAACGGCTTCACCCAGACCCATATTCAGCGTGATCTTGGTAATCTTCGGCACTTCCATCGCAGACTTATATCCGAACTGTTCATTCAGCTGCGAAATAACCTTGTTTTGATAATGTTCCTGTAATCTGACCATGTTCTTATACGTCCACAACTTCGTTATTAGACTTAAAAAAGCGAACCTTTTGTCCATCTTCAAGCAGACGGAAACCAATCTTGTCACCCTTATTGGTAACAGGATTCCAGATAGACACATTGGAAATATCAATAGCCGCTTCTTTTTCTATGATACCGCCGGGCGCACCCTGCATGGGATTGCCCTTGGTATGTTTCTTAACCATATTGACGTTTTCAACGACAACTTCATCAGTGTCGCTATGCACGGATAACACAAGGCCACGCTTGCCTTTGTCCTTACCGGCATTAACAACAACTTCGTCACCTTTTCTAATGCGCATCATTGTCAGAGTACCTCCGGCGCTAATGAAACAATTTTCATAAACTGCTCACCACGCAATTCACGGGTAACCGGACCAAATATACGTGTCCCAATCGGTTGCAGCTGATTATTCAACAACACGGCCGCATTACCGTCGAAGCGTATTAATGAACCATCCTGGCGACGAACACCTTTACGCGTTCTGACCACAACCGCGTTGTAGACTTCGCCTTTCTTTACCTTGCCACGAGGAATCGCTTCTTTGATACTCACTTTAATGACGTCACCAACATTGGCATAACGTCTTTTTGAGCCACCCAATACCTTTACACACATCAGTCGGCGCGCACCGCTGTTGTCTGCCGCATCAAGCATTGTTTGCATCTGAATCATGTGCGCTCTATCTCCTCGTCCTGCTAAACAACCTGGGCCTTGGTCACCACTTTCTGGAGACGCCAGGTTTTATTTTTTGATATTGGTTTAGATGCTTCAATCACAACCACATCGCCTTCACCGCACTCATTCGATTCATCGTGCGCCATCAGTTTGGTAGAGCGGCGAACGAATTTGCCATACAGCGGATGTTTAACGGTTCGCTCAACCAAAACGGAGATGGTCTTATCCATTTTGTTACTTACCACGGTACCGGTGACGGTCTTGGCTGTTTTTTCTTCAGTGGTCATCGATTAATTTCCTGCTGCCATCTTTTTTTCATTTATTAACGTATGAATACGAGCAATGTTCCTGCGCGTCTTCTTCATTTCACTCGGCTTATCCAACTGCCCGGTGCCTTTGCGCATGCGTAAGTTAAACTGCGCCCGAAGTTCATCGAGCAACATTTCCTGTAACTCTTCCGCTGTCTTTTCTCTTAATTCAGCTGTTTTCATTACAACACCGTCCTGACAACAAACGTTGTCTTAATCGGCAGTTTTGCTGCCGCCAATTCAAATGCCTCTCTGGCCAGTTCTTCAGGCACGCCTTCCATTTCGTAAAGCATGCGACCCGGCTGTATCTGTGCAACCCAGTATTCAACGTTACCTTTACCTTTACCTTGGCGTACTTCCAATGGCTTTTTGGTGATCGGCTTGTCCGGAAAAATGCGTATCCAGACTTTTGCACCACGCTTTACTTTTCTAGTAAGCGCACGTCTTGCAGCCTCAATCTGGCGCGCGTTAATGCGTCCGCGACCGACGGCCTTCAACCCATATTCGCCGAAGCTGACCTTGTTGCCTACCTGAGCCAAACCGCGGTTACGTGATTTGCTCTGCTTTCTGAACTTTGTTCTTTTAGGTTGTAACACGTTTCTTTCCCGTTATTTGCTTGCAGCAATTTCTTCTTTAGGTGTTTCTTCTTCCACGTTTTGTTCGTGGCCGAACACCTCACCTTTAAATATCCATACTTTGATACCAATGATTCCGTAAGTCGTATTGGCTTCAGCTGTACCATAATCAATATCTGCACGCAGTGTATGCAAAGGTACACGACCTTCTCTGTACCATTCGGTTCTAGCGATCTCTGCACCGTTTAAGCGGCCACTTACCGTAATCTTGATACCTTGTGCACCGAGTCGCATGGTGTTGGTCACTGCTCGTTTCATCGCACGACGAAACATGATTCGTCGTTCAATTTGTTGCGCGACACTCTCTGCTACCAGATAAGCATCAAGTTCAGGTTTACGAATTTCTTCAACACTGACATGAGCCGGCACACCTAACATATCAGACACTTCCATTCTCAAGCGCTCGATGTCTTCGCCTTTCTTGCCAATCACGATACCAGGTCTGGCAGTGTGAATAATCACTCTTGCATTACCTGCTGGTCTTTCAATTTGAATACGACTGACTGACGCATTGGTCAGTTTTTTGCGCATAAACTCCCTGACTTTAATGTCAGCGTGGAGGTAATCAGCATAATCTTTGCTGTCGGCATACCAGGTTGACGTCCAGTCTTTGATAATGCCTAGACGAATTCCAGTTGGATGTACTTTTTGACCCATGCTTTATTACTCTCCGGTTTCCGCAACCGTCACCGTCAGATGACTGGTTCGTTTAATAATTCTATCGGCACGACCTCTGGCACGAGGACGCAAGCGCTTCATTGTGGGCCCTTGATTGACCTGTATCTCACTGACTTTTAATTCATCAATATCAGCACCATCATTGTTTTCTGCATTAGCGATGGCTGACTCAAGTACTTTCTTGATAATCACTGCGCCTTTCTTGTTACTAAACGCGAGCAAATTAATCGCCTTGTCTACAGACATGCCACGGATCTGATCTGCAACCAAACGCATTTTCTGTGGTGACAGATGAGTAAATTTTAATGTTGCTGATGTTGCCATAATAGTTATCGCTATTTCGTTTTTCTGTCTGCCATGTGGCCACGAAAAGTTCGCGTCAACGCAAACTCACCCAATTTGTGCCCAACCATATTTTCAGAAATATAAATCGGCATGTGATCACGACCATTATGTACACCAATGGTCAGTCCAACCATTTCCGGCATAATCATTGAACGACGTGACCAGGTCTTGATAGGACGCTTATCATTATTCTCTTTTGCTGTTTCAACTTTTTTCAGTAAATGATGATCAACAAAAGGACCTTTTCTAATTGAACGTGGCACTATCTAACCTCACTTTTTCTGATTACGTTTACGAACGATTAAATTGTCCGTTCGTTTGTTCTTTCTGGTCTTATAACCTTTAGTCGGCGTACCCCAGGGACTAACAGGATGGCGACCGCCAGATGTTCTGCCTTCACCACCACCATGCGGATGGTCTACGGGATTCATCGCAACACCACGAACCGTCGGTCTGATGCCTCGCCAACGTTTAGCTCCGGCTTTACCCAAGGCTTCCAGCGAATGTTCACCGTTACCCACTTCACCAATCGTGGCACGACAGTCAGATAAGACTTTTCTCATTTCACCAGAACGTAGACGCAAGGTTGCATGTTGACCTTCTTTAGCCACCAGTTGCACACCGGCACCAGCGCTTCTTGCCAACTGTGCGCCTTTACCCGGCTTCAATTCAACACAATGTACAGTGGTACCTAATGGAATATTTCTTAATTCCATGCTGTTGCCGGTTTTAATGCCGGCTTGGCTACCTGACACAACTTCATCACCAACACTGAGTTTCTTCGGTGCAATGATGTAACGTCTTTCACCGTCCAGATACAGCAACAATGCAATATGCGCAGTACGATTTGGATCGTATTCAATACGCTCTACTTTAGCCGGCACACCGTCTTTATTACGCTTAAAGTCAATGACGCGGTAACGTTGCTTTGAACCCCCACCACGATGACGTACCGTAATACGGCCATTGTTGTTTCTGCCTGAATGCTTGCTTTGTTTTTCCAGCAATGGTTCATAAGGCTTACCCTTATATAACTCAGGGCTGGCCACCTTTATCATGGAGCGTCGTCCAGCAGACGTTGGTTTTGGATTAATTAATGCCATTGTTAACTCTACCTATTTAGCCGCCCATAAAATCAATATCAAAACCAGGTTTAAGTTTTACGTAGGCTTTTTTCCAATCAACGCGCTTACCTGGTCTACGCGCAAACGTTTTTCTCTTGCCTTTAACATTCATTACCTGAACAGACTCGACCTCTGCTCCTTCGAACATTAATTCAACCGCCTGTTTAATCTCGGGCTTGGTTGCAGTCTTAGCCACCTTGAATACATATTGGTTGAAAGCTTCACCAACCAACGTCGTTTTTTCAGTCACGCGTGGTTCTCTCAAAACCGTCATTAACTTTTCCTGGCTCATGATAACCATGCCTCAACTTTTTCAACTGCGGCCTGCGTCATCAATACCTTCTCAAAACCGATTAGTGAATAAGGATCAATTTCTTCCGTATCTATCACATCGACTTTAGGTAAATTGCGCACACCTAAATACAAACTTTCAGATAATTCATTAGTAATGATCAGCACTTCTTCCAGGCCAAGTTGATCCAATTTTTCTTTGACTAATTTGGTTTTGGATTCAGATACATCAAACTCATCGACACAAACAAGGCGTTCCTGACGTACTAATTCAGATAAAATTGAGCGCATTGCGCCACGGTACATTTTCTTATTCAACTTTTTACTATGATCACGAGGCTTGGCTGCAAACGTCACACCACCACTACGCCATAACGGACTACGAATGGTTCCTGCTCTTGCCCTACCGGTACCTTTCTGTCTCCAGGGCTTCTTACCACCGCCACGCACTTCTGAACGCGTCAGTTGTGCTTTAGTACCTGCTCTGGCGCCAGCCAGATAGGTTGTTAACACCTGATGAATCAAAGGCTCGTTGAAGTCAGCTGAAAAAACAGTATCAGCCACATTCATCACACCGGCTTTTTTCTTGCCTGATTGTTGTATTGTTAATTCCATCGCTTAAGCCTTATTTCGTTTTTTGATTGATGGCTTAACAATGACTTTTCCACCTTTGGCAGAAGGCACTGCGCCTTTGATCAAAATTAAATTCCTGTCTGCATCAACTTTTACCACCTCAAGGTTCTGGGCAGTTCTTTGTACATTACCCAGATGGCCAGCCATTTTCTTGCCTTTAAACACTCTTCCAGGTGTTTGACATTGACCAATCGAACCCGGCGCACGATGCGACAACGAGTTACCATGAGTGTTACGTTGATGCTTGAAATTATGGCGTTTAATCCCACCGGCAAAACCCTTACCGATAGTCGTGCCAGTGACATCAACTTTCTGGCCTGCTTCAAACATGTCGACTTTAATCTCTGAGCCAGCTTCATATTGCGCTTGCTCATCATTGCTTAATCTATATTCCAGCAAACCTTCTGCTGCTTCAAGGTTAGCCTTGGCATAATTACCTGCTTCAGACTTGTTTAATGAACCCGGTTTTTTTGATCCCCATGCTACCTGAATAGCGGAGTAACCTTTGTCCTCTGGTGAAATTAAACCCGCCACATGATTCGGTGCAGCCTCGACTACCGTGACTGGCACAGACTGACCTTCTTCAGTGAAGACACGCGTCATACCACGTTTTCTACCTACAATTCCCACAGTCATTGTCTTTTCCGCCAATCGCTATCAGTTAAGTTTAATTTGCACATCAACACCTGCTGCCAAATCCAGTTTCATCAAAGCATCAACTGTTTTATCAGTAGGGTTAACAATATCCATTAAACGTTTATGTGTTCGAATCTCGTATTGATCGCGCGCATCTTTATTAACATGCGGTGAGATCAATACGGTAAAACGTTCTTTTTTTGTCGGTAAAGGAATCGGACCTTTTATTTGAGCACCTGTACGTCTCGCTGTCTCGACAATCTCTTTCGTCGATTGATCGATCAGGCGATGATCAAAAGCCTTTAAGCGTATTCTTATTACTTGATTCTCAGACATACATGCTTACTCAATAATTTTGGAGACGACACCGGCACCGACCGTACGTCCACCTTCACGTATCGCAAAACGTAAGCCTTCTTCCATCGCAATCGGTGCAATCAGTTTCACCGTGACCTTGACGTTGTCACCCGGCATCACCATCTCAGTCCCATCCGGTAGTTCCACCGCACCCGTGACGTCAGTCGTACGGAAGTAGAATTGCGGACGGTAGTTGTTGAAGAATGGCGTATGACGGCCACCTTCGTCTTTGCTCAAGACGTAGACTTCAGCTTCAAAGTGGGTATGTGGGGTAATCGAACCCGGTACACACAGGACTTGACCACGTTCGACTTCTTCACGCTTGGTACCACGCAGTAACACACCGACGTTGTCGCCGGCCTGACCTTCGTCTAACAGTTTGCGGAACATTTCCACACCGGTACAAGTGGTCTTTTGCGTGTCTTTGATACCAACAATTTCAATTTCTTCACCGACTTTGACGATGCCACGTTCAACACGACCCGTGACCACGGTACCACGACCGGAGATACTGAAGACGTCTTCGATTGGCATCAGGAACGGCTGGTCGACCGGACGCTCAGGCACCGGGATGTATTCGTCCATCGCCGCAACCAGTTTTTCAATCGACGGGGTACCAATATCAGAGCTGTCGCCTTCGACCGCTTTCAAGGCACTGCCGGTAATAATCGGCGTGTCGTCACCCGGGAATTCATAGGAGTCGAGCAGTTCACGCACTTCCATTTCCACCAACTCGAGCAGTTCGGCATCATCAACCTGGTCGGCTTTGTTGAGGTAGACCACGATGAAGGGCACACCCACCTGACGTGCGAGCAGGATGTGTTCACGCGTTTGGGGCATCGGACCATCAGCGGCACTACAGACCAGGATGGCACCGTCCATCTGCGCCGCACCGGTAATCATGTTTTTGACGTAGTCGGCGTGGCCCGGGCAGTCTACGTGCGCATAGTGACGGGTTTCACTTTCGTATTCGACGTGCGCGGTCGCAATGGTGATACCACGTTCGCGCTCTTCCGGCGCGTTGTCAATCTGGTCATAGGCCTTCGATTCACCACCGAATTTCTCCGACATGGTTTTCGTAATTGCCGCCGTTAACGTCGTCTTACCATGGTCCACATGACCTATCGTGCCCACATTCACATGCGGTTTCGTACGTTCAAATTTTTCCTTCGACA